>NZ_CP113519.1:3616622-4219393 GCF_026723825.1 Pseudomonas sp. GOM7 | reverse complement strand
ACGTTCCAGCAGTTCGGCGGCCTCGCGGCGCTCGACCAGGGTGCTGCCGGGCTTGCGCGCCAGCAGCTTGCCCAGGCGCGCTTCGGCGCGCGGTGAGCCATCCAGGGCCTGGCGATAGATGCGCTCGGCTTCCTGCATGTCCTGGTTCTGGCCGCTGGCCGCGTAGATATCGGCCAGGCCGATCTGCGCGTTGCTGTAGCCCATCTCGGCGAGTTGGCGGAAATGCCATTCGGCAGTCTGCTGATCGCCGCTTTGCAGGGCTTCGCGGGCCAGGCGCTCGTCCGGCAGGCCGGCGCAGCCGACCAGCGTGGCGCTGACGGCCAGGCCGAGCAGGGCAGGGCGAAGTAGAGGCATGCTCACGGCGATCTCCTCAGCGGCCGGCGGCTACGGCGTGGTCGACCAGACCGCCGAGGGACGGGCCACGGTCGATGACCACGTCCACCGGCTGGCCGGCGAGGCTGGCCGGCAGTACGTCCTGCGGTTTGATCACCACGCGGATGTCCGAACTCAGGCCGCCGTCGTGCAGGCTGGTGCTGATGATCTGGCCATGACGGGCTTCGTCCTCACCGGCCACCTTGAAGGTCACCGGGGTGCCGGGGCGTGCCTGTTCCAGGTTGCGATAGGGGAAGCTGGCGGCGACGGTGGCGACGCCGTCCTGTGGCACCAGCTCGAAGATCACGTCGCCCTTGCTGGCGAACTGACCGTCGGCCACCAGTTGGCGAGCAACCTTGCAGTTGCACGGGCTGGTCAGGGTGCCCTGCATCTCGCGGGCGAACAGGGCCTCGATCTGGCTCGGTTCGAGCTGGTCTTCACCCAGGTGGCCCTTGAGCATCTCCAGCATGCTGGTGGTGAAGGTGGCGATGGGCGCACCTTTTTCCACCACGGCGTCTGGCTGTACCAGGGCCTGCACGCTGCCTTCACGCGGCATGGTGACCTGCAGCGCGGGCAGGCTGATCTGCGCCGACTTGGCATGGGTGACGAAGTACAGGCCATACACCGACTTGCCGATGTAGCCGAAGGCCGCCAGGCCGACGAGGAAGATGGCGCCACTGAAGGTCACGGCGCGCAGGCGACCGAGCATGCTCATGCCGCCGCCCGTACCGTTCTTGCGTGCCTTGGTGAAGTTGTCGCGCTGCAGGATGTGCAGCACCTCGCCGACGTTGATCAGCTCACCACCCAGATGCGCGCTGATCAGGTGGCGCAGGGCCGCCGCTTCACGTGCGCCAAGGTTATGGAACTGGCAGCCGACACGGTTGTGTTCGGCCTGCACGGCGTTGACCTGGAATTCCACATCCAGCCCCAGCACCAGGCCGTCGAGCTGGAACTGCAATTGGCCACGGTGATAGTCACCGACCTTGTGTGTGGTTTTCTCGCTGGTGAAGCTGAAACCGCCGGCAGAGACATCCTGCAGGCGTGCATCGACGCGTTCGCCCTTGGCGGTGGTGTAGCGCAGGCGCCCGGGCAGCTTGACACGGGCGTGCTGGCGCTGGGCTTCGGACTCATGGACGACGTTGAGATTGGCGACGGAGTTCATGGTGGCTAATTCCTATTCGAGTTCGGTCATACCAGCGCCAGCAGCGCGGCGATGAATACAGAGGCAGCAGAGAAGGTCATGGCGCGTGACGACCAACTGTTGAACCAGTTGGCGAAGCTGGACAGGCCGCGGTTGAGCTTGGTGTTCTGGCGCGTCCAGGACTGCTGATCGAGGCGGAAGAACACGTAGATCTTCACCAGGGCGCCGACGATCTGGTTGTAATAGAGCAGCACCGGGTAGGCCGGGCCGATACGGTGGCCGGACAGCATCAGCAGCAGGGTCAGGATCAGGCGGGTCAGGCCGATCCACAGCAGATAGACCAGCAGGTACATCACGCTGTACTTGATGCTGGCGATGATCGCCACGCACAGGCCGAGGATGCAGGTCCACATCGACACGCGCTGATCGAACAGCACCAGGCTGGTGAAGGCACCGAGGCGGCCCATGCCCAGACGCAGGGCGCGCGAGTTCTGCCGCAGGTTGTTGCCGTACCAGCGGAACATCAGCTTGCGGCTGGCCTTGATGAAGCTCTTCTCCGGCGGGTGTTCCACCGTGTTGATGGCGGCGTCCGGCACGTAGAAGGTGTCGTAGCCCAGGCGCATCAGGCTGTACCAGCTAGATTTGTCGTCACCGGTGAGGAACTGGAAGCGGCCCAGGCGCCAGTGCTCCAGGTGGTCGGCTTCGACGTCGCGGATGAATTCGGGGTCGGTCACCACGCTGGCGCGGAACACCGACATGCGCCCGGTCATGGTCAGCACGCGTTTGGAAAGCGCCATGGAGCACATGTTGAGGTGACGCTGGGCGAAGCGCAGCTTGTGCCACTCGCTCATGATGTAGCTGCCGCGTACCTCGCAGAACTCGTTGGTGGTCAGGCCGCCGACGTTGGGGAAGAGCTTGAACCAGGGCACGGTCTTCTTCACCACATCGGCTTCGAGCACGGTGTCGCCATCGATCACCGCCACCACCGCATCGCGATCCGGCATCTGCCGGGAGATGGCGCGGAAGCCGTGGGCCAGGCCGTCACGCTTGCCGGTACCGGGAATGCGTACGATGTCCAGCTTGACCCGTGCTGGCGGCTGGGCCTGGGCCCAGAGGTTCTTGATCAGCAGCTCGTCGGAGAGCTCGACGATCGAGCAGACCACGGTGCAGGGGTAGCCGCAGTCGATCGCTTCGCGGATCACCGAGCGGTAGACCATGGCGGTGGTCAGCGCCTCGATGCGGAAGCTGGTGACCATCAGAAATACATGAGAGGGGTCGGCGTCCTTGCCGAGTTTTTGCACCTTGCGGCGATACCAGGGGTACACCAGGTAAAGGAACAGGCAGCCGCGCACGAAGTGCATGGCGCCCATGGAATAACGCCAGATGCCGACGATGCCGATGAGCAGGAGGAAATTCCGCGAATCGGGGTCGAACACCGTACGGGGCAGAGCCAGTGCCAGGAGCATCAGCAGGCTGAGATAGAGTATCCAGCCGCTGGCCTGATTGAGGCCGTTCTTGAGCTTGTCCATATGCGTCTCCGGCTACCGCCCGGGATTGACCAGGCGGTAGCTCGCGGCCTCGTTACCAGCAGATGCCTTCGGCCACGCCATTGCTGGCGTGAGGCATGAAGCCCACCAGGTCGATCACCCGCTTGCCGCTCGGTGCCTGCTCGGCGAGCTTGGCGAAGCGCTCGTCGCTGTTGCCCAGGACGATGATGTCGGCCTTCGCCACCACGTCGTCCAGATCACTGTTGAGCAGCGAGGAAACGTGCGGGATCTTCGACTCGATGTAGTCCTTGTTGGCGCCGTGGACACGGGCGTATTCGACGTTGCGGTCATAGATGCTCAGGTCGAACCCCTTGCCGATGAGCATTTCCGCCAGTTCCACCTGCGGGCTTTCGCGCAGGTCATCGGTGCCGGCCTTGAAGCTCAGGCCGAGCAGGGCGACCTTGCGCGAATGGTGGCTGGCGATGATGTCGAAGGCCTTCTGCACCTGGGCGGCGTTGCTGCGCATCAGCGAGCCGATCAGCGGGGCTTCCACGTCCAGGCTGCTGGCGCGGTAGTTCAGGGCACGTACGTCCTTGGGCAGGCAGGAGCCGCCGAAGGCGAAGCCAGGCTTCATGTAGTACTTGGACAGGTTGAGCTTGTGGTCCTGGCAGACCACGTCCATCACCTCGCGGCCGTCGACGCCGACTGCCTTGGCGATGTTGCCGATCTCGTTGGCGAAGGTGACCTTGGCCGCATGCCAGACGTTGCAGGTGTACTTGATCATCTCCGCGACTTCGATGTCCTTGCGGATGATTGGCGCGTCCAGCTCGCTGTAGATGCTTTCCAGCAGGTCGCCGGAGGCCTTGTCCAGCTCACCGATGACGGTCATCGGCGGGAAGTCGTAGTCCTTGATCGCGGTGCTTTCGCGGAGAAACTCGGGGTTCACCGCCAGGCCGAAGTCGACGCCGGCCTTCTTGCCCGAGCAGTCTTCGAGAATCGGCAGTACCACGTTCTTCGCGGTGCCCGGCAGTACGGTGCTGCGTACCACCACGGTGTGGCGCTCGGCCTTGTCGCGCAGAGCGAGGCCGATCTCGCGGCACACGCCTTCGATGTAGTTCAGCTCCAGGTCGCCGTTCTTCTTGCTCGGCGTGCCGACGCAGATGAACGACACATCACTTTCCAGTACGGCTGCGATGACATCGGTCGTACCACGCAGGCGACCCTGGCGCAGACCCTGTTGCAGCAGTTCTTCCAGGCCCGGCTCGACGATGGGCGATTTGCCATTGTTGATCAGGTCGATCTTGTTCGCGGATATATCCACACCGATTACGTCATGGCCGCGAGCCGACAAACAGCCGGCACAAACTGCGCCCACATAACCCAAACCGAAGATACTGATACGCATGGTTTTCACCTCGTCCGTTTGATGCAATTTAAAACCTGGCCACTTTATTTAGGCCAAGCGAGTCCTTGAACTTGCTGTACGGCAGTCAGCGAGTTCGTTTAGGCATAAGTAGAGTGTGGTGCTGGATGGAGCACCAGAATGGGGCCTTTATATTGGGTGATGGCCCTTGGATATTGTTTCGATTGCCCTGATGGAGGGCTCTATATCAATGGTCTGCAGTGCTTCGGTCTCTCCCTTATGCGCAGTTGAAGTTGGCTCGGTTGGAACTTTCGATATCACCTTAATAGCGCTTGGCTTATCAGGCGTAACGAGAAGTTACGAGCGATCATGGTGTGCGCTGTATGAGTTCGGGGCTTCCTTGATAGTTCCGACCGTTCGTCAAAATGCTGAACCGGAGCTGAACGGTAGTGGCTATTAAAATAATGGCATTATTGCAGCTTGCATGATGGCAACTTTGCAAGTTGCATGATGGCACGCGCCGTATTAATGCCTTGGCTGTTATGGGATAAAACCCGTGCGGATAAGTTCTATGTTTGGGAAGTTAAAGCTGAAAGTGTGAAGTAGTGCGGGGTTTGAGCGGGGAGGGGCGTGCCGCAAGGACGCGGCACGGGGGGAGGTGTGAGCGATCAGCCCTCGGGATGATCGCGCAGGAACACCAGGCTGTCGGCTTTCGAGTGTTCGGCCGAGTAGCGATAGCCCTGATAGGTAAAGTCCTTGAGGCCAGCAGGGTCGCGCAGGCGTTCCTTGATCACGTAGCGCGCCATCAGGCCGCGGGCCTTCTTTGCGTAGAAGCTGATGATCTTGTACTGGCCGTTCTTCAGATCCTTGAACTCGGTGTCGATGATGCGTGCATTGAGCGCCTTGCGCTTGACCGCGCTGAAGTACTCGTTGGACGCCAGGTTGAGCAGCACGTCATCGCCCTGTGCGGCCAGTGCCTCGTTCAGCCAGGTGCTGATGCGCTCGCCCCAGAAAGCGTAGAGATCCTTGCCGCGTGGGTTGGCCAACTTGGTGCCCATTTCCAGGCGGTAGGGCTGCATCAGATCCAGCGGGCGCAACACGCCATACAAGCCGGAGAGCATGCGCAGGTGCGCCTGGGCGAAGTCGAAATCTGCCTCGGAGAAATCCTCGGCATTCAAGCCGGTATAGACGTCGCCCTTGAATGCCAGCAAGGCCTGCTTGGCGTTCTCTGGGGTGAATTCGGGGTGCCAGCTACCGAAGCGTGCGGCATTGAGGCCGGCGAGCTTATCCGACAGGCCCATCAGCTCGGCAATCTGCGCCGGGCTGAAGTCGCGTAGTTGAGCGATCAGTTCCTGGGCGTGGTCGAGGTATTCGGGTTGGGTGAAGCGCGGGGTTGCCGGCGGTGTCTCGTAGTCGAGGGTCTTGGCCGGTGAAATCACCATCAGCATGTGCAGGTCTCCAGAAAACGTGACGGCGATTCTAGAAGCATGGCGATAGGCAAGGCCACCTATCGGTGCGATTGAGCAAGGCGTTGTAGGAGCGAGCTCTGCTCGCGAAGGGGCTGGCAAGGATTCGGGTGGAGCACCCTCTGCAGGGCACCTCTAAAAACGTAGGCGAGACAGCCAGCGCAAGGCAAAAACAGGCGAAAAAGCGCAGTTTACGCGCTGTAAATGAGCATTTTGATCGGACTCGCGCACGAGCCTGTTTTTAACGCCGCGATGGCAACGCAGGTAGTTTTTAGAGGTGCCCTGCACCCGATTGGCGCGGCGTGCTGCAAATGGGGGCGGGTGGGTGAAACGAATCGCAGCAGGTAGGACTTCGGACTGTAACCCTGTCACCTGGGGTCGCCAAGCGCTTTTCGTCGAGAAGAAAAATAAAGTTCAAAAAGCTGAAAAGTTCTTTTGCCTGTCATCTTTTTTGGAGTATCTAAAAAGCAAGACCGCCGAAACCTGCAGACAGGTGGCGGCCATTGGCCCTCACCTTGCTTGCCACCTTTCGGCCCCGATCTGAAAAATCGGCGGTCTCTGTCCGGCGCAGCACCGCCCTAGGTATTGCGTCGCCCGGCTACGACAAGAAGGTGACCGACGTATGGATGACCACGGACGCTCCAAGCCCACCGCTCCAACCCTCTACGCCCTCGACACCAACGTCCTGATCCACGACCCCAATGCCCTGCTGAACTTCGAGGAACACCACGTCGCCATTCCGATGACGGTGCTGGAGGAACTCGACAAACTGAAATCCGGCAAACATGGCGTCGCCGCCGAATGCCGCCAGGCGATCCGCCTGATCGATCAGATCCTCGCCGGGGCCGAACCCGAAGACGTCGAGTTCGGTGTACCCATCCAGCGCGGCAAGAGCGGCCCATGCGGCAGCCTGTCGATCCTCATGAGCAAGAGTGCCTCGCCGGTGACCTGGCTGCCGGAGAACCTCAACGACAACAAGATCATCAACCAGCTCGTCGAGCTGAAGACGCGCAATCCCGGTCTGTCCGTGGTGCTGGTGACCAAGGACATCAACATGCGCCTCAAGGCTCGTGCCTGTGGCATCGATGCCGAGGACTACCACACCGACCAGTTGGTGGATGACGTCTCGCTGCTATCCAAGGGCTATCACGATCTGCCCGGCTCGTTCTGGGATCGCGTGAGCAAGGTGGAGACGCGCCAGGATCACGGCCGCACCTGGCATCGCGTGCAGCTCACCGACAACCTGCCGGCGGTGCACGTCAACGAGTTCATCCTCGATGAGCAAGGCTTCGTCGGCTGGATCAAGGCGATCAAGGGTGACGAACTGGTCATCCTCGACATGCACCAGGAGCCGCTGCTGCATCAGGAAGCCTGGGGCCTGAAACCGCGCGACATCCACCAGGCGCTGGCGCTGTTCGCGCTGCTCGACCCGGACATCCATCTGGTCAACCTGTCCGGCGCCGCCGGCTCCGGCAAGACCATCCTGGCGCTGGCTGCGGCCATCGAGCAGACCATGGTCAGCAAGCGTTACCGGCGCATCATCGCCACCCGCAGCGTGCAGGGGCTGGATCAGGAGATCGGCTTTCTGCCCGGCACCGAGGCGGAGAAGATGGAGCCCTGGCTCGGCGCCATCACCGACAACCTCGAAGCGCTGCACATGGACGACGAGAGCACCCATGGCAGCGTCGACTACATCCTGCAGAAGGTGCCGCTGCAATTTAAATCCCTCAACTACATCCGCGGGCGCAGCTTCCAACAGAGCCTGATCCTCATCGACGAGTGCCAGAACCTCACCCCACACCAGATGAAGACCATCATCACCCGCGCCGGCAGCGGCTCGAAGGTGGTGTGCCTGGGTAACCTGGCGCAGATCGACACCCCCTACCTGTCGGCGCCCAGCTCGGGCCTGACCTACCTCACCGAACGCTTCAAGGACTTCCCCCACGGCGTTCACATCACCCTGCAAGGCGTACCGCGCTCGATCCTGGCGGAGTACGCCGAAAGCCACATGTAGCTACAAGCTGCAAGTAAAAGACCCGGAGCCTTCGCAGGCTCCGGGTCTTCGTTTTCAGCCTGTAGCCCGTATGCAATCCGGGGACGTTTGGCACCCCAATCCCCGGATTGCATCCGGGCTACGGTACTTGCCGCCTGCTATTGCTACAATCGGTCGATTCCCGTCAGGAGTTTTGCCGTGCTGACCCACCTCGATTCCCAAGGCCGTGCGCACATGGTCGATGTCACCGACAAGGCGACCACCTTCCGTGAGGCCAGCGCCGAAGCGCGCGTGCGCATGCTGCCCGCCACCCTGCAGATGATCGTCGCCGGTGAGCACCCCAAGGGCGATGTGTTCGCCGTGGCGCGCATCGCCGGCATCCAGGCGGCGAAGAAAACCAGCGATCTGATCCCTCTGTGCCACCCGCTGATGCTTACCGGGGTCAAGGTCGAGTTGAGCGCCGAGGGTGACGACGCGGTGCGCATCGTCGCGCGCTGCAAACTGTCCGGCCAGACCGGGGTCGAAATGGAAGCGCTGACGGCTGCCAGCGTCGCCGCGCTGACCATCTACGACATGTGCAAGGCGGTGGATCGCGGCATGGTCATCGAGCAAGTACGCTTGCTGGAAAAACTCGGCGGCAAGAGCGGTCACTACAAGCTGGAGGAGCAAGCATGATCCGCGTGCAGTATTTCGCCCGTTACCGTGAAGCCCTGGGCCGTGACGAGGAACAGGTCAGCGGCGACTTCGTCACCCTCGACGACCTGCGCCTGCACCTGCTGGCCCGTGGCGGCGAGTGGGAGGTGCTCAGCGAGCAGAACCTGATGTGCGCGCGCAATCAGGAACTGTGCAGCCTCGACGAGCCGCTGGCCGAAGGCGACGAGGTGGCCTTCTTTCCCACCGTTACCGGTGGCTGATGCCGCCCCTGACCATCGCTACCCTCGAGAGAACCAGCGCATGACCGTCCGCGTCCAAGCCCAACCCTTCGATCCCGGCAGCGAACTCAATGCTCTGCATGCCGCCAACCTCGGCATCGGCGCGGTGGTCAGCTTCGTCGGCTACGTGCGCGACTTCAACGAGGGGCGCGAAGTCGGCGGCATGTTTCTCGAACACTTCCCCGGCATGACCGAAAAGGCCCTGGCCAAGATTGCCGAGCAAGCGCGCGAGCGCTGGCCGTTGCTGGGTACCGAGATCATTCACCGCATCGGTCGCCTGGAGCCGGGCGAGCCCATCGTCTTCGTCGGCGTCAGCAGCGCTCACCGACAGGCCGCGTTCGATGCCTGCAACTTCGTCATGGATTATCTCAAGACCCGGGCGCCCTTCTGGAAGAAGGAAGATACCGCCGAGGGCCCGCGTTGGGTGGAAGGGCGCGACAGCGATCAGGCCGCTGCCGAGCGCTGGCAACGGCCGTAGGGTGCGCTGCGCGCACCGGCTCTTCGTAACGCCATGCCTGCATGAATAGCGATCGGTGCGCATGGCGCACCCTACGGTGGTCAGAGCCCTATGCCAACGCCAGGTGCACCCGCAGGGCAATGGGCACCAGCATGATCAGTACGCCGAAACCCAGCAGGCGCACGCCCCACTCGTGCTCGCGAAAGTTGAAACCCACCCCCAGCAGCAGAAAGCCGCCAATCAGCAGTGCCAACATCAGATGATAGTGATCCATTGCCCGTCTCCCGCGCGATGACCCTGATTGCAGTCTAGTCGCTTGGCTGGGCCCGAGCCTGACAGGGATCAAGATTCGCTGCCCAGCAGCCAGATGCTGCCGGCTTCCTCGCGGCAGGGCAGGGCCTGCAGTGCCTGCCCGGCACAGGGGCCGGCCACGCATTCACCGGAGTCGATGAGAAACAGTGCACCATGGGTGGCGCAACGAATCAGGCTGGCGCTGTCGTCGAGAAAGTCGTCCGGCTGCCATTGCAAGGACACGCCACGATGCGGGCAGCGGTTGCGGTAGGCATGCACCTGGCCGTCCTTGCGCACCACGAACAGATGCAGATCATCGAGGTTGAAGCCCCGGCTCCGGCTTTCGGCCAGTTCGTCCGAGGCGCATAGGCGGATCATGGTGACCTCCCAGGGCTGGTGGCGGATTATGGCGCAGGTGCCGCCGGTCGGTCAGCAGTCCAGGGCTGCAATGCGAGCGCTCCTGGCTTTGATGATGGAAGGTCAAGTGGCCTGAGCATCAGGTCGTTTTCGACAATCCGGTTGCTTATCGCGTTTCGCTGATTCCATCACTCGAGCGTTCAGGGCGACCTTTTCCTCAATCCTGTAGCGAGTTCAGTTGCGACAGGCTTTGGGTTCGTACCTGGCCATGATCTCGAATAAACTTTCCCTTTGTGGCGAATCCTTGGCTGCAGTGGAGGGCACCTCTAATGGCTACCTTCGTTGCCATCGCAGCGTTAAAAACATACTCGTGCGCGAGTCCGAGCTGGGCGCCCCATCAAAATGCTCATTTACAAAGCGTAAACTACGCTTTTTTCGCCTGTTTTGCGGGGCCGCCATCGGTTGCGCTGGCCGCCTCACCTAGGTTTTTAGAAGGATCCTGGAGAGATGGGATGACCCTCATGCTGGAACCTGTGCTGTTCGGCCTGATGGCACTTGCCGACGCCTTGCCGCAGCGCCTGGTGCAACTGGCGGCCGCGTTCCATCTACATCTCTTCTATGGCGGCAGCCGCTGATGTCATCGTGTCGACCTCGCACCTTGTTGTTGGCGCTGAGCGCGCTGTTGCTTCTGAGCATCTGGTTGTCGCTGACCCTGGGGGCGGTGAGCCTGCCCTTGGCGGACACGGCCCTGGCCCTGTTGCGCCTGCTCGGTGTGCCGGTAGGCCAGGAAGGTTCGCATCAGGCCGCGCTGATCGTCGCGCAGATTCGCCTGCCGCGTACCTTGCTGGGGCTATGCGTCGGTGCCGTGCTGGCGTTGACCGGGGTGGCCATGCAGGGGCTGTTTCGTAACCCGCTGGCCGATCCGGGTCTGGTCGGGGTTTCGGCCGGTGCCGCGCTGGGGGCGGCTCTGGCCATAGTCGGGGGCAGCCAACTGGGCAGTCTGCCGCCGGCCTGGTCGCCTTACGTGCTGTCGCTGAGTGCTTTCCTCGGTGGCCTGCTGGTCACGGCGCTGGTCTATCGCCTGGGCCGCCGCGACGGCCAGACTCAGGTGGCCACCATGCTCCTGGCCGGGGTGGCGATGACCGCCTTGGCCGGCGCTGGTGTTGGCCTGTTCACCTACCTGGCCGACGACGCCACGCTGCGCAGCCTGACGTTCTGGAATCTGGGCAGCCTCAATGGCGCCAGTTACTCACGCCTGTGGCCGCTGCTGCTGGTCGCTGTCGGCGTGGCCTGCTGGTTGCCACGCCGCGCGGCGGCGCTCAATGCCTTGCTCCTGGGTGAGTCGGAAGCCCGCCACCTGGGCTTCGAGGTCGAGCGTCTGAAGCGCGAGCTGGTCTTGTGCACGGCATTGGGTGTCGGGGCGGCCGTCGCGGCAGCCGGGTTGATCGGTTTCGTCGGCCTGGTGGTGCCGCATCTGATGCGTTTGCTGGTGGGGCCGGATCATCGGGTGCTGCTGCCGGCTTCGTTGCTGGCGGGCGCCAGCCTGTTGCTGCTGGCCGATCTGCTGGCGCGCATGCTGCTGGCCCCGGCCGAGTTGCCGATCGGCATCGTCACCGCACTGATCGGTGCGCCGTTCTTTCTCTATCTGCTGGTGCGGGGACGGGCCTGATGCTGCGGGCGGACAATCTCGGCGTGCGCCGTGGCGACACCCTGGTGCTGCAGGGCATCGATCTGCAGGTGCAGCCGGGCGCCGTGCTCGGGGTACTCGGCCCCAATGGCGCCGGCAAGAGCACGCTGCTGGCGGCCCTGAGCGGCGAAGTGGCGGCGTGCCAGGGCAGCGTCAGCCTGGACGGGCAGCCCTTGGCCAGTTGGCCAGGACAGACGCGGGCGCGACGCCTGGCGGTATTGCCGCAAAGCTCCAGCCTGAGTTTCGCCTTTGCCGTGCGTGAGGTGGTGGCCATGGGCCGCCTGCCGCATGCCAGCGGCCGCCAGCGCGACGCCGAAATCGTGTTACAGGCACTGCGTGCCGCCGATGCCGAACACCTGGCATCGCGCAGTTATCTGACGCTTTCCGGCGGGGAACGCCAGCGCGTGCACCTGGCTCGCGTCATGGCGCAGTTATGGCCGGGGGAGCAGGGTTGCAGCCTGCTGCTCGACGAGCCGACCTCGGCGCTCGACCCGCTGCATCAGCACACCACGCTGGCGGCGGTTCGCGCGTTCGCCCAGCGCGGCGTGGCCGTGCTGGTGATCCTGCATGACCTCAATCTGGCCGCGCGTTACTGCGATCACCTGGTGCTCCTGCATCAAGGCCGTGCGCAGGCGCAGGGTTCGCCCGATCAGGTGCTGCAGGCCGACCTGCTGCATAGTGTGTTCGGACTGGACGTCTTGATCCAACGCCATCCCGAGCGTGATCATCCGCTGATCGTCGTGCGTTGAAACCTGCTGGAGCCTGCCTCATGCGCATCCTTTTCCTGTGCAGCCTGCTGTTGCTGGCTGCTTGTCAGTCGCACATCATCCTGCCGCCACCGCAACCTTTGGCACCTCTGGGGCGTGAACATGTTGAATTCGGGCAGATCTACGATCTGCGAACGGGCGAGCGGCTCTCCCCGGAGCGTTTGCTCGAACGCCTGGCCAGGGTGCAGCGGGTGCTGGTAGGGGAGCGGCACGACAACCCGGATCACCATGCCTTGCAGCTCTGGTTATCGCGTGGCCTGGCCGTGTACCGAGCGCAAGGCAGCGTGCTGATGGAGATGATCAACCCGGATCAGCAGGCACGCATCGCTCGGGCACAGCGCTCCAGCCGTGCCGGCATGCCTCCGCAGGATGCCATCGCCGCACTGGCCTGGCAGCCCGGCTGGAGCTGGTCGCTGTACGGGCCGCTGGTGCTGTACCAGTTGCGTCAGCCTTATCCGCTGCTGGCGGCTAACCTGGATCGTGACGAGATTCAGCGCATCTATCGGCAGCGGCCGGCGCTGGTCGGCGAACGTTCCAATGCCACGCAGGTACAGCAGCGTCTGCTGCAGGACATTCGTCTCTCGCATTGCGACATGCTGCCGCAAAGCCAGTTGCCTGCCATGCTTGCCGTGCAGCAACAGCGTGATCGACGCATGGCCGAGGCGCTGCTGGCGGCGCCGCAGCCGAGCCTGCTGCTGGCTGGCGCCTTTCATGTGCGCAAGGATCTCGGCGTGCCGCTGCACCTGGCGGATCTGCAGGCACCGGGAAGCCAGGCGGTGTTGCTGCTGGCCGAGGTGGGCCAGCGGGTGGATGCGCAGATGGCTGATTACGTCTGGTACACGGCGCGCATGCCGCAAGAGGATTTCTGCGCCCACTTCAAGCGCTGAACGGGGCACTGCTTTTCTGCAGGTAAAAAAAGACCCGGCAAGAGCCGGGTCAATAACCGTGATTAGCCTGATGAGGAGATAATCTGAAGAGTCCGACTGAATGGTCTCTTTAGCTTATCGGCTGATCTCGCGACCAGTTGAGGTAATAATAACAATTCTCATTCTGGAGTCAACGCCTTTTTGAGAATTTTTCTCAACTTTTCCCAGGCCCTCAAAATAAAGAGCCCCGGCACATGGCCGGGGCTCTGTCTTGCAGGCAGCGAGCTAGCTACGCAACTGAGTGACTTCCTTGTTTAGCAGGTCGATGCGCCGGGCCATGCTCTCGATCAGGCTGTGGGCGATGCGTGGATTGCTCTGCATCAGGCCGAGGAACTGATCCTTGGGAATCACCATGACCGTGCACGGCTCGCTGGCCACTACGGTGGCGCTGCGTTTCTCACGGGTGAAGACGGCCATGGCACCGAAGATTTCGTCCTTCTGCACGTCACCAACCTTCTGCCCGTCGACATAGGCTTCGGCATGGCCTTCGATGATGATGAACACATGGTCGGCATCGTCGCCCTGATGAATCAGTTCCTCGCCGGCAGCGAAGTGCTGGAAGCCGGTGGCGGGGCGAATTTCCGGCTGCTTGAGGCGTACCAGGGCATCGGAGAGCAGAGCCGTTTGACCGATGAGGTAATGGATGAACTGCTCCTGGCGCTGTTCGTCGGCATGGATGTGCTGGAACACTTCGCTACGGGAATAGGGCGTCAGGCTCAGCGGTTCTTCGCTGCTGTAACGGCAACTGGGCAGTTCGATGCCTTGGCGCAGGCCGACCAGGTCGCCTTCCTGCAGATAGAACAGCGGACGTTCGTCGACCAGCGCATGAAGCAGACCACTCTCGATGATGAATAGCTGATTGCCTGGCAGAACCTTGGCCAGATCGTCCGTACGCTCGATGAGCAGTGGTTCGCCTATGGGCTCGAGCCCGGCCAGCAGTTGAGCGGGGATGCTCTGTAGGCGATTGATCAACTGATTGGCGTAGGCCGGTTGCTCCCCGAGTAAATACATGACGGTAATTCCTTGAACGGGCTGGGCTGGCGAAGGGTACGGACGTCCCTGAAACAATAGGCGGTGGCGCTTGCCTCGGCAATCCTTGCGCTCAGGTGTTGTGAGCTAACTCTTGTTGTGTGGCGGGGCTTCTTGCAATTCGCCGTTGAGCGCCGCCTTGTGTGTCGCTGACAACTCGCTCCAATGGATGTCGAGCAGGGCGCCCTCGATGGCGTAGAGCAATACCTTCGAGGCGCGAAACCCTCTGGAGCGTACCGCTCGATAGGCGCCTACAGCACCGTGGCGGCGCAGGTCGCCAGCGGTATGGATGCCGACCGCATGCAGCCATTGGGCAGATGTCTTGCCGAGGTTCTTCAGGCGTTGCAGTTCGTCGTTCACCGGGCCTCCCTGCGTCTATGCGCTATTCGTCAGCCAGGGGCTGCGGGTGGTCTAGAGTCTATGCCGCTATTTGGTGCGATAACGCAGGCGTGTGCCGAAATTCACCGACATGAGAATCTCATCGGCTGTCAGTTCGACGGGGAAATAGGTACCGGAAATCTGCGCATGGGCCAGGCTGGCGCCTTCTATCTTGGTATGACGGAAATCCAGGCCGCGCAGGTCTGCGCCACGGAAGTAGGCGTCAGTGAAATTGACCAATTCGGTATCCATGTTGCGCAGATCGAGGCCGCGGAAGTCTCCGCCCGACAGATCGACCTCCACATCCTTGGGTTTCTGGGCATTGAAACCTTTGATGTCGTCGTTGTGCAGCAGACGATAGAGCGGATGATCGAGCTGGCGTGGCTGGTTCATGGCATGTACCGATTGCGGGCTTACCGCCAGTATAGAAGGTGCCGCACACTTTGCCTGGTGTGCAGCGCCAGTGGTCGGGCGTCAGATGCCCGGCAGTTTCTGACGAATGCGCTCGAGCAGGCCATCCAGGCTGGCGCTGTCGTGGGTGTCGACATGGCCGGTATGCTGCAGCTCTTGGGCATCGAGTGGCTCGCGACTGGCCTGCTGAGCCTGGATCACTTCCAGGGTGGCGTCGGATGGATCCTGGCCTTCGCTCTGCCGCTGGCTTAGCCAACTGGCGATCACGGCCTCCGGTGCCTGGCAGTCGAGGATGAGGAAGGGCGTGCCGGTGCTTTCCGCCACCTGCCAGGCCGCCTGGCGTTGCGCTGCCTTCAGATAGGTGGCATCGATGACCACGGCGAAACCGGCCTGCAATGCCTGTTGCGCCAGTTGGTGCAGGCGCTCGTAGGTGGCCTGGCTGGCATCGGCGCTGTAGATGCCGCCCTGCAGTTGGCCTTGCTGTGAGGCCTGCTGCTGACCGAACAGGCGTTTACGTTCGACATCCGAGCGCAGGCGGATGGCACCCAGGGCTTCCACCAGACGCATGGCGACATGGCTCTTGCCGACGGCCGAGACGCCATGGGTGATGGCCAGGAAGGGCGTGGGAATGGCGCTGTAGCTTTCCGCCAGGGCGGCATAGGCACGGTACTGACGCAGGATCACTGCTCGTTGCACCGAGTCCTGCTCCTGGCTCAGGCGGAACAGTGCTACCTTGCCGCGCACCATGGCGCGATAGGCCTTGTAGAAATTGAGCAGTTGCAGGGCCTGGTAGTCGCCGGTCTGTTCCAGCCAGGCGCTGATGAAGCGTCGCGACATGCACTTGAGGCCACGATCTTCGAGATCCATGGCCAGGAAGGCGGCATCCGAGGCGATGTCGATCAGGCGGAACGGCTCGTTGAATTCGATGCAGTCGAACAACACCACCTGTCCATCGATCTGGGCGACATTGCCCAGGTGGATGTCGCCGTGGCATTCGCGGATGAACCCCTGCGCCTTGCGCTCGGCCAGCAAGGGTTGCAGGCGATCGTAGCTGGACTGGGCCCAGGCTTCCAGGGCGTCGAGCTGCAACAGGTCGTTCTTGTCGTTGAGCAGCGGGCGAATCTGCTCGAAATTCTGTTGCACTGGTGCCATCACCGCCTCCGGCGTGCCCAGCGGATGATCCTGGGCCACCTGCGGGGCGCTGAGGTGGAAGCGCGCGATCTGGCTGGCCAGGGCATCGATATGCCGTTCATCCAGCTCACCGCGTTCCTGAATGGCGCTGAGGAGCTGACTTTGCGGAAACTGGCGCATCTTCAGGGCATATTCGATGGCCGGGCCTTCGCCGCCCAGGGTGGGTGCCTGCTCGCTGCCATTGATCGACAGCACCTCCAGGTAAAGCCCTTGGGTCAGGCGTTGGTTGAGGCGCAGTTCTTCCGTGCAGAAATGTTGCCGTGCAGACAGCTCGGTAAAGTCGAGAAAGCCGAAGTTGACCGGCTTTTTGATCTTGTAGGCATAGGGGCCCGTGAGCAAAACCCAGGAAATGTGTGTCTCAATCACGCGAAACTCTTCCACCGGGTGTGGATAGAGGGCTGGGTTCTGTAGCGCGGCAATCAGGCTTTGGCTCACGTTCGTTCCTTGTCTTTACGCTGTTCGAGCTGGGCATTATGGCCGCTGTGAACGGCCATGCAAACCATTCGGCCAGTCCTGCTGGCCCCTGTGTAAAGTGCGTATAATCCCGCCATGACTCGAAAAAGCTCCCCTCGCTCCAGCAAGAAAACCCGTTCTTCCGGCCTGCGTCCCTGGCTTGCCTGGGGCTTCAAGCTGGGCCTCGTCGGCCTGGTGATACTCGCCGGTTTCGCCGTCTATCTCGATGCCGTGGTGCAGGAGAAATTCTCCGGCAAGCGCTGGACCGTGCCGGCCAAGGTCTATGCCAGACCGCTGGAGCTGTTCGTTGGGCAGAAACTGAGCAAGGACGACTTCCTGCGCGAACTCGACGCGCTCGGCTACCGCCGCCAGAGCAGTGCCGACGGCCCTGGAGCGGTGGCCGTTGCCGGCAATACCATCGACATGTACAGCCGGGGGTTCCAGTTCTACGAGGGCGCCGAGCCCGCCCGGCAGATTCGCGTGCGCTTCTCCGGTGACTACGTGGCCGGCCTGACCCAGGCCGGTGGCGCCAACCTCGCGGTGGCGCGGCTCGAACCTCTGCTGATCGGCGGTCTCTACCCGGCGCATCAGGAGGATCGCATCCTGATCAAGATCGATCAGGTGCCGGCTTATCTGATCGATGCCCTGGTGGCCGTCGAGGATCGTGACTATTTCGAGCACTTCGGCGTATCGCCCAAGGGCATCGTCCGTGCCATCTGGATCAACGCCACCTCCGGGCGCCTGGTGCAGGGGGGTAGTACCCTGACCCAGCAGCTCGTCAAGAACTTCTACCTGACCAACGAGCGCACCCTGCTGCGCAAGGCCACTGAAGCCATGATGGCGGTGCTGCTGGAGCTGCATTACGACAAGCGCGAGATTCTCGAGGCCTACCTCAACGAGGTCTTCCTCGGCCAGGACGGCCAGCGCGCCATCCATGGTTTCGGTCTGGCCAGCCAGTATTTTTTCAGTCAGCCGATTTCCGAGCTCAAGCTGGAGCAGGTCGCGCTGCTGGTGGGCATGGTCAAGGGGCCGACCTACTTCAACCCCAGGCGCAACCCAGAGCGGGCGCTGGCACGGCGCAACCTGGTGCTCGATCTGCTCGCCGAGCAGGGTTCGATCACGCCCGAAGAGGCGGCCGCAGCCAAGCAGAAGCCACTGGGCGTGACGCAGCGTGGGCGCATGGCCGACAGTTCCTTCCCGGCCTTCCTCGATCTGGTCAAGCGCCAGTTGCGCGAGGATTACCGCGAGCAGGATCTGACCGAGGAGGGGCTACGCATCTTCACCAGTTTCGACCCCATTCTGCAGCTCAAGGCCGAGGAAGCCCTGGCTGATACGATGAAACGCCTGGCCGGCCGCAAGGGCGTGGATGAGGTGCAGGCCGGCATGGTGGTGACCAATCCGGAAACCGGCGAGATCCAGGCACTGCTCGGTAGCCGTCAGCCGCGCTTCGCCGGCTTCAACCGTGCGCTGGACGCGGTACGGCCGATCGGCTCGCTGGTCAAACCGGCCATCTACCTGTCGGCACTGGAGCGCCCGAGTCAGTACACTCTGACCAGTTGGCTCGAGGATGAGCCCTTCTCCGTGAAAGGGCAGGACGGTCAGGTGTGGACGCCGCAGAACTATGATCGCAAGGCCCATGGCAATATCTTCCTGTATCAGGGCTTGGCCAACTCCTACAACCTGTCGACGGCCAAGCTCGGCCTGGAAATCGGTGTGCCCAAGGTGCTCCAGACCCTCGAGCGCCTGGGAGTGAAACGCCAGTGGCCGGCCTATCCGTCGATGTTACTGGGGGCGGGCGCATTGACACCGATGGAAGTCACGGAGATGTACCAGACCCTGGCCAATGGCGGCTTCAACACGCCGCTGCGTGGTATTCGCAGCGTGCTGACCGCCGATGGTCAACCACTGGGCCGTTACCCGTTCAAGATCCAGCAGCGCTTCGATCCGGGGGCCATCTATCTGGTGCAGAATGCCATGCAGCGCGTCATGCGCGAGGGCACCGGGCGTTCGGTCTACAGCCAGTTGCCCAGTTCCTTGAACCTGGCCGGCAAGACCGGCACCAGCAACGACTCGCGCGATAGCTGGTTCGCCGGCTTCAGCCAGGATCTGCTGGCAGTGGTCTGGCTCGGCCGTGACGACAACGGCCCGACCCCTCTGACCGGCGCCACTGGCGCGCTGCAGGTTTGGACAGGCTTCATGCGCAAAGCCGATCCCTTGCCGCTGGACATGCCCCTGCCGGATAACGTGACCATGGCCTGGGTCGACCGCAGCACCGGGCAAGGCTCCGCTTCCGGGTGCCCGAATGCCATACAGATGCCTTATATTCGCGGCAGTGAACCGACTCCCGGCCCCGGCTGTGGCATCCAGGCACCGGTCGACTCGGTGATGGACTGGGTACGTGGCTGGCTGCAATGATCGGTCGGGCCGTTTTCACGCTTACTGAAGAGGACTGGATGTGAACAAGAAGTGGCTTGTCGCCCTGCTGACAGCGGCTCTGGGTGGTTGCAGCAGCGTGCCGCAGGGTTCGATTCCCGTGGTCGATGCCGGTACGCCGCTGTCGGCTGGGCGCATTGCCGGTGCCAGCGCACCAACGCCGGCGCAGGCGCAAACGCAACAGATCGAAGAAGACTCCGGCGTGGTGGTGATGGTGCCGCAGGGCGCCGTTTCCACGCCCCTGCAGACCGGCTCGCAGGCTGCCCCGTCCAGCGGTGGTCTGACCTTCGACGAACCACCGATCAGCGCCCCGCAGGGCAATGTCTACAGCCCGGCGCCCAGTGCGCCCAGCGGCATTCCCAGTGGCGGTGGGCTGGCGGCGGACGAACAGCTCGATGGCCCGGTACTGGCCTTGCTGACCACCGCTCAGCAGCAGCAGGGTAGCGGCGACCTCAATGGTGCCTCCTCCAGTCTCGAGCGTGCCCAGCGTATCGCCCCGCGCGAGCCGCAGGTGCTCTACCGTCTGGCCGAGGTGCGCCTGGCCCAGGGCGATGCGGCACAGGCCGAGCAGTTCGCGCGGCGTGGTCTGACCTACGCCTCGGGGCGCCCTGCCTTGCAGGCCAGCCTGTGGAACCTCATCGCCCAGGCACGCGAGCGTCAGGGCGACCCGGCAGGCGCCGCCAAGGCGCGTGAGCAAGCGCGGGTCACCCTGTGATGGATGAACGAACCGCTCAGGTTGCCGAGCAACTGCTGTTGATCGAGCGCGAGTTGCGTCAGCTAGGCTGGTGGCAGAGCGAGGCGCCCAGTGCCGAGGCACTGGCCAGCCAGGCGCCGTTCTGCGTCGATACCCTGGCCTTCGAGCAATGGTTGCAGTGGATCTTTCTGCCGCGCATGAAAATGCTGCTGGAAAGCGCCAGCCCGTTGCCGAGGGCATCGGGGATCAAGGAAATGGCCGAGATGGCCTATCGCGAGCAGCCGCACCGGGCGCGCGTGTTGCTCGAACTGCTGGGGGAGTTCGACCGCCTGCTGACACGCGCCTGATCCAGGCGCATGCCCGCCTTACTCAGACTGTGTGAAAACTACTGCGCTTGCTCATGCTGCGTTAAAAAACGGCTCGGGCGCGAGTCCGAGCTAGGCGCCCCCATCAAAAATGCTCATTTACAGCGCGTAAACTGCGCTTTTTCGCCGTTTTTTGCCTTGCCTGACCTGCGCTCGCTACGTTTTCACACGGTCTGTTACTGGCGGCAGTTCTCGTCGATGGATTTCTTCAGTTCGGCGATGCGCTTCTGGCGCTCGTCCTCGCCGATGCGGCGCAACTCGCCATCCTCACCCTCGATGCGTACGCGAGGGTTGTTTTCCAGTTGCGCAAGGTTGGTGCGGGCGCCCTCGCAGTATTTCTTGCGCTCGGCTTCCTGCTTGGCCACCTGATCCTTCACCTTCTCATCGATGGCCTGCTGCTGCCTGTCGACCTCCGGGACCGGCTCGGCAGGCGCGACAGAATGCGGTGGTGGGTTGGCCGTGTTGATGGTGGTGGCCTCCTGGCCTTGCGGTGGCTGCGCGCCGAAGTGCGTCACGCCCTTGTCGTCGACCCACTTGTACACCTGGCTGGCCAGGGTCGAGGTGCTCAGGGCGAGCAACAGACTGCCGGTAAGAATCATGAGGCGCATGCGTTTTCCTTTATCGAGCACTGCGGTACTGCTGGTTACTATAACCAAAAGCGCTGATTGTTCATCCTGCGCTGCGTCACAGGCGAGATGGAAGATATCGCCACGCATCGCTTGACTTGCCTGCGACTAACCCGAACAATCTTGCCTTCCACCGTAGTGGAGTCCGCCGCAAGCGTCCTCCAGCTCGGTGCAAAGAGGCGCTACCCGCGCCGAACCGTGACACCCGCAACGCGTTACCTCGCGCTGGGAGGTTCAGCCCCGCAAGACCATGGGCTGTTCCGTTACTCGTCTAGCAGATGTTCCGAATCCACGATCACCGTCGTGCATGTCCGCTGACAGTAAGACCTACTTAAAGGGCCGCTCGTCTGTCGGGTGGCACACTGGCGTTCAAGAGGTGAAAAACGTGGAGCTCTTATCTGGCGCTGAAATGGTCGTCCGCTTCCTGCGTGACGAAGGCGTTAAGTACATCTATGGGTACCCGGGTGGTGCCCTCCTGCATATCTACGATGCCCTGTTCAAGGAACCGGAAGTGACTCACGTCCTGGTTCGCCACGAGCAGGCCGCGACCCACATGGCAGATGGTTATGCCCGCGCCACCGGCAAGGCCGGCGTGGTGCTGGTGACTTCCGGCCCGGGTGCGACCAATGCCATCACCGGTATCGCCACGGCTTACATGGACTCGATTCCCATGGTGGTGATTTCCGGTCAGGTGCCGAGCAACATGGTCGGTACCGATGCCTTCCAGGAAACCGACATGGTCGGTATCTCCCGGCCGATCGTGAAGCACAGCTTCATCATCAAGCACCCGGCGGAAATTCCCGAGGTGCTGAAAAAGGCGTTCTACCTCGCCGAGTCCGGTCGTCCCGGCCCGGTGGTGGTCGACATTCCCAAGGACATGGGCGATCCAACCCAGAAGTTCGAGTACGTCTATCCGAAGAAGGTCAAGCTGCGCTCCTACAGCCCGGCCGTACGTGGTCATTCCGGGCAGATCCGCAAGGCAGCCGAGATGGTACTGGCGGCCAAGCGCCCGGTGCTGTACTCCGGTGGTGGCGTGATCATGGGCAATGCCTCCGCGCCGCTGACCGAGCTGGCGCAGATGCTCAACCTGCCGGTGACCAATACCCTGATGGGCCTGGGTGGTTACCCCGGCACCGATCGCCAGTTCCTCGGCATGCTCGGCATGCACGGCAGCTACACCGCCAACCTGGCGATGCACCATGCCGACGTGATCCTGGCCGTTGGTGCGCGTTTCGATGACCGGGTGATCAACGGCGCGGCCAAGTTCTGCCCGAATGCCAAGATCATCCACATCGACATCGACCCGGCCTCGATCTCCAAGACCATCAAGGCCGATATTCCGATCGTCGGCCCGGTGGATAGCGTGCTGACCGAGATGGTCGCCATCCTCAAGGAAATCGGCGAAACCCCGAACAAGGACACGGTTGCTAGCTGGTGGAAGCAGATCGACGAGTGGCGCGGCAGTGGCCGTCTGTTCCCCTACAACGAGGGCGACGGTTCGATCATCAAGCCGCAGGCCGTGATCGAGACCCTCTGCGAAGTGACCAAAGGCGATGCCTTCATCACCTCCGACGTGGGCCAGCACCAGATGTTCGCGGCGCAGTACTACCGCTTCAACAAACCCAACCGCTGGATCAACTCCGGTGGCCTGGGCACCATGGGCTTCGGTTTCCCGGCGGCGATGGGCGTCAAGATGAATTTCCCGGAGGCCGACGTAGCTTGCGTGACCGGCGAAGGCAGCATCCAGATGAACATCCAGGAGCTGTCGACCTGCCTGCAGTACGACCTGCCGGTGAAGATCGTCAACCTGAACAACGGCGCGCTGGGCATGGTTCGCCAGTGGCAGGACATGCAGTACAGCAGTCGCTACTCGCACTCCTACATGGAGTCGCTGCCTGACTTCGTCAAGCTGGCCGAGGCCTATGGGCATGTGGGCATGCGCATCACCGAGCTGAAAGATCTCAAGCCGGGTCTCGAAGAGGCCTTCGCACTGAAGAATCGCCTGGTGTTCCTCGATATCGCAGTGGATACCAGCGAGCACGTCTACCCCATGCAGATTCGGGATGGCGCAATGCGTGACATGTGGCTGAGCAAGACGGAGCGGACCTAACATGCGACACATCATTTCCCTGCTGTTGGAAAACGAGCCGGGTGCACTGTCCCGCGTGGTCGGTCTGTTCTCCCAGCGTAACTACAACATCGAAAGCCTCACCGTTGCGCCGACCGAGGATCCGACGCTGTCGCGCCTGACCCTGACCACGGTCGGTCATGACGAGGTGATCGAGCAGATCACCAAGAACCTCAACAAGCTGGTCGAGGTGGTCAAGCTGGTCAACCTGTCGGAAAGCGCCCATATCGAGCGCGAGCTGATGCTGGTGAAGATCAAGGCCACCGGCGCCCAGCGTGCTGAGGTCAAGCGCACCACTGACATCTTCCGCGGCCAGATCGTGGATGTGACCAGCAGCGTGTATACCGTGCAGCTGACCGGCACCAGCGACAAGCTGGACAGCTTCATCCAGGCAGTCGGCACTGCGTCGATCCTGGAAACCGTGCGTAGCGGTGTCACTGGCATCGCCCGTGGCGACAAGGTACTGAGTATCTGATCGCTACGGCTAAAGAGAGCCCCGCCTGGTGCGGGGCTTTTTATTGCCTGAAAGTCAGCTTTGACGATTCCAGAAAGCCGCGATCAGCGGATCCTTTAGACGTTTCTCCAGCGCGAACAGGCCAATGTCATAAGCGGTGAGCGGTGGTTGGATGTCGTAGATACGGATGCGGGCAGTCAACGGGCTGTTGTCCAGAACGATCTGCGGCACCACGCCGATGCCGAAACCCAGGCTGACCATGCTGACGATGGCTTCGTTGCCGCTGACCTGGGCATAGATACGCGGCTTGATGTTGTGGCGCTTCAGCCAGCGATCGGTGCGCGTCCGTGCCAGGCCTTCCTCCGAAAGAATCATCGGCACGTCCTTCCAGCTCTGCGCTGTCGGCTGCCGAAGCTGTTCCTCGTTCAACAGTTGCGGCGCTTGCGGGCCGATAAAGCGCAACTCCGAACGGGTAATCGACTGAAACTCCACGCCGGCTGGCAGGCTATCGGGGAGGGCGCCAATGGCCAGATCCTCCAGGCCCTGCTGCACGCGCTCGACGGCTTTCGCCGGATCGCCGGTATGCAGCTTCATTTCGATGCGTGGGTAGTCCTGGCGGAAGTTGCTGAGGATGTCATAGAGGAAGCTGTAGCTCGCGGTCACTGAGCAATACAGCGACAGCTCGCCATGCAGGTTCAACTGATCCTGCATGAAGGTCTGACGGATGGCCTGCCAGCCATTCATGACCTCGCTCGCGTATTCGCGGAACTGCTGACCCTCGCGGGTCAGGCGAACCGAGCGATTGTCGCGGACGAATAGGGTGGCACCCAGTTCGGCCTCGAGCTGCTTGATGCTGCGGCTCAGTGCTGAAGGGCTGACGTGCAGTTCGCGGCTGGTTTTGCCGAAGTGCAGGTTGTCTGCCAGGGAGAGAAAGAGTCTGAGGGAGTGACTGTCCATTACGTTTCGTATATCGGCATGTCGTGTTGCAAATATATCATTTTACGCAATGGTTCAGATCACATAAGGTGCTTGGGTCGCGGTGCCAGCACCCATTCCTTTCGATTCAGAAGAGCCAGAAACATGAAAGTTTATTACGACAAAGATTGCGACCTCTCCATCATCCAGGGCAAGAAAGTCGCCATCATCGGTTATGGCTCCCAGGGCCATGCCCAGGCCTGCAACCTGAAGGACTCCGGTGTCGACGTCACCATCGGCCTGCGCAAAGGCTCCGCCACCGTTGCCAAGGCTGAAGCTCATGGCCTGAAAGTGACCGACGTTGCCAGCGCCGTTGCCGCTGCCGACCTGGTCATGATCCTCACCCCGGACGAGTTCCAGGGCCAGCTGTACAAGAACGAGATCGAGCCGAACATCAAGAAGGGCGCTACCCTGGCCTTCTCTCACGGCTTCGCCATCCACTACAACCAGGTCGTTCCGCGTGCCGACCTCGACGTGATCATGATCGCGCCGAAGGCCCCGGGCCACACCGTACGTACCGAGTTCGTCAAGGGCGGCGGTATCCCTGACCTGATCGCCGTTTATCAGGACGCCTCCGGCAACGCCAAGAACGTCGCCCTGTCCTACGCTTCGGGCGTGGGCGGCGGCCGTACCGGCATCATCGAAACCACCTTCAAGGACGAGACCGAAACCGACCTGTTCGGTGAGCAGGCCGTGCTCTGCGGCGGTACCGTCGAACTGGTCAAGGCCGGTTTCGAGACCCTGGTCGAAGCTGGCTACGCGCCGGAAATGGCCTACTTCGAGTGCCTGCACGAGCTGAAGCTGATCGTCGATCTGATGTTCGAGGGCGGTATCGCCAACATGAACTACTCGATCTCCAACAACGCCGAGTACGGTGAGTACGTCACCGGCCCGGAAGTGATCAACGCCGAATCCCGTGCTGCCATGCGTAACGCTCTGAAGCGCATCCAGAACGGCGAATACGCCAAGATGTTCATCACCGAAGGCGCCGCCAACTACCCGTCGATGACAGCCTATCGCCGCAACAATGCCGCTCACGGCATCGAAGTGGTCGGTGAGAAGCTGCGTGCGATGATGCCGTGGATCGCTGCCAACAAGATCGTCGACAAGACCAAGAACTAAGGTCTGCGATGTGCGAAAGAACGCGGCTTTATGCCGCGTTTTTTCATTCTGCGGCAAGGCTCTGGTATAAAGCCTGGGCGTCGGGGCTGCTGCAAGGGTCGCCGGCCATTCTTCAAATCCGTAGCAAGGTGTTGTTCATGAGTGAAGGTCACGAAGAGCCGAAGCGGTCGGGCGAGGATATCGAAAGCCTGCTGCCCATCGACGAGCATGTGGAAGAGGGGCACGACGCCGAAGGGCGCAAGGTGCGCCATCGCGGCATCTACCTGCTGCCGAACCTGTTCACCACGGCCAATCTGTTCGCCGGGTTCTACTCCATCATCAACGCGATGAACGGCAACTTCTACGTCGCGGCTGCGACCGTGTTCGTGGCCATGGTGCTGGACAGCCTGGATGGGCGTGTCGCCCGTCTGACCAACACGCAAAGCGCGTTCGGTGCCGAATACGACTCCCTTTCCGATATGGTCGCCTTCGGCGTCGCGCCGGCATTGCTCGCCTTCGAGTGGGCGCTGGGCAGCCTGGGTAAGGTGGGCTGGATGGTCGCCTTCATCTATGTGGCCGGCGCTGCCTTGCGCCTGGCGCGCTTCAATACCCAGATCGGCAGTGTCGACAAGCGCTACTTCATCGGCCTGGCCAGCCCGGCGGCGGCCGGTGTGGTTGCCGGCACCGTGTGGGCCTTCAGCGATTTCGGCATTCAGGGTTCCAACATGGCCTTCCTCGTGGCGCTGCTGGTCGCCGCTGCGGGCTGCCTGATGGTCAGCAACATCAAGTACTACAGCTTCAAGGATCTCGACCTGAAAGGCCGTGTGCCTTTCGTCGCCATTCTGGTCGTGGTGCTGGTCTTCGCGGTGGTGTTCAGTGACCCGCCACGCATCCTGCTGCTGATCTTCACGGCTTATGCCGTCTCCGGGCCGATCCAGTACCTGTTGCAGCTACGTCGTCGCAAAACCCAGTGACGCTGTAATTTCTTCCGCGCTCCGTGGTCTACAGTTCGTTTCTAGAACCGTAGTCGCGGAGTTGCCATGCTCATCCGAGTCCCTCCTTCTTCTCGGGCCCTTGAGTCCGAAGTTACCCCTGAGTCCGTCTATCTTTCTCGGCGTAAGCTGATGCAGGGCTCGCTGGCCTTGGCGGGGCTGGCTGCCATGCCGGGGTGGGTGCGCGCCGATACGCCGGGAACCTATGCCGATGTGGCGCCTGCCCAGGCGCCTGACTGGTTCCAGAGCAAGCTGGCAGGTACGCGCTGGCAGGCGGTGACTGCGCAGGGTGAGAGCATCACCCCTTTCAGGGACGCGACGCACTACAACAACTTCTACGAGTTCGGCACGGGCAAGGGCGACCCGGCGGCCAATGCCGGTAAGCTGCAGATCGAGCCCTGGACGGTGATGGTCGATGGCGAAGTGGCCAAGCCGGGCCGCTATGCCATCGAGGATCTGGTCAAGCCCCATGCCTTCGAGGAGCGCATCTATCGGCTGCGTTGCGTCGAGGCCTGGTCCATGGTCATTCCTTGGTTGGGCTTTCCCCTGGCTGATCTGCTCAAGCAGGTCGAACCCACTTCCGCGGCGCGCTACGTGCGCTTCGAGACACTGGTGGATGCTGAGCACATGCCCGGACAGCGCTCGGGCTTCTCCCTGATCGACTGGCCTTATGTGGAAGGTCTGCGCATGGATGAGGCCATGCACCCGCTGGCCTTCATGGCGGTGGGCATGTATGGGCGCGTGCTGCCCAACCAGAACGGCGCTCCGCTGCGCCTGGTGGTGCCGTGGAAATACGGCTTCAAGAGCATCAAGTCCATCGTTCGCATCAGTCTGGTGGAGGAGGCGCCCAAGACCACCTGGGAGCGTATCGCGCCGAACGAGTATGGCTTCTATGCCAACGTCAATCCGCAGGTGGATCATCCACGCTGGTCGCAGGCCACCGAGCGGCGCTTGCCCAGTGGCCTGTTCAGTCCGAACGTGATCGATACCCGGATGTTCAATGGTTATGACGAAGTGGCCGGGCTTTACGCTGGCATGGATCTGAGGAAGTACTACTGATGCGGTATCCGTTGTGGCGTGTCGCTGTGTTCGTAGTGGCCCTGCTGCCGCCATCGTACTGGTTGTATCTGGCCATGTTCGGGTTGCTGGGGCCTGATCCCGGCAAGGTGCTGGTAGACAACCTCGGGCTCGGCGGGTTGATCCTGCTGTTGATCACTCTGGCCATGACGCCGCTGCAGCAGCTTACTCGCTGGGGCGGTTGGATCGCCGTGCGGCGACAGTTGGGGTTGTGGTGCTTCGCCTACGTCGCCCTGCACCTGTCGGGGTACCTGCTATTCATCGCCGGGCTGCGTTTGGATTCGGTGTTGCGTGACCTTACTGAGCGCCCCTACATCATCGTGGGAGCCTTGGCCTTTATCGGCCTGGTGGTGCTGGCCGTGACCTCCAACCGTTTCAGCATCAGGAAGCTCGGGCGCAAGTGGAAGGCATTGCATCGTCTGGTCTACCTGATTCTGCTGTTGGCGTTGCTGCATATGCTCTGGGTGGTGCGCGCGGATCTGGGCGAGTGGCTCGTCTATGCCTTGCTGGGCGGCGCCTTGCTGCTGATGCGCCTGCCGGTGGTGGCAAGTGGAATGCAGCGGCTTGGCAGCGCCTGGCGAGATAATGCAAAGAAAATTGCAATTTAAGCTTGACGCGCATGCTGCTGGCGGTAGAATGCGCGCCACTTCAGCGCTGAAGCGCTTCAAAAACTGCTTGTTAATCAATAAGTTAAGTTAAATGAAGGGCTTGCAAAGCTGGATCTGGCGTGTAGAATGCGCGCCGGTCGACAGGGCGGTGGTTGAGTCTTGTTGGTGGTTCGGTCGAATGGATCGAAAGCGGTTTGAAAGAGGTGGTTGACAGCGGTTTTGAACGCTGTAGAATGCGCCTCCCGCTGGAGAGAAGAAGTTCTGATCGAAGGCGCAAGTGGTTGAGTAGAAAGGAAAAATTCTTTTGAAAACGACTTGACAGAAAGAAGGGCTGCTGTAGAATGCGCGGCCTGGTTGAGGCGAGAGGCTTAACCAACTGTTCTTTAACAACTGAATCAAGCAATTCGTGTGGGTGCTTGTGAGGTAAGCCTGATAGTCGACAGATTATCAGCATCACAAAGCAACACTCGTGAATTCGAGAGTTACTCTTTTAAGTAAGAGATTTGCGATTGCTGAGCCAAGTTTAGGGTTTTCTCAAAACCCAAGCAGTATTGAACTGAAGAGTTTGATCATGGCTCAGATTGAACGCTGGCGGCAGGCCTAACACATGCAAGTCGAGCGGATGAGAGGAGCTTGCTCCTTGATTTAGCGGCGGACGGGTGAGTAATGCCTAGGAATCTGCCTGGTAGTGGGGGATAACGTTCCGAAAGGAACGCTAATACCGCATACGTCCTACGGGAGAAAGCAGGGGACCTTCGGGCCTTGCGCTATCAGATGAGCCTAGGTCGGATTAGCTAGTTGGTGAGGTAATGGCTCACCAAGGCGACGATCCGTAACTGGTCTGAGAGGATGATCAGTCACACTGGAACTGAGACACGGTCCAGACTCCTACGGGAGGCAGCAGTGGGGAATATTGGACAATGGGCGAAAGCCTGATCCAGCCATGCCGCGTGTGTGAAGAAGGTCTTCGGATTGTAAAGCACTTTAAGTTGGGAGGAAGGGTTGTACGTTAATACCGTGCAATTTTGACGTTACCGACAGAATAAGCACCGGCTAACTTCGTGCCAGCAGCCGCGGTAATACGAAGGGTGCAAGCGTTAATCGGAATTACTGGGCGTAAAGCGCGCGTAGGTGGTTCGTTAAGTTGGATGTGAAAGCCCCGGGCTCAACCTGGGAACTGCATCCAAAACTGGCGAGCTAGAGTACGGTAGAGGGTGGTGGAATTTCCTGTGTAGCGGTGAAATGCGTAGATATAGGAAGGAACACCAGTGGCGAAGGCGACCACCTGGACTGATACTGACACTGAGGTGCGAAAGCGTGGGGAGCAAACAGGATTAGATACCCTGGTAGTCCACGCCGTAAACGATGTCAACTAGCCGTTGGAATCCTTGAGATTTTAGTGGCGCAGCTAACGCATTAAGTTGACCGCCTGGGGAGTACGGCCGCAAGGTTAAAACTCAAATGAATTGACGGGGGCCCGCACAAGCGGTGGAGCATGTGGTTTAATTCGAAGCAACGCGAAGAACCTTACCTGGCCTTGACATGCTGAGAACTTTCCAGAGATGGATTGGTGCCTTCGGGAACTCAGACACAGGTGCTGCATGGCTGTCGTCAGCTCGTGTCGTGAGATGTTGGGTTAAGTCCCGTAACGAGCGCAACCCTTGTCCTTAGTTACCAGCACGTTATGGTGGGCACTCTAAGGAGACTGCCGGTGACAAACCGGAGGAAGGTGGGGATGACGTCAAGTCATCATGGCCCTTACGGCCAGGGCTACACACGTGCTACAATGGTCGGTACAAAGGGTTGCCAAGCCGCGAGGTGGAGCTAATCCCATAAAACCGATCGTAGTCCGGATCGCAGTCTGCAACTCGACTGCGTGAAGTCGGAATCGCTAGTAATCGTGAATCAGAATGTCACGGTGAATACGTTCCCGGGCCTTGTACACACCGCCCGTCACACCATGGGAGTGGGTTGCTCCAGAAGTAGCTAGTCTAACCTTCGGGGGGACGGTTACCACGGAGTGATTCATGACTGGGGTGAAGTCGTAACAAGGTAGCCGTAGGGGAACCTGCGGCTGGATCACCTCCTTAATCGAAGACATCAGCTTCTTCATAAGTTCCCACACGAATTGCTTGATTCATAGTCGAAGACGATGCTGTAACGCGACCCTGTTATAGGTCTGTAGCTCAGTTGGTTAGAGCGCACCCCTGATAAGGGTGAGGTCGGCAGTTCAAATCTGCCCAGACCTACCAATTGCTTGGTGCAGAAGATTACGGGGCCATAGCTCAGCTGGGAGAGCGCCTGCTTTGCACGCAGGAGGTCAGCGGTTCGATCCCGCTTGGCTCCACCACTCTCGCGCGTTGCGGTAGAAGGAAAGAGTTCAGAAATGAGCGCTTCAGGGTAGACCTGTTGAGTGCTGATTTCTGGTCTTTTGACCGGTAGAAACATCGTTCTTTAAAAATTTGGATATGTGATAGAAGTGACTGATTGATTGCTTTCACTGGCAATTGATCTGGTCAAGGTAAAATTTGTAGTTCTCAAGACGCAAATTTTCGGCGAATGTCGTCTTCACGATTGAGACAGTAACCAGATTGCTTGGGGTTATATGGTCAAGTGAAGAAGCGCATACGGTGGATGCCTTGGCAGTCAGAGGCGATGAAAGACGTGGTAGCCTGCGAAAAGCTTTGGGGAGTCGGCAAACAGACTGTGATCCAGAGATGTCTGAATGGGGGAACCCACCTAGGATAACCTAGGTATCTTGTACTGAATCCATAGGTGCAAGAGGCGAACCAGGGGAACTGAAACATCTAAGTACCCTGAGGAAAAGAAATCAACCGAGATTCCCTAAGTAGTGGCGAGCGAACGGGGACTAGCCCTTAAGTTGATTTGAGTGTAGTGGAAGGCTCTGGAAAGTGCCGCCGTAGTGGGTGATAGCCCCGTACACGAAACGCTCTTATCAATGAAATCGAGTAGGACGGGGCACGAGAAACCTTGTCTGAACATGGGGGGACCATCCTCCAAGGCTAAATACTACTGACTGACCGATAGTGAACCAGTACCGTGAGGGAAAGGCGAAAAGAACCCCGGAGAGGGGAGTGAAATAGAACCTGAAACCGTATGCGTACAAGCAGTGGGAGCCTACTTTGTTGGGTGACTGCGTACCTTTTGTATAATGGGTCAGCGACTTATATTCAGTGGCGAGCTTAACCGAATAGGGGAGGCGTAGCGAAAGCGAGTCTTAATAGGGCGCTTTAGTCGCTGGGTATAGACCCGAAACCGGGCGATCTATCCATGGGCAGGTTGAAGGTTAGGTAACACTGACTGGAGGACCGAACCGACTACCGTTGAAAAGTTAGCGGATGACCTGTGGATCGGAGTGAAAGGCTAATCAAGCTCGGAGATAGCTGGTTCTCCTCGAAAGCTATTTAGGTAGCGCCTCGTGTATCACTGCTGGGGGTAGAGCACTGTTTCGGCTAGGGGGTCATCCCGACTTACCAAACCGATGCAAACTCCGAATACCAGCAAGTGTCAGCACGGGAGACACACGGCGGGTGCTAACGTCCGTCGTGAAAAGGGAAACAACCCAGACCGTCAGCTAAGGTCCCAAAGTTATGGTTAAGTGGGAAACGATGTGGGAAGGCTTAGACAGCTAGGAGGTTGGCTTAGAAGCAGCCATCCTTTAAAGAAAGCGTAATAGCTCACTAGTCGAGTCGGCCTGCGCGGAAGATGTAACGGGGCTCAAACCATACACCGAAGCTACGGGTTCATCCTTTGGATGAGCGGTAGAGGAGCGTTCTGTAAGCCTGTGAAGGTGAGTTGAGAAGCTTGCTGGAGGTATCAGAAGTGCGAATGCTGACATGAGTAACGACAATGCGAGTGAAAAACTCGCACGCCGAAAGACCAAGGTTTCCTGCGCAACGTTAATCGACGCAGGGTGAGTCGGCCCCTAAGGCGAGGCAGAAATGCGTAGTCGATGGGAAACGGGTTAATATTCCCGTACTTCTAGTTACTGCGATGGAGGGACGGAGAAGGCTAGGCCAGCACGGCGTTGGTTGTCCGTGTTTAAGGCGGTAGGCTGGTTTCTTAGGTAAATCCGGGAGATCAAGGCCGAGAGCTGATGACGAGCGTTCTTTTAGAATGCGAAGTGGTTGATGCCATGCTTCCAGGAAAAGCTTCTAAGCTTCAGGTAACTAGGAACCGTACCCCAAACCGACACAGGTGGTTAGGTAGAGAATACCAAGGCGCTTGAGAGAACTCGGGTGAAGGAACTAGGCAAAATGGCACCGTAACTTCGGGAGAAGGTGCGCCGGTGAGGGTGAAGCATTTACTGCGTAAGCCCATGCCGGTCGAAGATACCAGGCCGCTGCGACTGTTTATTAAAAACACAGCACTCTGCAAACACGAAAGTGGACGTATAGGGTGTGACGCCTGCCCGGTGCCGGAAGGTTAATTGATGGGGTTAGCGCAAGCGAAGCTCTTGATCGAAGCCCCGGTAAACGGCGGCCGTAACTATAACGGTCCTAAGGTAGCGAAATTCCTTGTCGGGTAAGTTCCGACCTGCACGAATGGCGTAACGATGGCGGCGCTGTCTCCACCCGAGACTCAGTGAAATTGAAATCGCTGTGAAGATGCAGTGTATCCGCGGCTAGACGGAAAGACCCCGTGAACCTTTACTATAGCTTTGCACTGGACTTTGAGCTTGCTTGTGTAGGATAGGTGGGAGGCTTTGAAGTGGGGACGCCAGTTCTCATGGAGCCATCCTTGAAATACCACCCTGGCAACCTTGAGGTTCTAACTCTGGCCCGTCATCCGGGTCGAGGACAGTGTATGGTGGGTAGTTTGACTGGGGCGGTCTCCTCCCAAAGAGTAACGGAGGAGTACGAAGGTGCGCTCAGACCGGTCGGAAATCGGTCGTAGAGTATAAAGGCAAAAGCGCGCTTGACTGCGAGACAGACACGTCGAGCAGGTACGAAAGTAGGTCTTAGTGATCCGGTGGTTCTGTATGGAAGGGCCATCGCTCAACGGATAAAAGGTACTCCGGGGATAACAGGCTGATACCGCCCAAGAGTTCATATCGACGGCGGTGTTTGGCACCTCGATGTCGGCTCATCACATCCTGGGGCTGAAGCCGGTCCCAAGGGTATGGCTGTTCGCCATTTAAAGTGGTACGCGAGCTGGGTTTAGAACGTCGTGAGACAGTTCGGTCCCTATCTGCCGTGGACGTTTGAGATTTGAGAGGGGCTGACCTTAGTACGAGAGGACCGGGTTGGACGAACCTCTGGTGTTCCGGTTGTCACGCCAGTGGCACTGCCGGGTAGCTATGTTCGGAAGAGATAACCGCTGAAAGCATCTAAGCGGGAAACTTGCCTCAAGATGAGATCTCACTGGAGCCTCGAGCTCCCTAAAGGGCCGTCGGAGACTACGACGTTGATAGGTTGGGTGTGTAAGCGCTGTGAGGCGTTGAGCTAACCAATACTAATTGCCCGTGAGGCTTGACCATATAACACCCAAACAATCTGCCCTCGTGCAGAGGGTGTCGATGGTGAAGTCGACAGAAAGCCGAAAATTTGCAAGAACTACAAAGCTTCTATCACGTATCCAGGGGATAGCGTCTAACGACGAGATCCCAACCGAATTGCTTGACGACCATAGAGCGTTGGAACCACCTGATCCCATCCCGAACTCAGTAGTGAAACGACGCATCGCCGATGGTAGTGTGGTGCTTCACCATGTGAGAGTAGGTCATCGTCAAGCTCCTATACGAACGCCCTGATCAGGTAACTGGTCAGGGCGTTCTTCTATGTGCGCGAAAAATGGCAGGTGGCGGTGAGAGTCCCGGAGTGCCGGCCAGATCATCGTCAAGCTCCTATACGAAACCCCAGATCGCCAACGCGGTCTGGGGTTTCTTCTTTGCGCCGGGAAAAGCCGAAGCCTGGCGTAGGGTGCGCTGTGCGCACCGAATCACTGGGCTCATGGCCATGTGCGCGCGGCGCACCCTACGCTGACTGCGCAATGAAAAGGCCACCTTGAAGGTGGCCTTGGTGTATCTGGGGGCTGATCAATCTTGGCCGTCATTCGTGCGTCTCTTTAGCCTCATGACCGCGGATTATTTCTGCGTAAACCTTTACCGAGATAAAGATTTATTCGGGTAAAGCCGATATATTGGCGTCCTAAATCCAATGTTCAGGGCCATGCCATGAAATGGAATATTCGCAATAAAGTCCTGTTGTTATCGCTCATCCCAGCCTTTCTCACTGCCCTTGTCGTACAGTTACTGGCTTTCTCCGAACAACAGTCCTTGAGCCAGCGTAGTCTCGAGGAGACTAGAGAAACCTTGTTGAAAACGCGCAAGGACGAGTTACTAAGCTATTTGGATATTGCTTTTAGCGCGATCAAACCGCTCTATGACAGTCCAGATGCGCAAACGCCCGAGGTCATGAAACAGGCGGCTGATCAGCTACGAGAGCTACGCTATGGCTCTGACGGCTATTTTTTTGGCTACAACGACAAAGGTGATCGCATCTTTCTTGCCGGGAAAGATGAGGGCAAGAATTTCTGGGATCTGCAAGATACCCAAGGCTCTTACCTGATTCGCGAGCTCATTGCTGCTGCCAAGCGCGGCGGTGATTTCGTGACGTACTACTTTCCGCGCCCTGGTAGCGATACGACCTCCTACCCAAAGTTGTCCTACTCCCGCTATCTGGAGAAATGGGGTTGGACGGTGGGGGCGGGTTTTTATATCGATGGGGTCGACAGGCTGATCGATGAGCAACTGCAGCAACAACAGAAAGCGCTGGACGAGCTGCGCCTGAAGCAGTGGCTGACTCTGGCTGTTCTCTTGGCGGTGCTTGCGGGGCTGGCCGTATGGGTAGCTGCGTCGATCGTGCGGCCGATACGTCAGCTCACGAGCAATTTGCAATTGCTGGCCTCGGAGGAGGGCGATCTGACTCACCATCTGCCTGTCGATGGCAACGAAGAAACTGCGTCGATGGCCGGTGCCTTCAACCTCTTCGTGGGCAAGATTCGTGACATGATTCTGGAGCTGACGCGTTGCGTGCATGCTCTGCAGGAGCGTAACGAGCAACTGCGCATGAGCACCCAGCAGGCCGCTGATGCCTTGGTGCGCCAGACCACTGATGCCGAGCAGGTTACCCATGCCATGGATCAGATGGCGCTGGCGACGCACAATGTCGCCGAGGCGGCGCAGAGTGCCGCTCAGGTCACCCGCGATACCGATGATCAGGCACGCGCGATGCAACTCAACGTGGACGAGACCATCGAGGCGATCAGTGGCCTGGCCATCGATATCGAGAAGGCAGCCGAGGACATCCAGACGCTTGGCAACGATGTGGAGTCCATTGGCTCCATTCTCGATGTCATCCGTGCCATCGCCGAGCAGACCAATCTGTTGGCATTGAACGCTGCGATCGAGGCAGCTCGCGCGGGTGAGCAGGGACGAGGCTTTGCCGTGGTGGCTGACGAAGTGCGTTCCCTGGCCTCGCGTACGCAACAGAGCACACAAGAGATCCAGGCCAAGATCAGTCAGTTGCAACAGGGCGCGCGTGCTGCAGTGGTGACCATGCAGAACAGTCTCAAGGGCAGTGAGGCTGCAGTGTCCAAGGCCAACGGGACGGGGCAGATTCTGGCTGGCGTGAGCCAGGCCGTCTCGGATATTGCCGGCATGAACAATCAGATTGCGACGGCCGCCGAAGAGCAGTCGAGCATTGGTGCCGAGGTGAATCAGAGCCTCGCGCAGATATCCCGCCATATCAGTGAGACGCAGGGTATGACCGCGCAGAACAACGATATGAGTCGGGATCTGGAGCGCTTATCGCACGAGCTGGATCAACTGATTCGTCGATTCAAGGTCTGAGCCGCCAGCCAGGACAAAGCCTCCTATTCGATCCACATGCCAAGCCTCTCTGAGTGCTCAGCACTCGGTTAGAATGAGCCTCCCTGTGCGGAGGCTCCATGGCTGACTCGCCCCCTGACATCCCGCTGTGCTCGCTGCCGGTAAGTGCGCTCGTCGCTTGCCACGAGTGCGATTTGCTGATGCGCAAGCCTGTTCTGCAGGATGGCGAGCGTGCGCAATGTCCGCGTTGTAGCTATGAGCTGTTCAGTCACCGGTTATACGTCGTGCGGCGTAGCCTGGCCTTGGTGCTTACCGCACTGTTGCTGTATATCCCGGCGAACTTCCTGCCGATCATGCAGCTCAATCTGCTGGGGCAGACTTCTCAGGACACGGTCTGGAGTGGCGTGATCGGCCTGTATGAAAGCGGCATGCAGGGAATCGCCGTGGTGGTGTTTCTGTGCAGCATGGCCGTGCCGTTGCTCAAGCTGCTTTGTCAGTTGCTGGTGCTGCTCAGCATCCGTCTGGATCTGGGGCGTAGCTATGGTCTGCTGCTCTATCGCATCTATCACCACTTGCGCGAATGGGGAATGCTCGAGGTCTATCTGATGGGCATTCTGGTTGCCATGGTGAAGCTGAAGGATCTGGCCGATCTGAGTCTCGGCCTGGGTCTGTTCTGCTTCGTCACGTTGTTGCTGGTGCAGGTATGGCTGGAGGTGACGATGTCACCGCAGCAAATCTGGGAAGCCCTGTCGGGGGAGGATAGCCATGCGGGCGATTGATGCCGGTTTGCTGGTTTGTCATGAGTGCCATCAGCTCAACCCCATCGAGCCAGATGTCCAGCATCAGTACTGCAGCCGTTGCGGCGGTCTGGTGCATGCACGCAGACCCAACAGCCTGGTGCGTACCTGGGCGCTTCTGCTGACTTCGGCGATTCTCTACATTCCAGCCAACCTGTTGCCGATCATGACGGTGAACAGCCTTGGCAAGGGGGAGCCGTCCACCATCATGAGCGGTGTCGTCGAACTGCTGCACCATGGCATGTTGCCCATCGCCGCTGTGGTGTTCATCGCCAGTATCCTGGTGCCTACCTTCAAGCTGGTGGGCATCGCGCTGTTGCTGTACTCGGTACAGCGTCACCAGCCAATGTCGGCGCGTCAGCGCATCATCATGTATCGCTTCATCGAATGGATCGGGCGCTGGTCGATGCTGGATATCTTCGTCATCGCGATTCTGGTGGCCGTAGTGAATTTTGGCAGCCTCGCCAGTATCGAAGCTGGTGCTGGTGCTGCTGCGTTTGCCAGCGTGGTGATCCTGACCATGCTTGCAGCCCTGACGTTCGACCCCCGCCTCATCTGGGACAATACGGAAACCGAATATGACTGACCTTCCTCTGGCCAAGACGCGTCCTGCCTCGAACTGGTCTGCCATCTGGGTATTGCCGCTGATCGCCTTGCTCATCGGTGGTTGGCTGGCCTGGCGCGCCTACAGTGAGGCGGGTATCGAGGTGGAGCTGGTTTTCGCCAGTGGCGAGGGCATCCAGGCCGGCAAGACCGAGCTGATGTACAAGGGCATGGCTGTGGGCAAGGTGACGGACATCAGTCTCGACACCAGTGGCAAGAACCGTGGCGTGGTCGCGAAGCTGGAGGTCAACAAGGATGTCGAGCAGTTCCTGCGCAGCGAGACGCGCTTCTGGCTGGTCAAGCCCAATGTGAGCCTGGCTGGCATCAGTGGCCTGGAAACGCTGGTATCGGGCAACTACATCACCTTCAGCCCAGGGGAAGGTGAGCCTTCGCGCAGCTTCACCGCCCTGGAGCAGGAGCCACCGATGGGCGACGACGTTCCCGGTCTGCACCTGACCCTGAAGGCGGAGCGCCTCGGCTCGCTCAATCGCGACAGTCCGGTGTTCTACAAGCAGATTCAGGTCGGACGGGTGAAGAGCTACAAGCTGGGCGAGGATCAGAGCACTGTCGAGGTGAAGGTATTCATCGCGCCGGAATATGCTCATCTGGTACGCAAACACACGCGGTTCTGGAATGCCAGCGGCATCAGTGTCGACGCCGATCTGTCCGGCTTCAAGCTGCGCAGCGAGTCACTGGCCAGCATCGTTGCCGGCGGCATCGCCTTCGCCACCCCGGAAAACCGCAAGGATAGCCCGCCTACCGATCCCAGTCTGCCGTTCCGCCTTTACCAGGATTACGATGAAGCACAGGCGGGCATCAAGGTGGTCGTGACCTTCAGTGACTTCGAGGGTTTGCAGGAAGGAAGGACGCCGGTGATGTACAAGGGCATCCAGGTGGGGACGCTGAAAACCCTGAAGGTCAATGCTGACCTTACCAGCGCCACCGCCGAGCTGACCATCAACCCCCTGGCCGAAGACTATCTGGTCGAGGGTTCGGACTTCTGGGTGGTCAAGCCCTCCATTTCTCTGGCTGGCATCACCGGGCTGGAGGCTCTGGTCAAGGGCAACTATATCGCCATGCGGCCTGGCGAAAAGGGCGGCACTCCGGCTCGCAAGTTCGTCGCGCGGAGCAAGGCGCCGCCCCTGGATCTCGGCGCACCCGGGCTGCATCTGGTGCTGTTCACCGATCAGCTCGGCTCCATCGAGGTGGGCAGCCCGGTGCTCTATCGGCAGCTCAAGGTGGGCTCGGTGCAGAGCTATCAGCTCGCTCGGGATAACCAGCAGGTGGTGCTGGGCGTACATATCGAGCCGGATTACGTGCACCTGGTGAACACCTCGACCCGCTTCTGGAATGCCAGTGGTATCACGCTCAAGGGCGGGCTGTCGGGAGTCGAGGTAAAGAGCGAATCGCTGCAGACGCTACTGGCCGGCGGCATTGCCTTCGAGACACCTGATCTGAACGCGGCCAGGTCGGATCGGCAGATTCAGCGTTTCGCTCTACACCCGGATCGCGACAGTGCCTTGCAATTGGGTCAGCAGATCAGCATTCGCGTGGCCGATGGCGAGGGCCTGCAACCGGGTACGGCGGTGCGTTACAAGGGCCTGGAGGTGGGCAAGGTGGAGAACCTGAGCCTGACCGACGACTTGCAGGCGGTGATGCTCAACGTGCGCATCACCCAGGCGGCCGAGCAGATAAACCGCGAGGGCACACAGTTCTGGGTGGTGCGGCCGGAGTTGAGCCTGACCCGTGCGGCCAACCTCGGCACCCTGGTCAGCGGCCAATATCTGGAAGTGCAACCGGCACTGCAAAAAGGGCCGCGTCGTACCCAGTTCGTTGCCCTGGACGGCCCGCCGAATCAGGCAGTACGTGAGGAGGGTTTGCGCCTGGTGCTGAGTGCGCCGCGGCGTGGTTCGATCAAGCCGGGGGTGATCGTCAGCTACCGTGAGGTGCCGGTGGGCAAGGTGGTGGATTTCGAGCTGGGGCCGACTTCCGACCGCGTGCTGATCCATATCCTGATTGAGCCACGTTATGCGCCGCTGGTGCGCAGCGGCAGCCGCTTCTGGAATGCCAGCGGCATCGGTGTGGACGCGGGGCTGTTCAAGGGGGTGAAGGTGCGTACCGAATCGCTGGAAGCCTTGATCGAGGGTGGCATCGCCTTCGCCACGCCGGACAATGCTGATATGGGTGGCCCGGCGCTGCCAGGTCAGACCTTCGCCTTGTTCGACGAGCCGGGACAGGGCTGGCTGGATTGGGCACCGAAGATCGTGCTGGAGTAGTAAGAAAATCATAGAAATGAAAGGGGCCGCAATGAGCGGCCCCTTTCATTTTTGCGGCTATAAAAGCTCGCGGCTGAAGCCGCTCCTACGCAAGGTTGGCCGTAGGAGCGGCTTCAGTCGCGATGCGGTCAGGCCGGCTCGGTCGCTTCTTCCTGCTGTGGCGCCTGCGCCTTGGCGTTCTCGCGCGGCTTGATGAACTTCCAGTCCGCCTCGTCAATATAGATGCCGTTGGGGCCGCTGCCGCCTTCCAGGTCGATGGCCACGTGGGCCGAGACCTGCGGCTTTACCGAGGCCAGGATCGGCACGAAGCCGAGCTGCAGGCTGGTTTCGATCAGCGCCTGCTGGTTGCGTTCGTCGATGTCCGCCGCCTCGTCGAGGTAGTAGGGCAGGCGCACGCGCCCGGCCTGCTCGCGATCCATCAGGTGCAGCAGCAGGTACATATTGGTCAGTGCCTTGATGGTCATGGTGGTGCCGTTGGAGGCGGCCCCGTCGATGTCCGTGTGAATGATCGGCTGGCCGTGCACCTTGGTGATCTCGAAGGCCAGCTCGAACAGATCCTTCAGGCCCAGCTGGTTGCCGTTGGCGGCCACCAGGCGCGACAGGTACTCCTTGGCCTCCTCGTTCTTGGCGTCCTGATCGGCCGACTGCGACAGGTCGAACACCGACAAGGTCTCGCCTTCTTCGTACTGGCCTGCGCTGTGGATGATCTGGTCGATGTGGCGTAGGGCTTCCTTGTTCGGCGCCAGGACGATGCGGAAGCTCTGCAGGTTGGAGACCTGGCGCTTGTTGATCTCGCGGTTGAACAGCGCCAGTTGGTGCTCGAGGTTGTCGTAGTCGCTGCGGATATTGCGTAGGGTACGGGCGATATCGGTGACTGCCGCACGTCTGGCCTTCGCTAGAGTGAGGGCTTCGTCCTGGCGGTGGGCGTAGGCGTTGACCAGCAGTTGCAGGCGACGCTCGACGTCGTCTTCGCTGTCGAACTTGGCCACGCCTTTCAGGCGTACCTGGGCGTACAGCGCTTCGATCTGGTTGTCGATGCGCTGCAGCGCCTGCCAGGTGTCCTGATAGTCGTTGAGCAGCGGCAGCAGGTTGTCCAGCGAGTCGTCCACCGGCTCCATGAACGGCGTGCCGAAGGGCAGGTCGGACGGCAACAACTGGCGGCGACGCAGGGCATCTTCCAGAGTGCGTTCCTTGGCTTCCAGATCGGCCAGTTGGCGGCCGACCAGTTGCAGCTTGGCGGACAACTGCTGCACGCGCTCGGCGAAGGCATCGCTGGCACGCTTGAGTTCGTCCTGGGCGCCTTCCAGTTCGGCCAGTCGCTCCAGCTTCTGCGGCTCCTCGGCAGCCAGGGTCTGGCTCTTGCGGAAGTCTTCCAGCGCTTTCTGCGCATCCAGTACGGCCTGGTACAGGGCCTCGGCCTGGGCCTTGCTGGCAGCGCGGTCGGCAGCGACCGACTGCTGGGTCTTGAGCTGCTTGAGCTCGCGCTCCAGACGATCCTTCTGATCGCGCAGGGCGGCGCGGTCGGCCAGTGCTTGCAGCGCCGGCGGCTCAATATGGCTGAGGTCGATGGACAGGCCCGGCACGGCGAAGGTATCGCCCTTGAAGCGATCAAGCACCGCTTCGACGGCCTTGACCCAGTCATCGCCCTCGGCCTGGATACCTTTCTCACCCAGCGGCAGGCTGAACAACTGGCCGTTGAACAGGCGCATCAGGCGGTCGACGTCCTGCTGGCTGAATTCCTCGCGCAGGCGCGAGTAGCTGTTGTTGTCGGCGTGATCGAGCTGCTGCTTGACCGACTTGAGGCGTTTTTCCAGATCACGCAGGCGCTCGTCCAGGTCTTCGCTGGAGAACTGGCGCGACTGCGCCAGGGCGCCGGCCAGTTCGTCGTGGGCGTCCTTGGCGGCGAGCAGTTGCTCTTCCAGCACCTTGGCATCGTCCACCAGGGCGAAACGGTTCTTCAGCACCGCCAGTTCGCCCAGCCAGCGCTGGATTTCGCTGATCTCACGCTCCAGGCGCATCAGCTCACTGGTACCGCCGCGCTGCTCGTTCTGCAGGCCGTCCTGCTCGTTGCGGTAGTGCTCGGCCTGGATCACCAGCTCTTCCTTGCGCGCATCGGCGTAGTCGTGCCAGGTGCCCAGCAGGTTGTCGAGCAGTGGTGAGAGGCGATGCAGCTTGCCGCGCAGCACTTCGCGCTGGGCCACGCCCGAAGCCAGTGCCTCGATCAAGGGGCCGGCAGTGACCAGGGCCTGGTAGTCCTGTTCCATGCGGCGCACGTCGCGGAAGGCTTCCTCGGTGGCGGCGATATAGTCGACGCTGCCCGAGCGCAGGCTGTGCTCGAAGGCATCGAGGAACAATTGCTTGAGCTTAGCTGCGGTGATCTCGCGCATGTGCAGCAGGTTGATGAACAGGGCGCGGAAGGTTTTCAGGCTCTGCTCGCTGGTCGAGCGCAACGGGATCAGGGTCAGGTCCAGCGGGATGCTGGTGTGGCCGCCGACCAGCAAGCGACGCAGTTCGTCAGGCTTCAGCTCGTAGGCAGTGATGCCGGCCTGGCCGAGGTTCTTGAACAGTTCGCGCTGGCGCAGGCAGGTGCCGTTCTGCTGGTAGTGCTCCAGATCCAGCTCACCGGCGTAGGCGAAGAACTGGTGACCGAAGCCGCCGCCCGGGCCGCGACCGGCTACGCCGATCACGTGCGGGCCGTGGGGCAGGGCGACTTCGACGAGGATGTAGCTGGTGTCGCTGGCGAAGTAGAACTTGCGCGAGGCTTCCAGGCTGTACTTGCCGAAGCTCATGTCCGACATGCGCGCCAGGATCGGGAACTGCAGGGCGTTGATCGAGGCGGATTTTCCCAGGTTGTTGGCGCCGTACACCGACAGCGGGTTTTCCAGCGGGAACAGGCCGAGGCTGTAGCCGGCGGTGTTCAGCAGGGCGAAGCGGCGGATGCCGTAGCGTTCCTGGGTCATGCGTCTTGCTCCTGTGCAGCACGTTCTTCGGCCATGGCGCGGGCCAGGGCGTCTTCCTCGGATTCTTCGATATCGATGACAGCGGTCGCGTCGGCGTCACCGTCGTCGTCCAGCAGCACCGGCGCCGGCAGCGGCAGGTCGCTGCTGTGCAGGCTGGCGGCCAGGTCGCGGTCATGCTGCACCGACAGGCAGACGTCGAGGAAACGGTGCATCGGCGGCAGGAAGCGGTACACGCCGTTGCTGTCCTCGGCGAAGCCGAGCTGGGTGAGGCGGCGAATGATCTTGTCCTCCAGCTCCTCGAAGGTGGTGACTTCGGCCTGCAGGAACAGGTCGCGGTATTTTTCCAGCAGCGCCGGCAGCTCGTCACGGCCGATGCTGCCGCCGTCGAGCACCGAGAGCGGGTCGCGGCCCTGGTCGGCCAGGTGCTCGACCAGAATGAAGGTGAACAGCGCCAGGCGCTGGGCGGTCTTGTTCACCTGCGGCGCGACCTGCTCGGGGACGAAGTAGTAGAAGCCGCGCGGGTCGCAGACCAGCTCGAAGCCGAGGGCGCGGAACAGCGCGCGGTACTGGTCCTGCATGCTGGATAGCTGGGCGTAGCACTCCGGCTCGCTGCGCGAGATGTGGTAGCCCTTGAACAGGTCGCGGAAGGCGGCCGCGAGCTGGGTCATTTCTTTCAGATCGATATTCATACGTCGTGCTCACGGGCAGTCGTAGGGTGCGCTGTACGCACCATGTCGTCGGTTGCGGTGCGCACAGCGCACCCTACGGGCAGCTCAAGCATTGGGCTGGCCTACCAGGGCGAAGGAGGCGAGGCTGACCTCGTGCTCGCGGGTCAGGTACTGGCGGCGTTCCAGGCGTTCACGCTGGAAACGCGATTCGCGCGACAGGCGCGAGAACCAGTAGAGCAGCTCGTCGGTGGCGCCTTCCGGCTCCTGTTCCAGCAGCCAGGCCATCAGATCAGGCAGCGGCAGGGCCTGTTCGCAGCGCTCGATCATCTCCCGTGCGGTCTTCGGCGCCTTGGGCGCGCCGCCCTTGCGGCTGCTGCTGGCTTTGGGGAAATGCGCCGGCTTGGCCTCGAAGCGGGCCAGGGCGTAAACGTAGGCCTCAACCTGGCTGGCGCTGCCGAGGAAGTTGCTCTGAGGCCGGGTGAACAGCGGCATGGCGGCCTGCGGCACGGCGTCGATGCCCTTCTTGCGGATCACCGACAGCGCCAGTGCCGCACCACGGGTTACGGCGTTGTGCCGGCGCGCTTCCTCGCGCAGCGGCAGTAGCAGTTCGCGAGCCTTGCGCAGGGTTAGCTGGGCGGTGGTCTGCATTTCCAGGATGCGCGCGTGGGTGCGCAGCAGCAGGTCATCGTCCACTAATTGGCCAAGGCGCTGCTGATCGCCGAGCAGGCGCAGCAGTACCTGCTCGACGTGGCGCACACCCTGCTCGAAGGCGCCGTCGGCAGCGACTAGCTGGATCATCGGCTCGACGTATTCGTCCCAGGTGGCCAGCACTTCGGCGTAGCGCTGGCGCAGGGGAATCTGCCGATCCGAGGTCTTGGCCCGGTCGGCCACGCCGACCAGCGCCTGTTCATCATTGGCCAGCTTCTTCAGCACGTCCCTGACGCGCATGTCGAGCAGGCGTAACTGGCGCGCCAGGTCGTTGGCGTCGCGCACCTCGAAGGCATCCTGGATATAGCCGGCAAGGCGCTCCAGGTGGCGCAGGTAGGCTTCGATCTCCAGGCACAGGCCGAGGCGGTGCTCGCGGCGCAGGTAGGCGAGAAAGTCGTGAATCTGCGCGTTGAGCTCGAAGCGGTTGGGGCTCTTGGCCACCGGCACCAGGATATCCAGGCGGATCCAGGTGTCGAGCAGAGCGGTGGTGTCGCTGGGCGTGGCGTCGGGCAACTGCGTGGCGAGCTGGCTGCGCAGCTCGACCAGGCTCAGGGTGCCCGCGTCGAAACGCTCACAGAGTGGTTCGAGCAACGTCCAGTGTTCGGCGAGGGCGCGCAAAACGCGCTTGGGATCGATCATCGGGGCGCCGGGTTCCAGGCAAGTGAAAGGCGGCGATTGTACTGCATGGTGAGGGGTGGGTTTGAGTCCGAATCGATCGGAGGCCGATATGGCGCGCTCCGTGACGAGCACCTGGGGCAGTCCTGGCCTGTCGGCTGGCGCGGTGACGCAACTGTTGCCGCTGGTAACACCTTCGTCACGTCTGAAGTGCTCGGCCTGGGGTTTTCTCGACTATGGGTCGGGTCGCCGCTCAGGGGTGGCCACTATAGTGGTACTCAGAGGCGGAACCAGCCGCCCGACCAGGAGGAACCTGTCATGCGTCCGTCCCGCCGTCTCTTGCAACCTGCCTTCGCCCTGCTGTGTTCGGCGATGCTGCTTGGCACCGCCGAGGCTGCCATGGAGCCGCTGGACGACAGCGAACTCGCCGAAATCAGTGGCCAGGCGCTGATCAACCTGGATGCGCTGACCTACAACGGCTTCGAGTACACCCGGATCAATTTTGGTACCGACATCGACATGCTGCTCAATGTCGATGAACTGCGCCTGGGCAATTACCCGCGCTCCGGTGCCAACACAGTGTCGAACCAGCCTGCCGATATCTGGATCGACAACTTCGCCCTAGGCCGTGTCGACAATGCCAACTCCCCCAACGCCAGCGTCGTGCCCTTCCAGGTACGTGACCCCTATCTCGAACTCGCCTTCAAGACCAACGCCAGTGGCGTGCGCGAGGTGGTTGGTGTGCGCCTTGGTTTTGGTCGTGCCCGTGGTGATCTGTCCGGTGATATCCATTCGCTGACAGGCGTCATGCAGGGCTTCGCCACCGGCGCTGCGTCCACTGCGCGCGAGTATTATATGAAGCAGAACAACCTAAACAATGCTACCTGTGTCTTCGACGCGAACTGCCTGGCGTTGACCGTGGCTGGTGATGCGGAAATCTACGCTCAGGTCGAACTGCTCAAGGCCGGCACGGGGGATACCACTATCAATGGTCAGCCGATCAACCGTGCGACCCAGATCGGCGTGCCCAATGGCGAATCCTTCCATACCGACAACGCCTTGCTCGAGACGCTGTTGCCGGCGCTTTCCCGTAACAACGGTGACTGCACGGCATCCGGTATGCCGGCCTGCTTTCCCCTGCTCAACTACAAGAGCATCTTCGTCGGGGATCGTACCCAGGCCGACCTCAATCTCGGGGGCGCGCAAGGCATCTTCTTCGCGCTGCAGAACCAGAATGTGCCCTGGCAGGATCTGGCTTCCAGTACCGGTAATTTCATCGAGACCCAGAAAGGTGCCTTCGCCAACTTCGCCAAGACCGGAACGGGTGCCGATGCCATCTATCCATTCGTCGTTTCGCTGTACGAGGCGCTCAACGGTGCGGCGCGAGTGTCCACCTGCATGGGTGGCCAGGGCAAGGGGTGCTGAGATGAAAGTCTGCATAGGGAGTGCGATCCTGCTGTTGCTGCCTGGCCTGGCAAGTGCCATGCAGTCCTTGGATGACGCGGAACTGAGCCAGGTGAATGGCGCCGGGGTGGGGTTCTTCCTCGACGACTTCTATTACGACCAGGGCAGTGCCACGGCGCAGTTGAGCGATATCAAGGACAGCCAGGGCAACCCGATTACCGTCGATATCGAGCGCAGTTACGTCAAGGGCGAAGGGAGCCAACGTGGCGCCCTGGACACCCCGGCGCAGCTCGGTACGCCGTTGCATCCCTTCAGCCTGCGGGTCGGTGGTACCGAGCTGGCGCCGAGCCTGCCGGCTGGTGCCACTGCCTTGCAGATCCGCACGCCGACCTGGAGCGACCCACTCAACGATACCCACCAGTATGGCCTTTGGGCCTATTACCAGGGCTGCCTGTATGGCGAGCCGGGCTGTACCGACCCGATGCGTGCACAGGCCGCCATCGATCAGGAACTCAATACGCTGGGCAGTCGGCGTGACCAGATACTCTCGCGTTACCAGAGCGTTGGCTTTCTCACTCTCAAGAGTGGCATCGATCAGGACATGCAGACGGTCAACCAGCGTCGTGCCCAGGTCGACCAGGAAACCCAGGATGTGCAAACGACTCGCGGCACCATGCGAACCCGTTATGATGCCGCGCCTGCTAGTACCGGTCTCTTTGGTATTTATAAAAAGCCGGCGTTCGGTGAAAAATACGGCTGCGGCGATCTTTGCACAAACAGCGCCGTGCGCGCTTACAACCAATCGGTGGACGACTACCAGAATCAGGTCAGCGAGCTTGCCGATGCGCAGAAGGCTCTTGGCGAAGCCTGGAGCGTCGAGCGCAATGGCTACACCCTGAACCAACGTGTCACCGATTTCGACGAGTTCACCGGCCTCTGTGGTACGCCGACGGCCGAGTCACCGAGCTGCGTCATGGGCCGCATCAAGAAAACCCAGGACAATCGCACTGTGCTGACCCTGGTCGCCACCACCCTGCAGGCAGGTGGCAAGCGGGTCAAAGGCATGGACGTCGGGGTGGAAACCACCTTCAACCTGCCTAGCGTTGCTTACAGCAAGGATGGCAACGGCAATATCGTCAAGGGTGCTACCACCAGGCGCCAGGATTTCTTCTCCATCAACCTGGAAGGGTTCACCCTGCATGGCGCCTACCTCAACCTCTGGGGGGATAACAATGGCCTGCAAGGTGAAGCCAGCCTGCAGATGTATGCCGATAAACTGGTTCTGGGTGGCTGCCGTAACTGCACCGATGCCAACCGCATGGTGGCGAAGAACCTGTATTTCGACATCAACCTTGGTCACGGCAAGTACCAGCCCTTGAGCCTGGCCGTGCAGTCCAATGGTGAGCTGCGCCTGACCCTGCCGGCCGTCACCTGGGAAAACCACCAAGCCTTTTACCAGCAGGTGCCCAAGAGCAATATCAGTGTCGGTAACCTCAGCATGAGTGGCGTCGACCTAGGCTCCCAGGTGGTGCGTGGCATGCGCCTGGATTACCTGGATGTACGCACGGTCAACCTGCCGCGATGAAAAGGAGCATGCTCATGTCGATCAGACCGCTATGCCTCGCCCTGTTGTTCGTTGCTGGGCCTGTAGCTGCCGAGCTGCAACCCTTGCAGGAGGATGAAATGCAGCAGGTCAGCGGCCAGGCCGGATTGAGCATCGCCGCCAACCTGAACTTCGCTGCCAATCCGGCGCAGACCCGCTGCCCCGGCGGTTGCGGTACACGCGTGGCGATCCGGCCGGGCAACAGTGCAGGGGTCATAGTGCTGGACAATATTCGCGGCATGTTCAGTTTCGACGGCGTGACCATCGATATGGAGAAGCTCAACAGCGGCTTCGATGGTGACGGTGCGGCCTTCAATTCGGGCGTCATGCGCGTCGGTTTGAGCAATGTGCGCTTCGGCGACTTTCGCTTCACCCTGGGCGGTTCCAATAGCGAGACAGGCACGCCCACGGCGGGTTTTCAACAGACCAACCTGCTCACCTTCCGCGCCAATGGCGAGGCTCGTCTGCACGGCAATGTCTACATCATGGGCCTGCCCTGAGTGGCTTTTGCCGCCTCACGCATACGCCTGTAACAAAATCTGCGTCATCCTCTCCTTCGATTCGTTAGCAAAATCCGTGCTCGGCCGTGTAGGCTGGCCGAGCAATCGGTAAGCGCCTGTTGTACAAAAAATCCTCAATGCCCTTTCGATATGCGCCGGTTATCGGCACAATTCGCGTCCACTTTTTTCCGGGGGCATTGAGCACCCCATTGGCCGATCTAGCTGGGGCGACGAGATGATCCAGACGCCGTACTACCTCATCGACAAACAGAAGCTCTTGGTCAACCTGGAGAAGATCGCCTACGTGCGCGAGAACTCCGGTGCCAAGGCGCTACTGGCGCTGAAATGCTTCGCCACCTGGTCGGTGTTCGACCTGATGCAGCAGTACATGGACGGCACCACGTCCAGCTCGCTGTACGAGCTGAAACTGGGCCGACAGAAGTTCGCTGGCGAAACCCACGCCTACAGCGTGGCCTGGGCCGATGACGAGATCGAAGAGATGGTCGCCAACTGCGACAAGATCATCTTCAACTCCATCGGTCAGCTCGAACGCTTCGCCCAGCGTACCGAGGGCACCATTCGCGGCCTGCGTGTCAATCCACAGGTGAGCAGCTCGGATTACCTGCTGGCCGATCCGGCGCGCCCGTTCAGCCGCCTAGGTGAGTGGGATCCGGCCAAGATCGAAAAGGTCATGGGGCAGATTTCCGGCTTCATGTTCCACAACAACTGCGAGAACGGCAGCTTCGAGCTGTTCGACAAGATGCTGAGCACCATTGAGGAGCGCTTCGGCCACCTGATCGCCCAGGTCGAGTGGGTCAGCCTTGGCGGCGGCATCCACTTCACTGGTGAGGGCTATCCGATCGATGCCTTCTGCGCGCGCCTGAAAGCCTTCTCCGAAAAATACGGCGTGCAGGTGTATCTGGAGCCGGGCGAAGCGGCGATCACCCTCAGCGCCTCGCTGGAAGTGACCGTGCTCGATACCCTGTACAACGGTAAGCACCTGGCCGTGGTCGACAGCTCCATCGAAGCGCACATGCTCGACCTGCTGATCTACCGCCTCAACGCCAAGATGGCGCCGAATGACGGCGAACACACCTATATGGTGTGCGGCAAATCCTGCCTGGCCGGCGATATCTTCGGCGAGTACCAGTTCGACAAGCCGCTTGAGATCGGGGATCGCCTGTCGTTCGTCGATGCCGCCGGTTACACCATGGTCAAGAAGAACTGGTTCAATGGCCTGAAGATGCCATCCATCGTGGTGAAACAACTCGACGGTAGCGTCGAGGTGGTTCGCCAATTCGCGTTCGACGACTACCTGTCCAGTCTGTCGTGATATCCCGTGGGGTGGATGACGCTTCATCCGCCCACCTTTTGCCAAACGGTGGTGGATGAGACGGGCGTCGTCCAGCCTGCGGCGAAGCGCTTTTTTCCAACGCAGCAATTGTCCTGAAACGCAGTACCGAGGAGGTGAAACAATTGAAGAAGAATGTCCTGATCATTGGTGCAGGAGGTGTTGCCAAGGTGGTGGCCCATAAGTGCGCGCAACACAACGACGAACTCGGTCGTATTGCGATTGCGTCGCGCAACATCTCCAAATGCCAGGCCATCATCGACAGTGTGCAGGCCAAGGGCGGACTCAAGCAGCCCGGCGAGATCAAGGCCTATGCACTGAACGCCCTGGACGTGGAAGCGACCAAGGCGCTGATTCGTGAAACCGAGTCGCAGATCGTCATCAACGTGGGCTCCGCCTTCCTCAACATGTCCGTGCTGCGTGCCTGTATCGACACCGGCGCCGCCTACCTGGACACCGCGATCCACGAAGACCCGAGCAAGATCTGTGAAACCCCGCCGTGGTACGGTAACTACGAGTGGAAGCACCTGGCCGAATGCCAGGAAAAAGGCGTGACCGCCATCCTCGGTGTCGGCTTCGACCCGGGCGTGGTCAACTCCTATGCTGCTCTGGCGCAACAACAGTACTTCGACAAGATCGAGTCGATCGACATCCTCGACGTCAACGCCGGTTCACACGGCAAGTACTTCGCCACCAATTTCGACCCGGAAATCAATTTCCGCGAATTCACCGGCACGGTCTATAGCTGGCAGAACAGCCAGTGGGTAAGTAACCGCATGTTCGAAGTCAAACGCACCGACGATCTGCCGGTGGTGGGCGAACAGAACCTGTACCTGACCGGCCATGACGAGGTGCACTCGCTGTCCAAGCACCTCGACGTACCGAACGTCCGCTTCTGGATGAGCTTCGGCGACCATTACATCAATGTCTTCACCGTACTGAAGAACCTCGGCCTGCTCTCCGAGCAGCCGGTCAAGACTGCCGAGGGTCTGGAAGTGGTGCCCCTTAAAGTGGTCAAGGCCGTGCTGCCGGATCCCGCCTCGCTGGCGCCGGGTTACACCGGCAAGACCTGCATCGGTGATCTGGTCAAGGGCACCAAGGATGGCCAGCCGCGCGAGCTGTTCATCTACAACGTGGCCGATCACGAAGAAGCCTTCGCCGAGACCGACAGCCAGGGTATTTCCTACACCGCTGGCGTACCGCCGGTTGCTGCTGCCCTACTGGTCGCGCGTGGTGAGTGGGATGCCAAGCGCATGGTCAACGTCGAAGAGCTGCCGGCCGAGCCGTTCCTCAAGCTGCTCGATGTGATGGGCCTGCCCACCCGCATCAAGGACGAGCACGGTGATCGTCCGTGGGATCAGCCTGCCTGATTCGCCCCGCAGCATTAAAAAGGATCGCCTCGGCGATCCTTTTTTCGTTGCAGTGTCTGACCTCAGACCGTGACCACGCCGAACAACACGGCCGCAGCCAGCATCACCAGGCTGATGCCCCAGGCCCATAGCACGGTGTAGCGGATGTGCTTGTACAGCTCGACACCGGCCAGGCCGATGGCCAGGTATACGCTCGGCACCACCGGGCTGACGCCGAAGCCGGTGTTCTCGCCGATCAGCATGGCCTTGGCCACCGCCGCCGGGTCGACGCCCGCCGCTACGGCGACATCGCGGATCACCGGCAGCAGGGCGAAGTAGTAGGCGTCCGGCGAGAACAGCATGCCCAGCGGCACGCCGAAGGCGCCGATGATCACATGCAGCCAACTTGCCGAGCCCTCCGGCAGCACGTTGATCATCCAGTGCGCCATGCCCTCGGACATCCCCGCACCCGAGAGCACGCCGAGCAGGATGCCGGCGGCGAGCATCACCAGAGCCATCTGCAGGGCATCGCTGGCATGGCGCATCAGCGCTGCATTCTGTTCGTTCAGGCTGGGATAGTTGAGCACAAGAGCCAGGCCCAGGCCGACCATGAAGCAGGCGAACAGCGGGAAGGCGCCGGTGAACAGGCAGGCGAGAATGGCCAGGGTGAGCCCCAGGTTGCCCCAGTAGCGCCAGGTGCGCGGGCTGAGCTGGGTCGTGTCGTCGCTGGCCGAGGTCGCGGCTGCGTGCTCGCTGATGTCGCCAATGCCGACCAGGCTGCGTCGTGCGCGACGGCCGAGGAACACCGCCAGACCCATCACCAGCGCCAGGCCGATCAGTTGAATCGGGATCAGCGAGATCCATAGCTGCGAGGCGTCGATGCCGGTCACGGCCGAGGCGCGTGCGGTGGTGCCGCCCCAGGGCACCATGTTCATTACCCCGGCACTGAGCACCACCAGGCACAGCAGCATTTCCCGTTTCATGCCCAGACGCAGGTACAGCGGCAGCAGGGCAGGAATCACCAGCAGGAAGGTAGCAGCGCCGATGCCATCCAGATGGGTGACCGCCGTCACCGCGACCGTCACCATCGCCACGGCCAGCGGCCTGCCACCGGTGCTGCGCAGCAGGAAGTTGACCAGCGGAGCGAACAGGCCGCGCTCGCGCATGATGCCGAAGTATAGGATGGCGAAGATGAACAGCGTCGCCGTTGGGGCCACGGCCTTCAGCCCCTCGGTGATGAATTTGCCAATTTCGGCCGGAGTGAAACCGGCCAGCGCACAGGCGATGACCGGCAGCAGGGTGAAGGCTACCAGCGGGGTGATACGTCGCATCAGGATCAGGGCGACGATGACGAACATCAGGGTGAAGCCGAGGGCAGTGATCATGCCGGTGTCTCCGATTTTATTGTTGTTGGAGTCGAGGTGAGCAGGGAAGGGCGAGTCAGCCTGGCGGCGGCAGCCTCAGGTCGAGCAACAGGTAGCTCAGGCTCTTGCCGTGCCGGTCTATACCGGGGCTGGCGTTGACGCCGCCTTCCAGGGCGTCGTCGACGACGAAGTTGAGGCCGCCCAGGTTGGGCAGCTCGTAACGCCGCACCTGGCCGATACGCCGATGCGCCAGGCAGGCGGCGACGCGCTCGGCGGTCAGCTCGGCGGCCAGCCAGGGGTAATGCGCGGCGTCATAGGCGAATACCGCGACGCTCAGGGTGTTGCCCTTGTCGCCTGCGCGGGCGTGGGCGTAATCGCACAGCAGCACTTCGGCGCTCATCAGAACCACTCCACGTATTGTTGAACCTGGTCGCGCTCGATGAGAAAGCTCGCGGTGGACAGCGACTCGCTCAGGTAGCGGCGCACCCCACCACCGCCGGCCGGGCCATTGGTGTAGAGCGATTCGGCGTCGAGCAGCAGGCGTTCGAGCAGCGCCTTGTCGCGGTCGATGAAGCTGATGCGCAGGCGCACGTCCTGCGCCTCCTGCGTGTCCGCCAGGCGTGCGTCCAGCCACTGGCCGGCGCGGTCATTGAACAGGCTGGCGACGCCGATCAGGTCGATCCAGGGCGTCAGTTGTGGCGCCAGGCGCGCGCTGCGTTGCAGCAGGATGTCGCGGGCCAGGGCGGCGCGGGCCAGGGCGCCGGGGCCGGCGTAGGAAATTTCCGCCTCGGCGAACCATTTGCCGCGCAGGCCTACCAGCCCCTTGAGACGTGCCGGGCGGGGATGGCCGCGCACACCTTCGACCTCGACTCGATCAGCCGCCACCTGGCGCACGCGCACCTGGCTCAGGTCGAGGGTCACGTCCGGGGTCAGGTAGGCCGCCGGGTCGTGGACTTCATAGAGCAGTTGCTCCTTGACCGTCTGCTCGGTGACGCATCCGCCGGTGCCTGCGGCCTTGCCGATGATGATCTGCCCATCGGCAGTCACCGTGGCGATGGGGCAGCCAGGGTTGGCCGGATCCGGCACGTCCTTGAGGCCCGGATGGGCGAAGTAGCCGCCCGTGACCTGGGTGCAGCATTCGAGCAGATGGCCAACGGTGGTGGCCAGCGCCAGGCGATCCCAGTCATCGGCCTGCCAGCCGAAGGCATGGCACAGAGGGCCGACTGCCAGGCTGGGGTCGGCGACGCGGCCGCAGAGCACGATATCGGCGCCTTCGTTCAGCGCCTGGGTGATGCCCTCGGCACCGCTGTAGACGTTGACCGACACCACCTCGCCATCCAGGCATTCCGGTAGCCAGTGTTGCAGGTCGATGTCGCTGGCCAGCAGATCGTCGCCCAATACGCAGGCGATACGTGCTGCCGCGTGGCGCGTGCCCTGCAGGTGCTGGCGCAGGCGTCGGGCGGCGGCTGCCGGGTTGGCCGCGCCGCCGTTGCTGATGATCGGGATGCCGGCGTCCAGGCAGGTTTCCAGCACCGGTTCGAGAAACTCGAACAGGCGCGTGGCGTAGCCGCTGTCGGCATCGTGCAGGCGGCGCAGTTGCGCCTCGGCCAGGGTGCGTTCGGCGAGCAGTTCAAAGAACAGGAAACGCCGCCCATCGCGGCCTGCCAGGTCGCTGGCCAGCGCCAGAGCGGCATCGGGGCGGTCGTTGGCAAAGCCAGCGCCACAGCCGATATGCACGGTTTTTGTCATGGTCGAGCCCGTTGGCAATTCGGTAGGGCACCATCCTGAGCGGGCTGGATTAAGTTGTGAATTAGAAATGTGGTATCAATTGATAAAACATTTTTATAAGAGGTGGCGCCCGTGGACGTCAGCTTTCGCCAGTTGCAGGCCTTCGTGCTGATCGCCGAACACCGCAGTTTCAGCCGCGCCGCCGAGCGCATCCACCTGTCGCAGCCGGCGCTCAGCTACAGCCTGCGCAAGCTGGAGGACGCCCTCGGGCTCGCCTTGCTGGCGCGCAATACGCGCAGCGTGGAGCTGACCGAGGCCGGGCTGCGCTTTCTCGAACAGGCAAGGCGGCTGCTGCGCGACATGGACAACGCCGTGCACGATGCGCGTGAACAGTTGCATTTGGAGAGTGGTTCGCTGCGCATCGCCGTGCTGCCCTCGGTGGCCATCGACCCGCTGCCGCGGGTGCTTCAGGAGTATCGGCGGCGTTATCCCGGCATCGACATCAGCCTGAGCGACGGCCGTGCCGGGGAGATCCGCCAGTGGGTCAGCGCCGCCGAGGTGGATTTCGCCATCACCTCGACGGTGGACGATCTCGGCGCGCTGGATTTCCAGCCGCTGTACGACGACAGTCTGGTGTTGCTGGTGCGCGGCCATGAGCGTCTGCGCGGCAAGGCGTTGCTCGCTGCGCTGCGCGAGCAGGACTACATCGCCACGACACGTGACACCAGCCTGCGCGGCATGGCCGATGCAACGTTGCAGCGCATGGGGCTGCTGCGTGAACCAGCGTGGGAGGTGGCGTACATGAGCAGCGCCGCTGCATTGGCTCGCGCGGGGTTGGGCTTCGCATTGTTGCCGGCCAGTGTCGCCGACACCTTCAACAGCGACGGCAGCCTCACCGTGCAGGTGCTGAGCGAGGCGCCAGCGCGGAGCATCGGCCTGCTGCAGCGCAAGCCGTGCTATCTGAGCCCACCGGCGCAGGCCTTCGTCGCCCTGTTGCGCCAGCAGACGGGCACCGCTCAGGGGCTATCCGCCACCGCCGATTCACGCGACAATCGCCCCCTCTGAAATGACTGCACGGGATACTTCTGCTTTGAACGCCGAGCTGCGCCGCCGCGCCTACCTCGATGCCATGCAGGTGACCACCTGGCTGCCGCGTACCGAGCTGCCCTTTGCTGCGCCATCGCGCGCCGAATTGCTCGCCCCGCCGCCGGCCGAAGCGCCGCAGGAGGTGGCAGTCGAGTCTGTGGTGAAGGTTGCCGAGGCGGTGCGAGAGGTACCCGCCGAGCGGCCGAAGATCGAGGTGCCACGCCCGGGCGCCCAGCCACGTCAGGTGGCTGTCGAAACGCCAGCGGCAGAGCCGGAAGCGGCCGAGGAAAAACCGGCTCGCGTCAGCGTGCCGCCGCCGCGTTTCTCCCTGCAGTTGCTGCGTGCCGGCGACTGCGCCCTGCTGGTGGAGCTGCCCACTGGCGAGCCTTTCCAGAGCCGCGACCCGGCCTATATCCTGCTCAAGGATCTACTGCGCGCCGCCGGCCTGCCAGACAGCCCGCAACTGCTCGGCGAGCCGGTGCGCTGGCCGCTGCTGGTGCGCGGCCAGATGGATCAGGGCCCGGAGGCGGCGCTTGAGTTCGTGCAGAGCTTCGTCGCCGCACGTCTGGAGGAGCAGCCCAGCGCCTGCCTGTGGCTGGTCGGGCTGCCGGCCATCCGTTTCGCTGGCGAGGGCGACGAGCACAGCTACAACCGCGAACTGCAGGTCGAAGGCCTCGGCGCCTGCTGGGCCTTGCCGGGTCTGGAGTCGCTGATGGACGAGCCCGCGCGCAAGCGCGAGCTGTGGCAGGCGATGCGGCGAATCCGTCAGCGCTGGCTGGTTCCCGCTCACTCCTGAGAATACTGTCCTTGCGCCTGAGTGACGCCCAATGAGCGATGCGATTTCCTTCCGCCCGATGACCGAGGCGGATCTCGATGCCGTGCTGAAGATCGAATATGCCGCCTTCAGTCACCCCTGGACCCGTGGCATCTTCAGCGATGCGCTGAAGTCCTATGACTGCTGGCTGATGTTCGAGGGTGGACAGCAGGTCGGCCATGGCGTGATCAACCTGATTCTCGACGAAGCGCACCTGCTCAATATCACCGTCAAGCCGGAGAGCCAGGGGCGCGGGCTCGGCCTGCGTCTGCTCGAACACCTGATGCAGGAGGCCTATAAGTTGGGCGGTCGTGAATGCTTCCTCGAAGTACGCGCGAGCAACCAGACGGCCTATCGGCTGTACGAGCGTTTCGGTTTCAACGAAGTGGGCCGCCGTCGTGACTACTACCCGGCCGTGGGTGGGCGCGAAGATGCGCTGGTGATGGCCTGTACCTTGATCGACTAGCTCCAGCGCTCCCTGCGCCAGGCGCCGCGCGCCTCGCCGTCCTTGAAGGTCCAGGCTACCAGGCGGCTCTGCTTCTGCCCCTGGGACATGCCGAGGATGCGCACCTCGACCGCGCCGGCCCGAGTCAGCCAGCCTTGCAGCAGCTCGACGTTGCTGACCTTCGACACCAGGCTGCTGAACCATAGTACCTGCCCGGCCACCTGTGTGCTCTCGCTGGCCATGCGTTTGAGAAAGCCGGCCTCACCACCTGGGCACCATAGCTCGGCTGCCTGACCACCAAAGTTGAGCACCGGCAGCTTGCGCTTGGGGTCGAGCTTGCCGAGATTGCGCCATTTGCGCGTGCTGCCGCTGCTGGCTTCGGCGGCGCTGGTATGGAAGGGCGGGTTGCACAGGGTCAGCTCGAAATACTCCTCGCTGCGCAAAAGACCGATGAAGATCTGCTCGGCATTGGCCTGCTGACGCAGTTCGATGGCGCCGCTCAGTTGCGGGTTGCCCTCGACGATGGCGCGCGCCGAGTCCAGGGCGGCGGCTGCGATATCGGCACCGAGGAAATGCCAGGCGTATTCGCAATGGCCGATCAACGGGTAGATGCAATTGGCGCCGACGCCGATATCCAGCGCGCGGATGCGCTCGCCACGGGGAATCAGCCCATCATTGTCGCTCGCCAGCAGGTCGGCGAGGTTGTGCAGGTAGTCGGCACGGCCGGGAATCGGTGGACACAGATAGCCCTCGGGAATATCCCAGTGTTGGATGCCGTAGTACTGGCGCAGCAGGGCGCGGTTGAACACCTTGACCGCCACCGGGTCGGCGAAGTCGATGCTCGGCTTGCCGTAGGGATTGGTGATGACGAAGTCGCCCAGTTCGGGGCTGACCTCGATCAGCGCGGGAAAGTCGTAGTGCCCCTTGTGGCGATTGCGTGGGTGCAGCTCGCCCTTGGCCGGCGCCGTCTTCACGGCAGCGGGGGTGGGCTTGCGGGGGCGCTTCGGTGATTGCGGCATGGTGGTCATCTGGTCTGGCGGGCGCGGGATTTTCCCATGCTTTGCCCGCAAACCGTAGCCCGGCGAAGAAGCACGTGATCTGTGCTCTGGTTAACGGAATTTCGCAAATGCCATAAAACAGCGGGGCTTGCGTTGACTCCGGTCAATTTGGCGCCGGCCTAAGGCTCTAGACTGCCACATCTTCTATCTGCAGCAAGGAGGCAACATGGCATATCTGCAGTGGAGTGACGACCTCGATACCGGCATCACGGTAATCGACGATCAGCACAAACGTATCGTCGCGATGATCAATCAGCTAGACGACGCTCAGCGTAGCGCCAGCAAGGCGAAGGTGGGCGCAGTCATCGACGAGTTGATCGACTATACCGTCTCACATTTCGCCTTCGAGGAAGCGATGCTCGAAGAGGCTGGCTATGCCTTCACCAAGGCGCACAAGCGGGTACACGCGTTGTTTATCAAGCGTGTGGAAGACTACCGACAGCGCTTCAACAGCGCTGAGGATATCGCCGACGAACTCAAGGGGCTACTGGGACGCTGGTTGTTCAGCCATATCCGCAGTGACGACCGCAACTACGTCGAGGCCGTCAACGATAACCTGCGTCGGCTGAGCAGCGATGTTTCCGAAGGTGGATGGCTACGCCGCGCCGGACGACGCTTCTTCCATGGTGCCGCGTGAGCGCTTTCAGAGCGGGAAGAGCAGCGGCACCAGCACCACGCTGACCAGCATCACCAGCAGGGTGAAGGGCACGCCGATGCGCACGAAGTCGCCAAAACGGTATTGGCCGGGGCCGAGCACCAGAGTGTTCACCGGCGAAGAAATCGGTGTCATGAAGGCCGCCGAGGCGGCCAGTGCCACGGTCATGGCGAAGGGCAGCGGCGAGGCGCCCAGCGCCTGCGCGGTGGCGATGGCCACCGGCGCCATCAGCACCGCCGTGGCAGTGTTGGAGATGAACAGGCCGATCACGGCGGTCAACGCGAACAGGCAGGCGAGGATCAGCCGTGGCCCGGCATCGCCGAGTCCGCCGACCAGGCCCTGCACCGCCAGCTCGACGCCGCCGGTCTGCTGCAATGCCTGGGCGAAGGGCAACATGCCGACGATGAGGATCAGCGTTGGCCAGTGAATGGCGCGGTAGGCGCTGTCCAGGTCGATGCAGCGAAACGCACCCAGCAGCAGGCAGGCGATCAGCGCCGCCTGTACGTTGGGCACCAGGCCGCTGACCATCAGCCCCACCATCACCGCCAGGCTGAGCAGGGCGTAGGGCGCCTTGCGTGCAGCAGGCGCCACCTCGGCCACTTCCGCCGGCAGGCTGAGCACCAGAAAATCCCGGCTCAGTCCCTGCAGGCGGTGGATGTCGCGCCAGGCACCGGCCACCAGCAGGGTGTCGGAGGCCTTGAGCTTATCGTCCACCAGCACGCCTTCCAACGCCTGGCCCTGACGGCGCAGGCCGACCACGTTGAGCTTGTGCCGCGAGCGAAAGCCCAGCTCCTGAATGGTCTTGCCCGGTAGTTGCGACTCCGGCGGCAGCGCTACCTCGGCCAGGCCCAGTTCGTGGGCGTGCAGGCTGAAATAGGAGTGCGGCAGCGGCATGGGCTCCAGGCCCAGTGTCTGGTAACTGCCGAGTAGGCCGATGGCGGGGCTGGCGATGTCCACCAGCAGCACGTCGCCCGGCTCCAGCTGGGTGTTGCCGCTGGCCATCAGCAGCAGGGTGCGCAGGCGCTGGCGGCGTTCGACGGCGATGACGTTGATGCCGTGCTCGCGGCGCAGTTGCAGTTCGTTGAGCACCTGGTTGGCCAGCGGCGAGTCAGTGCGTACCCGCAGGCGCCGTTCGCGCTCGCTCAGGCGATAACGTTCGGCCAGGTCGGCCAGGGTCAGGCGTGGCGGCTCGGCATTGCCACCTGACGCACTGCGCACCAGCCAGCGACGCGCCAGCAGCATGTAGCCGACGCCGAGCAGCAGGATGCTCAAGCCGATGGGGGTAAAGGCGAAGAAGTCGAAGCCATCCAGCCCGGCGCGGCGCAGTTCTGCATGCACCACCAGATTCGGTGGCGTGGCCACCAGCGTCAGCATGCCGCTGATCAGCCCAGCGAAGGCCAGCGGCATCATCAGCCGTGCCGGGGCGATGCGCAGGCGTGCGGCCACGCCTAGCACCACGGGGATGAAGATGGCGACCACGCCGGTGGAACTCATCACCGAACCCAACCCGGCCACCGCCAGCATCAGCAGGATCAGCAGGCGCGTTTCGCTGTTGCCGGCTTTGGCCACCAGCCAGTCGCCCAGACGGTAGGCGATGCCGGTACGTACCAGGCCATCGCCGATGATGAACAGTGCGGCGATGAGGATGACGTTGGCGTCGCTGAACCCGGCCAGAGTCTGTTGCAGGTCGAGCACGCCGGTCAGCGGCAGGGCGATCAGCACCAGCAGGGCGACCACGTCCATGCGCGGTTTGCCAATGATGAAGAGAGTGACGGCGCCGGCCAGCAGGCCCAGCACCCAGAACAGATCAGGATTCATCGCGCTTCCTAGTAAACAGGGACGCGATTATCTCAGGGATAACCGAGCGTGGCCTTGATCTGCTGCAGGTGCGCGGCGATCCAGGTCTTGTCGAACGGGCCCCAGTCGCGGATGCGATAGTGGCCGGCATTGTTGCGCTCGCCTTCGGCCTGCTCGAACTGGCAATCGATATCCAGTTCGGCCAGGGCAGCGAGGGTGTCCTGGGCGGTGCGCCTTGGCATGCCGGTGGCCGCCATCAGCGCCGGTACGCTGACGGCCTCGCCGCTGTCGATCAGCCAGGCCACGTAGAGGCGGCGGTAGAAGCTGGTTCTGGTCTTGCTCACGTCCATGTCGTGCTCCTGGTTACAGGCTGGCAATCAGCATATAGGTGCCGGCACCGGCCAGGTAGCCGAGCAGGGCCAGGCCGCTGATGCGCTTGAGGTACCAGATGAAATTGATCTTCTCCATGCCCATGGCTGCCACGCCAGCGGCCGAGCCGATGATCAGGCAACTACCGCCGGTGCCTGCGCAATAGGCGAGCATTTCCCAGAAGTGGCCGTTGACGACGAAGCTGCCGAGCCAGGATTGCTCGGCGATATCGGCCAGTTGCAGTGCCTCGGCGCTGATCAGCGGGTACATCTTCATCGCCCCGGCCACCATGGGCACGTTGTCCACCACTGCCGACAGCATGCCAATGGACAGGGTGATGCTGTAGACGTTGCCCAGGCTTTCTTTGAGCAGAGTCGCCACCTGGGTCAGATGGCCGGCACTGGACAGCGCTGACACGGCGAGCAGGATGCCGAGGAAGAACAGCACGCTGGTGATGTCGATGCGGCGCAGCACGCCCACCACCGACAGCGGATCCTTCTCTTCGCTGTTCTTGCTGCGGTGGATGACCTCAGTGGTGATCCACAACAGGGCGAGGCCGAAGAGGATGCCCATGTACGGCGGCAGGTGGGTGATGGTCTTGAAGATCGGCACGAAGATCAGTGCGCCCAGGCCGAGGCCGAAGATCAGGTTGCGCTCGAAGGGTGTGGTCGGGTCGCGGCGGCTTTCGCTGCTTTCCTTGAGCCGAGGTGGCGCGACTTCTCCCTTGAGGATGAAGCTCATGACGATCAGTGGCACCAGCAGGCACATCAGGCTGGGCAGGAAGAGTTGGGCAACGATGCCGCTGGCGGTGATCTGGCCGCCGATCCACAGCATGGTGGTGGTCACGTCGCCGATGGGCGACCAGGCGCCGCCAGCATTGGCGGCTATCACCACGATGCCGGCATAGAACCAGCGTTCGTGCTGCTCGGCGATCAGCTTGCGCAGCAGCGAAATCATCACGATGGTGGTGGCCAGGTTGTCCAGCGCCGCGGACAGGAAGAAGGTGATCAGGCCGACCAGCCACAGCAGATGCACGCGCTTGTGGGTACGGATGCGATCGGTGATGACCTTGAAGCCCTCATGGGCATCGATCAGCTCGACGATGGTCATGGCGCCCATGAGGAAGAACAGAATCTCGGAAATCTCGCCCAGGTGATGGCGCAGTTCCTCGATGGCGCGATGGGTATTGGTGCTGGAGCCGGCGGTGCCCGAGCCGATCATCGGCAGGATGCTGTCGGCGCCCATCACCAGCAGTGTCCAGGCGATGACGGCGGTGAGCAGCGCGGACGCGGCCTTGTCGATCTTCAGTGGATGTTCCAGGGCTATGCACAGATAACCGAGGACGAACACGAGTGCCATCAACGCATACATGGGGATCCGCCTGTTCTTTCTTATCGGTGAGGTAAAGGTCGGTAGGCGGAGGAAGATGCCTGAAACACCTTGTAAAAGGGAAGGCTTTTATAGCTAAAAGTGCAGGAACGAAAAGGCCCGCGCCGTGGTGGGCGCGGGCCTTGTCGGGCTGAAGCAGGAAAGTGCCGCTATCAGAGCGCGGCGATCTTGCCGCGCTGCTCGACCATCTTGGCCAGGGCCTGCTCGGCCTCAGCCAGCTTGGCGCGCTCCTTCTCCAGCACCTCGGCGGGGGCCTTGGCGACGAAGCCTTCATTGGCCAACTTGCCGCCGACGCGCTTGACCTCACCATCGAGGCGGCCGATCTCCTTGTCCAGGCGCGCCAGTTCGGCGTCCTTGTCGATCAGCCCGGCCATCGGCACCAACACTTCCATCTCGCCCACCAGGGTGGTGGCGGACATCGGCGCTTCTTCACCGGCAGCCAGCACACGTACCGATTCCAGCTTGGCCAGCTTGTTCAGCAGCGGCTCGAAGTCGGCCAGGCGGCGCTGATCCTCGGCACTGGCGTTGGCAACGATGATGTCGATGCGCTTGGCCATGGAGATCTTCATCTCGCCACGGATCTGCCGTACGCCGAGCATCAACTGCTTGACCCACTCGATATCGCCTTCGGCGGCAGCGTCGATGCGGCTCTCATTGGCCACCGGCCAGGGTTGCAGCATCAGGGTTTCACCCTGCACGCCGGCCTGGCCCTTGATGCGCTGCCAGATTTCTTCGGTGATGAACGGCATGAACGGGTGAGCCAGGCGCAGGATCACTTCCAGCACGCGCACCAGGGTGCGGCGGGTGCCGCGCTGGCGCTCGATCGGCGCGTTCTCGTCCCACAGCACTGGCTTGACCAACTCCAGGTACCAGGCGCAGTACTGATCCCAGACGAACTCGTAGAGCGCCTGGGTGGCCAGGTCGAAACGGAAGGCATCGAGCTGGCGGGTGACCTCGGCCTCGGTGCGCTGCAACTGGCTGATGATCCAGCGATCCACCGAGGACAGCTCGACCTCTTCGCCATTCGCGCCAGTGTCCTGACCATCGGTGTTCTCGATGACGAAGTTGGCGGCGTTCCACAGCTTGTTGCAGAAGTTGCGGTAGCCCTCGACGCGGCCCATGTCGAATTTCACGTCACGGCCGGTGGTGGCCAGCGAGCAGAAGGTGAAGCGCAGGGCATCGGTGCCGTAGCTGGCGATGCCTTCGGGGAACTCGGCCTTGGTCTGCTTGGCGATTTTCTCGGCCAGCTTGGGCTGCATCATGCCGCTGGTGCGTTTTTCCAGCAGTTCGTCGAGGGTGATGCCATCGACGATATCCAGCGGGTCGAGCACGTTGCCCTTGGACTTGGACATCTTCTGGCCCTGGCCATCGCGTACCAGGCCGTGCACGTACACGGTCTTGAACGGAATCTGCCCGGTCAGGTGGGTGGACAGCATGATCATCCGGGCGACCCAGAAGAAGATGATGTCGAAGCCGGTGACCAGCACATCCGTGGGGTGGAAGGTTTTGAGGAAGTCGGTCTGCTGCGGCCAGCCGAGGGTGGAGAAGGTCCACAGACCGGAGCTGAACCAGGTGTCGAGCACGTCTTCGTCCTGGCGCAGTTTGGCGTCGCCGAGGTTGTGCTTGGCGCGTACTTCCGCTTCGTCACGGCCGACGTAGACGTTGCCGGCTTCGTCGTACCAGGCCGGGATGCGGTGGCCCCACCAGAGCTGACGGCTGATGCACCAGTCCTGGATGTCACGCATCCAGCTAAAGTACATGTTCTCGTACTGCTTGGGCACGAACTGGATCTCGCCGCTCTCGACCACGGCGATGGCTTTCTCGGCCAGCGGTTTGGTGGAGACGTACCACTGGTCGGTCAGCCAGGGCTCGATCACGGTGCCGGAGCGGTCGCCCTTCGGCACTTTCAGGGCGTGGTCTTCGATCTTCTCCAGCAGGCCGGCAGCCTCGAAGGCAGTGACGATCTGCTTGCGCGCCTCGAAGCGATCCAGCCCGGCGAACTGCGCTGGAATGTTGGCCTCGACCTGCTCGTTGACGCTGCCGTCGAGGTTGAACACCTGGGCAGTGGCCAGCACTGCGGCGTTCTTGTCGAAGATGTTGATCAGCGGCAGGTTGTGGCGCTTGCCCACTTCGTAGTCGTTAAAGTCATGCGCCGGGGTGATCTTCACGCAGCCGGTGCCGAACTCGGGGTCGCAGTAGTCGTCGGCGATGATCGGGATACGACGGCCCAGCAGCGGCAGTTCGACGTAGCTGCCAATCAGCGCCTTGTAGCGCTCGTCTTCCGGATGCACGGCCACGGCGCTGTCGCCGAGCATGGTTTCCGGGCGGGTGGTGGCGACGATCAGGTAGTCCTTGCCTTCGGCGGTCTTCTTGCCGTCGGCCAGCGGGTAGCGCAGGTTCCACAGCGAGCCTTTCTCGTCGTGGTTTTCCACTTCCAGGTCGGAAATGGCGGTGTGGAACTTGGTGTCCCAGTTGACCAGGCGCTTGCCGCGGTAGATCAGGCCGTCTTCATGCAGACGGACGAAGGCTTCCTTGACCGCTTCGGACAGGCCGTCGTCCATGGTGAAGCGCTCGCGCGACCAGTCTACCGAGCTGCCCAGGCGGCGGATCTGGCGGGTGATGGTGCCGCCGGACTGGTTCTTCCATTCCCAGACTTTCTCCAGGAATTTCTCGCGGCCCAGGTCGTGACGGCCGATACCCTGCGCGGCGAGCTGGCGCTCCACCACCATCTGGGTGGCGATACCGGCGTGGTCGGTGCCCGGCTGCCACAGGGTGTTGCGGCCCTGCATGCGGCGGAAGCGGATCAGCGCATCCATGATCGCGTTGTTGAAGCCGTGACCCATGTGCAGGCTGCCGGTGACGTTCGGCGGCGGGATCATGATGGTGTAAGGCTCACCGCTACCTTGCGGGGCGAAGTAGTTGTTCTTCTCCCAGGTCTGGTACCAGTTGGATTCGATGGCGTGCGGCTGGTAGGTCTTGTCCATGCGCGGCGGGACCCTTGTGACGGCTGATCGGAAAAGCCGGCAAGTATAACGCTTATGAGCGCCAAGCCATAAGCCTCAAGCTACAAGATCCAGGGCTTGCCAGCCCCAGGGGGGCGGGCAGGGCTGGGACGTGCGTCAGGGTTTGCGCGGCGGCAACAGGCGCGGCAGGCGGGCTTCGAGACGGCGCTTGAGCTCGGCTTCGATCTGCGGCACGAAATCGTCGATCACGTCTTGCAGGATCAATTGCGCGGCGGCGCGCAGTTCGCCGCTCAGGTGCTGCAGCTCGCGGGCGCTGTCGTGCAGGCGCGGCTCCAGGCTGGTTCGCACGGCGTCACTGGTCGGCGCGGTGCCCGTGGCTTTGGGCGTTGGCGCTGGCGCTGGCGCGGGTTGGGCAGGCGGTGTGGTGTGGAAGGGCGGCGGCGGCCCTGGCGGCGCGCTGACGATGTCGGAGAGCACGGGAATGCTGTCCGGGTCGAGCGAGTCAATCAGCAGTGACGGCTCGCTGCTGCTGTCGCCCAGCAGCTCGCGAATCGACTCCAGGTCATGCAGTAGCTGAGCGGGCTTTTGCGGAGGCTTGGGGGTGTCCATGGTGATCGACGCAGCGGGTAAGAGGGCTAGGGTGACGAGAGGTGTGAGCGTCGCTGCAGACTAAAGTTCGACGCGCTTGGGATCATACCCGCGCTGACGATAGATACGGAAATTCTCGCGACAGGCGCTGAGCAGTTCGGGCTGCTGGTTGACGATCTCGATGATGCGCGAGAAGCGCTCGACATGGGGCGACAGATTGTTGCCGAGGTTGATCAGCACGCCCTGTTCGACACTGGGCACGTCGTCGATACCCAGCGTCACGGGCGACAGCGGCGCATCGCGGTGCAGATCATGCGGCACAAAGCGTTCGGCCTTGAAACGCCAGAGCATCTCGTCGAGCTCGCCGCACTGTGCTTCGTCGCTGCCACGCACAAATACCGGCAGGCCCGCGCTCCAGGCCTTCAGCGCCAACTGGCAGGCCGCGCGCAGGCGACCTTCGGCGTCAGCGGAGGAGAGGACGTAGAACTCGATTCTGGGCATGGTGGGCAAGTCTCAAGCTTCAAGCGGCAAGCTGCAAGAAAAAGCAAGGGCACTTCGATGAACCGAAGTGCCCTGGTGGCTGGGTTGCAGGGCTGTTATTTGTCGCTTGCGGCTTGCCGCTTGCGGCTGCTTTCGCTGCGATCCAGCAGGTACTGGGTCAGCAGCGGTACCGGACGGCCAGTGCCGCCCTTGTCCTTGCCGCCGCTGATCCAGGCGGTGCCGGCGATGTCCAGGTGCGCCCAGTGGAAGTTCTTGGCGAAGCGCGACAGGAAGCAACCAGCGGTGATGGTGCCGGCCTTCGGCCCGCCGATGTTGGCGATGTCGGCGAAGGGGCTGTCGAGCTGTTCCTGATACTCGTCGTACAGCGGCAGTTGCCAGGCGCGGTCGTCGGCCGTTTCACCCGCCTTGAGGATCTGCTTGATCAGCGTGTCGTTGTTGCCCATCAGGCCGGATACATTGCTGCCCAGGGCGACGATGCAGGCGCCGGTGAGGGTGGCGATGTCGATCACCGCCTGCGGCTTGAAACGCTCGGCGTAGGTCAGGGTGTCGCACAGCACCAGGCGGCCTTCGGCGTCGGTGTTGAGGATTTCCACGGTCTGTCCGCTCATGGTGGTGACGATGTCGCCGGGGCGGGTGGCGCGGCCGCTGGGCATGTTCTCGGCGCAGGCCAGCAGGCACACCAGGTTGATCGGCAGTTGCAGCTCGAGCACCGCCTTGAGGGTGCCGAAGACGCTGGCGGCGCCGCACATGTCGTACTTCATCTCGTCCATGCTGGCTGCCGGTTTGATGCTGATACCACCAGTGTCGAAGGTGATGCCCTTGCCGACCAGGGCGAAGGGTTTGTCGTCCTTCTTGCCGCCCTGGTAGTGCATGACGATCATGCGTGGCGGCTGCTCGCTGCCCTGGGCCACGGCGAGGAAGGCGCCGGCGCCCAGCTCCTTGAGCTTCTTCTCGTCGAGGATTTCCACCTTGAGGTTCTTGTGTGCCTTGCCCAGAGCCTTGGCCTCTTCGGCCAGGTAGCTGGGGTGGCACAGGTTCGGCGGCAGGTTGCCCAGATCCTTGGTGAAGGCCACGCCCGTGGCGATGGCGCGGGCATGCTGCAGGGCGCGCTCGGCATCGGCCAGCTCGGCCTTGTCGACCACCAGCGTGACTTTCTTCAGGGCACGCGGGTCGCTCTTCTTGCTCTTGAATTGCTCGAACAGGTAGCCACCGTCGGCCAGGGTTTCCAGGATCAGGCGGGTCTTGCCATAGGCATCACGGCCCTTGACCTTGAGTTCGCCCAGGGCCAGCAAGGCGTCGCTGCCGCCCAGTCCCTTGAGCACGCCGTGCACGCTGGCAACCAACTTGCGCAGTTGGCGGTCGGACAGATCGCCCTTGCCACAGCCCACCAGCAGCACGCGCTCGGCCTTGAGCCCCGGCAGGCCGTGCAGCAGCAGGGTCTGGCCCGGCTTGCCGGCGAGGTCGCCACGCTTGAGTACCGTGGTGATCGCGCCGTTGCTGGCTTGGTCGACGGCCTTGGCGGCATCACCCAGCTTGCGGCCCTCGCCGATGGTGACGACCAGGGTGGCGGTCTTCAGGGTTTCCGGGCGGGTGCTTTTGACGAGAAATTCCATATTGAGCTGTCCCCAAGACAAAGAGTCGGGTTTGACGGATAATGGCCGCCATTTTTTCGAGGGCCCACCCAGCGGTGGGCCGGCAAGTAGGTGCGGCTAGTTTGAGCGCTCGCGCCTGAGCCTGACAACCCTGGAGCGTCCGGTTTGATCGTCTTCCGCTATCTGTCCCGCGAAGTGTTGTTGACCCTCAGTGCGGTGAGCGCCGTGCTGTTGGTGATCATCATGAGCGGTCGTTTCATCAAGTACCTGGCCCAGGCGGCGCAGGGGGTGCTCGACCCGAGCGTGCTGTTTTTGATCATGGGCTACCGGATTCCCGGTTTCCTGCAACTGATCCTGCCGCTCGGTCTGTTCCTCGGTTTTCTGCTGGCTTACGGGCGCCTCTACCTGGACAGCGAAATGACCGTGCTGTCGGCCACTGGCGTCAGCCAGCAGCGCCTGACCGTGTACAGCATGGCGCCGGCCCTGATCGTCGCCCTGCTGGTCGGCTGGCTGAGCATGGGCCTGGCGCCGCAAGGCGTGGCCGGGGTGGCGCGCATCCTCAACGAGCAGGATGCCCTGACCGAGCTCGATACCCTGGTGCCTGGGCGCTTCCAGTCGCTGCGCGATGGCTCGCGGGTGACCTACTCGCAGGAGCTGTCGGCCGATCGCAGCGAGCTGCGTGGTGTGTTCATGTCGGAGAAGCGTTTCTCCTCCGATGGCCGTTCCGAACGCGGCACCACCGTGCTGGTGGCTGAAAGTGGCCGTCAGGAAATTCACCCGGACGGCAGTCGCTACCTGATTCTGGAAAATGGCTATCGCTACGATGGCGAGCCGGGCGAGGCCGATTACCGTGCCATTCGTTACGACACCTATGGCGTGCTGCTGCCCAAGCCCGAGGTGGCGCTCGAGGCCAACGAGCGCGAGGCGATCCCGACCCGCGACCTGTTCGGCAGCGACGATCCGGTGATGCAGGCCGAGCTGCAATGGCGCCTGTCGCTGCCCTTGCTGGTATTCGTGGTCACCCTGTTGGCGGTGCCGCTGTCCAAGGTCAATCCGCGCCAGGGGCGCTTTCTCAAGCTACTGCCGGCGATCTTCCTCTATATGACCTACCTGGGCCTGCTGATCGCCGCCCGTGGCGCGCTGGACAAGGGCAAGCTGCCGCCAGCCTTGGGCTTGTGGTGGGTGCACCTGATCTTCCTGGCCATCGGCCTGAGCTTGCTTTATTGGGAGCGTTTGAGCCTGTGGTGGGCCAGTCGTCGCGTGTCGGAGGTGGCCCATGGCTAAGCTGGATCGTTACATCGGTGTGCAGGTATTCATCGCCATCCTGGCGGTGCTGGGCATCATCCTCGGGCTTGCTCTGCTGTTCGCTTTCATCGACGAACTGGGTGATCTGAACAAGGGTGACTACGGCCTGCCGCAGGCGTTGTGGTACGTCTTGCTCACCGCGCCGCGCCGCGCCTACGAGATGCTGCCGATGGCGGCGTTGATCGGTTGCCTGATCGGTCTCGGCTCCCTGGCCAGCAACAGCGAGCTGACCGTCATGCGCGCCGCGGGTGTCTCCATCGGGCGTATTTCCTGGGCGGTGATGAAACCCATGCTGGCCTTGCTGCTGGTTGGCATTCTGATCGGCGAATACGTGGCGCCCTGGACCGAGAACCAGGCCCAGGCCAGTCGTGCCATCGCCCAGGGCGGCGCCCAGGCGCAGAGCTCCAAACGTGGTATGTGGCACCGCCAGGGGCAGGAGTACGTGCACATCAACGTGGTGCGCGCCGATGGCACCCTGCTGGGGGTGACCCGTTATCGCTTCGACGACGAGCGCCGCCTGCAGTCCTCCAGCTTCGCGCGCCGTGCCGAATTCAATGACGGTCACTGGTTGCTGCGCGACGTGAAGACCACGCACCTGTATGCCGATCACTCCGAGGTCAGCCAGCAGGACGAGGAGCGCTGGGACATCGAACTCAATCCGCAACTGCTGGGCACGGTGGTGATGGAGCCAGAGGCTCTGTCGGTCACCGGCTTGTGGCAATACATCCACTACCTGGCGGATCAGGGCTTGAACAACGCGCGCTACTGGCTGGCATTCTGGAGCAAGGTGCTGCAGCCGCTGGTTACCGCTGCGCTGGTATTGATGGCGATTTCCTTCATCTTCGGTCCGCTGCGTTCGGTGACGCTGGGGCAGCGGGTCTTCACCGGCGTACTGGTAGGCTTCATCTTCCGCATCGCTCAGGATCTGCTGGGGCCGTCCAGCCTGGTGTTCGGCTTCTCGCCGCTGCTGGCGGTGCTGGTGCCGGCCGGTGTCTGTGCCCTGGCTGGGGTCTGGTTGTTGCGACGCGCCGGCTGAGGTTGGTAGACATGAAAAAGCCGGTTCACTGAACCGGCTTTTTCATGTCTGTGCTGGGCTATTTCTTGTGCACGTTCTTCGGCAGTTGCACCATGCGGCTGTCCGAATAGGCGTCATGCCAGGTGCGCCCCTGCTTGTCCCAGAGCATCCACAGGAAGCCGAGGCCGGCGAACAGCCAGGAGCCGATAGCGACCACGAAACGCAGCAGTGCCTGCCACAGGTCGATGGCCGTGCCATCGGCGTTCTGGATGCGCAGCCCCCAGGCCTGCATACCCAGGGTTTGGCCATTGTGTGTCCAGAACTTGGCGAAGAAGCCGAACAGGCTCAACAACACCAGACTGGCCAGCAGGGGGTCGCGGTCGAGCGCACCCTGTTGCGACATGATCATCAGCTTTTCGCTACCGAAGATCAGGCGCAGGATGCCCTGTTGATAGATGAGCGTGACCACCATCATCAGTGCGACGCAGAGCAGGGAATCGTAAAAGAGAGCAGCCAGTCGGCGGATCGGACCGGCAGAAGGGAAGTCGCCCTGTGGGCGTAGCTGATGTCTCGGCATGATGGGCTCGCTGTAATGGACTGCGCGCCATTCTAACCGGGACTGCTGGCAGGATATAAAAAACCCCTGATGTTGCCATCAGGGGTTTTCGAGGAAGTCTTAGCTGACTACCTGAACCTTGTCAGCCTGCATGCCTTTCTGGCCTTGCACGGCTTCAAAGGTGACCTTCTGGCCTTCTTTCAGGCTGCGGAAGCCAGTGCCTTCGATAGCGCGGAAGTGCACGAACAGATCCGGACCGCTTTCGGGAGTGATGAAGCCGAAGCCTTTCTCGTCGTTGAACCACTTGACGGTGCCGGTTTGACGATTCGACATGTCTTTTTCCTTGAAACTAGTAGTTGATGACAGCCTCCAGCGAAATGCCGTGGAGGACTGAAGACTGGTTGCAAGGAGTAATAGAAGTCGAGCGGGATGTAGCGGATCAAATGATCTGCCGCACCTGAGTCACGATTCACGGCGACCCATGCAAACAGTTAGGCCACTCTACGCTAACTTTTATGCACTTGCCAACCCCCTGCCAGCGCTGCTGCGCCAGGGTTTGCAAGGGTATCGACGTGCCTTGTCGAATGCGTACTGAAGAGGTGTTGCGCAAGACTGCTGAAGAGCCTCGAGAAGATGATGGTGCCCCGGGGGAGACTCGAACTCCCACTCCTTTCGAAAACGGATTTTGAATCCGCCGCGTCTACCGATTCCGCCACCGGGGCACAATGGCGGCGCAGTATAGGGATGCGCCTGGCGCCGGTCAATCGGCGTCTTTGCAGCTTCGATCTGCCGCACCTGAAGTGCTGTGCAGGGTTGATAACTTATACGCGCTGCATGACGAGCCAAGGAATAAAATCTGACCTGTCATAAAGAATGGCGGGCATCTCGTTTATAGCGGTGCTCTCGGAAGTGGAATTCGCTCTCAGGGGGGAGGGGTGCTTGGCTAATGTTTGGCGACAGTCCGTGTTCGTTATGCTGCTGGCATTCGTCCCGCTGGTGCAGGCCGAAACCCTGACCTATGCGGTGACGGACGAAGGTTGGGAGCCCTACTGGATCGTGGAGGACGGGCGTATCGAGGGCATTCTGCACGATGTCATGCTCGCTCTGGGCGAGCGTCTACCCGTGCAGCTCGACGCCAGCCATCCGCTACCGCCACTGCGTGCGCAGAAGCTGTTTCGTGAGGGGCATCTGCAGATCGAATGCTGTGTGAGTCAGTTGTGGCGCGCGGAGCCAGAGCAGGCCGAGGTGTCCCTGTGGACGGTGCCGGTGCTCGAGGCGCAGGAGATCCTGCTGTTTCCTCCCGGCAAGGCCTTTTCCTATCGAACGCTCGAAGATTTGCGCGGGCGCGCCATCGCCACGGTGCGCGGTTATGGCTATGCCGGTGCAGGTACCTTCACGCGGGTCGATGGTGCCGATGCGGCTGCCTTGATCTATCTGGTGGCGCAGGGGCGTAGCGACGCTGGCATCATCGACCGCCTGGAGTGGCGCTATCTGCTGCGCAAGGACGCGCGCTTGAAATTGCCGCGCTGGCGCGTCGAGGAGGGGCCTGTCATCCACAGCTCGCAGTTGCGGCTCAGGCTGCACCGCGATTACCGGCAGTGGCTCGGCAGCATGGATGCGGCCATCCGCAGCATGCAGCAAGACGGCACCCTGGCGCGCATCGTCGCCCGCTACGCGCCCTGACCACTGGCAGGCCCGCATGGTCGGGGAGGGTGAATTCCGGTAAGCTTTGCCGCCCTGCAAAATGACCCTCCATTGCCCATGCGTGTTGCCGACTTCCATTTCGATCTTCCCGAGTCGTTGATTGCCCGTCACCCTCTGGCCGAGCGTCGAGCCAGCCGCCTGCTGCAGCTCGACGGGCCGACAGGGGCGCTGCGCCATGGCCGCTTCACCGATCTGCTGGAGCAATTGCGTCCTGGCGATCTGATGGTGTTCAACAACACCCGGGTGATTCCGGCGCGGCTGTTCGGGCAGAAGGCCTCGGGCGGCAAGCTGGAGATCCTGGTCGAGCGCGTGCTGGATCAGACCCGGGTGCTGGCGCATGTGCGGGCCAGCAAGTCGCCCAAGCCGGGCTCGAGCATTCTCATCGATGGTGGTGGCGAGGCGCAGATGGTGGCGCGTCACGATGCCCTGTTCGAGCTGGACTTCGCCGAGCCGGTGCTGGCGTTGCTGGAGCGTGTCGGGCACATGCCGCTGCCGCCTTATATAGACAGGCCGGATGACGAGGCTGACCGCGAGCGCTATCAGACCGTCTATGCGCAGAAGGCTGGTGCCGTGGCGGCCCCAACCGCTGGCCTGCACTTCGATGACGAGCTGCTGGCAGCGATCCGCGCCAAGGGCGTGGAGAGCGCCTTCGTTACCCTGCATGTCGGCGCCGGCACCTTCCAGCCGGTGCGGGTCGAGCGCATCGAGGATCACCACATGCACAGCGAATGGCTGGAGGTCAGCCAGGACGTCGTCGATGCCGTGGCGGCCTGTCGCGCCCGTGGCGGTCGTGTGGTCGCCGTTGGCACCACCAGCGTGCGCTCGCTGGAGACGGCGGCGCGTGATGGCGAGCTCAAGCCCTTCAGCGGCGATACCGACATCTTCATCTACCCAGGGCGCCCCTTCCATGTGGTCGATGCCCTGGTGACCAACTTTCATCTGCCCGAGTCGACCCTGTTGATGCTGGTGTCGGCCTTCGCCGGCTACGCCGAGACCATGGCGGCCTACCGCGAGGCGGTGGCGCAGGGCTATCGCTTCTTCAGTTACGGTGATGCCATGTTCATCACCCGCAATCCCGCCGCGCGCGGGCCCGAGGTTTGAGTATGTCGCGCACCTGTCGCATGTCCTTCGAGTTGCTGGCCACCGACGGCAAGGCCCGCCGTGGCCGCCTGACCTTCCCGCGTGGCGTGGTCGAGACCCCGGCCTTCATGCCGGTGGGTACCTATGGCACGGTCAAGGGCATGTTGCCGCGCGATGTCGAGGGCATCGGCGCGCAGATCATCCTCGGTAACACCTTCCATCTGTGGCTGCGCCCGGGCATGGAGGTGATCAAGAAGCATGGCGACCTGCACGACTTCATGCAGTGGCAGGGGCCGATCCTCACCGACTCCGGCGGCTTCCAGGTGTTCAGCCTGGGGGCGATGCGCAAGATCAAGGAGGAGGGCGTGTACTTTGCCTCGCCGGTCGATGGCGCCAAGGTGTTCATGGGGCCGGAGGAGTCGATGCAGGTGCAGCGTGACCTGGGTTCGGACATCGTGATGATCTTCGACGAGTGCACACCCTACCCGGCCGAGTTCGACGTGGCCAAGCGCTCCATGGAGCTGTCGCTGCGTTGGGCCAAGCGCTCCAAGGTCGCCCATGGCGAGAGTACGGCGGCGTTGTTCGGTATTGTTCAGGGCGGCATGCATGAAGAACTGCGCATGCGCTCGCTCGAAGGGCTCTGCGAAATCGGTTTCGATGGCCTGGCCATCGGCGGTCTGTCGGTGGGCGAGCCCAAGGAGGAGATGATCCGCGTGCTGGATTTCCTGCCGCCGCAGATGCCGGCGGACAAGCCGCGCTACCTGATGGGGGTGGGCAAGCCGGAGGATCTGGTCGAGGGGGTGCGCCGTGGCGTGGACATGTTCGACTGCGTGATGCCGACGCGCAATGCGCGCAATGGCCACCTGTTCGTCGATACCGGGGTGGTGAAGATCCGCAACGCGGTGCACAAGCACGACGACTCGCCGCTGGATCCAACCTGTGACTGCTACACCTGCACGAACTTCTCGCGCGCCTATCTGCATCATCTGGACAAATGCGGCGAAATGCTCGGTAGCATGCTCAATACCATCCACAACTTGCGGCATTATCAGCGGGTCATGGCTGGTTTGCGCGAGGCTATCGGACAGGGTACATTGGCCGCCTTTGTCGAAGCCTTCTATGCCAAGCGCGGCCTCCCTGTGCCGCCATTGGACTGACCCTCTCACGTTTTCAAGAAGTCCTTTCCCATTAGGAGTGTTACATGAGCTTTTTCATTCCCGCCGCCTACGCTGACACCGCTGCGGCTGCAGGCCCTGCCGGCACTGGTTTCGAGTGGGTGTTCCTGATCGGTTTCCTGGTCATCTTCTACCTGATGATCTGGCGCCCGCAGGCCAAGCGTGCCAAGGAGCACAAGAACCTGCTCGGCAGCCTGCAGAAGGGTGACGAAGTGGTCACCAGCGGTGGTATCGCCGGCAAGGTGACCAAGGTGGCCGACGACTTCGTGGTGATCGAGGTGTCCGACAACGTCGAGCTGAAGTTCCAGAAGCAGGCCATCGCCGCGACCCTGCCCAAGGGCACGCTGAAAGCCATCTGATTCGGTTATTGGTTCTTTCCATTCCACGGGGCGCTTTCTGCGCCCCGTGTCTTAGACGGGTAGCCCGTTCATGCTCAATAGATATCCTCTGTGGAAGTACCTGCTGATCCTCGCCGTACTGGCGGTGGGCCTGGTGTACTCCATTCCCAACCTCTATCCGGACGATCCTGCCGTGCAGATCAGTGGTGCCAGCACGGCGCTGAGCGTCGAGCAGGCGGATCTCGATCGTGCCAGCAAGGCGCTGCAGGAAGCCGGCATCGTGGTCAAGGCCAGTAGCCTGGCCCAGAGCGGCCATGCCGGCCTGATCCGCCTGACCAAGCTGGATGACCAGTTGCCGGCCAAGGACGTGGTTCGTCGTGTGCTCGGCGATGACTACGTGGTGGCGCTGAACCTGGCGCAGACCACGCCCGACTGGTTGCGCAGCCTGGGCGCCAGCCCGATGAAACTGGGGCTGGATCTGTCCGGTGGCGTGCACTTCCTGCTGGAAGTCGACATGGACAAGGCGCTGGACGTACGCCGCAAGGTCTACGAAGGCGAGATCAAGAGCCTGCTGCGCAAGGAGCGCGTGCGCTACCGCAGCATGCCGGAAAGCAATGGCCGCATTCAGCTCGGCTTTGCCGACAGCGAGACGCTGGACAAGGCCGAGCGCCTGATTCGCAAGGACTACAAGGACTTCGAGCTGAGCACCGTCGAGCGCGGTGGCCAGCAGGTGCTGCAACTGGCGCTGACCCAGGCGAAGATCGCCGAGATTCGTGAATACTCGATCAAGCAGAACCTGACCACGGTACGCAACCGGGTCAACGAACTGGGTGTGGCCGAGCCGCTGGTGCAGCGCCAGGGCGCCAACCGCATCGTGGTCGAGCTGCCGGGGGTGCAGGACACCGCCGAGGCCAAGCGTATCCTGGGCAAGACCGCGAACCTGGAGTTCCGCCTGCAAGCCTCCCTGGATGCCTCCAAGGCTTCGACCGAAACCTTCGAGTTCCGTGAGGCGGGACGCCCGCCGGTGCAGCTCGAGCGTGAGCTGATCATCACGGGGGATCAGGTCACCGATGCCCAGGCCAGCTTCGACGAGAACGGCCGCCCGCAGGTGAACATTCGTCTGGACGGGCATGGTGGCGACCTGATGAGCCGCGCCACGCGCAACAATGTCGGGCGCAGCATGGCCGTGGTGTTCATCGAGCAGAAGCCGGTGACCCGCTACGTGCGGCAGACCGTCGACGGCGTCGAGCAGGAAGTGGCGGTGCCATCGTTCGTCGAGGAGAAGAAGGTCATCAGCCTGGCAACCATCCAGTCGCCGCTGGGCAGTCAGTTCCGCATCACCGGCCTGAACGGCCAGGGTGAGTCCTCGGAACTGGCTCTGCTGCTGCGTGCCGGTGGCCTGGCCGCGCCGATGTACTTCGCCGAAGAGCGCACCATCGGCCCGAGCCTGGGCGCCGAGAACATCGCCAAGGGCATCGAGTCCACCGAATGGGCGATGATCTTCGTTACCCTGTTCATCATCGCCATCTATCGCTTCTTCGGTATGCTGGCGGCTGTGGCGCTGGCCTTCAACCTGGTGTTGCTGGTTGGTCTGATGTCGGCCATCGGCGCCACCCTGACCTTGCCGGGTATCGCCGGTATCGTGCTGACCCTGGGTATGGCGGTGGATGCCAACGTGCTGATCTTCTCGCGCATACGCGAGGAGCTGGCCAATGGCCTGCCAGTGCAGCGTGCGCTGCACGAGGGTTTCGACCGTGCCTTCTCGGCGATTCTCGACAGTAACCTGACCACGCTGCTGGTCGGCGGCATCCTGTTCGCCATGGGTACCGGCCCGGTCAAGGGCTTCGCCGTGACCATGTCGCTCGGCATCATCACCTCGATGTTCACTGCCATCATGTTCACCCGCGCCATGGTCAACCTGATCTTCGGTGGTCGTAACTTCAAGAAGCTGTGGATCTGAGGGGCCAGCCATGATCAAGTCAACCATTCGTTTCATGGCGGTGCGCAACATCGCCTTTTCCATTACGGTCGTGCTGACGCTGATCGGCCTGGGCGCGCTGTTCGCCAAGGGCCTCAACTTCGGCCTGGATTTCACCGGCGGTACGCTGATCGAACTGCAGTACGAGCAGGCGGCCAACCTGGATAACATCAAGGCCGAGCTGGGCCAGGCCGGTTATGCCGATGCCATCGTGCAGAACTTCGGTGCCAGCACCGACGTGCTGGTGCGCCTGGCTGGTGACGAGGTCGATCTTGGCAAGCGCGTCGCCGAGGCGTTGCGCACGGCTGGCAGTGCCAAGTTCGAGGTCAAGCGGGTCGAGTTCGTCGGCCCGCAGGTCGGCGAAGAGCTGCGCGACAAGGGTGGTATCGCCATGCTTCTGGCGCTGGGTGGTGTGCTGTTGTACCTGGCCTTCCGCTTCCAGTGGAAGTTCGGCATGGGCGCCATCGCCTCGCTGGTGCATGACGTCATCATCACTCTGGGTGTGCTGGCCTTCTTCCGGGTGCCCTTCGACCTGACGGTGCTGGCCGCGGTGCTGGCGATGATCGGTTACTCGCTCAACGACACCATCATCATCTACGACCGTATCCGCGAGAACTTCCGCATGCTGCGCAAGGCGTCGCTGATCGAGAACATCGATATCTCGGTCACTCAGACCCTGCTGCGTACCATCGCCACGTCGCTGTCCACAGCCCTGGCCCTGCTGGCGCTGCTGTTCTTCGGTGGCGACGCGCTGGCAGGCTTTGCTCTGACGCTGCTGATCGGTGTGGTGGTCGGCACCTACTCCTCGGTGTACATCGGGGCTGTGGTGCTGGTGTGGCTGAAGCTGACCGTGGAAGATCTGATCCCGCCTGCGGTCGAGGTCGAGGCTGACGACGGACGGCCCTGAGACCTGTATCACCTGGCGCTCGAAAGAGGGGCTCAGGTGATGTGATGCAGTTCATGAAACCTGACGAAGGCCGCGGCAAGTCGAACTTGTCGCGGCCTTCGGCTGTCCTAGGCAGGGAGAAGGGCGCGCCGCGCCGTGCGAGGAGACAATAACCATGAACAAGTCGATGTTGGTAGGTGCCGTACTGGGCGCTGTGGGTGTGACGGCGGGTGGGGCGGTTGCCACTTACAGCCTGGTGGATCGTGGTCCGTCCTATGCGGAGGTGCTGGCGGTCACGCCAGTCAAGGAAACCATCAAGACCCCGCGCGAGGTGTGCAAAGACGTCACCGTGACGCGACAGCGTCCGGTGCAGGATCAACACCAGATCGCCGGTACGGCGATCGGCGCCATTGCCGGTGGCCTGCTGGGTAATCAGATCGGTGGTGGTAACGGCAAGAAAATCGCCACCGTGGCCGGTGCCATCGGTGGTGGTTATGCCGGCAACAAGGTTCAGGAAGGCATGCAGGCCCGTGACACCTATACCACCACGGAAACCCGCTGCAACACGGTTACCGACACCAGCGAGAAAGTGGTCGGCTATGACGTGAAGTATCAACTGGGTGAGAAGGTCGGCAACGTGCGCATGGATCGCGACCCCGGCAGCCAGATTCCGGTCAACAAACAAGGTGAACTGGTGCTGGTGCAGCAGGCGCAATGAGTTCACTGCAATAAAAAACGCCCTTCGGGGCGTTTTTTATTGGCGTTGTATCGGGTTCGGGCAGCGTCAGCGCTTCATCGAGGGCGCCAGGTGCGGTTGGATCGCGGTCAGCACGGCCTTGAAGCACTTGGTATTGCCGGCGACGATCTGGCCCTTTTCGAGGAATTCGTGGCCGCCGGTGAAGTCGCTCACCAGGCCGCCGGCTTCCTGGATCAGCAGGGCGCCTGCGGCCATGTCCCACTCCGACAGGCCGAACTCCCAGAAGGCATCGAAGCGGCCGGCAGCGACGTAGGCCAAATCCAGGCTGGCGGCGCCGGCACGGCGGATGCCAGCGGTCTGGCCGGTCAGGCTGCGGAACATGCCCAGGTAGTTTTCCAGGTGGTCGAGCTGGCCGTCACGGAACGGAAAGCCGGTACCCAACAGGGCGCCATCGAGGCTCTTGCGGCTGCTCACACGCAGGCGGCGGCCATTGAGGGCGGCGCCACGGCCGCGGCTGGCGGTGAATTCTTCCTGGCGCACCGGGTCGAGGACGATGGCGTGCTCGAGGCGCCCACGGTATTTGCAGGCGATGCTGATGGCGAAGTGCGGTACGCCGCGGACGAAGTTGGTGGTGCCATCCAGCGGGTCGATGATCCACTGATAATCGGCGCCTTCGCCGCTGCCTTCCAGCACGCCGCCTTCCTCGCCCAGGAAACCGTGGGTCGGGTAGGCCTTGCGAATGGCCTGGACGATCATCAGTTCGGCGGCCTTGTCGACTTCGGTGACGTAGTCCTTGGCATCCTTCTCGTCGACCGAGATGACATCCAGGCGCTCAATGGAGCGAAAGATCATTTCACCGGCGCTGCGGGCGGCGCGCAGGGCGATATTCAGCATGGGCTGCATGGGAGGTTCACCTGGGGCGTTAAAGAAAGCCGGCCATGTTAGCAGAAAAGCGTGGCCGATGAAGCGTCGGCCGCAGTCCGGTCATCATGTCGCTGGCCTGCATGAGGTGCCGCTGCATGGTAATGACTGTGTGGCTTCGGTAAGATCGGTGGCCCTTTTGCTTGCGTGGATGGTTTGGCCTTGCTGGAAAGAATTCGTGTTGTGCTGGTCGGTACCAGTCATCCGGGTAACATCGGCGGTGCGGCGCGGGCAATGAAGAACATGGGCCTTTCGCGGCTGGTGCTGGTGGCGCCGGAAGATTTTCCTAGTAGCGACGCCGTGGCGCGTGCCTCGGGTGCCACCGATATCCTCGATGCCGCGCAGGTGGTCGGCACCCTGGAAGAGGCCCTGGTGGGCTGCACCCTGGTGATCGGTACCAGTGCTCGGGATCGGCGTATCCCCTGGCCTATGCTCGATCCGCGCGAGTGCGGTGTGACCAGTTGCGAGCAGGCCGCTGGCGGTGGCGAAGTGGCATTGGTGTTCGGTCGTGAATATGCCGGCCTGACCAATGAAGAGCTGCAGCGATGTCAGTATCACGTGCACATTCCATCGAATCCTGAATTCAGTTCGCTCAATCTGGCGGCAGCGGTGCAGGTGTTGAGCTACGAAGTGCGCATGGCCTGGCTGGCGGCCGAGCAGTTGCCGACCAAGGTGGCCAAGCTGGAAACCACGGCCATGCTCAATACCCAGTTGGCCACGGCCGATGAGCTGGAGTCCTTCTACGGGCACCTGGAGCGTACGCTGGTGACCATCGGTTTTCTCGATCCGGAGAAACCGCGGCACCTGATGAGCCGTCTGCGTCGCCTGTACGGGCGCAGTGATGTGAGCAAGCTGGAAATGAATATTCTGCGCGGCATCCTGACCGAAACCGAGAAGGCGGCGCGCGGGGAGCATCACAAGCGGGGAAAGATAGATGTTTGAGCGCATGCGGGAAGACATTCAGAGCGTATTCCATCGGGATCCGGCGGCACGTAATGCCTTCGAGGTGGTCACCTGCTATCCCGGCTTGCACGCCGTATGGCTGCATCGCATTGCTCACGCCCTGTGGACGTCGGGCTGGAAGTGGCTGGCGCGCGTGGTGTCCAACTTCGGTCGCTGGATGACCGGCATCGAGATCCATCCGGGCGCCAGGATAGGGCGGCGTTTCTTCATCGACCACGGCATGGGTATCGTCATCGGCGAGACCGCCGAGATCGGCAACGACGTGACGCTCTATCAGGGCGTGACCTTGGGCGGCACCAGTTGGAACAAGGGCAAGCGCCATCCCACGCTGGAAGATGGCGTGGTGGTCGGTGCCGGGGCCAAGGTGCTCGGCCCGTTCACCGTCGGTGCCGGGGCCAAGATCGGTTCCAACGCCGTGGTGACCAAGGCGGTGCCGGCTGGCGCCACGGCGGTCGGCATTCCCGGCAAGATCATCGTCAAGTCCGATGACGAGCAGGAAGCCAAGCGTCAGGCCATGGCCGAGAAGATCGGCTTCGATGCCTATGGCGTCGGTCAGGACATGCCCGACCCTGTGGCGCGTGCCATTGGCCAGTTGCTCGATCACCTGCATGCCGTCGATGGCCGTCTGGAGGGCATGTGCAAGGCCTTGACCGCGCTGGGTAGCGACTACTGCGCCAAGGATCTGCCGGTGTTGCGCGACGAGGATTTCGCCGGGGTCTGCAAGGATCAGCAGCGGGCGGACGACAAGCCGGCAGCCTGATGCGTGTCGGGGCGGCCTCTGCTATCATGCCGCCTCTTCTGTCAGTCAAATCCGAGTAAATTGATAGGTCTTATAGTTGACTTAAATACTCGGAAAAGCGCATACTCGCCACCATTCAAGTGAATCGTGGTAGAGAGCCATGCGACTGACCACCAAAGGCCGTTACGCCGTTACCGCCATGCTCGACCTGGCGCTGCACGCGCAGCATGGGCCCGTCTCTCTCGCTGATATTTCCGAGCGTCAAGGTATCTCCCTGTCCTACTTGGAGCAGTTGTTCGCCAGGTTGCGCCGCAGCAGTCTGGTTTCCAGCGTGCGTGGTCCGGGCGGTGGTTACCAGCTATCGCGCGAGATGCGCAGCATTCAGGTTGCGCAGGTGATCGATGCGGTCAACGAGTCGGTCGATGCCACGCGCTGCCAAGGGCAGGGCGATTGCCATTCCGGTGACACCTGCCTGACCCACCACCTGTGGTGTGACCTCAGCCAGCAGATTCATGAGTTCCTCAGTGGCATCAGCCTGGCCGATCTGGTTGCGCGTCATGAGGTGCAGGAAGTCGCGTTGCGCCAGGATCAGCGTCGCTGCACTGGCAGAGCCCCGCGTCTGGATCTGGATAAGATTGAAGCGTCCGCCATCGAGTGAGCAGGGCGTTGCCTGATAGGAGAAACGCAATGAAATTACCGATCTATCTCGATTATTCCGCTACCACGCCGGTCGACCCGCGCGTGGCGCAGAAGATGAGCGAGTGTCTGTTGGTCGACGGTAACTTCGGCAACCCGGCTTCGCGCTCCCACGTCTTCGGCTGGAAGGCCGAGGAGGCGGTGGAAAACGCCCGTCGTCAGGTCGCCGAGCTGGTCAATGCCGACCCGCGCGAAATCGTCTGGACCAGTGGTGCCACCGAGTCCGACAACCTGGCCATCAAGGGTGTCGCGCATTTCTATGCCAGCAAGGGCAAGCACATCATCACCTCGAAGATCGAGCACAAGGCGGTGCTGGACACCACCCGCCAGCTCGAGCGCGAAGGCTTCGAGGTCACCTATCTGGAGCCGGGCGAAGACGGCCTGATCACTCCGGCGATGGTCGAAGCAGCGCTGCGCGAGGACACCGTGCTGGTGTCGCTCATGCACGTCAACAACGAAATCGGCACCATCAACGACATCACCGCCATCGGCGAGCTGACTCGCTCCCGTGGCGTGCTGTTGCACGTTGATGCCGCCCAGTCCACCGGCAAGGTGGAGATCGATCTGGAAAAGATGAAGGTCGATCTGATGTCCTTCTCCGCACACAAGACCTACGGCCCCAAAGGCGTCGGTGCCCTGTACGTGCGCCGCAAGCCGCGTGTGCGTCTGGAAGCGCAGACCCACGGCGGTGGTCACGAGCGCGGCATGCGTTCGGGTACCCTGGCCACGCACCAGTGTGTCGGCATGGGCGAGGCCTTCCGTATCGCCAAGGAAGAAATGGCCGCGGAAAACCAGCGCATCACGGCCCTGCGTGACCGTTTCTACCGTCAGCTCGAAGGCATGGAAGAACTCTATGTCAACGGCAGTCTGACCGCTCGTGTACCGCATAACCTGAATCTGAGCTTCAACTACGTCGAGGGTGAGTCGCTGATCATGGCGCTCAAGGATCTCGCCGTATCGTCCGGTTCGGCCTGCACCTCGGCTTCGCTGGAGCCGTCCTACGTGCTGCGTGCCCTGGGTCGTAACGACGAGCTGGCGCACAGTTCGATCCGCTTCACCTTCGGCCGTTTCACCAGCGAAGAAGAGGTCGACTACGCCGCCGCCAAGGTGCGCGAGGCCGTGGACAAGCTGCGCGAGCTGTCGCCCCTGTGGGATATGTTCAAAGAAGGTGTCGACCTTTCCAGCGTGGAATGGGCAGCACACTGAAAAGCTGCCGAGGCGGATCGCTCGATGGGCGGCCTGCCTGAAGAGCGGCACCTGATGAGAGAGGAAGTACGACATGGCATACAGTGACAAGGTCATCGACCACTACGAAAACCCGCGCAACGTCGGCAAGCTCGATGCCGAGGATCCCGATGTCGGTACCGGCATGGTCGGCGCGCCGGCCTGTGGCGACGTGATGCGTCTGCAGATCAAGGTCAGCGAGAGCGGCGTGATCGAAGACGCCAAGTTCAAGACCTACGGCTGCGGTTCGGCTATCGCCTCCAGCTCCCTCGCCACCGAGTGGATGAAGGGCAAGACCCTGGACGAGGCAGAGAGCATCAAGAACACCCAGCTCGCCGAAGAACTGGCGCTGCCGCCGGTGAAGATCCACTGCTCGGTACTCGCCGAGGACGCCATCAAGGCGGCCGTGCGCGACTACAAGCAGAAGAAAGGTTTGCTCTGACACGAGGTACGCAATGGCCATCACCATGACTGAAGCTGCCGCTCGCCATGTGCAGCGTTCCCTCGAGGGACGTGGCAAGGGTGAAGGCATTCGCCTCGGTGTTCGCACCACGGGTTGTTCCGGCCTGGCCTACGTGCTCGAGTTCGTCGATGAGCTGGCGGCCGAGGATCAGGTGTTCGAGAACCATGGCGTCAAGGTGATCATCGATCCCAAGAGCCTGGTCTATCTCGACGGCACCGAGCTGGATTTCGTCAAGGAAGGGTTGAACGAAGGTTTCAAGTTCAACAACCCCAACGTGCGTGGCGAATGCGGCTGCGGCGAAAGCTTCAACGTCTGAGGTCGATGTGGGTAAGCCCTGTCATTTCGCTCTGTTCGAGCTGCAGCCGACCTTCCGTATCGATCTCGATCAGCTAGGCGCTCGCTACCGCGAGTTGGCGCGCCAGGTGCACCCGGATCGTTTCGCCGATGCCGACGAGCGCGAGCAGCGTCTGGCGCTGGAGCGCTCGGCCAGCCTCAACGAGGCCTATCAGGTGCTCAAGAGCCCATCGCAGCGCGCCCGCTATCTGCTGAGCCTGCAGGGTGGCGAGGTGCCGCTTGAGGTCACGGTGCAGGATCCGGACTTCCTCCTGCAGCAGATGCAGTGGCGCGAAGAGCTGGAAGAGCTGCAGGACGAAGCCGATCTCGATGGCGTTGCGCCTTTCAAGCGTCGACTCAAGAGTGCCCAGGAACAACTGGCCGAGCGCTTCGCCGCTTGCTGGGACGACGATACCCAGCGCGAGGAAGCTGAACGCCTGATGCGCCGCATGCAGTTCCTCGACAAGCTGTCTCATGAAGTGCGCCAGCTGGAAGAGCGCCTCGACGATTAACCTGTAGGTTGCCTTGGCAGCCTGCCCGATGATTTCACAACGACCATGGCCTTATTGCAGATCGCTGAGCCAGGACAGAGCCCGCAACCCCATCAGCGTCGGCTGGCGGTGGGCATTGACCTGGGTACCACCAATTCTCTGGTCGCCGCCGTACGCAGTGGTCTGGCCGAGCCCCTGGCCGATGCCGCAGGGGCGGTCATCCTGCCTTCGGCCGTGCGCTACCTCGACGGCGCCGACGGCGCCATCGAGGTGGGCGAAGCGGCCAAGTCCGCCGCCGCGCAGGATCCCTTCAATACCGTGGTCTCGGTCAAGCGCCTGATGGGGCGTGGTCTCGCCGATGTCCATCAGTTGGGCGAGCAGTTGCCCTACCGTTTCAGTGCCGGCGAATCGCACATGCCCTTCATCGAAACGGTGCAGGGAGCGAAGAGCCCGGTAGAAATTTCCGCCGAAATTCTCAAGACGCTGCGCCTGCGCGCCGAGCAGGCCCTGGGTGGTGAGCTGGTGGGTGCGGTGATCACCGTGCCGGCCTACTTCGACGACGCGCAGCGGCAGGCCACCAAGGATGCCGCGCGTCTGGCCGGCCTCAATGTGCTGCGCCTGCTCAACGAGCCGACGGCTGCCGCCGTGGCCTACGGCCTGGATCAGAAGGCTGAGGGCGTGGTGGCCATCTATGACCTGGGCGGCGGCACCTTCGACATCTCCATCCTGCGCCTGAGTGGCGGGGTATTCGAGGTGCTCGCCACGGGTGGCGACAGTGCGCTGGGGGGGGACGATTTCGATCACGCCGTGGCGGACTGGATCATCGAGGAGGCCGGGCTGTCCCATGACCTTGATCCGGCTGCCCAGCGCAGGCTGCTGCAGGCTGCCTGTACGGCGAAGGAAGCACTGACCGAGCAGGCGCAGGTTGAGGTCGTTTACGGCGACTGGCGTGGCAGCCTGTCGCGCGAGCATTTCGAGAGCCTGATCGAGCCGATGCTGGCGCGCAGCCTCAAGGCTTGCCGGCGTGCCGTGCGGGATTCGTCCGTCGAGCTGGAAGAAGTCAGTGCCGTGGTCATGGTGGGCGGTTCCACCCGTGTACCGCGTGTGCGTCAGGTAGTGGGCGAGCTGTTCGGGCGCGAGCCACTGACCAATATCGACCCGGATCAGGTGGTGGCCATCGGCGCCGCGATCCAGGCCGATACCTTGGCGGGCAACAAGCGCGGTGATGGTGAAGAGCTGTTGTTGCTCGATGTCATCCCGCTGTCGCTCGGCCTGGAAACCATGGGTGGGCTGATGGAGAAGGTGATTCCGCGCAACACCACCATCCCCGTGGCCCGTGCCCAGGACTTCACCACCTACAAGGATGGCCAGACGGCCATGATGATTCACGTCCTGCAGGGCGAGCGCGAACTGATCAGCGGCTGCCGTTCCTTGGCGCGCTTCGAGTTGCGTGGCATTCCGCCGATGGTGGCGGGGGCCGCGAAGATCCGTGTGACCTTCCAGGTCGATGCCGATGGTCTGCTCAGCGTCGCTGCCCGTGAGCTGGCCTCCGGCGTCGAGGCGAGCATTCAGGTCAAGCCTTCCTATGGCCTGACCGATGGCGAGATTGCCCGCATGCTGCAGGACTCCTTCCAGCATGCCGGTGGCGACAAGGCCGCCCGCGCCCTGCGTGAGCAGCAGGTGGATGCCGAGCGTCTGCTCGAAGCCGTGCAGGCCGCGTTGGATGCCGATGGTGAGCGCCTGCTCGAGGCTGAGGAGCGTCTGGCCATCGAGGCGCAGATGGAGGCTTTGCGTGAGCAGGTGTCCGGCACCGACGTGCAGGCCATCGAGCAGCAGGCCAAGCGCCTGAGTCAGATTACCGATGCCTTCGCGGCGCGCCGGATGAACGCCACCGTCAAGGCGGCCCTGGCGGGTCGCAGCCTTAACGAGATTGAGGAATAAATAACCCATGCCACAGGTGATTTTTCTGCCGCACGAGCGTTTCTGCCCGGATGGCCTGGTAGTCGAGGCCGAACCCGGTATCTCGATTCTCGAACTGGCCCATGAACACCATATCGAGATGGAAAGCGCATGCGGCGGCGTATGTGCCTGCACCACCTGCCATTGCATCGTGCGTGAGGGCTTCGATTCGCTGAACGAAGCCGACGAGCTGGAAGAGGACTATCTGGACAAGGCCTGGGGGCTGGAGGCGCACTCGCGCCTGGCCTGCCAGGCCATAGTCGGTGAAGAGGATCTCACCATCGAGATTCCCAAGTATTCGCTCAACCATGCGGCCGAAGCGCCGCACTGATCCCCAGGGAGCGTCATCATGAGTCTGAAATGGAGTGATGTGCTGGATATCGCCATCGAACTGAGCGAGCAGAAGCCGGACGTCGACCCGCGCTACGTGAACTTCGTCGACCTGCATCGCTGGGTCGTGAGCTTGCCGCAATTCTCCGACGATCCGCAGCGCGGTGGGGAGAAGGTGCTGGAGGCGATACAGGCCGCCTGGATCGAAGAGCAGGACTGACAAGGGGCGCTCATGGCGCATGCCCTACGCTTTTAACCGGAACCCGCGTATAATTCGCGGGTTTAATTTTTCGCTTTAACCCTAAAGTTTCTGGAGCTTCACATGGCTGTTCAACGTACTTTCTCCATCATCAAGCCTGACGCCGTTGCCAAGAACGTCATCGGCGAGATCACCACCCGTTTCGAGAAGGCCGGCCTGCGCGTCGTGGCATCGAAGATGGTGCAACTGTCCGAGCGTGAAGCAGCTGGCTTCTACGCCGAGCACAGCGAGCGTGGCTTCTTCAAGGATCTGGTTGCCTTCATGACCTCCGGCCCGGTTATCGTGCAGGTTCTGGAAGGCGAGAACGCCGTTGCCAAGAATCGTGAACTGATGGGTGCCACCAACCCGAAAGAAGCCGCTGCCGGCACCATTCGCGCCGATTTCGCCGTTTCCATCGACGAGAACGCCGTGCACGGTTCCGACTCCGAAGCTTCGGCTGCCCGCGAGATCGCTTACTTCTTCTCCGCTACCGAGCTGTGCGCGCGCATCCGCTGATTGGCGAATGAAGCGAGGGTGAAGCCATGACCAATACCACCGGCAAGATCAACCTGCTGGGCCTGACCCAGCCGGAAATGGAGCGCTTTTTCGAGTCCATTGGCGAGAAGCGCTTTCGTGCCGGCCAGGTGATGAAGTGGATTCACCACTTTGGCGTCGATGATTTCGCCGCCATGACCAATGTCGGCAAGGCCTTGCGCGAAAAGCTCGAGGCCTCTGCCGAGATTCGCGGCCCGGAAGTGGTCAGCGAGAATATTTCCGCCGATGGCACGCGCAAGTGGGTGGTGCGTGTGGCGTCGGGTAGCTGTGTGGAAACCGTATACATCCCGCAGAATGGCCGCGGCACCCTGTGCGTGTCGTCGCAGGCCGGTTGTGCCCTGGACTGCAGTTTCTGCTCCACCGGCAAGCAAGGCTTCAACAGCGACCTGACCAGCGCCGAGATCATCGGCCAGGTGTGGGTCGCCAACAAATCCTTCGGTACCGTGCCGGCGAAGATCGACCGTGCCATCACCAACGTGGTGATGATGGGCATGGGCGAACCGCTGCTGAACTTCGACAACGTCGTCTCCGCCATGCAGATCATGATGGACGACCTTGGCTATGGCATCTCCAAGCGCAAGGTGACCCTGTCCACCTCCGGCGTGGTGCCGATGATCGACAAGCTGGCCGAGGTGATCGACGTGTCCCTGGCCTTGTCCCTGCACGCGCCCAACGACGAGTTGCGCAACCAGTTGGTGCCGATCAACAAGAAGTATCCGCTGGACATGCTGCTGGCGGCGTGCAAGCGCTACATCTCCAAGCTGGGCGAGAAGCGCGTGCTGACCATCGAATACACCCTGCTCAAGGGCGTCAACGATCAGCCCGAGCATGCTGAGCAGATGATCGCACTTCTGGCCGATATCCCTTGCAAGATCAATCTGATTCCGTTTAATCCATTCCCCTTCTCGGGTTACGAGCGGCCGAGCAATAACGCCATCCGCCGCTTCCAGGATCTGCTGCACAAGGCCGGGCACAATGTCACGGTGCGCACCACTCGTGGTGACGACATCGATGCTGCCTGTGGCCAGTTGGTTGGCCAGGTCATGGATCGTACCCGCCGCAGTGAGCGCTACATCGCCGTGCGCCAGTTGGCCGGTGATGCTGCACCTGCTGCCGCCAATCGAAGCTGAAGAGAGGATGCCGATGCCCTTGCGACCCAGTCTGCTGTTGCTGATTGCCGCCTTGCTCACAGGATGCGTGACCACCGGCGACGTGAATCCCATGAAGACCGACAAGGGGCGTAAGGAGGCGGTGGATGCCTACGTGCAATTGGGTATCGCCTATATCCAGCAAGGTGACACCCAGCGTGCCAAGGTGCCATTGAAGAACGCACTCGACCTGGACTCCTCCAATGCCGACGCACATGCCGCGCTGGCCCTGGCCTTCCAGGTGGAGATGGAGCCCAAGCTGGCCGATGAGCATTACCGCAAGGCCCTGTCGCAACGCCCCGACGATGCGCGGCTGCTGAACAACTACGGCGGCTTCCTCTATGAACAAGGACGCTACAAGGAAGCTCAGGAAACCTATCTCAAGGCGGCCGAGGACAACCTCTACCCCGAGCGTTCCCGCGTGTTCGAGAACCTTGGGCTGACCGCCCTGCAACTTGGCCAGCGCGAGCAGGCCAAGGAATACTTCCAGCGCTCCTTGCGTCTGAGCAGCCGCCAACCACGCGCGCTGCTGGAAATGGCGCAACTGTCCTACGAGGATCGCGCCTACGTACCGGCCCGCAGTTATTACGAGGCCTACAGCGAGCTGGCGCCGCAGAACGCTCGCAGCCTGCTGCTCGGTGCACGCCTGGCCGAGGTGTTCGAGGATCGTGATAGAGCTGCCAGTCTGGGCCTGCAGTTGAAACGCCTGTATCCGGCGTCTCAGGAATACCAGCAATATCTGTCGGGGAAACGATGAACACGGCGCATACCGAAATCAGCAAGCCAGTGGCCAGCAATCCTGGCGAGACCCTGCGTCAGGCGCGGGAGGCCAGGGGCTGGAACGTCGCCGAGGTCGCCGCCCAGCTCAACCTGACCGCCCAGCGTCTGACGCAGATCGAAACCGGTGACTTCGACAAGTTGCCGGGCACCACCTTCGCCCGTGGTTATATCCGTGCCTACGCCAAGCTGCTGGAGCTGGACCAGAACCGTCTGGTGCTGGAGTTCGACCAGTACACCGGCACCGATGCCACGGGCAGCGAAGTGCATGCCCTGGGGCGTATCGAGGAGCCCGTGCGCTATTCGCAGAGCATCCTGCGCCTGGTCAGCTTCCTGCTGCTGCTGGGCTTGATCGGCACCGGCTTCTTCTGGTGGCAGGAGCAGGGCAGTGACACCGCTCGGCGTCTGCTCGATCCGGGGATCGAGCATGTCGAGGTGGAGGCCGCCGATGGCTCCACGCAAATTCACTCACTGGCCGAGCCTGAGGATCAGGCCGTGGCTGAGGCCATGGAGCAGCCTTCCATGCCGTTGCTGCTGCCGGAAGACGCGGGTGCAGAGCCCGAGCCGGGTGCGCCCAACGCTGAGCCAAGCATTCCAGCCGAGGCTACCGCGCCTGCCGCCCAAGGCGCTGCCAGCGCTCCGGCTCCGGCACCTGCGCAGAACGCTGCACCTGCGCCTGCGCCGCAGGCCGAGCCGAGCCCGAGCGTGGCGGCTGCGCCCGGCCAAGGCCTGTTGAAGATTCAGTTCAGCGCCGATTGCTGGACACAGGTGACCGATGCCGATGGCAAGATCCTGGTCAGCGCCCTCAAGCGCGGTGGCGACAGCCTGGACGTGACCGGCAAGGCGCCGCTGGAGCTGCGTCTGGGCTTTGCCCGTGGCGCCCAAGTGATTTTCAACGGCGAAACCGTCAACGTGACGCCGCACATGAGCGGCGAAACCGCGCGCCTGAAACTGGGGTTGTAAAGCATGCATTGCGAATCGCCGATCAAGCGCCGCCTGTCGCGCAAGATCTGGGTTGGCTCCGTGCCGGTAGGTGGTGATGCACCGATCGCAGTACAGAGCATGACCAATACCGACACCAACGATGTCGCCGCCACCGTGGCGCAGATTCGTCGCCTGGAGGATGCTGGCGCCGATATCGTGCGCGTTTCCGTGCCGGACATGGAGGCTGCCGAAGCCTTCGGTCTGATCAAGCAGCAGGTGCGCGTACCGTTGGTGGCCGACATCCACTTCGACTACCAGATCGCCTTGCGTGTGGCCGAGCTGGGTGTCGACTGCCTGCGCATCAACCCCGGCAACATCGGCCGTGAGGATCGCGTCAAGGCGGTGGTCGAGGCGGCGCGCGACAAGGGCATCCCGATCCGCATCGGCGTCAACGCCGGCTCCCTGGAAAAGGATCTGCAGAAGAAATACGGCGAGCCGACTCCCGAGGCTCTGGTCGAGTCCGCGCTGCGGCACGTCGAGCACCTCGACCGCCTGAACTTTCCCGACTTCAAGGTCAGCGTAAAGGCCTCCGACGTGTTCATGGCCGTGGAGGCCTACCGTCTGCTGGCCAAGCAGATCGAGCAGCCGTTGCACCTGGGCATCACCGAGGCCGGTGGCCTGCGCTCCGGTACCGTGAAGTCCGCGGTCGGCCTGGGCATGCTGCTGGCCGAGGGGATTGGCGATACCATCCGCATCTCCCTGGCGGCCGACCCGGTGGAAGAGATCAAGGTCGGCTTCGACATCCTCAAGTCCCTGCGTCTGCGCTCGCGTGGCATCAACTTCATCGCCTGCCCGAGCTGCTCGCGGCAGAACTTCGACGTGGTCAAGACCATGAACGAGCTGGAGGCCCGCGTCGAGGATCTGCTGGTGCCGCTGGACGTCGCCGTGATCGGCTGTGTGGTCAACGGCCCGGGTGAAGCCAAGGAGGCGCATATCGGCCTCACAGGTGGTAGCCCGAACAACCTGGTCTACATCGACGGCAAACCGGCCTCGAAGCTGACCAACGAAAACCTGGTGGACGAGCTGGAAAAGCTCATCCGCGACAAGGCGGCCGAAAAGGTCGCCGCCGATGCGGCCGTGATCGTGCGCGGCTGATCGCCGTGTGCTGACTGGCCGATAGGCTTGCAAGAATGGCCGAAAAGCGCCGTTCAAGCGCTGTACATGAGTATTTCGAGGCTGTTCAACGACGGCCAGACAACGCCGGTGGTTCTTCAACGGCCTGCTAAGGATTCTTTGTGAGCAAGTCCCTACAAGCCATTCGTGGCATGAACGATATCCTGCCGGAGCAGACTCCTGCCTGGCGCTACCTGGAAAGCACCCTGGTCAGCCTGCTCGACGGCTATGGCTACAAGGAAATCCGTCTGCCCATCGTCGAATACACCGAGCTGTTCGCTCGGGGCATCGGCGAGGGCACCGACGTGGTCGACAAGGAGATGTACACCTTCCTCGACCGCAACGAAGAATCCCTGACCCTGCGCCCTGAAGGCACCGCCGGTTGCGTGCGGGCGGTACTCGAGCATGGCCTGGCCGGTGGCGGTCAGGTGCAGAAACTATGGTATGCCGGCCCCATGTTTCGCTATGAGAAACCGCAGAAGGGTCGTTATCGCCAGTTCCACCAGGTGGGTGTGGAAGCCTTCAATCTGCCGGGGCCAGATGTCGATGCCGAATTGATCGTGCTCACCTGGCGCCTGTGGAAGCAGCTCGGTCTGGCCGATGCCGTGACCCTGCAGCTCAACAGCCTGGGTTCCAGCGAGGCGCGTGCCGCCTATCGCGATGCGTTGGTGGCCTACCTGCAGGAGCGTTTCGATCAGCTCGACGAAGACAGCCAGCGCCGCCTGACCACCAACCCGCTGCGCATCCTCGACAGCAAGAACGAGGCGACTCAGGCCGTGTTGGTCGGTGCCCCGACTCTTGGCGACTACCTCGACGAAGAGTCGCGTCTGCACTTCGAGGGTGTCAAGGCGCGCCTGGATGCGGCCGGCATTCGCTATCAGATCAACCACAAGCTGGTGCGCGGTCTGGATTACTACAACCGCACCGTGTTCGAGTGGGTCACCGACAAGCTCGGCGCGCAGGGTACGGTGTGCGCCGGTGGCCGCTACGACGGCCTGGTGGCGCAGCTAGGTGGCAAGGCCACGCCGGGTGTCGGCTTCGCCATGGGCGTCGAGCGCCTGGTGCTGCTGTTGGAAACCCTGGACTTGCTTCCGGACGAGCTCAACCGCGGCGCCGATGTGTATGTCTGCGCCTTTGGCGAGGCGGCGGAGCTGGCGGCGCTGACCCTGGTCGAGCGTCTGCGCGACGAGCTACCGGGCCTGCGCCTGCAGCTCAATGCCGGTGGTGGCAGTTTCAAGAGCCAGTTCAAGAAGGCCGACAAGAGCGGTGCACGCTATGCGCTGATTCTGGGGGACGACGAACTGGCAGGCCGCGTGGTAGGTTGCAAACCGCTGCGCGACGACAGTGAACAACAAAGCGTTGCCTGGGATGCTCTGGCCGAGCATCTGGCTGCCTGCCTGCAGCAGGCCTGAGCAGGCTCTCGATTAGGAGTACGGGGTTAGACATGCAGACCGAAGACGAACAGATCGCGCAACTCAAGGACTGGTGGAACCGCAACGGCAAGCCTCTGCTCGCCGGTGGCGTGCTGGCGCTGGTGGCCGTGGTTGGCTGGCAGGGTTGGCAGAAGTATCAGCTCAATCAGTCCCAGGGCGCCTCCGTGCTCTATCAGCAACTGCTGGAAACGGCGCTGGATCCGTCCGGCAAGCCGGATGCGGCCAAGGTCGCCGATATCAGCAGCAAGCTGGAGAGCCAGTACGGTAGCACCCATTATGCCCAGTACGGCCGTCTGTTCGTGGCCAAGGTCGCGGTCGAGGCGGGCAAGCTGGACGATGCGGCAGTCGATCTGCAGGCCGTGGTCGACAAGCCTGCCGATGCTACCCTTGGCGAGCTGGCACGTCAGCGTCTGGCCCGTGTGCTGGCGGCGCAGGGCAAGACCGATGCCGCGCTGAAACTGCTCGATGCCAAGGTCGACGATGCCTTCCTCGCCAGCCGTGAAGAGCTCAAGGGTGACCTGCTGGTACAACTGGGGCGTAGCGATGATGCGCACGCCGCCTATCAGAAGGCCAAGGATGCCCTGACCGAAGACGCCGCCGTTGGTGGCCTGCAGATGAAGCTGGACGACCTGGCAAAAGGGGATGCGTGACGTGATGCGTTGGAAGAATGCCGCACTGCTGGCCCTGGCCCTTCTGGCCGTGGGTTGCAGCAGCAATAGCAAGAAGGAACTGCCGCCAGCCGAACTGACCAAGTTCGACGAAGAGGTCGAACTGCGCACCGAGTGGAGCCGCTCCGTTGGCGATGGCCAGGGCGAGACCTTCAACATGCTGGTGCCCGCCATCGATGGCGACGTCATCTACGCTGCCGATGTCGACGGTCTGGTCATGGCCATCGAGCGCACCAGCGGTGACGTGATCTGGCGCAAGAAGCTGGATATCCCGGTGTCCGGTGCCATTGGCGCGGGCTATGGTCAGGTGCTGCTGGGCACGCTCAAGGGCGAAGTGGTCGCCCTGGATGCCACCGACGGTGGCGAGCAGTGGCGCGCGCAGGTGACCAGCGAAGTGCTGGCACCGCCGGCCAGCAATGGTGACATCGTCGTGGTGCAGACCCAGGACGACCGCCTGATCGCCTTCGATGCCGATACCGGCAACCAGCGCTGGATCGTCGAGAATACGCCAGCCGTGCTCACCCTGCGTGGCACCGGTGCGCCCTTGGTGACCAACCGCCTGGTGGTCGCGGGCCTGTCCAGCGGCAAGGTCATTGCCGTCGATGCCCAGCGCGGCCTGCCGGTCTGGGAACAGCGTGTGGCCATCCCGCAAGGGCGTTCCGAACTGGATCGCGTGGTCGATATCGACGGCGGCCTGCTGCTCTCCGGTGGCACCGTCTACGCGGTGAGCTACCAGGGCCGTGTGGCGGCGATGGATCTGGAATCCGGGCGCATTCTCTGGCAACGCGAGGCGTCCAGCTCCGTGGGTGTCGCCCAGGGCTTCGGTAACGTCTACGTCAGTCTGGCCAGTGGCACCGTCGAGGCCATCGACGAGCGTAGCGCTTCGGCGCTGTGGAGCAACGAGTCGCTGGCGCGCCGTCAACTGTCGGCACCGGCGGTGTTCTCCAGCTATGTCGCCGTGGGTGACTTCGAGGGCTATCTGCACCTGCTGAGCCAGGTCGATGGGCGTTTCGTCGGTCGTACCCGTATCGACAGCGACGGCCTGCGTGCCCAGCCGCTGGTGGTGGGTGACTGGCTGTATGTCTACGGCAACAGCGGCAAGCTGGTCGGCCTCAAGATCAAATGACGCGCTATGCTGCCGGATAGCCTCCGGTAGCACGCACTATCCTGGCCGCTGCCCCTGCAGCGGCCTTTGCATTTTCTGAATCAACCAAGTGGAGAGCCTGATGGTTCCCGTAATTGCCCTGGTGGGCCGGCCGAACGTCGGCAAGTCCACACTCTTCAACCGCCTGACCCGCAGCCGCGACGCCATCGTCGGCGACCTTTCCGGTCTGACCCGCGACCGCCAGTACGGCGAGGCCAAGTGGCAGGGGCGCACCTACATCGTGATCGACACCGGCGGTATTTCCGGTGACGAGGAAGGCATCGACGCGAAGATGGCCGAGCAGTCGCTGCAGGCCATCGAAGAAGCCGACGCCGTGCTGTTCCTGGTGGACGCGCGTGCCGGCATGACCGCGTCCGACCAGATGATCGGCGAGCACCTGCGCCGGCGTAACAAGCAGAGCTTTCTGATCGTCAACAAGGTCGACAACCTCGACGTCGACCTGGCCCGCGCCGAATTCAGCCCCATGGGCCTGGGCGAGCCGCTGGCCATCGCCGGCGCCCATGGCCGCGGCATCACTCAGATGCTCGAAGCCGTGCTCGGCAGTTTCCCCAAGGATGCCGGCGAGCCGGAGGAGGGCGCCGAGGAAGAGGAGGTGCTCGAAGGCCAGGAGGCCGCGCGCATCCCCGGCCCGAGCGAGAAGGACGGCATCAAGCTGGCCATCATCGGTCGGCCCAACGTCGGCAAGTCCACCCTGGTCAACCGCATGCTCGGTGAAGAGCGCGTGGTGGTCTACGACCAGGCCGGCACCACCCGTGACAGCATCTACATCCCCTTCGAGCGTGACGACGAGAAGTACACCCTGATCGACACCGCGGGCGTGCGCCGCCGCGGCAAGATCTTCGAGGCGGTGGAGAAGTTCTCCGTGGTCAAGACGCTGCAGGCCATCCAGGACTCCAACGTCGTAGTGTTCGTCATGGACGCCCGCGAAGGCGTGGTCGACCACGACCTCAACCTGCTCGGCTTCGTGCTGGAGAGCGGCCGCGCCCTGGTCATCGCACTGAACAAGTGGGACGGCATGGATCAGGGGCAGAAGGACTACGTGAAGACCGAGCTGGAACGCCGGCTGTTCTTCGTCGACTTCGCCGACATCCACTTCATCTCCGCCCTGCATGGCACCGGCGTCGGCCACCTGTACAAGTCGGTGCAGGCCTCGTTCAAGTCGGCCATCACCCGCTGGCCCACCAGCCGCCTGACGCAGATTCTCGAAGACGCCGTCAGCGACCACGCTCCACCTTTGGTCAATGGCCGCCGCATCAAACTGCGCTATGCCCACCTGGGAGGCGCCAACCCACCGCTGATCGTGATTCACGGTAACCAGGTAGACGCCGTGCCGCGCGCCTACACCCGTTACCTGGAAAATACCTACCGGCGCGTGCTCAAGCTGGTCGGCACGCCGATCCGTATCGAATACAAGGGCGGCGAGAACCCCTTCGAGGGGAAGAAGAACACCCTCACCGACCGCCAGGTGAACAAGAAGCGCCGCCTGATGAGCCACCACAAGAAGGCTGAGAAGAAGCGCAGGGACAAGAAAAAATAGCTTTAAGCGGCAAGCCACAAGCTGCAAGCAGAGGCGCAGGCGTGCAGGCCGGCTTTTTCTTGCGGCTTGAAACTTGTAGCTTGTAGCTCTCTGCATACCCGCGATCAGGAGCGCGCCATGCTCACCAGTAAGCTGCCCAACGTCGGCACCACCATCTTCACGCGGATGTCGCAGCTCGCTGCCGATGTAGGCGCGCTGAACCTCTCTCAGGGCTTTCCCGATTTCGACGGACCGCAGGCGTTGCGCGAGGCAGTCGCGCGCCATGTAATGGATGGACGCAACCAGTATTCGCCAATGACCGGGCTGCCGAGCCTACGCCAGCAGGTGGCCGCGAAGATCGCTCGTAGCTATGGCGTGCAGCGCGATGCCGACAGCGAGATCACCATCACCCCTGGCGCCACCGAGGCGATCTTCTGCGCGGTGCAGGCGCTGATTCGTGCCGGGGATGAGGCCATCGTTCTCGACCCCTGCTACGACAGTTACGAGCCCTCCGTGGAACTGGCAGGCGGTCGTTGCGTACATGTGCCACTGGCACTGCCGAATTTCGCTGTCGATTGGCAACGCCTGGCCGATGCGATCACGCCGCGTACCCGCCTGATCTTCCTCAACTCGCCGCATAATCCCAGCGGTGCGCTGCTGACCCGTGCCGATCTGGACAAACTGGCTGAGCTGATTCGCGGGCGTGATATCCATGTGATCAGTGACGAGGTCTACGAGCACCTGATCTACGACGGTATGCAGCACGCCAGCGTGCTGGCCCACGAGGAGCTGTATCAGCGCGCCTTCGTGGTCAGCTCCTTCGGCAAGACCTACCACGTTACCGGCTGGAAGACCGGCTACGTGGTGGCGCCGCCGGCCTTGACGGCCGAGCTGCGCAAGATCCACCAATACGTCAACTTCTGCGGCGTGACCCCGTTGCAGCACGGCCTGGCCGAGTTCATGGCCGCGCACCCCGAGCATGTCGAGGAACTGCCGGCCTTCTATCAGGCCAAGCGCGACCTGTTCTGCGACCTGCTGGCTGGCTCGCGTTTCACCTTCACCCGCGCACCAGGCACCTACTTCCAGCTCGCCGATTACTCGGCCATTCGCCCTGATCTGGACGACGTGGCCATGGCCGAATGGCTGACCCGCGAGCACGGCGTGGCGGCAATTCCGGTATCGGTGTTCTACCAGTCTGCGCCCCAGGACATGCGCCTGGTGCGTTTCTGCTTCGCCAAGCGCGAGGAGACCCTGCGTCAGGCTGCCGAGAAGCTCTGCGCGGTGTAGCGGTGTTATCCAGCAAAGCTTGGTGGATGTGAAAAACGACATCCACCCTACGGCGAGTGACATGAGATGAACGACAGACCCGATCTCGAACTGGCGCTGATCCAGACTGCACTGGCCTGGCAGGATCCGGCGGCCAACCGTGAACATTTCCAGGCCCTGCTGGAGCAGGCGCGCGGCGCCGATCTGGTGATCCTGCCGGAGATGTTCAGCACCGGCTTTTCCATGGAGTTGGCGGCCCTGGCCGAAGCCGAGGATGGCCCCACCACGCAGTGGCTAAGTGAGCAGGCGCAGGCTATCGGCGCGGTGATCTGCGGCAGCCTGATCATCCAGGCCGCCGACGGCAGCTACCGCAATCGCCTGCTCTGGGCGCGCCCGGACGGCTCGCTGGCGCATTACGACAAGCGCCACCTGTTCCGCATGGCCGGCGAGCACAAGCATTACAGCGCAGGTGGCGAGCGGGTGGTGCTGGAGCTCAAGGGTTGGCGCGTGCGCCCGCTAATCTGCTATGACCTGCGCTTCCCGGTCTGGAGCCGCGATGCCGGCGACACTGACCTGTTGCTGTACACCGCCAACTGGCCGGCAGCCCGCCGCCAGCACTGGAACCGCCTGCTGCCGGCGCGAGCCATCGAGAACCTGTGTTATGTCGCCGCCGTGAACCGTGTCGGCGAGGATGGCAAGGGGCATGGTTATAGTGGCGACTCCCAGGTGCTGGATTTCCAGGGCGAGGCGCTGCTGGCGGCAGGAGAAGGCGATGGCGTATTCCGCGTGCACTTGTCGAGCGAGGCGCTGCTCAGCTACCGCGAGCGTTTTCCAGCGCACCTGGATGCCGATACCTTCACCCTGAACTGATCTTGGAGCTGCAAGACATGGATGTACAACAGGCCAATCCGTTTCAGCCCCCGCAGGCGGATCTGCAGCCGCATGTTTTCAGCAGTGGGCAGCCGCTCTACCGTATGACCGCCATTGGCATCGGCACCTTCCTCGGAACGCCGCTGGCCGGTGCCTGGCTGCTTGCCTACAACCTGCGGCAGCTAGGCAAGGCCAAGCATGTGGCGATGGTCTGGAGCGTTGCTTTGGCGATGTTGGTGCTGACCACGGTGCTGTCCTTCGTATTGCCCGAAGATACCCTGACCCTGCCCTTCGCCATCCTGCAACTGCTCGGCATGCTGCTGCTGGCCAAGCAACTGATCCAGGCTGATCTGCTGCGACACGCGGCAGCCGGCGGTGCCTTCCTGTCCAATTGGCGCGCCGCCGGTATCGCCATTCTGTTCTTCCTTGGCGTGACGGCGCTGCTGGTCGGCGTGCTGATGCTGCTGTTTGTTTGAGCCGTTCGCGGATTGTTGCCGGGCCAGCAACAGTGACCCGGCGCCGGCTCATCAGGCCTGCAGGCTGGCCATGTCGATCACAAAGCGGTACTTCACGTCGCTCTTGAGCATGCGTTCGTAAGCCTGGTTGATGTCCTGCATGGCGATCATCTCGATATCCGAAACGATGTCGTGCTTGGCGCAGAAGTCGAGCATTTCCTGCGTTTCGGCGATGCCGCCGATCAGCGAACCGGCCAGCCGGCGGCGCTTGAAGATCAGGCCGAAGACATCCGGCGATGGGTGCGCTGACTCGGGGGCGCCCACCAGGGTCATGGTGGCGTCGCGCTTGAGCAGATTGAGGAAGGGGTTGAGGTCGTGCGGCGCCGCAACGGTGTTGAGGATGAAGTCGAAGCTGTTGAGGTGGGCGGCCATTTCCTCGGCGTTCTTCGACACCACCACTTCGCTAGCGCCGAGGCGCAGGGCGTCTTCGCGCTTGTTCGGTGAGGTGGTGAACAGCACCACATGCGCGCCAATGGCGGCGGCGATCTTCACACCCATGTGGCCGAGCCCGCCGAGGCCGACTATGCCCACTTTCTGCCCCGGGCCCACCTTCCACTGACGCAGCGGCGAGTAGGTGGTGATGCCCGCGCACAGCAGCGGTGCCACGGCGGCCAGGTTATCGGTGTGGCTGATGCGCAGCACGAAGCGCTGGTCGACCACGATACGCTGGGAGTAGCCGCCGAAGGTGTTCTCACCGCCGAATACCGGGCCGTTGTAGGTGCCGGTGAAGCCGTTCTCGCAGTATTGCTCCAGGCCCTCGCCACAGGAGGCGCAGTGCTGGCAGCTATCGACCATGCAGCCGACACCCGCGATCTCACCCACCTGGAACGCGCTGACGTTGCTGCCCACTGCGCTGATCTTGCCGACGATCTCGTGGCCGGGTACGGAGGGGTACAGGGTGTTTTTCCACTCGTTACGCGCGGTGTGCAGGTCGGAGTGACAGACGCCGCAGTAGAGGATGTCGATGGCGATATCGTCCGGGCCAACGTTGCGGCGCTCGATAATGTGCGGAGCCAGCGGCGATTGTGCACTCTGCGCGGCATAGGCGAGGGTCGTGCTCATGAAGTTCTCCTTGGGGTGCAAAAAAATCAGGTAAGCAGGTTAGAGCATGAGCGTGATGGGCAGGTTGCATGATCCTGTTCCATCAATGCCCATAAGTGCCTGATTTTCGACATGGAAACGAAGAACCCCGCCAGTCGGCGGGGTTCGTGTTTGATGCTCCGTCGCGGATCAGGCCGCTTCGGTTTTCAGCTCGGCCTGCTTGACGGCGCGGTTCAGTGCACTGAACAGGGCACGGAAGCTGGCGGTGGTGATGTTCTCGTCGATGCCGATACCATGCAGCGGGCGCTGGCCGTCCAGGCGGATCTCGATGTAGCAGGCAGCCTTGGCATTGGCACCGCCGCCGATGGCGTGCTCGTGATAGTCCATGACCTCGACGGCGAGCGGCAGGCTCGACGCCAGCGCTTCCAGCGCGCCTTTGCCCGTACCGTTCCAGCGTTGTTCCTGGCCGGCGACCTGAACCTTCACCTCGACGCTGCTTTCACCATTCTCTTCCTGCAGGCGGTGGCCTTTCAGGGCATAGGGTTGGGTGGCTTGCAGGAACTCGGTTTCCAGCAGCTTGTAGATCTGCGCTGCGGTCATTTCCAGGCCGAGGCGGTCGGTTTCACGCTGTACCACCTGGCTGAACTCGATCTGCATGCGGCGTGGCAGGCTGATGCCGTATTCCTGCTCGAGCAGGAAGGTGATGCCACCCTTGCCGGACTGGCTGTTCACGCGGATCACCGCCTCGTAGTCGCGACCAATGTCGGCCGGATCGATCGGCAGGTATGGCACTTCCCACAGCGCGTCTTCCTTCTGCTGGGCGAAGCCCTTGCGGATGGCATCCTGGTGCGAGCCGGAGAAGGCGGTGTGCACCAGATCGCCGACATACGGATGGCGCGGGTGCACCGGAATCTGGTTGCAGTCTTCGACCACCTTGCGCACGGCGTCGATATCGGAGAAGTCCAGCTCCGGGTCGACGCCCTGGGTGTAGAGGTTCAGCGCCAGGGTCACCAGGCAGACGTTGCCGGTGCGCTCGCCATTGCCGAACAGGCAACCTTCGACACGGTCGGCGCCGGCCATCACGGCCAGTTCCGAAGCGGCGACGCCGGTGCCACGGTCGTTATGGGTGTGCACGCTGATCAGCACGCTGTCGCGGCGGTCGACATGACGACCGAACCACTCGATCTGGTCGGCGTAGTTGTTCGGCGTGGCGCACTCGATGGTGGCCGGCAGATTGAGGATCAGCTTGTTCGCCGGGGTCGGCTGGAACACCTCGATCACCGCGTTGCACACCTCGACGGCGAAGTCGATCTCGGTGCTGCTGAACACCTCCGGCGAGTACTCGAAGCCCCACTGGGTTTCCGGCGCGGCTTCGGCCAGGCGCTTGATGGTGGTGCCGGCGGCCACGGCGATGGCTTTGACGCCGGCCTTGTCCTGGTTGAAGACGATCTTGCGGAAGCTCGGCGCGCAGGCGTTGTAGTAGTGAACGATGGCTTTCTTGGCGCCTTTGAGCGACTCGAAGGTGCGCTCGATAAGGTCGTCACGGGCCTGGGTCAGTACCTGGATGGTCACGTCATCGGGGATGTGACCGCCTTCGATCAGCTCACGCACGAAGTCGAAGTCGGTCTGCGAAGCGGACGGGAAGCCCACTTCGATTTCCTTCAGGCCCACAGCGACCAGGCACTTGAAGAAGCGCATCTTCTTCTCGGCATCCATCGGCTCGATCAGCGACTGGTTGCCGTCGCGCAGGTCGGTGGACAGCCAGATCGGCGCCTTGTCGATGATCTTGTCCGGCCATGTGCGATCCGGAATCTGGATCTGGGTGAAGGGGCGGTACTTCTTCGACGGGTCTTTGAGCATGGTCATGAGCAGGTCCTGCGAAAATAGGGAGGCGAACACGAGGCCACAGCGGCCAGGAAACGGAGCTTCAGGCGAGGCTTCGCAGTCGCGGGCTGACCAGTCGCAGGCACGCGAGCTGGCGGACAAGAAAGAGGACGTTGACGTTTTTCATGGGGAAACCCTATCCACCGTGCGTGGATATGGCAATGCTTGCCGGAAAAACGCCGATTTATTGCGATTTGGTTTTTATCGGTGGATTTTATTGCTCGAATCGAGGTGTTTTCAGCGAATCGTGTTTGCTGTGCCTGGCCGACGAAGGACTCCTCGCTGGTCAGACCTGATCCTGACTCAGTCGGCGTAGTCGTAGGCGCCACCCTTCTCCAGGGCGCGGCGATAGGCCGGGCGGGCGTGGATGCGCTGCAGGAAGTCGTGCAGGCGCGGGTGGTTCGGCAGCACGCCACGGGCAGCGGCCGCTTCCAGCGGGAAGCTGAGCTGGATGTCGGCGGCGCTGAAGGCGTCACCAGCGAACCACTCATGCTCGCTCAACTGGCTTTCCAGGTAATCGAAATGCAGCTTCAGTTGCGGCGTGATGAAGGCCTGGCCGACCTTGTCCGCGATGCCACGGGCGATGGGCTTGATGAAAAAGGGCATGGGTGAGCTGCGCAGCTTGTCGAACACCAGCTTGAGCAGCAGCGGCGGCATCGCCGAACCTTCGGCATAGTGCAGCCAGTAGCGGCAGCGCAAGCGCTCCGGGCTGCCTGGGGGCGGCAGTAGCCAGTCACCATGGCGTTCGGCCAGGTATTCGATGATGGCGCCGGATTCGGCCAGGGTCAGTTCACCATCGGTGATCAAGGGCGATTTGCCCAGGGGGTGCACCTGGCGCAGCTCGGCGGGAGCCAGCATGGTCTGCGGGTCGCGCTGGTAGTGCTTGATCTGATAGTCGACGCCGATCTCTTCGAGCATCCAGAGAATGCGCTGCGAGCGCGAGTTGTTCAGGTGATGCACGGTGATCATGGCAAGCTCCGGCTGGGTCAGGGGGCGGTTTCGGCGAGTCGTTCAGGCGCGCGCGTGGGGGCGTGCAAAGGGGGCTCGCCGGCCGTTGGCAGACTCATCCGTAGCTCGCGCATATCGGCTCCGCTGGGGTGCTGGAACACACGCAGGCCGAACTCGGGGAGGATGGCCAGCAGGTGGTCGAATATATCCGACTGGATGCCTTCGTAGGCGTTCCACGCCGTGGTGTTGGTGAAGCAGTAGACCTCCAGCGGCAGGCCATCGGCAGTGGGGCTGAGCTGGCGCACCAGCAGGGTCATGTTCTGGTGCACGTTGGGGTTGTGCCGCAGGTAGTGCTCGACATAGGCGCGGAAGCTGCCGATGTTGGTGATGCGTCGGGTGTTGACCGCTTCCTTGCCATGTTCGGCCAGCTTGAGGTTCCACTCGCGCAGTTCCTGATCCTTGCGGTCGAGGTACTCGTCGAGCAGCATGAAGCGGCGCAGACGGGCGATCTCCTCGTCGCTTAGGAAATGCACGCTGGTCTGATCCAGATACAGCGAGCGCTTGATCCGCCGGCCACCGGATTCCTGCATGCCGCGCCAGTTCTTGAACGGGTCGCTGATGAAACGTTTGGTGGGAATGGTGGTGATGGTCTTGTCCCAGTTCTGCACCTTGACCGTGTGCAGAGCGATGTCGATCACGTCGCCATCGGCATTGAGCTGGGGCATTTCCACCCAGTCACCGACGCGGATGATGTCGCTGGAAGAGATCTGCACGCTGGCCACCAGCGACAGCAGGGTGTCCTGGAATATCAACATCAGCACGGCGGCCATGGCGCCGAGGCCGGACAGCAGGATCAGTGGCGAGCGATCGATCAGTGTGGCCACCATGAGGATGGCGGCGATGGCGAAGAGGGCGATCTTGACCACCTGCAGGTAGCCCTTGATCGGCTTGAGGTGGGCGTTGGGGCGGCGCTGGTAGAGGGTGTTGAGGATATCCAGCAGGGCGGCGATGGCCAGGGCGATGGTCAATACGATAAAGGCGCTGCAGACGTTCTGCGTGACCTTTACCACCGCTGTCGGCATACCCGGCACCACTGCCACGCCGGATGTCAGCACCAGCGCCGGGACGATGTTCGACAGGCGCTTGATGAGGCCGCTTTCCTTGATCTGGCCATGCCGGCCCAGTGCGGTGGCGCCGACCACGCGGTAGATGGCGCGCACCAGTATGCGCTTGACGATCCAGTTCGACAGCCAGGCGGCGACGATCAGGGTCAGGCTGGCGGTCAGGGTGAGCAGTTTCGGCTGCTGCTGCAGCCAATCCATCCAGGTTGTGAGCTCATTCGGCATATCCGGCTCCGAAGCAGGCGGTAAGGCAGACCGGAGTGACAGGGCCGGTCATGCGAGCCGTCGTACCCTAGCAAAAAAGGTTTGCTGATCGAAACGGCAGTTGTTGCCGCTTGCGTCGTGTCAGGGCTTGAACGCGCCGATGAAGATCGCCGGATCGACGCGGGCGTCGTTGAGGCTGACGTTCCAGTGCAGGTGTGGCCCGGTGGCGCGGCCCGTGGCACCGACCTTGCCGACATGGCCGCCACGCGGAATCTCGTCACCGGGCTTCACGTCGATCTCGGACAGGTGGCAGAACATGCTGATCAGGCCCTGGCCGTGGTCGAGAAATACCGTCTTGCCGTTGAAGAAATAGTCGCCGACGAGGATGACCTTGCCGGCCGCTGGCGCCTTGATCGGCGTGCCACGGTTGGCGGCGAAGTCCAGGCCCGAATGCGGATTGCGCTCCTGGCCGTTGAAAAAGCGGCGCAGGCCGAAGGGGCTCGACAGCGGCCCGTTCACCGGCCTGTCGAACAACAGGTTGCTCGGCTGGCGCGGGCTGAACTGCCGGTAGGCACGGGTCTGCTCGGCCAGCTCGCGTTCGATGCGCGCGAGGTTCTTGGCGTTGGGCGTGACCTGCTGCTGGTTCTTGATGGTGATGCGTTGCTCGGCGTAATGCTTGGTGCCGACTTGGAAGTTCACCCGACGGCCATCATCGACCTCCACCTGCTGGCTGCCGGGCTTGACGCTCAAGGGAATGCCGACAATGGCGATCCAGCGTTTGCCATCTTCACGAATGGTCAGCACCGGCTTGCCCTGGTAACGCACCTCGGGTGCCTGCGCCGGATTGCCCAGATCGACCACCGCCACGCCACCGGGCACCGGCTTGTTCAGCAGGCGGGTGATAAAGCCTTCGGCGTGGGCGGGCAGGGCAAGGCACAGGGCTAGCAGGCCTGCGCACAGCATTTGTAGGGGAGAGGCCGGCATTGGTTCAATCCAGCAGCGACAGGGTCGCTGGTTGTATGTGGTTGTCTTCGACGCGCACGTCCAGCTCGCCTTCGCTCAGGCGTGCCTTGAGGCGCTGGCCCGGCTGGGTCTGGGCAGCGTTGCGCACGGCCTGGCCGCGTTCGTCGAGGAGGATGGCGTAGCCACGACCGAGGGTGGCCAGTGGGCTGACGATCTGCAATTGCGTGGCCAGCGCGCCCAGTTGCTGGCGCTGGCTGCGCAGTTGCCCCTGCATGGCGCGAGGCAGGCGGGCTGCCAGGCCATCGAGGCGCTGGCGCAGCAGCGCCAGGTTGCGCCCCGGATGCTGCGCGGCGAGGCGCGCATCGAGGCGGGCCAGGCGTTCGCGCTGAGCGCCGAGCTGCTGGTTGAAGGCGCGGCGCAGGCGCATGTCCAGATCGTCCAGACGCTGGGCCTGTTGGCGCAGGCGCTCGCCTGGATGGCGCAGGCGTTTGCTGGTGCCTTCCAGGCGCAGGCGTTCGCGGGCCAGGCGGCCTTGCATGTGCAGCACCAGGCGACGCTGCAGATTGTGCAGGCGCTGTACCAGCTCGCTGCTGTCCGGGGCCAGTAGCTCGGCAGCGGCCGAAGGCGTTGGCGCACGCACGTCGGCGACGAAGTCGGCGATGGACACGTCCGTTTCGTGGCCCACGGCGCTGACGATGGGCGTGACGCAGGCGGCCACGGCGCGGGCCACGGCTTCCTCGTTGAAGCACCAGAGGTCTTCCAGCGAGCCGCCGCCACGGGCCAGGATCAGCGCATCGAAGCCCTGCGCGTCGGCGCGTTGCAGGGCGCGGACGATCTGCGCGGTGGCTTCACGGCCCTGCACGGCGGTGGGAATCAGGTTCAGCTCCACCTGCGGCGCGCGGCGGCGGAACACGCTGATGATGTCGCGGATCACCGCGCCGGTGGGCGAGGTGACGATGCCGATGCGTTTGGGGTGGGCGGGCAGGGCGATCTTGCGCTCGGTCGAGAACAGTCCCTCGGCGCCGAGCTTTTCCTTCAGCGCCTCGAAGGCCAGGCGCAGGGCGCCGTCGCCAGCGGGCTCGACGGCATCGAGAATCAACTGGTAGTCGCCGCGGCCCTCGAACAGCGAGACCTTGCCGCGCACCTTCACCGCCAGGCCGTCGCGCAGCGCCTGGCGCACTCGCGCCGCGTTCTGCCGGAACAACGCGCAACGCACCTGCGCCTGGCTGTCTTTCAAGGTGAAATAGATGTGGCCGGAGGCCGGGCGGGCGAGGTTGGAAATTTCCCCCTCCACCCAGATGCTGGCAAACACGTCCTCCAGCAGCAGGCGCGCACGGTTGTTGAGCTGGCTGACGCTGAGCACCTCGCGGTCGAGGTTCAGGCGGGCAAAGGGATCTTTGATCATGGGGCGGCATGATAAGCCGAGAGGCTCGCAGGTGCGACCTTCATCAGGCGTCTTCTAGCAAGCGTTCGAGCAGCCAGGCCGTGACCGGGCCTAGGGCTCGCTGCCGTGACCAGATGACATCTACCGTTACCCGTCGGGGCCAGCCGCTGCAGGGCATTTCATACAGCTCGCCGAAGCCGTAAGCGTCGACCAGTTGCCGTGGCAGCTCGGCCCAGCCGAAGCCCCGGCGCGCCATTTCCAGCAGCATCAGGTAGTCCGGCGCGGCCCAGCAACGCCCGCCGCTGCCGGGCAGGTCGTCGCTGTTGGTGTGGTCGTTGGCAACGCTGCTCAAGCGCAGCAGGCGCCAGTGCGACAGGTCTTCGTGGCGAACCTGTTTCAGCTTGCTCAGCGGGTGATTCTTGGCGACGAACAGGCTGAGTTCGCTGCTCATTGCCAGGCGCGCGTGGGCGATGTGTGGCGGGTAGTTCGGTAATGCAGCGGTCAGGCCGAGCTGCGCACGGCCCTGGCTGACCAGGTCGAGCACGTCGGCCTGCTCGGCGATCAGGCTTTCGAGCTGCAGATCGGGGTAGTGCTGATCCAGCTCCTGCAGGCGAACCTCGAACCGCTTGGGTTGGTAGGCATCGGTCAGCACCACGGTTAGGCACGCCTCCTGGCCTTTGGCCAGGCTTGCCGCATGGCGCGCCAGGCGGTCACTGGCGGCCAGCACTTCTTCGGCATGGGCCAGCAGGCTGCTGCCGGCTTCGGTCAGTTGCAGGCGCCGTGGGCCGCGCTCGAACAGTTCGACGCCAAGATCCAGCTCCAGGCGCGCCACGGCCTCGCTGATGGTCGACTGGCTCTTGCCCAGGCGCCTTGCGGCGGCGCTGAGCGAACCGCAACTGGCAGCCTGAGCGAAGGCCTGAAGGGAATCAGGAGAAGGATTCATATCGGTTTTTCCGATGGCAGCTAGTTTTTTGATAAGCGTAAACCCGATGATCATAGCGCCCATCTTCACTTATCACGAGGTTCGCTCCATGACTCAGCCACTGCCGCGGTCGTTGCCCGAGCGTGTGGGGCATGCAATGGCCTACGAATTCATCGCCATCGTCATCTGTGCGCCGGCGCTGGCCTGGGCCATGGACAAGCCGTTGGTGCATCTGGGAGTGCTGACCCTGATGTTCTCCACTGTCGCCATGCTGTGGAACATGCTGTTCAACTACCTGTTCGACCGCGCGCAGAGTCGCCTGGGTTTCGAGCGCGGGCTGCGGGCGCGGGCCATCCATGCACTGCTGTTCGAGGGCGGCCTGGTGGTCATGCTGGTGCCGCTGGCGGCCTGGTGGTTGTCCATCAGCCTGCTCGAGGCGCTGCTGCTGGATATCGGGCTGATCCTGTTCTTCCTGCCTTACACCATGGCGTTCAACTGGGTCTACGACGTGCTGCGCGCCCGTTGGCTGGCGCGCCGTGAGGCGCAGGCGGGCACAGCGGTCTGTCGTGGGGCTTGAGCCAACCGATGGCGACGCCTGTTAAGCTGCCGGCTTTCCTGGCCCCATCGTTCGAGCACTATGACCGCGCAACTGATCCTCGTCCCACAGATTTCCACGCTTCCCGCTCACGAGCAAAAGGCTCAGGCCATGCTGCGCTGGCTGGTCAAGCGGGAGATCGTCGAGGCCTGCCGACCACCTGTGGGCAGGGTGGCAACGGCATGGCTTACGGCATCGGGCCGGGCGCGCGGCGTATCGCTCAGTGTCCCGAGTTGCTGCCTTACGGGCAGCCGCACAATGGTCTGGAAATCATCACCAAGCGTTGCATCTATATGCCGACGCGCAACTTTCTCGAAGAGGCCGGCTGCCCCGAATGCCGCCGCGAAGTGGGCGTGCCGTTGTTCGACAGCCTGGAGGTCTGGTGGCCGGGGGAAACCGACAACTTCACCTGCCCCGAGTGCGGGCATGAAGATGACATCAACGGCTTCCTGTTCCTGCAGCCCTGCGGCTTCTCCAACTTGGGCTTCATCTTCAACGGCTGGGCTGAAGCCGGCCTGCGCTCGGCGTTCGTCGAGGAGCTCGGCGAACGCTTGGGCTTTGCGGTGAGGCAGGTGCGAGTCGACGATCCGGCCTGAGCGGCTTTTCAGTCGGGTGTGTGGGAGCGGCTTTTGCTGTTTTCAGTCGTCGCTGAAGCGCCTTCCACGGTTTTTCAGAAGGCGATGCTGGCCGACAGGCGCAGCGCGCGCGGCTGACCGACATTGACCTGCAGCGGGCTGCCGGTGCTCGACGGGTAGTAGTGCTTGTCGAACAGGTTGTCGACATTGAGCTGCAGGCGCGTCTCGTAGTCGTGGGTCGGCAGATCCCAGCGCAGGAAAGCGTCGCTCACCGTGTAGCTGCTCATGTAGTAGCTGTTGGCGTTGTCGCCAGCGCGCTCGCCAACGTAGCGGGTGCCGGCGCCCAGGTGCCACTGGCCGAAGGCCGCAGGCGCACGCAGGTGGTGAGTGAGGTAGAGGCTGGCTGTCTGGCGCGGCGCCTGGGTCAGGCGGTTGCCCTTGTCTTGCGGGTCGTCGAGGATTTCCGTGTGGGTGTAGGCGTAGGTGGCAATCATCTGCCAGCGTTCGGCCAGACGCCCGCTGATATCCAGTTCCAAGCCGCGTGAACCGACCTTGCCGGCCGCCTCGCTGATGCTCAAGCCGCCGACGTTGGTGCTGGTGACCACGTTCTTCTTGACGATATCGAACAGCGCCAGATTCAGGCTCAGGTTCGGGTTGAAGTCGTACTTGGCGCCCACTTCGTAGCTGCGGCCTTCCTCCGGGTCGAACGCCTTGTTCTGGTCGTCGACAGTGGTGTTCGGCACGAAGGAGCGGCTGTAGTTGCCGTACAGCGATAGCGCGTCGTCGAGCTTGTAGACCAGCCCAGCGAAGGGGATGAAGGTCTGGTCGTTATTGTCCAGGCTCGGTTCGCGGTTGGCGGACAGGCCCTGCACGCTGTACTGGTCGTAGTGCTGGTAGCGGCCGCCGAGCACCAGGATCCACTGCTGGTTCAGGTGCCAGTTGTCCTTGAGGTACAGCGAGGTAGAGGTCAGCTCGTTGCGCATGTTGCTGCGGTTGGCGTCGATGACGTTCGGTTCGCCGAGATCGCCGTAGTGCGGGTCGCGAATGTCGATGTTGCGCCGGGTTCGGTTCGGGTTGCGATAGGTCTTGCCGCGGAAGTTATCGTTGACCTCGTTGTCGATGCCCAGCAGCAGCTCGTGGGTCTGGCCGAGCAGGGTCTGCTGGCCGATGAAGTCCAGGCTGGCGTAGCGCGTTTCATAGTCGTACTGGCCACCGTTGGCCGTGCGCAGTAGCTGGTTGCCGTTGAGCGAGACCGGCTGGGCGATGGCCAGGTCGTAGCGGTCGTTGTTCCAGGCGTAGGTCAGACGGGTCTTCCAGGCGTCACTCAGCTCGTACTCGAAGCGTGCGCTGGCGCTTTCGCCGATGCCCTCGTTACCTTCCCATTTCTCGCCCAAGCGCTTGTGGTAGTCGATATCGGCCGGGTGGCCGTCGACGAACACCGTGCCGCGGTCGAAGGGCGTGCCGTAGTCGTTGTACTCGTAGGCCAGGGTCAGGCTGGCGCGCTCGCCGACCCAGTTCAGCGAGGGGGCGACCAGGGTGTGCTGGTCGACGCCATAATTGCGCCAGTAATCGCGGCTTTGCCGTTCGGCGACCAGACGATAGGCCAGGCTGCTGTCACCCACTGGGCCGGTGGTATCCAGGCTCAGGCTACCGCCGCCTTCGCCGAACGCCGTGCCGCCGATTTCGCTACGTTGCATGTACTGCGGCTGCTTGCTGATCACATTGATCAGCCCGCCAGGCTCCAGCGCGCCATACAGTAGCGAAGCCGGGCCCTTGAGCACTTCCACCCGTTCGGTGGTGGCACCGAAGTTGCGCGACAGGTTGGAGCGCACGCCATCGCGCAGCACTGAGCCGTCGGAATTGTTGCCGAAGCCGCGCTTGACCAGGGCGTCACGGGTATTGCCCAGCGTGTTGCCCTGGCTGATACCGCTGACGAACTTCAGCGCATCGTCCAGCGTGTGGGGCTGGAAGTCTTCGATGGTCTGCGGGGTGACCACCTGTACCGACTGGGCCTCTTCCTTGAGCGGCACGGAGGACTTGCTCGCCGTACTGGCACGCTTTGCCTGGTAGCCATTCTCGTCGGCGATGGGGGCTGCGACTATGTCCTGATTGGGTAATTCCAGCTCCTGTGCGAGCAGGGAGCCGGTGGGCAGCAGGCAAAGGCCGAGCAACGCGACGCGAGGGCGGCTCAGGGAAGGGCGGTTGGATTTCATTCGTGACTCAGATGCGGGTGTTTTTGAGAATCATTATTCTATGGCTCGTGGCCAGTTGCTGGCTAGGGTCTGGTGTCGTTTCGACTGATCGGGGCGACACGGAGCGGACTTTGAATCGATACTTTGCATTGAGTGCAGCGAGGCCGGTGGGTATAATGTCGCGCTTCTTATTTTCCCGCTCGGGAGCCCGCCATGCTGCGCATCAGCCAAGAAGCACTCACTTTCGACGACGTCCTGCTCATCCCCGGTTACTCCGAGGTGCTGCCCAAGGACGTCAGCCTCAAGACCCGCTTGACCCGTGGGATCGAACTGAACATTCCGCTGCTGTCCGCCGCCATGGACACGGTCACCGAGGCTCGCCTGGCCATCGCCATGGCGCAGGAAGGCGGTATTGGCATCATCCACAAGAACATGACCATCGAGCAGCAGGCTGCCGAGGTGCGCAAGGTCAAGAAGTTCGAGGCTGGCGTGGTCAAGGATCCGATCACCATCGAAGCCGATGCCACCGTGCGTGACCTCTTCGAGCTGACCCGGCAGAACAACATCTCCGGCGTGCCGGTGCTGTCCAATGGTGACCTGGTGGGCATCGTCACTTCCCGCGACGTGCGTTTCGAGAACCGCCTGGACGCCCTAGTGCGTGAGGTGATGACGCCGAAAGAGCGCCTGGTCACCGTCAAGGAAGGCGCGGACAAGGAAACCGTGCGCGAGCTGCTGCACAAGCACCGCATAGAGAAGGTGCTGATCGTCGATGACGCCTTCAACCTCAAGGGTATGATGACCGTCAAGGACATCGAGAAGGCCAAGGCCTATCCGCTGGCGAGCAAGGACGACCAGGGTCGCCTGCGTGTCGGCGCTGCCGTCGGCACCGGCGCTGATACCGGTGACCGCGTGGCGGCACTGGCTGCCGCTGGCGTCGACGTGATCATCGTCGACACCGCTCACGGCCATTCCAAGGGTGTGATCGACCGCGTGCGTTGGGTCAAGCAGAACTTCCCGGAGGTTCAGGTGATCGGCGGCAACATCGCCACCGGCGCTGCTGCTCTGGCGCTGGTCGAAGCCGGCGCCGATGGCGTCAAGGTCGGCATCGGCCCTGGCTCGATCTGCACCACCCGCATCGTCGCCGGTGTTGGCGTGCCGCAAATCAGCGCCGTGGCCAACGTTGCCGCCGCCCTGGCCGGCACTGGCGTGCCGCTGATCGCCGACGGTGGCATCCGTTTCTCCGGTGACCTGTCCAAGGCCATAGTCGCTGGCGCATCGGCTGTGATGATCGGCTCCATGCTGGCCGGTACCGAAGAGGCGCCGGGCGAGGTCGAACTGTTCCAGGGTCGTTCCTACAAGGCCTACCGTGGCATGGGTTCGTTGGGCGCCATGGCGCAGGCTCAGGGCTCCTCGGATCGTTACTTCCAGGATTCCTCGGCCGGTGCCGAGAAGCTGGTGCCGGAAGGCATCGAAGGCCGCGTGCCGTACAAGGGCGCGATGGCGGCCATCGTTCACCAGTTGATGGGGGGGCTGCGCGCCTCCATGGGTTACACCGGCTGCGCCACCATCGAAGAGATGCGCACCAAGCCGGAGTTCGTGCGCATCACCGGCGCCGGCATGGCCGAGTCGCACGTCCACGACGTGCAGATCACCAAGGAAGCCCCCAACTACCGGGTGGGCTAAAGCCCACCAGCTTCAAGTTCCAAGCGGCAAGCTACAAGCCATCGCGCCTGTGGCTGCCGCTTTCTTCTTCAACTTGCAGCTTGCAGCTTGAGGCTTGCAGCTGCCTCGCAGAGGCACCCATGGCCCACGACATTCACGCCCACCGCATCCTCATTCTGGACTTCGGTTCCCAGTACACCCAACTGATCGCTCGTCGCGTGCGCGAGATCGGCGTCTACTGCGAACTGCACCCCTGGGACATGAGCGACGAGGACATTCGTGCCTTCGCGCCGCGCGGCATCATCCTCGCCGGTGGCCCGGAGTCGGTGCACGAAGCCAACAGCCCGCGCGCGCCGCAAGCGGTGTTCGACCTGAACGTGCCGGTGCTGGGCATCTGCTACGGCATGCAGACCATGGCCGAGCAGCTCGGCGGCAAGGTGGAAGGCTCCGACCTGCGTGAGTTCGGTTATGCCCGTGTCGACGTGGTCGGCAAGAGCGAGCTGCTGGCCGGCATCGAAGACCATGTCGACGCCGACGGCGTGTTCGGCCTCGACGTGTGGATGAGCCATGGCGACAAGGTCACCCGCCTGCCGGAAGGCTTCCACATCCTGGCCAGCACCCCGAGCTGTCCGATCGCCGCCATGAGCGACGACAGCCGCCACTACTACGGCGTGCAATTCCACCCGGAAGTGACCCACACCAAGCAGGGCGGTCGCATCCTCTCGCGCTTCGTGCTGGAAATCAGCGGCTGCGAGGCTTTGTGGACCCCGGCCAACATCGTCGAGGACGCCGTGGCCGCTGTGCGCGCCCAGGTCGGCGACGCCAACGTGCTGCTCGGCCTGTCCGGTGGTGTGGATTCCTCGGTGGTCGCGGCGCTGCTGCACAAGGCCATCGGCGACCAGCTCACCTGCGTATTCGTCGACAACGGCCTGCTGCGCCTGCACGAGGGTGACCAGGTGATGGCCATGTTCGCCGAGAACATGGGCGTCAAGGTGATCCGTGCCAATGCCGAAGAGCAGTTCCTCGCCAACCTGGCCGGCGAAGCCGACCCGGAGAAGAAGCGTAAGATCATCGGCCGCACCTTCATCGACGTGTTCGATGCCGAGGCCAGCAAGCTGGACAACATCCAGTTCCTCGCCCAGGGCACCATCTACCCGGACGTGATCGAGTCGGCTGGCGCCAAGAGCGGCAAGGCCCATGTGATCAAGAGCCACCACAACGTCGGTGGCTTGCCGGAGGAAATGAATCTCAAGCTGGTCGAGCCGCTGCGTGAACTGTTCAAGGACGAAGTGCGTAAGATCGGCCTGGAACTGGGCCTGCCCTACGACATGGTCTACCGCCACCCCTTCCCGGGGCCGGGCCTGGGCGTGCGCATCCTTGGCGAAGTGAAGAAGGAATACGCCGACATCCTGCGCCGTGCCGACCACATCTTCATCGAAGAACTGCGCAAGGCCGACTGGTACCACAAGACCAGCCAGGCCTTCGTGGTGTTCCAGCCGGTGAAGTCGGTGGGCGTGGTCGGTGACGGCCGTCGCTACGCCTGGGTCGTCGCCCTGCGCGCCGTGGAAACCGTGGACTTCATGACCGCACGCTGGGCGCACCTGCCTTATGAGCTGCTGGAAACCGTCAGCGGCCGCATCATCAATGAGATCGACGGCATCTCCCGCGTCACCTACGACGTGTCGAGCAAGCCGCCAGCGACCATCGAGTGGGAGTGATCCCGCTGCGGTAAATGAAAAAACCGGCTTCGGCCGGTTTTTTCATGGCTCGGATAAGTGGGCTCGCTTAGCGAGCCGAGCGCTGGCGCTCCCAGCAGCGATAGTGCTCGATCAGCGTCTGCTCGACTGGGCGATAGGTGATGTCCAGTTCGTCGATGCTGCGCTGGTTGTCGATGGCGAAGCGGATGCCCAGGTGCTTGCGCAGGTAGTCGCCATCCAGGCCGAAGAGCGGCCCGATCAGGCGGATGAGTCCGTTGGGCAGGCTGTAGGTAGGCAGCGTCCAGGGGCGGCGATGGTGCGGGCGAACGATCCTGGCCACCTCGGCGAAGGACAGCATACGTTTTTCCGCCAGGATATAGCGCCCCTGCGCGTTGCGCTTGCTGGCCGCGGCGATGTGCGCCTGCGCCACTTCGCGCACGTCCACGGTGGTGATGCTCAGGTCGGGCATGCCATAGAAGAAATAACCCCTGAACATTTCGTCCAGCAGGAACAGGCTGCCGGAATCCGAGGCCGGCGTCAGCGACGGGCCGAGGATCAGGCCGGGGTTGATCGTCACCAGTGTCCAGCGATCCTGGCTGGCGCAGATGGCCCAGGCTTCCTTTTCGGCTGCGGTCTTGGCGTAGTGGTAAGGATTGTTTTCCAGGGTGCTGCTGGTATTGAAGTAGGCCTCCGAGAGGGTCTGGCGCTCCATCTGCATGACATCTATGTAGTCACCGAAGATCGCCCCGACGGTGGAGGTCATCACCACCCGTGTGACGCTGGGGGTTCTTTCCACGCTGCCCAACACGTTGCGAGTCCCTTGCAGGGCTGGTTCGAGCATCTGCCTGCGGCCATCCTTGATCTTCTCGGGGAGCAGAAATGGCGAGGCGACGTGGTGCACGACCGAGCAACCCCGCATGGCGCTATCGAAGGCCCCATTTGCCAGCAGGTCGGCCTCGAACAGATGCAGGCGCCCCGGAAATTCCTTCTGCAGATTCAGCAACGGCTGCAGCTTGGCTGCATTGCCAAGGCTGCGCACCGTGGCATGAACGCGGTTGCCGGCAGCGAGCAATTGCTGGATCAGGTGGCAGGCGACATAGCCGCTGCCGCCAGTGACCAATACGGTATCAGCCATGGCGTAACTCCTCTTTGGCGCGGGTCGGTTCGCACAGCCATCGGCCCTGCGTGAGAGCGCGGGCTTTGGCCGCGATGGAGCGAGCGTCGTTATCAGGCAGCGCAATGCTGTGCCGGCTAGCTTATTCAGGCGCTGGCCAGGTCGATAAGGGGCGTAAGGGACGGAAAAGGGGGCTTAGACGGACAGCGAATTGGCGTTATCGGACTTTGCGTCGCGATATCTGAAGCTTCGAGTAGAGTGTCTTCTGAATCGAGCGGAGCGAGTCGCTCATTTTCACACCGGGGCGGGCGCTCTGTAAGCGTATGCTCTACGAGCAACCGGAAAAGCCAGCGGTCGCATCATCAACCAGACCGAAGACATCTTTCGTTCCACTCACGGCGTCTCAAATTAGCCGCCGACGACCATCGAGTCGGGGGTCGAGATCTTAGCTTGCTGTACAACAGGAGCTTGAGCCTCTGGGAACGGCGCATATTTGCGTTTAGGATGGCCGCATCTTAAAAAGCAATACCCACTGAACCGAAGGTAACCGTATGCTCACGCGTCTCGAAATAGATGGATTCAAGACCTTCGAGAATCTTCAAGTTGATCTGACGCCTTTTACTGCAATCGTGGGAAATAACGCAGCGGGTAAAAGTAATCTTTTTGATGCTATTCAGCTACTGTCTAGCCTCGCTGTACGTGATGTTGCTGAGGCTGTTAAAGAAATGAGGGGGGAGCCATTAGAGTTATTTCGTCAGACTCCGAGCGGTAGAGCCAAGCAGATTCGCTTGGCTGCCGAAGTGCTTGTCGATCCTGTTGTGCGAGATCCTTGGGGCAGTGAAGTAAAGCTAACTCACACTCGGATGCGTTATGAGGTTACTCTTGAGCGGCGCGAGATACGAAATGGTATCGAGCGTATACAAGTTGCTCACGAGGCCGTTCGCCCGATTATGCGAAAAGACGATAGATGGGCCGAGGCGGTAAAGCCATCTAAGGGTTTTAGAGTCGCTTATTTGAAGTACAGCCGTAGCAAACCTTGGTTGACAACGGAAGAACGTGAAAATGGCCCGATATTTGATATACATCAAGATGGCAAGCAAGGGCGTAATCGGCCAGCCAGTGCAGCAGAGGCTACCGTGCTTTATAGCATTACTAATGCGGAATTTCCGCATCTCTTCGCGTTGCGAGAGGAAATGCGTCACTGGAGACTTTTGCAGCTAGATCCGACGCTTTTACGCAAACCGGTAGCTGTTACCGCATCCGATACTCTTAATGCTGATGGCGCCAATCTCGCCGCTGTGTTGACCCAGTTGAAAATGGAAACACAAAGTTCTGTGCGGCCAAATGGTGTTTTGAGCGACATAGCAGCGGAGTTGAATAATCTCATTCCTGGAATAAAAAAACTGGATGCGGAGCTGCATGACGCCAGTCGCGAATATCGAATTGAATTGACAATGCGTGATGGTTTGCCCTTCTCTTCGCGTGTCGTATCCGATGGTACTTTGCGAGTCTTGGCGCTGCTCACGCTGCTGCATGACCCTCGTCATCGTGGGCTCATCTGCTTTGAGGAGCCGGAGAATGGTGTTCACCCTGCCAGGGTGAAACTGTTGGTTCAGCGTTTAAGGGATATGGTCAGCCAGCCTGACGATTTTGAAGTCGAAGACGAAGTAGCTCCTCTCAGTCAGCTCTTGTTAAATAGTCATTCTCCGGTGGTGCTCTCAGCTCTGATCGACAAGAGCTATCACGCTACTGAAGGGGTTGTGCTGTTTGCCGACACTTCAACGGTAAGCGATCCAGTGGTGGGAGAGGTTAGGCGGAAAACACGTCTTCGCCCTGTTCGCACGCGTCCACAGGGCGACCTTTTTGACGATGAAGGCAATCGCGATTTCGTCTCCGATTTTGAAGTAAGAACAGTTCTGGAAACTGCGAGTGCAGAGGGCTGATTTATGCGGTATTTGGGATTGGCTCTGTTTGCGGAAGGACCTACCGACTACTACTTTCTTCGTCCGCTACTTCAGCGCCTATGTGAAGATATCTGTGCGCATGATGCTACCTATGCCGTTGAGGTTAGTGAGGTTTTGGGATTGGACAATCCAGTGACTGAAGACCGTTTGCCGAGGGAAGAACGTATAGCCCAATCGGCAAAAATGGCAAGAGGTGCCTGGAATGTCTTATTTATTCATGCTGATGGGGCCAGCGATCCGCAAAAATTTCGGCGGCAGCAGGTTCAGCCGGGGCTTGATCTTGTTCGTCGAACTATGGATGGTGAGGTGGCGGGCGTGGGCGTAGTTCCAATTCGTGAAACGGAAGCTTGGGTCATTGCTGATGGTAATGCGCTTAGGTGTGCATTTGGTACAGAGCTGAGTGATCAAGACTTGGGTCTACCGGCCCTTCGAGGTGCCGAAGGTGTAGCGGATCCGAAAGCCGCATTGAAGGGAGCGTTTACAGCCACAAACCCACCGAGTAGGCGCTTACGCCAAGGCGTGTCCCCCTATCTCAACACCTTGGGTGAGCAAGTATCGCTTGAGGTATTACGAAATCTGCCTAGCTTTCAAGCGTTGGAGGAAGAGCTGCGGTTGGCGCTGCGAGAGCTCGGTTATTTGCGTTAATGCCGCACGGGGGAGTGTTCTGTTATCTATCGTGCGGGGCGCTTGTGGCTCAGTCGATGGCGGTTGGTGTTGGCCTATTTGCCAGTGGAGAATCGTAATCCGCGATCAGCAGGAGGCCTATTACGCTGCGTTGGCCGCTGCCGATCAGGCGGCTGAGGCCACGCTGTTCGTGGAGTTCATGCTGGCGGCGTTGCGCCAGACACTAAGCGAGACTGGTCAGAGCGATCAAGTAACCGATCAAGTAGCGCGTTTGCTGCAGGCTCTTCCGCCTGGTGTTGCGCTCAAATCCAGCGAGCTGATGCAGCGTCTGGGATTATCACATCGTCCGACCTTTACTCGGAACTACCTTAATCCAGCCTTGGCCGCGGGGCTGATCGAAATGACCGACCCAGCATCACCCCGCAGCCCGACGCAGCGATATCGGCGCAGATAGGACTGAGGGCCCACTTGGGCCCTGATGCCAGGCACTCGATGCCCTCACCCCGCCGCACACGCCGCCAGGCAAGTATCGAGCATGCGGTTGGAGAAGCCCCATTCGTTGTCGTACCAGGCCAGCACCTTGACCAGGCGGCCGTTCACCTTGGTGTGGTTGGCGTCGAAGATCGATGACAGCGGGTTGTGGTTGAAGTCGCAGGACACCAGCGGCAACGGGTTGTAACCCAATACCTTCGAGCCTTCGGCAGCGGCGCGCAGCAGGGTATTGATCTCTTCGGCGCTGGTGTCGCGCTGCACCTGCACGGTCAGGTCTACCAGCGACACGTTGATCACCGGCACCCGCACCGCCATGCCGGTCAGGCGTCCGGCCAGTTCCGGTAGCACCAGGCCGACGGCTTCGGCAGCGCCGGTCTTGGTGGGGATCATCGACTGGGTGGCCGAGCGGGCGCGGAAGGGGTCGCTGTGGTAGACGTCGGAGAGGTTCTGGTCGTTGGTGTAGGCATGGATGGTGGTCATCAGCCCGCTTTCGATGCCCAGTTCGCGCTGCAGCACCTGGGCCACCGGCGCCAGGCAGTTGGTGGTGCAGGAGGCGTTGGAGATGATCTGCTGATCGGCGCGCAGGCTGCCGTGGTTGACGCCGTAGACGATGGTGGCATCGGCGCCCTTGGCCGGGGCTGAGATGATCACCTTGCTGGCGCCGGCGGCCAGGTGCGCGGCGGCCTTGTCGCGCTCGGTAAACAGGCCGGTGCACTCGAATACCACATCTACCTCGAGCGCCTTCCACGGCAGTTCGGCCGGGTTGCGCACGGCACTGACAGCGATGACGTCGCCGTTGACGATCAGGCTCTGGCCGTCGACCTCGACCGATGCATCGAAAATGCCGTGTACGCTGTCGTACTTGAGCAGGTGGGCGTTGATCGCGCTGTCGCCCAGGTCGTTGATCGCGACGACCTGCAGCTTGTCGCGGTAGTTCTGGGTATAGAGTGCTCGGAGCACGTTGCGGCCGATGCGGCCGAAACCGTTGATGGCAATTCGTAGTGTCATGGTGATGATCTCGGTTTGTTGTTTTAAAACAAGATTATTCCCATGAGACTAGAAATCAAGCGCTTTGAATGTCAGTATTTTGATAAAAATACAATTTAATGGCTGTTCGATAGCCTGGAGTCGAAACCATGCATCCCCGCATTCTTGAGGTCACCGAGCGCCTCATTGCCCGTAGCTCTGCGACCCGCGCGCGTTACCTGGCGCAGATGGCTGCCGCCGACAGCCAGGGCCCGCACCGTGGCACCCTGCAGTGCGCCAACTTCGCCCACGGCGTGGCGGGCTGCAATTCCGCTGGCGACAAGCAGCGCCTGCGCCTGATGAACGAGGCCAACGTCGGCATCGTCACCGCCTACAACGACATGCTCTCGGCGCACCAGCCCTACGAGCACTACCCGCAGATGATCAAGCAGGCGCTGCGCGAAGTGGGCTCGGTCGGCCAGGTGGCCGGTGGCGTGCCGGCCATGTGCGATGGCGTGACCCAGGGCGAGCCGGGCATGGAGCTGAGCCTGGCCAGCCGCGAGGTGATCGCCATGTCCACCGCCGTGGCGCTGTCGCACAACATGTTCGATGCGGCGATGCTGCTGGGCATCTGCGACAAGATCGTGCCGGGGCTGATGATCGGCGCGCTGCGCTTCGGCCATCTGCCGATGATCTTCGTGCCGGGCGGACCGATGCCGTCGGGCATCCCCAACAAGGAAAAGGCCGCCGTGCGCCAGCTCTACGCCGAGGGCAAGGCGAGCCGCGAAGAGCTGCTGGAATCGGAGATGAAGTCCTACCACAGCCCCGGCACCTGCACCTTCTACGGCACCGCCAACACCAATCAGGTGGTCATGGAAATCATGGGCCTGCACCTGCCGGGCTCGTCCTTCGTCAACCCCTACACGCCGCTGCGTGACGCGCTGACCGCCGAGGCCGCGCGCCAGGTGGTGCGTCTGACCCGCCAGGGCGGCGAGTACACGCCGCTGTGCCGGATCATCGATGAGAAGGCCATCGTCAACTCGGTGGTAGCGCTCAACGCCACGGGCGGCTCGACCAACCACACCCTGCATATCCCCGCGTTCGCCCGTGCTGCCGGTATTCACCTGACCTGGCAGGATATGGCGGATATCTCCGCCGTGACCCCGACCCTGGCCAAGGTCTACCCCAACGGCCAGGCCGACGTGAACCACTTCCATGCCAGCGGTGGCGTGCCCTTCATGGTGCGTACCCTGCTCGAAGCCGGTCTGCTGCACGAGGACGTGCATACCGTGGCCGGCCCCGGCCTGGCGCGCTACACCCAGGAACCCTTCCTCGATGATGGCCGCCTGGTCTGGCGCGAAGGCCCGGCGCAGAGCCTGGATCGCACTATCCTGCGCGGCGCGACCGAGGCCTTCTCGGCTGAAGGCGGGTTGCGCGTGCTGACGGGCAATCTGGGCAGCGGTGTGGCCAAGGTGTCGGCGGTGGCGCCGGAGCATCAGGTGGTCGAGGCGCCGGCGCGGGTGTTCGAGACTCAGGCCGAGCTGGCCGATGCCTTCAAGGCCGGTGAGCTGGAACGCGACTTCGTCGCCGTGGTGCGCTTCCAGGGGCCGAAAGCCAATGGCATGCCCGAGCTGCACAAGCTCACGCCCTACCTGGGTGTGCTGCAGGATCGTGGCTTTCAGGTGGCGCTGGTCACCGACGGGCGCATGTCCGGGGCATCGGGCAAGGTGCCGGCGGCCATTCACGTCAGCCCGGAAGCCTGGGACGGCGGGCCGCTGGCCAAGGTGCGCGACGGTGATCTGATTCGTGTCGATGGCGTGACCGGGCACCTGCAGGTGCTGGTGGATGAGGCCGACTGGGCCGCCCGCGAGCTGGCACCGCGCCCGCAGGGCACCGGCGTCGGTTGCGGGCGTGAGCTGTTCGCCTTCATGCGCGCCGCCTTCAGCCCGGCGGAGCAGGGCGCCAGTGCCTTCACGGCGGAACTGGAGTCGCTGCGATGAGCCTGGTGCTGGTCGGCGATGTCGGCGGCACCAACGCGCGTTTCGCCCTGTGGCGCGATGGCCGTATCGAGGCCGTGAGGGTATCGGCCACGGCCGAGCATGCCACGCCGGAGCTGGCCGTGGCCGCCTACATGGCCGCCGTGGGGCTGGCGCCGGGGGAGGTACAGACCGTCTGCCTGGCCTGCGCCGGGCCGGTGGAGATCGATCCGTTTCGCTTTACCAACAATGCCTGGCGCATCAGTCGTGCGGCCTTCTGCGCCGAGCTGCAGGTGCGCGAGTTGCTGCTGATCAACGACTTTTCGGCCATGGCCCTGGGCATGACCTGTTTGCGCGACGATGAGCGCATCAGCGTCTGCTCGGGCGTGGCCGAGCCTGGTCGTCCGCGTGTGGTGATCGGTGCGGGCACCGGCCTGGGTGTCGGCACCCTGCTGGAGCTGCCGGGTGGCGGCTGGCATGCGCTACCGGGCGAGGGCGGGCATGTCGACCTGCCGGTGGGCTCAGCACGCGAGGCACAGATCTGGCAGGCGCTGCATGACCAGCTCGGGCATGTCAGCGCCGAGGCCGGCGCGCTCAGCGGCAATGGCCTGCTGGCGCTGTACCGCGCTACCTGCACGGTGGACGGCCAGCCGCCGCTGTTGCACAGTGCCGCGCAGATTACCGGCGCGGCTCTGGAGGGCGACGCGCTGGCAGCCAGCGTGCTGGAAACCTTCTGCTGCCTGCTGGGACGGGTGGCCGGCAACAACGTGCTGACCCTGGGCGCGCGCGGTGGCGTGTATATCGCCGGCGGCATGGTGCCGCGCTTCGCCGAATTCTTCCTGGCCAGCGGCTTTTCCCGCTGCCTGCGCGACAAGGGCTGCATGAGCGATTATTTCGACGGCTTGCCGGTGTGGCTGGTGACGGCCGAGTATCCGGGGCTGATGGGTGCTGGTGTGGCGGCGGAGCAGCATCTGGCGCGCAGGCGATAGCTGCACGCGGCGTTGCATAACAACAAGATCAAGGACTATCGATGTGAGCCCGACCGGAAAATCCATCCTGCTGGTCGACGACGACCAGGAAATCCGCGAGTTGCTGCAAACCTACCTGGGCCGCGCCGGCCTGCAGGTGCGCAGCGTGGCCGATGGCGCCGGCTTTCGTCAGGCGCTGGAGGAGGGCGGCGCGGACTTGCTGATTCTCGATGTGATGCTGCCCGACGAAGACGGCTTCAGCCTGTGCCGTTGGACGCGCGCGCACGGGCGTTTCGCCCAGGTGCCGATCATCATGCTTACCGCCAGCTCCGACGAGGCCGACCGGGTGATCGGCCTGGAGCTGGGCGCCGATGATTACCTCGGCAAGCCCTTCAGCCCGCGTGAGCTACTGGCGCGGATCAAGGCCCTGCTGCGCCGGGTGCACTTCGCCCAGGAGCGGGCCCCCGAGGTGCTGGCCTTCGATGAGTGGCGCCTGGACATGGTCAGTCACCGCCTGTTCCACCTCGATGGCGAGGAGGTGTTGCTCTCCGGCGCCGACTTTGCCTTGCTCAAGCTGTTTCTCGATCATCCGCAACAGATTCTCGACCGCGACACCATCGGCAACGCCACTCGTGGCCGCGAGATGATGCCGCTGGAGCGCGTCGTCGACATGGCCGTCAGTCGCCTGCGCCAGCGTCTGCGCGACACCGACAAGCCGCCACGGTTGATCCGCACCGTACGCGGCAGTGGTTACCAGTTGGCCGCAACGGTCACCGCCCAGGCCGGCCATGCGCGCTGAGTGGCGGCGGCTGTTGCCGATTCCGCGTTCGCTGCTGGGGCGCATGCTGCTGCTGACCCTGCTCGCAGTGCTGGTGGCACAGGCGCTGTCCAGCGCCATCTGGCTGTCGCAGTTGCGCGCCACCCAGCTCGAAGGCCTGGTCACCGCTGCGCGCAGCCTGGCTCATTCGATGTCGGCCAGCGTGCGTTACTTCCGCTCGTTGCCGGTGGCCTATCGGCCGCTGGTGCTCGACCAGTTGCGCAGCATGGGCGGCACGCGCTTCGTGGTCAGCCTCAATGATCGTCCCCTGCAGATGAAGCTGCTGCCGGCCACGCCACGCAAGCAGGCGGTGACCGAGGCGGTGAGCGAGGTGCTGCACGCTTCGCTGGGCGGCAGTGCGGACATCTCGGTGAACTTCGTCAGCCCGGACGACCTGCTGATCTTCAATGGCGGTCTCAAGCTCGAAGAGCTACCACGCTCCTGGGCGCATTACGCGCTGACCCTGGAGCCGGTCAAACCGCCGGTGCTGGTCACCCAGATGCAGCTAGCCCCCGGCGAATGGCTGTATATCGCCTCGCTGCTGCCCGAGCCCTACACCAGTCTGGAGGAGCCGGTGCTGCCGGCCCAGCAACTCTGGTTCATGCTCTTCAGCAGCGCCTTCTTGCTGCTGTTCATCGGCCTGCTTGTGCATTGGCAGAGCCGGCCGCTCAAGCGTCTGGCGCGGGCGGCGCGGCACATGTCGCTGGGCGCCGAGGTGGAGCCGGTGGCCGAGGGCGGTGGGCGCGAGGTGGTGGAGGTGAGCCGCGCCTTCAATGCCATGCGCGAGCGCATCAGCCGTTACCTGACCGAGCGTGCGCAACTGTTCAGCGCCATTTCCCACGACCTGCGCACCCCCATCACGCGCCTGCGTCTGCGGGTCGAGCTGCTGGAGGACGAGGCGCTACAAGCCAAGTTCGGCCGCGATCTGGACGAGCTGGAACTGCTGGTCAAGGGCGCGCTGCAATGCGTCAAGGACACCGACATCCACGAGAACATCGAGCCGGTGGATCTCAACCAGTTGCTGCATTGCCTGGTCGAACCCTACCTGGCGCCAACGGGGACGGGCCAGGTGACGGTGCATGGCCAGGCCCAGGCTGCCTACCCGGGCAAGCCCCTGGCGCTACGGCGCTGCATCGGCAACCTGATCGACAACGCGCTCAAGTACGGCCACAGCGCCCACCTGCATGTCGAGGACGATGCCCAGGCCTATGTGCTGCACGTCGATGACGACGGCCCAGGGGTGCCCGAACAGCGTCTGGAACAGGTGTTCGAGCCGCATTTCCGCCTGGCTGGGCAGCAGCAGGGCTACGGCCTGGGGCTGGGCATCGCACGCAATATCGCTCACAGCCATGGCGGCGAGGTGAGCCTGCAGAACCTGCGCGAAGGTGGCCTGCGGGTGACCCTGCAGTTGCCGCGTTCGGTGGAGTGACTGCCTGCAGCAGGTGTGGGCTTCGTTCGGGCGATACGTTGGCGCCAGTGGGTTCCCGGATATCGCTGCGCTCAACCCAGGCTACGGTGAGCGCAGGTGTCGTCGTTTCGTAGCCTGGGTTAGCCCAAGGCGTAACCCGGGTGTTTGCCATGAGTCTGGAGTCACTGCCATGAACCTGCCTGAACTGCCCGCCACGAGCTGGCTGAGCAAAGCCCGCCACCGGGCCTGGCTGGACGCCGAAGGCCAGCGCCTGTTGGCCTTCGCCAGGGCCGCGCGCGTCGAACAGGGCTTCGCCGCCCTCGATGAGCGCGGCAACTTGCCGGCCGACGCCTGCGCCGAGCTGATCCACACCACGCGCATGACCCATTGCTTCGCCTTGGCGCATATCCAGGGGCTGCCCGGCCATGCCCATCTGGTCGACCACGGCATCGCGGCGTTATGCGGGGCGCTGCGTGACGAGGTGCATGGCGGCTGGTTCGCCGATGCCCGCCGCAGCGGCGACAAGAGCGCCTACCTGCATGCTTTCGTCGCCCTGGCTGCCAGCTCCGCACGGGTGGCTCAGCGGCCTGGCGCCGAGGCGCTGTTGGCCGAGGCCATCGCAGTGCTCGAAGGGCATTTCTGGAGCGAGGAGGAGGGCACCCTGCGCGAAAGCTTCAGCCGCAATTGGACGCAGGAAGAGGCCTATCGCGGTGCCAACAGCAACATGCATGGCGTGGAGGCCTTTCTCGCCCTGGCCGATGTCACCGGCGATGCCCTGTGGCTGCAGCGCGCCCTGCGCATCGCCGAGCGGCTGATCCATGCTCATGCCGTGGCCAGCGGCCATGTGGTGGTCGAACATTTCGACCGCCACTGGCAGCCGTTGCCGGAATACAACGCCGACAACCGTGCCGACCCCTTCCGCCCCTACGGCAGCACGCCGGGCCACAGCTTCGAGTGGGCGCGCCTGCTGCTGCATCTGGAAGCGGCCTTGCTGCGCGCCGGGCTGGTCGCGCCCGATTGGCTGCTGACGGACGCCCGTGGCCTGTTCGCCAGCGCCAGTCGCGCTGCCTGGCAGGCCGACGGCACGCCGGGGCTGGTCTATAGCCTGGACTGGCAGGCGCGGCCTGTGGTGCGTGCGCGTCTGCACTGGGTGCAGGCCGAGGCCATCGCGGCGGCTGCGGCCTTGCTGCGACGCACCGGCGAGGCCGACTACGAGCGTTGGTATCGACAGTTTTGGGAGTTCGCCGCGCGCCACTTCATCGACCTGCAAGGCGGTAGCTGGCATCACGAGCTGGACAGCGACAACCGCCCGGCAGGGAGTATCTGGGCGGGCAAACCCGACCTCTATCACGCCTATCAGGCCGTGCTACTGCCGAATTTGTCATTGGCGCCGAGCCTGGCCAGTGCCCTGGCGGCTTTGTAACGGGCTGGTGACATTCGCGCGTCGCTTCGTTACCTGAGCGCCCTCGAAGGCTGATTACACTCCATCCAAACGCAAGCGCCATGACTTGCCGGATAACAACAAGAAAGGTATTTCCGATGAACTCGATTACGCGTATCTCCGCTGCCGTATCTCTCGTTTCCCTGATCCCGTTCTCCGCCCTGGCTGCCAACACCGAAGGTACGGTCGAGGTCGTGCATTGGTGGACCTCCGGTGGCGAGGCCGCCGCCGTCAAGGTGCTGCGTGAGCTGGTGGAGAAGGACGGCTACACCTGGAAGGACAGCGCCGTGGCCGGTGGTGCCGGCGCTGCCGCCATGACCGTACTCAAGACCCGGGTGATCTCCGGCAACCCGCCCGGTGCGGCGCAGATCAAGGGCCCGGATCTGCAGGAGTGGGGCGCGCTGGATCTGCTCGCGCCGCTGGATGACGTGGCCAAGGCCAACAACTGGGATGGCCTGCTCTCCAAGACCGTGGCCAACACCATGAAATACGACGGCCATTACGTCGCCGTGCCGGTGAACATCCACCGCGTCAACTGGCTGTGGATCAACCCGGAAGTGTTCAAGAAGGCCGGCATCGACAAGGCGCCGACCACCCTCGACGAGCTCTACGCCGCTGGTGACAAACTCAAGGCCGCTGGCTTCGTGCCCCTGGCCCATGGTGGCCAACCGTGGCAGGACAGCACCGTGTTCGAGGGCCTGGTGCTCGGCATCATGGGTGCCGACGGCTACCACAAGGCCTTCGTCGAGCATGACGAGGCGACCCTAACCAGCCCGCAGATGACCGAAGTGTTCACCGCGCTGAAGAAGCTCTCCACCTACATGGACGACAACCGTGCCGGACGCGACTGGAACCTGGCCACTGCGCAGGTGATCGAGGGCAAGGCCGGCATGCAGATCATGGGGGACTGGGCCAAGAGCGAGTGGACGGCCGCCGGCAAGGTGGCTGGCAAGGACTACCAGTGCGTGCCGATGCCAGGCACCGCTGGCAGCTACACCTACAACATCGACTCCCTGGCCATGTTCAAGCTCAAGGACGAAGGCGACATCGCCGCCCAGCGTGCCCTGGCGCGCATCGCCCTGGAGCCCGAGTTCCAGTACGTGTTCAACGAGAACAAGGGCTCGATCCCGGTGCGCCCCGATCTGGACATGAGCAAGTTCGACAGTTGTGCCCAGGCCTCCATGAAGGATTTCCAGGAGGCCGACAAGGCCGGCACGCTGGAGCCGAGCATGGCTCACAGCATGGCCACCAACCTGGCGGTGCAGGGGGCGATCTTCGATGTGGTCAGCAACTTCATGACCGACAAGAACGCCGACCCGAGCAAGGCGGGCGCGCAGATCTACGCGGCGATCAAGGCCGCGCAGTAAGGCGCTGCGGGCCTGCGCTGCAGGCCCGCTTCCCTATCCCATCACGAGCACGACAGGCCCTGGCGCTGTCGCGGGCAGCGCTCGGCCCGAATTCATCCATACACTGGTAATGCCCGATGAGTGTCACGACGCTAACCGCCAAGGCTTCACCCTTCGACGCGCTGCAACGCTGGCTGCCCAAGCTGGTGCTGGCGCCGAGCATGCTGGTGGTGCTGGTCGGTTTCTATGGCTACATCCTGTGGACGGCGCTGCTGTCGTTCACCAATTCCAGCTTCATGCCCAGCTACAAGTGGGTGGGCCTGCAGCAGTACGCACGGCTGCTGGACAACGACCGCTGGTGGGTGGCGAGCAAGAACCTGATGGTTTTCGGCGGCCTGTTCATCGGCATCAGCCTGGTAGTCGGCGTGCTGCTGGCGGTGCTGCTGGATCAGCGCATCCGTCGTGAAGGCTTCATCCGCACCATCTACCTGTACCCCATGGCGCTGTCGATGATCGTCACCGGCACCGCCTGGAAGTGGCTGCTCAACCCGGGCCTCGGCCTGGACAAGATGCTCCGCGACTGGGGCTGGGAAGGCTTTCGCCTGGACTGGCTGGTGGATCAGGATCGGGTCATCTACTGCCTGGTGATCGCCGCCGTGTGGCAGGCCTCGGGCTTCGTCATGGCGTTGTTCCTGGCCGGGCTGCGCAGCGTCGATCAGTCGATCATCCGCGCCGCCCAGGTGGACGGCGCGAGCCTGCCGACCATCTACCTGCGCATCGTGCTGCCGAGCCTGCGCCCGGTGTTCTTCAGCGCGGTGATGATCCTCGCTCATATCGCCATCAAGAGCTTCGACCTGGTGGCGGCGATGACCGCCGGTGGCCCCGGCTACGCCTCCGACCTGCCGGCGATGTTCATGTACAACTTCACCTTCAGCCGCGGCCAGATGGGCATTGGCTCGGCCAGCGCGATGCTGATGCTCGGCGCGATCCTGGCGATTCTGGTGCCCTATCTCTACTCGGAATTGCGAGGCAAGCGCCATGACTAGAGCCTTCAGCTTCAGCCGCGTGGCGATCTACGCCACCCTGTTGTTCGCCGCCGCACTGTACCTGGTGCCCCTGGTGGTGATGCTCCTGACCAGCTTCAAGACCCCCGAGGACGTGCGTACTGGCAACCTGCTGTCGCTGCCCGATGCCTTCACCCTGATCGGCTGGGTCAAGGCCTGGGACGTGGTCGGCGGTTACTTCTGGAACTCGGTGAAGATCGCCGTGCCGGGGGTGCTGATCTCCACTGCCATCGGTGCGCTCAATGGCTACGTGCTGTCGATGTGGCGCTTCCGCGGCTCGCAACTGTTCTTCGGCCTGCTGCTGTTCGGCTGCTTCCTGCCGTTTCAGACGGTGTTGCTGCCGGCCTCGTTCACCCTCGGCAAGCTGGGCCTGGCCAACACCACTACCGGCCTGGTGCTGGTGCACGTGGTCTACGGCATCGCCTTCACCACGCTGTTCTTCCGCAACTACTACGTCAGCGTGCCGGAGGCCCTGGTCAAGGCGGCGCGCCTGGATGGCGCCGGTTTCTTCACCATCTTCGGGCGCATCCTGCTGCCGATGTCGGTGCCGATCATCATGGTCTGCCTGATCTGGCAGTTCACCCAGATCTGGAACGACTTCCTCTTCGGCGTGGTGTTCGCCAGTGGCGACGCGCAGCCGATCACCGTGGCCCTGAACAACCTGGTCAACACCAGCACCGGAGCCAAGGAATACAACGTGGACATGGCCGCGGCGATGATCGCCGGGCTGCCGACCCTGCTGGTGTACATCCTGGCGGGCAAGTATTTCCTGCGTGGCCTCACGGCCGGCGCAGTCAAAGGTTGAAAGCTGCGCTGGCAGTAGTGGAGAAGTGAATGGCAACGCTCGAACTGCGTAACGTCAACAAGTCCTACGGCAGCGGCCTGGCGGACACCCTCAAGTGCATCGACCTGCAGATCGATGATGGCGAGTTCCTGATCCTGGTCGGCCCCTCGGGCTGCGGCAAATCCACCTTGATGAACTGCATCGCCGGGTTGGAGAACATCAGCCAGGGGGAGATCCTGGTCGATGGCGTGGACATCAGTGGCATGAGCCCCAAGGATCGCGACATCGCCATGGTGTTCCAGTCCTACGCGCTGTACCCGACCATGAGCGTGCGCGACAACATCGCCTTCGGCCTGAAGATGCGCAAGATGGCGCCAGCGGCCATAGACGAAGAAGTGACACGGGTGGCCAGGATGCTGCAGATCGAGCACCTGCTCAGCCGCAAGCCCGGCCAGCTTTCCGGTGGCCAGCAGCAGCGCGTGGCCATGGGCCGGGCGCTGGCGCGGCGGCCGAAGATCTACCTGTTCGACGAGCCGCTGTCGAACCTCGACGCCAAGTTGCGCGTGGAGATGCGCACCGAAATCAAGCTGATGCACCAGCGCCTGAAGACCACCACGGTGTACGTCACCCATGACCAGATCGAGGCCATGACCCTGGGTGACAAGGTGGCGGTGATGAAGGAGGGGGTGATCCAGCAGTTCGGCACGCCGCAGCAGATCTACAACGAGCCGGCCAACCTGTTCGTTGCCAGTTTCATGGGCTCGCCGCCGATGAACTTCGTGCCGGTGCAACTGCAGCAGCGTGACGGCCAGTTCTGGGCCCGCCTGGCGTCGTCGGTCGGGCATTGCGAGCTGCCGCTCGGGCAGTTGCCGGCGGGCAGTGAGCAGCGCCAGTTGCTACTCGGCATCCGCCCGGAGCAGGTGCAGCTCAGCGCCAGTGAAGCGCAAGGCGTGCTGGCGGCAGAGGTGGAAGTACTCGAACCCACCGGCCCGGACACCCTGGTATTCGTCAGCGTCAACGACAGCAAGTTGTGCTGCCGCCTGGCCCCCGACCAGGCGCCGCCGGTTGGCCAGCGCCTGGAACTGCAGATCGATGCCGCGCGGGCCTTGCTCTTCGATGCCGAGACTGGTGAGCGCGTGCGCCCGCTGCAAGCACAGGCCGGCGCAGCCAGTGCAGCGAATGATCGTCACAAGGAGCCGGCCGCGTAGTCCTGATGCCGGTTTTGCAAAGCGGTAACAACAATAAAAACAGCAGGAGAGGATATGAAGCGAGCAACGGGTTTGGGCCTGGCTATGGCGCTGGGTTCCTTGGCACTGCCGATGACCGGCATGGCGTTGGAGTTCACCGGCTACGTGCGCAGTGGTGCCGGCACGGCCGATGGCAATGGCCGACAATCATGCTTCCAGTTGCCAGGGGCACAGTCCAAGTATCGCCTGGGCAACGAGTGCGAGCAGTACGCCGAGCTGGATCTGCGCCAGGATCTGTTTACCCTCGATGATGGCTCGGTGCTGAGCATTGAGGGCATGGCGCAGCTCTACAACCAATACGGCCATACGCCGAAATTCACCGGCGACTACGGCACCGCGCGGATGAACCAGATGTACGCCGAGTGGAGCAAGATGCCGGCGCTGGGTGGCGGTTCGCTGTGGGCCGGGCGGCGTTTCTACAAGCGTAACGACATCCACATCAGCGACTTCTACTACTGGAACCAGAGCGCCACCGGCTTCGGTATCGACGAGATGAAGATCGGTGATTACAAGTACAGCTATGTGTTCTCGCGCAAGGACAGCTATGACCAGAAGGAATACATCAACCGCCACGACTTCAACGTCGGCGGTTTCGTCACCAACCCGGGCGGCGAGGTCGAAGTGGGCGTCAGCTACATCGACAAGCCATCATCGGTGGATGACTCGCACAGCGGCTGGGCAGTGACCGGCCAGCACGTGCAGAAGAACTTCCTTGGCCTGGGCGGCGACAACAAGTTCGCCCTGCAATACGGCGAGGGCCCGGGCACGGGCCTGGGCTACACCGGCGACCCGACCCTGGATCGCAGCGCCAAGAGCTGGCGCATGGTCGAGTTCTTCGACTTTCAGATGACCCCGCGTCTCGGCGGCCAGGTGCAGTTGGTCTATCAGAAGGACAAGCGCTCCGACGGCGCGGATCAGAACTGGTTGTCGGTGGGTGGCCGCACCAGCTACGCCTTCACCGAGCAGTTCAAGCTGGTGGGTGAGATCGGCCGCGACCAGGTCGATGCGCCCGGTGGCACGCGCAAGCTGACCAAGTTCACCATCGCGCCGACCTGGTCGCCCGCCGGCCCTGGCTTCTGGGCGCGCCCGGAGTTCCGCCTGTACTACACCTATGCCAGTTGGAACAAGGCCGCGCAGCAGGCGGCCAACCTGCTGGCCGAGGGCTCGGCCCTGTCCGACACCGGCGCCTTCGGCAGCTCGCGCAACGGCTCCAACTTCGGGGTGCAGGTGGAATATTGGTGGAAGTGAGCGGCAAGCCTCAAGCCTCAAGCTGCAAGCAAGAGCAAGGAGCGGCTCCTCTTGCGGCTTGCAGCTTGCAGCTTGCGGCTGCTACATCGGTTCCTCGTCAGCCGGATAACGGCTGGCGTTGAGGCTTTCCTTGATCTTGCGCAGGTGCGGCTGGAAGTCCACGCCACGGCGCAGGGTCATGCCGGTGGCCAGTACGTCGAGCACGGTGAGCTGGATGATGCGCGAGGTCATCGGCATGTAGATGTCGGTGTCCTCGGGCAGCGGGATGTCCAGGCTCAGGCTGCTGGCCTGGGCCAGCGGCGAGCCGGCGGCGGTGAGGCCGAGCACCGAGGCGCCGTTTTCCCGCGCCAGGCGTGCCACCTCCACTAGCTCACGGGTGCGCCCGGTGTAAGAGATGATCACGAAGAGGTCGCCGGTGTGCGCCACCGAGGCCAGCATGCGCTGCATCAGCACGTCGGCATGAGCCGATACCGCCAGGTTGAAACGGAAGAACTTGTGCTGCGCGTCGAGCGCCACCGGGGCCGAGGCGCCGAGGCCGAAGAAGTGGATCTGCCGGGCCTGGATCAACATGTCCACGGCGCGGCTGATCAGGTTCGGATCGAGGCTCTGGCAGGCGCTGTCCAGCGAGGCAATGGCGCTGCCGAAGATCTTGCGCGTGTAAGCCTCGGGGCCGTCGTCGGCCTCCACCGCCTGGCTGACGTAGGCCGCGCCACTGGCCAGGCTCTGTGCCAATTGCATCTTCAACTCGGGGTAACCGTTGACGCCGAAGGAACGGCAGAAGCGGTTCACCGTGGGTTCGCTGACCTGAGCGGTCTGGGCCAGGGCGGCGATGCTCAGGCGGGTGGCCTGCTGCGGGTTGTGCAGTATCACTTCGGCGACCTTGCGTTCGGCCTTGTTCAGGCTTTCCAGGCGGCCCTGAATCTGCTCGAGAAGATTGCGCACGCGATCCATTGTTGTCCTTGTCAGATGAAATGCGGAGTCAATCCTAAGCCGGGGATCGCTGGCTGGCTACCGCTACGCGATTTTCTGGTAAATGTTGTTTTTATTACTACATTGCGGTTGCAAGGCCCGGATTTAGCCGCTATCAATAACGCAACTTGATAGAAGAACAAAGATCATGCCTGTGATGCCCGTTGAACCCTGTACCTTTGCCCTGTTCGGCGCCCTGGGCGACCTGGCGCTGCGCAAGCTGTTCCCGGCCCTGTATCAGCTCGACCGTGCCGGCCTGCTGCATGATGATACCCAGCTCCTGGCCCTGGCCCGTGAGACGGGCGATGCCGCCGTGCACCTGGGTGTGATCGAGCGTCACCTGCGCCGTTACCTGCCGGCCAACGAGCTGGATGAAGCGGTGCTGCAGCGTTTTCAGGCACGCCTGCGCTACCTGAGCATGGAATTTCTGCCGGCGGATGCTTACCCGCAGCTTGCCGAGATGGTGGCGCGCGATCGCCCGTTGATTGCCTACTTCGCCACGCCTGCCTCGGTGTATGGCGGCATCTGCGCCAACCTGGCCGCCGTCGGTCTCGCCGCGAACACCCGGGTGGTGCTGGAAAAACCCATCGGCCATGACCTGCCATCCTCGCGCGCGGTCAACGATGCGGTGGCCGCCTACTTCCCGGAGAGCCAGGTCTATCGCATCGACCATTACCTGGGCAAGGAGACGGTGCAGAACCTGATCGCCCTGCGCTTCGCCAACAGCCTGTTCGAGACCCAGTGGAACCAGAACCACATCAGCCACGTGGAAATCACCGTGGCGGAGAAGGTCGGCATCGAGGGGCGCTGGGGCTATTTCGACAAGGCCGGGCAACTGCGCGACATGATCCAGAACCACCTGCTGCAACTGCTTTGCCTGATCGCCATGGACCCGCCGGGCGATCTCTCGGCCGACGCCATCCGCGACGAGAAGGTCAAGGTGCTGCGCGCACTGGAGCCGATTAGCGCCGAGCAGTTGTCGCAGCGCGTGGTGCGTGGCCAGTACGTGGCCGGCATCAGCGATGGCAAGCCGGTGCCGGGTTATCTGGAGGAGGAAAATGCCAACGCCCAGAGCAACACGGAGACCTTCGTCGCGCTACGTGCCGACATCCGCAACTGGCGCTGGGCGGGCGTGCCCTTCTACCTGCGCACCGGCAAGCGCATGGCGCAGAAGCTGTCGCAGATCGTCATTCACTTCAAGCAGCCGCCGCACTACATCTTCGCCCCCGAGCAGCGCCAGTTGATCGGCAACAAGCTGATCATCCGCCTGCAGCCGGACGAGAGCATCTCCCTGCAGGTGATGACCAAGGATCAGGGCCTGGACAAGGGCATGCAACTGCGCAGCGGCCCGCTGCAACTGAATTTCTCCGCCACCTACAAGAGCGCGCGGATTCCCGATGCCTACGAGCGGCTGTTGCTGGAAGTCATGCGGGGTAATCAGAACCTGTTCGTGCGCAAGGATGAAATCGAACATGCCTGGCACTGGTGCGATCAACTGATCGCCGGCTGGCAGAAACTCGGCGACTCACCCAAGCCTTACGTCGCCGGCACCTGGGGGCCAATGAGTTCCATTGCCCTGACCACTCGTGATGGATGGGCCTGGTATGGCGATCTCTGACCTGAAACTCCCTGCCGGCGTCGTGGCACAGGGCTTCGAGCGCCCGCAGCAACTGGCCAAGGCGCAGGCCGAACAGGTGGCTGCGGCCCTGCGCGAGGCAGTCGCCGAACGCGGGCATGCCATGTTGGTGGTGTCCGGCGGGCGCAGCCCGGTGGCTTTCTTCCAGGCGCTGTCGGCGCAGGCCCTGCCCTGGAGCAAGGTGCTGGTGAGCCTGGCCGACGAGCGCTGGGTGCCGGTCAGCCATGCAGACAGCAACGAGGCGCTGGTGCGCCGCCATCTGTTGCAAGGCTCGGCTGCCGAGGCGCAACTGCTCGGCCTCTACCGCAGTGCCGGCAGTCTGGAGCAGGCCGCCGAGCTAGCCGAGCAGGCCCTGCGCGAGCTGCCGCCGATCGACGTACTGGTATTGGGTATGGGTACCGACGGCCATACCGCTTCGCTGTTCCCTGGCAGCCCCAATCTGCCGCAGGCGTTGCAGGCTGATTGCCCGCGCCGCTGCCTGCCGATGCTGGCGCCGAGCGTGCCGCATCAGCGCCTGACCCTGACCCTGCCTGTGCTCAAGGCCGCGCGACTGCAAATCCTGGCGATAGAAGGCCAGGAAAAGCTGGCGGTACTGGAGCAGGCCTTGCAACAGCGCGATCTGCACAACATGCCGATCAGCGCCTTCATCGACGCGCCCCTGAACATCTATTGGTGCCCGTAAGGAACGAATTTCATGACAGATGCCATCAGCCGCACGGTTCCCCGCATGGCCGAGAAGATCGCCAGCATCGACGCGCTCTGCGCCCGCGCACGGATCATGCCGGTGATCACCATTGCCCGCGAGGAGGACATCCTGCCGCTGGCCGACGCTCTGGATGCCGGTGGCCTGCAGGTGCTGGAAATCACCCTGCGCTCGCCTCACGGCCTGAGTGCCATCCGCCGCCTGCGCCAGGAACGTCCGCACCTGTGCGTCGGCGCCGGCACGGTGCTGGATCGGCAGATGCTGGCGGCGGTGGAAGAGGCCGGCGCGCAGTTCGTGGTCAGCCCCGGCAGCACCGACGAGCTGCTGCGCGCTGCCTTGGAAAGCCCGCTGCCGCTTCTGCCTGGCGTGGCCAGCGCTTCGGAAATCATGCTTGGCTATGCCCTGGGTTATCGTCGCTTCAAGCTGTTCCCGGCCGAGGTCTGTGGCGGTGTGGCCGCGCTCAAGGCCTTCGCCGGCCCCTTCGGTGACGTGCGTTTCTGCCCGACCGGCGGCGTCGGCCCGGCCAATCTGCAGCACTACATGGCCTTGACCAACGTGATGTGCGTAGGCGGTAGCTGGATGCTGGGCAACACACAGGGCTGGGACGCCGTGCGCCAGGCCAGTGCCGAGGCGCTGGCGCTGCTGGATCGATAGCGCTGATGAGCCTGCGCATCAGCAAGGACACCCGTCTGTGCATGTCGTTGTCCGGGCGGCCGGGCAATTTCGGCACGCGCTTTCACAACTACCTGTATCAGGCCCTGGAGCTGGACTACCTGTACAAGGCCTTCACCACTAGGGATCTGCCGGCTGCGATCGGTGGCATCCGGGCTCTGGGCGTGCGTGGTTGTGCGGTATCGATGCCATTCAAGGAAGCCTGCATCCCCTATCTCGATGACCTGCACGACTCGGCGGCCACCTTGCAGTCGGTCAATACCATAGTCGCTGACGACGACCGGCTGACCGGTTACAACACCGATTACAGTGCCGTGGTGAAGTTGCTGGCGCAGCATGGTGTGCCGCGTGATATCCCCTATGCATTGCGCGGCAGCGGCGGCATGGCCAAGGCCGTGGGCTGCGCCTTGCGCGACAGCGGTTTTGTCCGCGGCTGCATCCTCGCCCGCAACGAACGCACGGGTAGAGCGCTGGCCGCCGAGTGTGGCGTGCCCTGGTACGAGAGCCTGGGCGGGCAGCCGGCCGGGCTGCTGGTCAATGTCACTCCGCTGGGCATGCGTGGCGAGCAGGCTGAGCAACTGGCTTTCGACGAGGCCGCCGTCGCCGCTGCGCAATGGATCTTCGACGTGGTGGCCGTCCCCGTGGAAACGCCCTTGATCCGTTTGGCCTGGGCGCTGGGCAAGCCGGTCATCACCGGCGGCGAAGTCATCGTGCTGCAGGCGGTGGAGCAGTTCGTCCTCTATACCGGCGTGCGCCCCGATGCCGAGCTGATCGAGCGCGCCGCGCGTTTCGCGCTGAGCGATAACTGAAACCCTCTGCGTCGGCTGATGTGGCGATATGTCACTGCCTGACAGGGGCGATTCTGGGCAACACCCTTGCGATAATGAGAAGATATTGCAACTGAGTGAAGCGCACGAATCGTCGAGGTCGTAGATGGCATTTACCCGTAGACAGGTGCTGGCGGGGCTGGCTGGCCTGGGTGTGGTCGGCCTGGGCGCCGGTGGGGTGCGGTACTGGCTGGGGCGGCCGGAACATGTCGCCAGCCATGATTACGAGCTGATCGCTGCACCGCTGGATCTGGAACTGGTGCCCGGGCACCTGACGCCGGCCTGGGGCTATGGCGGGCAGGCGCCGGGTGTCGAGCTGCGCTGCCGCCAGGGTGAGCGTTTGCGGGTGCGCTTCATCAACAAGCTGGAGCAGCAGAGCACCATCCACTGGCATGGCATTCGTCTGCCATTGGCAATGGACGGTGTGCCCTACGTGTCGCAGGCGCCGGTGCTGCCAGGCGAATACTTCGACTACGATTTCATCTGCCCGGATGCCGGCAGCTACTGGTATCACCCCCATACCAGCAGCGCCGAGCAGCTCGGCCGTGGCCTGGTCGGCCCACTGATAGTCGAAGAACGCGAGCCCACGGGCTTCCTGCACGAGCGCACGCTGAGCCTGAAGACCTGGCATATCGACCAGCAAGGCGCCTTCACGCCCTTCACGGTGCCACGCCAGGCGGCGCGCGAAGGCACGCGCGGGCGGCTGGATACCATCAACGGCGTGCCTAAACCGACCCTGGAACTGCCGGCCGGACAGGTGGTGCGCCTGCGCCTGATCAACCTCGACAATACCGTCACCTACCGCCTCAACCTGCCGGACGGCGAGGCGCGCATCTATGCGTTGGATGGCAACCCGGTGCAGCCCAGGCCGCTGGGCAAGGAGTACTGGCTGGGGCCGGGCATGCGCCTGGATCTGGCCTTGAAGGTGCCGGCTGCCGGCCAGGAACTGTCCCTGCGCAACGGGCCGCTGCGCCTGGCGACCATCAAGAGCGTGGCCAGTAGCCAGGTGCCGGGTGACTGGCCGCCAGCGCTGCCGGCCAACCCGGTGGCCGAGCCGGACCTGGCCAAGGCCGAGACCCTGCGCTTCAACTTCGAGTGGGCGGCGGCGCTGGCCTCACCGGCCGATGAGGCGGCTGGGCGTTACAAGTACTGGCAGATCAACGGCCAGGCCTGGGACATCAACGACAAGACCTGCGCCGACCGCCCCATCGCCACGCTCAAGCGCGGTGGGCACTACATCTTCGTGCTGCGCAACATGGCTCAGTACCAGCATCCGATCCATCTGCACGGCATGTCGTTCAAGGTGCTCGACTCCGACCGCAAACGGATCATCCCTTACTTCACCGACACCTACCTGCTGGGCAAGAACGAGACGGCGCGCATCGCCTTGGTCGCCGATAACCCAGGGGTGTGGATGTTCCATTGCCACGTGATCGACCATATGGAAACGGGGCTGATGGCCGCCATCGAGGTGGCCTGAGGCCGTGTTGCTGGCCCGCGCACCGCGAACCTTGTGGTAAGGTGCGCGCCCCGTTCGCGGCCGGCCTCAGGTCGGTGGCGTGCGGGACGTCCTCCGGGCAGTCGCCGGGCGGGGCCTGGATGTCCGTTTCGTTTGCGCAATGCCCGTTCACCGTTCAGAACAAAGGCCGTGGCAGTTCGGTTCAGGCCCTCCTGATACGTTGATTTCGTTGTAGAGGTGTTGTGATGAGTGAAACGCAGATCCGCTCCGTGGCGGGGCAAGCCGGTGCCGAGCCGGTCGCCGCATCTGGGCTGGAGGTCAAGCGCCTGAGCTTCCTCGAGGCCGTGGCGATGATCGTGGGCACCAATATCGGTGCCGGTGTGCTGTCGATGGCCTATGCCAGTCGCAAGGCTGGTTTCGCGCCCCTGCTGCTCTGGTTGGCAGTGGCCGGCATCTTCACCACCATCACCATGCTCTACGTCTCCGAAACCGCGCTGCGCACCCGTGCGCACAGCCAGCTCAGTGGCCTGGCCAAGCGCTACGTCGGCTCGTTCGGTTCCTGGGCGATCTTCCTCTCGGTAGCGGTCAACAGCATCGGTGCGCTGATCGCCTACATGAGCGGCAGCGGCAAGATTCTCTCGGCGTTCCTCGGTATCAGTCCGGCGCTGGGCAGCCTGCTGTTCTTCGCTCCGGCGGCACTGGTGCTGTATCTGGGCCTGAGTGCCATCGGCAAGGGCGAGAAGTTCATCAGCATCGGCATGGTCAGCATGATCCTGATCCTGGTGGTCGCGACGCTGATCAACGAGAACACCGATGCGGCGCGCCTGCTCGACGGCGACTGGGTCTACATGGTGCCGGTGTTCAACATCGCCGTGTTCTGCTTCTCGGCGCAGTACATCGTGCCGGAAATGGCCCGTGGCTTCGCCGACCGCCCGCAACTGCTGCCGCGTGCGGTGATCACCGGGATGATCAGCACCTTCGTCCTGCTGGCAATCGTGCCGGCTTCGGTGATCGCCCTGACCGGCCTGGAGAATCAGTCCGAGGTGGCCACCCTGGCCTGGGGCGAGGCGCTGGGGCAATGGGCGTTCTACACCGCCAACACCTTCGCCCTGTGCGCGATGATGACCTCGTACTGGGGCCTCGGCGGTAGCTTCCTGACCAACATCTTCGACAAGTTCCAGTCGCTCGGCGCCGAGTCGCAGCCCAAGACCCGCCTGATGGTGCTCGGCCTAGTGTGCGTGCCACCGTTCGTGCTGGCGTACAGCGGCATGGTCGGCTTCGTCAACGCGCTGTACTTCGCCGGCGCCTTCAGTGGCGTGATCCTCTCGATCATGCCGATCCTGATGCTGCGCCAGGCGCGCCGCAGTGGTGATCTGCAGCCGGCCTGGCAATGCGGCTGGATCGCTCATCCGGCGCTGCAGGTGATGATCGTGCTGATCTACCTGGCCAGCGCTGTGTACGCCGTGCTCAGTGCTCTGCAGCTATTGCCGTCCGGTTGGTGAGGCGGGGCTTTCTTTCCACGCCGTTGTCTGTACATTGCGCACAGGCAACGGCACCCGCCAGCGTTCTCGAAGCCACCTGACTGAGCCATGAACAGACCGCACATCATCGACCGATCCCTCGACGAGCCTTTCATGCAGGCGGCGCTGGCGCTGGCACGCCAGGGCGCCGAGCTGGGCGAGGTGCCGGTGGGGGCGGTGTTGGTACAGGACGGTGAAATCATCGGGCGCGGCTTCAATTGCCCGATCTCACGCCATGACCCCAGCGCCCATGCCGAGATGGTGGCGATCCGCGCAGCGGCTGAAAGCGTGCAGAACTACCGCCTGCCGGGCAGCACCCTGTACGTCACCCTGGAGCCTTGCAGCATGTGCGCCGGGCTTATCGTGCATGCACGTATCGCGCGGGTGGTGTACGCCGCCAGCGAGCCGCGCGCGGGCATGGCGGTCAGTCAGGGGCGTTTCTTCGAGCAGGGCTTTCTCAATCACCGGGTGATGGTGGAGGGCGGGCTGCTGGCCGAGGAGAGTGGTGCGCTGCTCAAGGCGTTCTTCAAGGCGCGGCGCGGCTGAGTCGGTTTTTACAGGGAGAGGTGATGATGAAGCGATTGATGGCACTGTTGGCATTCATGGCTGCACCGGCGTTGGCCGAGGAGCGGCAGGTATGCCTGCTGGCCACCGTGCAGTTGGGCGGTTCCAACCTGGCGCAAAGCGTCTTCTTGTACGAGCCGGAGATCACCACGCTGGAGGAGTGCCAGGTGGCCGTGCGCGACGGCCAGCGTGACCGCGACTGGCAGCGCTATCACCATATCTTCATGCGTGACCGCTTCAAGGGCTTCACCGGGCAACTGGATTATCGCTGTGTGTTCGCTACGCAGCGCTTCAGTGACTGGAACGACCGGGCACGCTACAGCCATCCTTACCTGATCAGCGTCGACGAAAAGTCCAATCTTCAGGTCGAGCGGGTGCCGAGCCAGGCGCAATGCGCATCGAAACTGGCGGCCTTGCCACAGGCGCGGCGCGCGCAGAGTCGTTGTTCGGCGGCTAATCAGGCTTTGCTGTAACGGTTATAGCGGCGGGGCGTCTTCGTCCGGCTTGCGCTTGTCGATGCCGGGCATGTGGATGCCACTCTCGGCGATTTCCGTGCCTTCCAGTTGCGGCTGGGTCACCCAGGTGAGGATGTCGTAGTAGCGACGGATGTTGCGCACGAAGTGCACCGGCTCACCGCCACGGGCATAGCCGTAACGGGTCTTGCTGTACCACTGCTTCTGCGCCAGGCGCGGCAGGATCTTCTGGACGTCGGCCCACTTGTCCGGATCCAGCCCTTCGGCTTCGGTCAGGCGGCGGGCGTCTTCCAGGTGACCACCGCCGACGTTGTAGGCGGCCAGGGCGAACCAGGTGCGATCCGGTTCGGCGATGCTCTCCGGCAGTTGTTCGTGCATCTTCAGGAAGTAGCGGGCGCCGCCGTCGATGCTCTGCTTGGGGTCGAGGCGGTTGGACACACCGACCGATTGCGCGGTGCGCTGGGTCAACATCATCAGGCCGCGCACGCCGGTCTTGGAGGTGGCGTTGGGTTGCCACAGCGATTCCTGGTAGCCGATGGCGGCCAGCAGGCGCCAATCCACCTGATGGCTGCGCGAGGCATGGCGGAACATTTGTTCGTAGCGTGGCAGACGCTGCTGCAGATGTTGGGCGAAGGTATAGGCACCGACATAACCCAGCACGTCGACATGGCCGTAGTAGCGTTCCTTGAGGCGCTGCAGGGTGCCGTTGCTCTCGGCGCGTTTGAGGAAGGCGTCGATTTCCTGCAGCAGGCTGTCGTCGTCCCCGGCGGCCACGGCCCAGCGCATGCGGTTGGTATCGCCGAGGTCGAAGGCGACGCGCACGTTGGGGAAGTACACCTGGTTCATCGCCAGTTCGTTGGAGTCCACCAGGGTCAGGTCGATCTGCCCTTCATCCACCATGCGCAACAGGTCGACCACCTCAACCGCGTCGGACACCTCGAACTGCAACTCCGGTAGTTGCTGCTTGAGCGCGGCCAGTTGTTCGGCGTGGCTGCTGCCGGCCATGACCATGATGCGCTTGCCGACCAGGTCTTCGGCCTTGGTCGGGCGAGTATCGCCTTGGCGATAGACGACCTGCGGGGTGACTTCCAGATAGGGGATGGAGAAACGCACCTGGCGCTTGCGTTGCGGCGTGTCGATCAATCCGGCGGCGGCCAACACCGGGCCGTCCTTGCTGCCGAGGCTGGCAAACAGGCTGTCGAGGTTGTCGGCGGTTTCCACCTTCAGCTCCACGCCGAGATCCTTGGCGAAGCGTTTGGCCAGTTCGTACTCGAAGCCGGTGGCGCCGTTGCGATCCTGGAAGTAGGTCGATGGGCTGTTTCGGGTGACCACGCGCAGCTCACCCGCCGCCTTTACCTGCTCGAGTACGCTGGGCTTGTGATCTTCGCCACAGCCAGCAAGCATCAGGAGGGTTCCAATCGCCAACAGCCTTGTGGCGCAACGCATGCGTATCGCAGGTCGTGCAAACATCCGCGCAGTATACGCAAAGCGCAGGTCGTGCCATATCTCGACAGCGAGGCGCTTCTCTGCTAGTGCTCGCTTGTCTTCAAAGCTCCTGGCACGGGTGCTGTACGCGCGGCTTTAGGCTAGAATGCACGGCCTCTAAGCACACCCCCTTCTCCAGAGGCTGTCCCGACGATGTTGATTCTGCGCGGCGCTCCCGCTCTTTCCGCTTTCCGCCATGGCAAATTGCTCGAGCAACTGACCAGCAAGGTGCCGGCCGTGACCGGGCTGTACGCCGAGTTCGCACACTTCGCCGATGTCACCGGCGTTCTGACTGCCGATGAAGAGCAGGTGCTGGCCCGCCTGCTCAAGTACGGCCCGAGCGTGCCGGTACAGGAGCCCAGCGGCAAGCTGTTTCTGACCATTCCGCGTTTCGGCACCATCTCGCCCTGGTCGAGCAAGGCCAGCGACATCGCCCGCAACTGTGGCCTGAGCAAGATCCAGCGCCTGGAGCGTGGTATCGCCTACTACGTCAGTGGTGAGTTGAGCGAGGCCGACAGCGCCGCCGTCGCCAGCCTGCTGCACGACCGCATGACCCAGCTCGTGCTGGGCGCGATGGAGGACGCTGGTGCGCTGTTCAGCCACGCCGAGCCCAAGCCGCTGACCGCCGTCGACGTGCTCGGCGGTGGCCGCGCCGCGCTGGAGCAGGCCAACCAGGACCTCGGCCTGGCCCTGGCCGAGGACGAAATCGACTACCTGGTGAAGAGCTTCAATGACCTGGGGCGCAACCCGCACGACATCGAACTGATGATGTTCGCCCAGGCCAACTCTGAGCACTGCCGCCACAAGATCTTCAATGCCAGCTGGGACATCGACGGCGAGAGCCAGGACAAGTCGCTGTTCGGCATGATCAAGAACACCTACCAGATGCACAGCGAAGGCGTGCTGAGCGCCTACAAGGACAACGCCTCGGTCATTGTCGGCCACACCGCTGGGCGTTTCTTCCCCAATCCGGATACCCGCGAGTACGGCGCTAGCGTCGAGCCCGTGCATATCCTGATGAAGGTGGAAACCCACAACCACCCGACCGCCATTGCCCCGTTCCCCGGCGCTTCCACCGGCTCCGGCGGCGAGATCCGCGACGAGGGCGCCACCGGCCGTGGCGCCAAGCCGAAGGCCGGCCTGACCGGCTTCTCGGTCTCCAACCTGAATATCCCCGACTTCCTCCAGCCCTGGGAAAAGCCCTACGGCAAGCCCGAGCGCATCGTCAGCGCGCTGGACATCATGATCGAAGGCCCGCTGGGCGGCGCCGCGTTCAACAACGAGTTCGGTCGCCCGGCCCTCAACGGCTACTTCCGTACTTTCGAGCAGGCGGTCAGCAGCCCGCGTGGCGAGGAAGTGCGCGGTTATCACAAGCCGATCATGCTCGCCGGCGGCCTCGGCAACATCCGTGAGAACCACGTGCAGAAGGGCGAGATCTCGGTCGGCGCCAAGCTGATCGTGCTCGGCGGCCCGGCCATGCTCATCGGCCTGGGCGGCGGCGCCGCGTCGTCGATGGCCACCGGTGCCAGCTCGGCTGATCTGGACTTCGCCTCGGTACAGCGCGAGAACCCGGAAATGGAGCGCCGCTGCCAGGAGGTCATCGACCGCTGCTGGCAGTTGGGCGAAGCCAACCCGATCAAGTTCATCCACGACGTCGGTGCTGGTGGTATCTCCAATGCCCTGCCGGAGCTGATCAACGACGGTGGCCGTGGCGGTCGCTTCGAGCTGCGCAACGTGCCCAACGACGAGCCGGGCATGGCCCCGCACGAAATCTGGTGCAACGAGTCGCAGGAACGTTACGTACTGAGCGTGGACGCCGCCGACTTCGAGCGCTTCCAGGCCATCTGCGAGCGTGAGCGCTGCCCCTTCGCTGTTGTGGGCGAGGCGACTGCCGAGCCCCACCTGACCGTCACCGACAGCCATTTCAGCAACACCCCGGTGGACATGCCGCTCAACGTGCTGCTGGGTAAGCCACCGCGCATGCACCGCAGCGTCAGCCGCGAAGCGGAGCAGGGCGATGACTTCGACGCTGCTGGTGTGGATCTGCAGGACGCGGTATCGCGCGTGCTGCGTCACCCAGCCGTGGCCAGCAAGAGCTTTTTGATCACCATTGGCGACCGCACCATCACTGGCCTGGTAGCGCGCGACCAGATGGTCGGCCCCTGGCAGGTGCCGGTTGCCGATTGCGCCGTGACTGCCACCAGCTTCGATGTCTACACCGGCGAAGCCATGGCCATGGGCGAGCGCACCCCGCTGGCGCTGCTCGATGCCCCGGCTTCCGGGCGCATGGCAGTGGGTGAAACCATCACCAACCTGGCCGCCGCGCGCATCGAAAAACTCTCCGACATCAAACTGTCGGCCAACTGGATGGCCGCCGCTGGTCATCCAGGTGAAGACGCGCGTCTGTACGACACCGTCAAGGCCGTGGGTATGGAACTGTGTCCGGCGCTGGGTATCACCATCCCGGTGGGCAAGGACTCCATGTCGATGAAGACCCGCTGGCAGGACGAAGACGGCGAGAAGAGCGTGACCTCGCCGCTGTCGCTGGTGATTTCCGGTTTCGCCCCGGTACAGGACGTGCGTCAGACCCTGACCCCGGAACTGCGCATGGACAAAGGCGAGACCGACCTGATCCTGATCGACCTCGGCCGTGGGCAGAATCGTCTGGGTGGCTCGATCCTGGCGCAGACCCATGCGCAGATCGGCCAGAGCGTGCCGGACGTCGACGATGCCGAAGACCTCAAGGCCTTCTTCGCCGTGGTGCAGGGCCTGAATGCCGATGGCCACATCCTTTCCTACCATGACCGTTCCGACGGTGGCCTGCTGACCACCGTGCTGGAAATGGCCTTTGCCGGTCACTGTGGTCTGGCCCTGAGCCTCGATGCTCTGGCCGATGCCGTGACGGAGCTGCCGGCTGTGCTGTTCAACGAAGAGCTCGGCGCGGTGATCCAGGTGCGCCAGGATGCTACCGCCGAAGTGCTGGCGCAGTTCAGCGCTGCTGGTCTCGATGACTGCGTGGCGGTGATCGGCCAGCCGGTCAACAACGGCGAAATCGTCATCAGCTTCCAGGGTGAAGCGGTGTTCACCGGCGAGCGTCGCCTGCTGCAGCGTCAGTGGGCGGAAACCAGCTATCGCATCCAGCGCCTGCGCGACAACGCCCAGTGCGCCGATCAGGAATTCGATCTGCTGCTGGAAGAGGACAATCCCGGTCTGTCGGTCAAGCTTGGCTATGACGTCAACCATGACATCGCTGCGCCCTACATCAAGAAGGGTGTGCGTCCGCAGGTGGCGATCCTGCGTGAGCAGGGCGTCAACGGTCAGGTGGAAATGGCGGCAGCCTTCGACCGCGCCGGCTTCTCCGCCATCGACGTACACATGAGCGATATCCTCGCCGGCCGTGTCAGCCTGGAGCAGTTCAAAGGCCTGGTGGCCTGTGGTGGCTTCTCCTACGGTGACGTGCTCGGCGCTGGTGAGGGCTGGGCCAAGTCCATCCTGTTCAACGCCCGTGCCCGCGAAGGCTTCCAGGCCTTCTTCGAGCGCAAGGACAGCTTCGCCCTCGGTGTGTGCAACGGCTGCCAGATGATGAGCAACCTGCACGAGCTGATCCCTGGCACCGAGTTCTGGCCGCACTTCGTGCGCAACCGCTCCGAACAGTTCGAGGCGCGTGTGGCCATGGTGCAGGTGCAGGAGTCGGCGTCGATCTTCCTGCAGGGCATGGCTGGTTCGCGCATGCCCATCGCTATCGCCCATGGCGAAGGCCATGCCGAGTTCGAGAGCGAGGAAGCTCTGCTCGAGGCCGATCTGTCGGGCACCGTGGCGCTGCGCTTCGTCGACAACCACGGCAAGGTCACCGAGACCTACCCGGCCAACCCCAATGGTTCGCCCCGTGGGATCACCGGCCTGACCAGCCGCGACGGTCGCGTCACCATCATGATGCCGCACCCCGAGCGTGTGTTCCGCGCCGTGCAGAACTCCTGGCGCCCGGACGAGTGGCAGGAAGACGGCGGCTGGATGCGCATGTTCCGCAACGCCCGCGTCTGGGTGGATTAATAGCGGCCGCGTAGCGGCCTTCTGATGACCCTCTCCCATTCATGGGAGAGGGTGCCCGAAGGGCGGGAGAGGGTGTTGTGCCCCGCGCAAACCCTCTCCTCCCGCAAGCGGGAAAGGGGAGCAGGGCGCGTAGCCCGGATGCAATCCGGGAATGATCCCTGCCACACTCCCCGGATTTCATCCGGGCTACGCTGCCATGGCCGAAGACGCTCGCCCCATCCTCCCCGAAGTTCGCCTGGTCAAACCCGGTGAAACTCATCGCCTGTGCCGCTGCGGTCATTCTCCCGAGCTGCCGGACTGCACACCCCATTGCTGCCAGTCCCTGATCCTGCGACCTGAGCGTGAGCAGCACCTGCTCCTGTGTCGCTGCGGCCGTTCCGCCGAGCTGCCTTATTGCGACGGCAGCCATAGCCCTTCGGCGCCTGGTTGGCGTGGCAAGTGGCGGCGATTTCTCCGCGGCGAGTGAACAGGCCAGGCCAGGTTGCGGTCGAAAAAAACAGAATGCGGCAACGCGTCAGTCATTTTTAGAAGGCGGTCTCTGTATTAGGGTGAGGCAAAATGCCATCATCTTGGCGTCAAAGAGTGCCTGTGGTTTGCGGAGAGCCTGATGTACAAACTGTGTTTCTACGTACCGGAAGCCCATCTGGATCCGGTGAAAAAAGCGGTATTTGCCGCCGGTGGTGGGCGTGTCGGTGATTATGACCACTGCTGCTGGCAGGTTCTGGGGCGAGGTCAGTTCCGTGCGCTGGAGGGCAGTCAGCCATTCATCGGCCAGGTTGGCAGAATCGAGGAGGTCGCGGAGTGGAAGGTGGAAATGGTCGTCGCCGACGAGCTGATCCACGATGCGGTCAAGGCCCTGAAGAAGAGTCACCCGTACGAGACGCCTGCCTTCGATGTCTGGCGCCTGTCCGACCTGCAGTTCTGAGTCGATCCCCAAGAGGCGGCAGCAGCGCGATGCCGTCTCTGCTCCTACCGGCCTTTGATCTCAGGGCCTTATCTCGATCAGCGTGCCATCCCTGACCAGGCTCCACACCTCGCGTATGTCGTCGTTCTTCATGGCGATGCAGCCTTCGGTCCAGTCCAGGGTGTGGAAGAACCATTCCGGATATTCCTCGTCCAGTGGCGTGCCGTGAATCATGATCATGCTGCCTGGAGGCACGCCGGCTTGCTTGGCTTTGGCCAGGTCGCGGGCGTTGGGGTAGGAGATGTGCAGCGATAGTTGGTACTTGTCGCTGGGCTTGCGCCAGTCGATCCAGTAGAAGCCTTCCGGGGTGCGCAGGTCGCCTTCGCGTTGCTTGGCGCCACTGGGCTGCTTGCCCAGGGAGATGCGATAGCTCTTGATGGTCTCGCCGCGTTGCTGCAGGTAGAGCTTGCGCTCGGATTTCATCACCAGCACCTTGTCCACCGTGCGGCTGCCGTCGACGACGGGGCTGCTGGCCAGGGTGTTGAGGCTGAGGGTCAGGCAAAACAGGGTGAGCAGCCAACGCATCGAAGGTATCCGCAAAGGTCAACGGGGTGTGGAGTGGGCACGCAGCGGCGCCAGCGGCTCGTTGCGCACCGGAAAGACGTTCTGTCGCCGGTCGGCGAAGAAGCATTCTAAGGTACGGCCTATGGTGGGGAAAGCCAGCTCTGACCAGGGGATCTCGTTTTCGTCGAACAGGCGCACTTCCAGGCTTTCTTCGCCGGCGGCGAAGTCCAGATCCACCAGTTCGGCGCGGAACAGCATGTACACCTGGCTGATATGTGGCAGGTCGAACAGGGTGTAGAGGTTGAGGGCGCGCACCCGTGCGCAGGCTTCTTCCAGGGTTTCGCGGGCGGCGGCCTGCTCGATGGTCTCGCCGTTTTCCATGAAGCCGGCCGGCAGCGTCCAGTAGCCGCGACGGGGTTCGATGGCGCGGCGGCACAGCAGCACCTGCTCGCCCCATACCGGCAGGCAGCCGGCGACGATGCGTGGGTTCTCGTAGTGCACGGTGCTGCAGTGGCCGCAGACATGGCGCAGACGGTTATCGCCGGGCGGGATCATATGGGTGACGGGGTTGCCGCACTGGCTGCAGAATTTCATGCGCTGTCCTCTTTCCTGGCGCTATCTTGGCGGCCTGCGTGGTGGCCGGCAAGGCCGCCATCGGGGCTGAATCGTCCTGTCGTCGGGGTTGGGTGGTTGGCTGCTTTCATGCCATGATGCCTGGCAAAACAAGATTCCGAGTATGCCCATGCTGGACGAGTTGCTCCATCGCCTGCGCGGCTACAGCCCGCGCCTTCTGGAGACCGAGCGCAGCTTCCCCGAGGCGGCGGTGCTGGTTCCGATCACTCGCAGTGATGAACCCGAGCTGGTGCTGACGCTACGCGCCAGTGGCCTGTCTACCCACGGTGGCGAAGTGGCGTTCCCCGGTGGCCGGCGAGATCCCGAGGACGTCGACCTGATCCATACCGCGCTGCGCGAAAGCGAGGAGGAGATCGGTCTGCCACCCGGCCTGGTGGAAGTGCTCGGGCCGCTCAGCCCACTGGTTTCGCGCCATGGTATACGGGTCACGCCCTATGTCGGGCTGGTGCCCGACTACGTCGAGTACAAGGCCAACGACGCCGAGATCGCCGCGGTGTTTTCCGTGCCACTGGAGTTCTTCCGCAGCGACCCGCGCGAGGTCACCCATCGCATCGATTATCTCGGGCAGAGTTGGTACGTGCCGTCCTATACCTACGACGAGTACCGCATCTGGGGCCTGACCGCGATCATGGTGGTGGAGCTGGTCAACCTGCTTTTCGACGACGCACAGATTTCCCTGCACCAGCCGCCTGAACATTTCATCCATCTGCGCTGAGGACTGACGCTCATGAAATATCGCCTGGGAAACTCTCGTGTCGAGGCTCACCCCGAGAGCTGGATAGCACCGAGCGCCGACCTTATCGGCAAGGTGCGTCTGGAGGCCGGTGCCAGCGTCTGGTTCGGCGCCGTGCTGCGTGGTGACAACGAGTTGATCCACATTGGCGAGAACAGCAATGTGCAGGACGGCAGCGTCATGCATACCGACATGGGTTTTCCGCTGACCCTGGGCAAGGGCGTCACCGTCGGCCACAACGTCATGATGCATGGCTGTACGGTGGACGATTACAGCCTCATCGGCATCAATGCGGTGATTCTCAACGGCGTGAAGATCGGCAAGTACTGCATCATCGGCGCCAACAGCCTGATTCCCGAGGGCAAGGTGATTCCCGATGGCAGTCTGGTGATGGGCAGCCCCGGCAAGGTGGTGCGCGAGCTGACCGAGCAGCAGAAGAAGATGCTGGAGGCCAGCGCCGCCCATTACGTTCATAATGCGCAGCGCTTTGCCCGCGACCTGGTACTGGACGATGAGTGACGAGAAACCCGTGCGTTCGCCCTGCGTGCAGGTCTGTGCCCTGGACGAGCAGGATATCTGCATCGGCTGCCAGCGCACGGCGGATGAAATCACTCGCTGGGGCCGCATGGACAACGTCGAGCGCCGCGTGGTGCTGCAACACTGCCTGGAGCGCGCGCGTGCTTCCGGCCTCTTAATGACTTCCTGATTCACTGTTCGAGGAACACTCATGCCCCGTATTGGAACCCCCCTGTCTTCTTCCGCAACCCGTGTACTGCTGTGTGGCTGCGGTGAGCTTGGCAAGGAAGTGGTGATCGAGCTGCAGCGTCTGGGCTGCGAAGTCATCGGCGTGGATCGCTACGCCAATGCGCCGGCCATGCAGGTGGCTCATCGCAGTCACGTCATCGACATGCTCGACGGTGCGGCTCTGCGTGCGGTGATCGAGCAGGAGCAACCGCACTACATCGTTCCGGAGATCGAGGCCATCGCCACTGCCACCCTCGTCGAGCTGGAGGCCGAAGGTTTCAACGTGGTGCCGACCGCGCGTGCTGCGCAGTTGACCATGAATCGTGAGGGCATCCGCCGTTTGGCAGCCGAGGAGCTAGGCCTGCCCACTTCGCCCTACCACTTTTCCGACAACTTCGAGGACTACGTGGCGGCAGTGAAGTCCGTCGGCTATCCCTGCGTGGTCAAACCGATCATGAGCTCCTCCGGCAAGGGCCAGAGCGTGCTGAAAAGCGACGCCGACCTGCAGAAGTCCTGGGACTATGCTCAGGAAGGTGGGCGTGCCGGCAAGGGCCGGGTGATAGTCGAGGGTTTCATCGACTTCGACTATGAAATCACCCTGCTCACCGTGCGTCACGCCGGTGGCACCAGCTTCTGCGCACCGATCGGCCACCGCCAGGAGAATGGCGACTATCAGGAGTCCTGGCAGCCGCAGCCGATGAGCGCGAAGGCGCTGGCCGAATCCGAGCGCGTTGCCCTGGCGGTGACCGAAGCGCTTGGCGGCCGTGGCCTGTTCGGCGTCGAGCTGTTCGTCAAGGGCGATCAGGTGTGGTTCAGCGAGGTATCGCCGCGCCCGCACGATACCGGCCTGGTGACGCTGATCTCCCAGGATCTGTCCGAATTCGCCCTGCATGCCCGCGCCATTCTCGGCCTGCCGATTCCGGCGATCCGCCAGATGGGCCCGTCGGCTTCGGCGGTGATTCTGGTCGAAGGCAACTCGCAGCAGGCCAGCTTCGCCAATCTCGGCGAGGCCCTGTGTGAGCCGGATACTGCCTTGCGTCTGTTCGGCAAGCCTGAGGTTAAGGGCCAGCGGCGCATGGGCGTGGCGCTGGCGCGTGACGAGTCCATCGAAGCCGCGCGCGCGAAAGCGCTGCGCAGCGCTCAGGCGGTTCGCGTCCAGTTGTGAGTCGGCAGGCGCTGTGGTGGCTGGCGGCGGTGCCGCTGCTGCCCTTGGCGCTGCCTCTGGCCTTGCACACCCGGCGCACGGCGTTGCGCCTGCCGGTTGCGCAGGGCGAGCCGAATGGCGTCGCTGCCGCGCATCTGCCGGGTGAGCCCTTGCGCCTGCTGCTGGTCGGTGAATCGACCGTGGCGGGTGTCGGCGTCACACACTTCGAGCAGTCCCTGGCCGCCTGCCTGGCGGCAGCCCTCGCCGAGCACCTGAGGCGCCCCGTGCGCTGGCGCGCCTGCGGCGAGAACGGCATCACCGCAGCTCAGGCTCATGAGCGTCTGTTGCCGCAGGCGCTGAGCGAGCCGGCCGATCTGGCGCTGCTGGTATTCGGCGTCAACGACACCACTCGCCTCACGCCGAGCAAAGTCTGGATGCAAGCGCTGGCCGGGATGGCCCGTGCGTTGGGCGGGCAGGGCTGCCGCGTGGCGTTCAGTGCAGTGCCGCCGCTGCAGCACTTCAGCGCCTTGCCCTGGTTGTTGCGGCAACTGATGGGCTGGCGGGCGCGCATGCTCGATCAGGAGCTGCAGCGGGTGGCGCGGGATCTGGGAGCGCTGCATTGCGCCCTGGATCTGCCGTTCGAGGCGCGCTACCTGGCCGAGGATGGCTGCCATCCTTCGGCGCTGGGCTATCAGTGCTGGGGCGAGGGGCTGGCGCTGCGTGTCAGTCCGCTGCTGGCGTCTGCGGCCTGAGCTTTTCCGCCTGCCAGACGCGCACGCTCTTCACCCGATTTTCCGCTGCCTGGAGGATTTCCAGGCGGTAGGGGCCGATCTTCAGGCACACGGCGCTGTCGGGAATGCTCTCCAGGGCCTCGGTGATCAGGCCGTTGAGGGTCTTGGGGCCGTCGCTGGGCAGGTGCCAGCCGAGCGCCTTGTTCACCTCGCGGATGTAGGCGGCGCCATCGATGACCTGGGTGCCGTCGTCCTGCGGGTGAATGTCGGGGCTGCGCAGGCTGTCCTGATTGCTGAAGTCGCCAACGATTTCTTCGAGGATGTCTTCCAGGGTGACGATGCCGATGACTTCGCCATATTCGTCGACGACGATGCCGATGCGGCGTTTTTCCTTCTGGAAGTTGATCAGTTGGGTCGCCAGCGGGGTGTTTTCGGGGATGAAGTAAGGCTCGTTGCAGGCTGCCAGCAGGGATTCTTTGCTCAACTGGTCATGGCTGAGCAGGCGGGCGATCTGGCGCATGTGCACCACGCCCTCGATCTGGTTGATGTCGCTGCGATACACCGGAAGACGGGTGTGATGGGTGGTGCGTAGCTGCTCGATGATGCTTTCCAGATCGTCCTCGAGGTCGATGCCGGCCACCTCGTTGCGCGGGATCATGATGTCATCCACGGTGACCCGTTCCAGGTCGAGAATGCTCAGCAGCATGCTCTGGCGATTGGCTGACATCTGCGGGCCGGACTCGCGCACCACGCTGCGCAGCTCCTCGGTGGACAGGCTATCGCTGGCGCGCTGCGACGGATCGACCCCAACCAGGCGCAGCAGCAGGTTGCTGATGGCGCTGGTCAGCCACACCACCGGATAGAGCAGGCTCTGCAGCAGGCTGAGCACGCGGCTGGCGGGGAAGGCCACCATTTCCGGGCGCAGCGCGGCCAGGGTCTTGGGGGTGATTTCACCGAAGATCAGCACGATGATGGTGAGGCCGGCCGTGGCGATGGCGATACCCGCTTCGCCCCAGATTTCCACTGCCAGTACCGTGGCGATGGAGGCGGCGAGGATGTTGACCACGTTGTTGCCCACCAGAATGGTGCCGAGCATGCGATCGGGGTGTTCTAGCAGGCGCGCAACGCGCTTGGCGCCCTTATGCCCTTCCTTGCTCAGGTGCTTGAGCCGATAACGGTTGATGCTGAGCATGCCGGTCTCGGAGCTGGAGAAGAAGGCCGAGCAGAGGATCAGGAAGATCAGCAGGCCGATCAGGTGGCTCGAATGGGGGGCGTCCATGACGGCTTTCTCAGATGTGCAGGATGAATTCGCGCACCAGCTTGCTGCCGAAATAGGCCAGCATCAGCAGGCAGAAGCCGGCCAGCGTCCAGCGGATGGCCTTGTGCCCACGCCAACCCAGTTGATGACGCCCCCACAGGAGCACGGCGAATACCACCCAGGCGAAACAGGAAAGGATGGTCTTGTGCGCCAGGTGCTGGGCGAACAGATCATCGATGTACAGGGCCCCGGAGAGCAGCGACAGCGACAGCAGCAGCCAGCCGGCGAAAAGGAAGCCGAATAGCAGGCTCTCCATGGTCTGCAGCGGTGGGAAGTTCTTGATCAGCCCGGAGGGGTGCTTGTGCTTGAGCTGATGGTCTTGCAGCAGCAACAGGATTGACTGGAAAACGGCGATGGTGAGCATGCCGTAGGCCAGGATCGACAGCAGGATATGGGCAAGGATGCCGGGGTGCTCGTCGATCGGATCGATCGTGCCGCTGGGCATGAACTCTGCCGCCAGCACCGTCAGGGTGCCCAGGGGGAAGAGCAACAGCAGCAGGTTTTCCACCGGAATGCGCAGACAGGCCAAGAGAATCAGGGCGATCACCGCCCAGGCGATGAGGCTAGCGGCGTTGAAGAAGTCCAGGTTCAGGCCGTGCACGTCAAATAACTGGTAGAACAGGCTGACCCCGTGGAAGCACAGGGCGAGCACGCCGAGCAGCGCCAGCAGGCGTTTGTCGGCGACGCTGCGCTGGGTCAGGCGCAGACCTTGATAGGCGGTGGCGCCGGCATAGAGGAGGGCGGCGGCGAGGCTGGGCAACAGAGGGTGCATAAATCCGTGTAGGGCGAGCCCGAAAGGCGCTGAGTGTGGCACAGATGCCTGCCTGCACGAAAGACCGCCGGCGGTGTCGATGAGGCGGCGACTTGGCTATAATCGGCCGCCTGTCGCACCCCGGGTTGCCGGGTCGCACCCCATTCGTAAGGAACGTGCATGTTCGAGAATCTCACCGACCGCCTTTCCCAGACGCTGCGTAGCGTCACCGGCAAGGCCAAGCTGACCGAAGACAACATCAAGGACACCCTGCGCGAAGTGCGCATGGCCTTGCTCGAGGCCGACGTGGCCTTGCCAGTGGTCAAGGACTTCGTCGGCAAGGTCAAGGAGCGCGCCGTTGGCACCGAGGTGTCCAAGAGCCTGACCCCGGGCCAGGCCTTCGTGAAGATCGTGCGCGCCGAGCTGGAAGAGCTGATGGGCGCGGCCAACGAGGATCTGGCACTCAACGCCGCGCCGCCTGCCGTGGTGCTGATGGCTGGCCTGCAGGGTGCGGGCAAGACTACCACCGCTGGCAAGCTGGCCAAGTTCCTCAAGGAGCGCAAGAAGAAGTCGGTGCTGCTGGTCTCTGCCGACGTCTATCGCCCGGCGGCGATCAAGCAACTGGAAACCCTGGCCGGCGACCTGGGTGTTACCTTCTTCCCCTCCGATGCCAGCCAGAAGCCGGTGGACATCGCCAATGCGGCGATCCGCGAAGCCAAGCTGAAGTTCATCGATGTGGTCATCCTCGATACCGCCGGTCGTCTGGCCGTGGATGCCGAGATGATGGCCGAGATTCAGGCGTTGCACGCGGCGGTCAAGCCGGTCGAGACCCTGTTCGTGGTCGACGCCATGACTGGCCAGGATGCCGCCAACACGGCCAAGGCCTTCGGCGAGGCGCTGCCGCTGACCGGCGTGGTGCTGACCAAGGTCGACGGCGACGCCCGTGGCGGTGCGGCGCTGTCGGTACGGCATATCACCGGCAAGCCGATCAAGTTTATCGGTATGGGCGAGAAGAGCGATGCGCTCGAGCCCTTCCACCCGGATCGCATCGCGTCGCGCATCCTCGGCATGGGCGACGTGCTCAGTCTGATCGAGCAGGCCGAGCAGACCCTCGATCGCGAAAAGGCGGAGAAGCTCACCAAAAAGCTGAAGAAGGGCAAGGGCTTCGACCTCGAAGACTTCCGCGACCAACTGCAACAGATGAAGAATATGGGTGGCCTCGGCGGCCTGATGGACAAGCTGCCGTCCATCGGTGGCGTCAACCTCTCGCAGATGGGCAACGCCCAGGGCGCGGCCGAGAAGCAGTTCAAGCAGATGGAGGCGATCATCAACTCCATGACTCCGGCCGAGCGTCGCGACCCGGACATCATCAGTGGCTCGCGCAAGCGTCGTATCGCGATGGGCTCCGGCACCCAGGTGCAGGACATCGGGCGCTTGATCAAGCAGCACAAGCAGATGCAGAAGATGATGAAGAAATTCACCGCCAAAGGTGGCATGGCCAAGATGATGCGCGGCATGGGCGGCATGCTGCCCGGCGGCGGTGGGATGCCGAAGTTCTAGGGCCTGTTGACGTTTCGACGTGAGCCGCGTTGCTGCGCCAAATTGCGCCAGGCTAGGCGCGGGATGCAGGTAATGGTCGTTCCCTTGCCTAATCCCGCAACGACGCATGGCGCAATTTGCCGCGCAACCCGAAGGGACGGGCCAGTTTTTGCGTGGTGCGTTGTTGCTCGACGGCTCATTTGGGCGACCAAACTTCGCGTCTCGCGCCTAGCTCCACGCAAAAACTGGCTCCGTCGCGGCCACGAGCGAAACGTCAACAGGCCCTAGGAAAGCAGCCGCAAGCGACGAGCTGCAAGCCGCAAGAAAGGGCCACAGTCTGGAAATCTGCTTTTACTTGTAGCTTGTGGCTTGAAGCTTGCCGCTTTTGCTCATAGAATATGCGGCCTTTCGGGCCTAGGCCCATTTTTGATGTGTGCCTCAAGTTAGCACCGACAACAGGAACGATGTTCTCATGGTAACTATTCGTCTCGCTCGTGGCGGCTCCAAAAAGCGCCCCTTCTACCACCTGACCGTGACCAACAGCCGCAATGCGCGCGACGGTCGCTTCGTGGAGCGTATCGGTTTCTTCAACCCGATCGCCTCGGGTGCCGAAGTCAAGCTGTCCGTCAATCAAGAGCGCGCTACCTACTGGCTGAGCCAGGGTGCCCAGCCGTCTGAGCGCGTTGCTCAGCTGCTCAAGGAAGCTGCCAAGGCTGCTGCCTAAGCACGCTCATGAGTACGACGCCGGCCGTAGCCGAGGATCTGGTGGTTCTCGGCAAGATTGTTTCGGTGCACGGCGTCAGGGGTGAAGTGAAGGTCTATTCCTTTACCGATCCCATCGATAACGTGCTCGATTACCCGCGCTGGACGCTCAGGCGTACAGGCGAGGTGAAACACGTGGAACTGGCCAGCGGCCGCCTGCAAGGCAAGGTGCTGGTGGCCAAGTTGAAGGGTCTGGATGATCGCGAAATCGCGCGTACCTACGCCGACTTCGAGATCTGCGTGCCGCGCAGCGAGCTGCCAGACCTGGATGATGGCGAGTTCTACTGGTACCAGTTGCAAGGATTGAAGGTCATCGATCAGGCAGGGCAGTTGCTCGGTGTGGTCGACCATCTGTTCGAGACTGGTGCCAATGATGTGATGGTGGTCAAGCCCTGCGCGGGCAGCCTGGATGATCGCGAGCGCCTGTTGCCCTATACGGAGCAATGCGTGCTGGTGGTGGATCTGGCAGCCGGCGAGATGCGGGTCGACTGGGATGCGGATTTCTAAGGCTCATGCGCGTAGAAGTCATCACCCTGTTCCCGGAAATGTTTGCCGCTATTGGCGAGTACGGTATCACCAGTCGCGCGGTGAAGCAGGAACTGCTCCAGCTCAATTGCTGGAACCCGCGAGACTACACGACGGATCGACATCATACGGTGGATGATCGCCCCTTCGGCGGTGGCCCTGGCATGGTGATGAAGATCAAGCCTCTGGAAGACGCTCTGGCCAGTGCCAGGCAGGCTGCAGGGGAGACGGCGAAGGTGATCTACCTCTCGCCGCAAGGCCGCCAGCTCAACCAGGCTGCGGTGCGCGAACTGGCGCAGGAGCAGGCTCTGATCCTGATTGCCGGTCGCTACGAAGGAATCGACGAGCGCTTCATCGAAGCGCATGTGGATGAGGAATGGTCGATTGGCGACTACGTCCTGTCCGGCGGTGAGCTGCCGGCCATGGTGCTGATCGACGCGGTAACGCGCCTTTTGCCTGGTGCATTGGGTCATGCCGATTCGGCCGAGGAGGACTCCTTTACGGATGGCCTGCTCGACTGCCCGCACTACACCCGCCCGGAGGTGTATGCGGATAAACGTGTTCCTGAAGTGTTGCTTAGTGGCAACCACGAACACATCCGGCGCTGGCGTTTGCAGCAGTCCCTTGGTCGGACCTGGGAACGCCGCGCCGATCTTCTGGATAGCCGCTCGCTTTCTGGAGAAGAGAAGAAGCTGCTGGAGGAATACATCCGCCAGCGGGACGATAGTTAACGTATCGATGGCAGGCCGGGAGGCTTGTCTTAGGAGCGCAGCATGACCAACAAGATTATCCAGATGCTCGAAGCCGAGCAGATGAACAAAGAAATCCCGACCTTCGCCCCGGGTGACACCGTAGTGGTTCAGGTGAAGGTGAAGGAAGGTGACCGTCAGCGTCTGCAGGCCTTCGAGGGCGTGGTGATCGCCAAGCGTAACCGTGGCCTGAACAGTGCCTTCACCGTGCGCAAGATCTCCAGCGGTGTGGGCGTCGAGCGTACCTTCCAGACCTACTCGCCGCTGGTCGACAGCCTGAGCGTCAAGCGCCGCGGTGACGTGCGCAAGGCCAAGCTGTACTACCTGCGCGACCTGTCCGGCAAGGCCGCACGCATCAAGGAAAAGCTGTCCTAAGTTCGGACGCTTCTCGCAAAAAAAAGCAGCCTTCGGGCTGCTTTTTTCGTTATTGCGCGGCTGTTTTCAGGGGCGCAGGCTGATCTTCAGGCTGGCCTGCGACAGGTCGATGTCGTTCAGTTGCAGGCTGCCGAGGCTCTGGCTCTGCGGGGCGCCCTTGACGCGGATGTTGTCGAAGCGCATCTCGCCGATGGAGCTGGGCAGGTTGACGTTGATCGAGCCGTCGGCATTCATGGTCGAGCGCAGCTTGCTGGTGTCGTAATGCACGTCGCTCATGCTGTTTTCCGCTTCCAGGCTTTCCAGCGCCGGCATGACCAGCTTGGCCAGTTGCTTGACGGTGCCGATGCCATCGCCGCTCTCGGCTTGCAGCAGCAGGCCTTGCAGGGCGTTGTCCAGGCCCTGGGCGCTGACGTCGCTCATTTCGCTGTCGCTGAGGCTCTGCATGCCGCGCGGCAGTTCCTGGCGACTGATGCTGCTGCTCGGTTGCATGCGTTGGATGTCCGCGCTGGCCATCTGGAAGGGGCTGAGCAGGGCAGCGACCAGGGTGGCGGTGAGGCGCAGGTTGGTCTGCTTCTTCAGCGCTTTGGCCAGTTGTTTCTCGGTCAGCAGGCCTTGCTCGACCAGGACTTCACCCAGGCGTTTACGGCTGACCAGTTGTATCTGGATGGCCGCATCCAGCTGTTTGGAGGTGATCAGACCCTTGTTGATCAGGATCTGACCCAGACGAGATTGGGTGTGATTGGACATGGCTAGGCTACCGGGCGAGGTGATGGCGTGTTGAAATCATGCGCTTGGTGTGCCTATCCGTCACCCAACCAAAGATAGGCTGCCCTATGTTTCATGCTGTGACTTCAGGTTCTTCCTGCTCGGATGAGCGGGTGGGCGTTTCCTCTGTTTCGATCAGTGCCGTCAGTGTCCAGCCAATACCCGGAGTGAAGTCCAGAGGGTTCGTGGCCACATGCAGCCAGCCGCTCGGATCGCGGGCCAGGATCAGTGTGGCACGTTTGCCGTGCAGCGCCTGATAGGCGTCCCAGTCGAAGGTCTGTGTCAGGGTGGTGCTGCGTACTTCGTCGCCACGCGCCAGTTGGCTGGCGAAGCGTGGATAGCTCGAGGCCTGGCTGCCCAGCGGTAGGCCGCGTACCTCGTCGCTGCTGCGATGCTTGTCGCTGCGCTTGCCGTCCGCGCCCGCGGGTAGGGTGAAGCGGCGGTTGCCGGGAAAATCATGGCGAAAGTGCATGCAGGCCAGAGCGTTGAGTTCCGCTGAAGGGGACAGCGCCAGCAGGTGGCCAAGTCCCACCAGATCCAGGTGGGCTTCGGCGTGCTGCGAGGTCGGATTGCCGAAGTAGGTGGGCAGCCCGGCCATGCGTGCGGCGCGGATGTTCTCCCAGCTCGAATCGGTCAGCAGCACCTGGTTGCCGAGGCTCTGGATGGCCTTGCCCAGGGCGCGCGCCACCGGGTTGGCGCCGATGATCAGAAAGCCGCTCGGTGAAGGTTCGGTCGCTTTCAGCAGGCGCGCCAACGGACGCGCGGTGGCGCTCTGGATGACCACGGTACCGATGATCACCATGAAGGTCAGTGGCACCAGCAACTGGGCTTGGGGGTTGCCCTGCTGCTCCAGGCGCAGGGCGAAGATGGCCGAGACGGCGGCAGCGACTATGCCGCGCGGGGCGATCCAGGCCAACAGGGCGCGTTCGCGCCAGTTCAGGGCAGAGCCGAGGGTGCAGGCCAGGATGTTCAGGGGGCGGGCGACGAACTGGATCACCGCCAGCAGGATCAGGGTCACCGGGCCGAGCGCCAGCAGGGCGTGCAGATCCAGGCGTGCGGCGAGGATGATGAACAGGCCGGAGATCAGCAGGACGCTGAGGTTTTCCTTGAAATGCAGGATCGGGCGGATATCCACGCCGCGCATGTTGGCCAGCCACATACCCATCACCGTGACGGCCAGCAGCCCCGACTCGTGTTCGATCAGGTTGGCGGCGATGAATACGCCGATCACGACGGTCAGGGCGGTGAAAGTGTGCAGGTATTCGGGCAGCCAGCGGCGCCGCAGGACGATGCCGAAGGCCCAGCCGGCGGCTGCGCCGAGCAGGCTGCCACAGGCGATCACCGCGGCGAAGGTGCTCAGGCTCTCGCTCCAGGCATTGCCTTCTGCATAGCTGACGATGAAGGCGAAGGTGACCACCGCCAGCAGGGCGCCGATGGGGTCGATGACGATGCCTTCCCAGCGCAGGATGTTGGCCACGGCGGAGGTGGGGCTTACCACGCGCAGCATCGGTGCGATCACGGTCGGTCCGGTAACCAGGGTGAGGGTGCCGAACAGCAGCGCCAGATCCCAGGAGAAACCCAGCAGATAGTGACTGGTCACACTGATCACCGCCCAGGTCAACAAGGCGCCCAACGTGACCAGGCGGTGCACCACCTTGCCGATCTCGCGCCATTCCGACAGGTGCAGGGTCAGGCTGCCCTCGAACAGGATCAGCGCCACGGCCAGGGAAATGAAGGGAAACAGCAGGGGCCCGAACAGCTCCTGCGGGTCGAGCAGGCCGAGCAATGGGCCGGCCAGGATGCCACCGAACAGCAGGAAGAGAATCGCCGGCAGGCGGATGCGCCAGGCCAGCCACTGGCTGGCCAATGCCAGCAGGCCGATACCGCCCAGGCTCAGCAGGATCTGTGTTTCACTCATCGGATCTCCCTATCGCGCTCGGGCTGTGGAAAACTAGATGACTCACTGGTTCATGAGTCTGCGATGTCAACATTACCCGATCCTCTGATCGAACGCTTTCTCGAAGCGTTGTGGCTGGAAAAGGGTCTGTCTGCCCATACCCAGGCGGCCTATCGCAGTGATCTGGAGCATTTCCATGCCTGGCTCGATGGGCGCGGCCTGGCCCTGCAGCATGCGGGGCGCGATGCCATTCTCGATCACTTGGCCTGGCGTCTGGAGCAGGGCTATCAGGCCCGTTCCACGGCGCGCTTCCTCTCCGGGGTGCGCGGCTTCTACCGCTTTCTTCTGCGCGAGGCGCTGATCGCCGAGGATCCCACCTTGCAGGTGGAGTTGCCGCAGATCGGCAAACCGCTGCCCAAGTCGCTATCCGAAGCGGATGTCGAGGCGCTGCTGCAGGCGCCGGATCTGGACGATCCCATCGGCCTGCGTGACCGCGCCATGCTCGAGGTGCTCTATGCCTGTGGTTTGCGCGTCAGCGAGCTGGTGGGGTTGACTCTCGAGCAGGTCAACCTGCGCCAGGGCGTGCTGCGGGTATTCGGCAAGGGCAGCAAGGAGCGCCTGGTGCCATTGGGCGAGGAAGCCATCGCCTGGATCGAACGCTACAGTCGTGAGGCGCGACCCTTGCTGCTCGGCGGCAAGCCCAGCGATGTGCTGTTTCCCAGCCTGCGTGGCGAGCAGATGACCCGGCAGACCTTCTGGCACCGCATCAAGCACCAGGCGCGCGTGGCCGGAATCGCCAAGGCCCTGTCGCCGCATACCCTGCGTCATGCCTTTGCCACGCATCTGCTCAACCATGGCGCCGATCTGCGCGTGGTGCAGATGCTGCTGGGTCATAGCGACCTGTCCACCACGCAGATCTATACCCATATCGCCCGCGCCCGCTTGCAGGAGTTGCATGCCCAGCACCATCCCAGGGGGTGAGCGGGAACATCCCACGCGCGGCGGACTCGAAGAGAACGATCCGTCTGCCCGTTCACACCGCTGGCGCAGCGTCTCGCTGCCGGAGGGTGCTTATGTGGTAGGCTGTGCCGATTTCGCCGCTCGTCGTTCGACAGGAGTTTTCATGTCCCCGATTCGTCTTTCCGTCGCCCTGGCTCTGGCACTGGGTAGCAGCATCAGCCTGGCCGCCGATCCGGATCAGGCCATTCGTCAGAGCCTGAAGTCGTTGGACGCCGACCTGCCGATCGAAGCCATCGCCGAGAGCCCGGTGTCGGGTATCTACCAGGTGCAGCTCAAGGGCGGTCGCCAGCTCTATACCAGCGCCGACGGTCAGTTCCTGATTCAGGGCTATCTGTTCCAGGTCAAGGACGGCAAGGCAGTCAACCTCACCGAAATCGAGGAAAGCCGCTCGGTCGCCAAGGAGATCAACGCCATTCCCGCCAAGGAAATGGTGGTCTTCGCGCCCAAGGCGCCGAAAACCCATATCACCGTGTTCACCGATACCGACTGCGGCTACTGCCAGAAGCTGCACAGCGAAGTGCCGGAGCTCAACCGTCTGGGCGTCGAAGTGCGTTACGTGGCTTTCCCGCGTCAGGGCCTGAACAGCCCGGCGGCCAAGGAGTTGGCCAGCGTCTGGTGTGCCAAGGATCGCCAGGCGGCGATGAATCTCGCCAAGACCCGCCAGAGCGTGCCGGAGGCCGATTGTGACAATCCGGTGGCCAAGCAATACCACCTCGGGCAAATGATAGGTGTGAACGGTACGCCGGCCATCGTGCTGGCCAACGGCAAGATGATTCCGGGCTATCAGCCGGCGCCGCAGTTGGCCAAGATTGCCCTGGAGTCGAACGACTGAGTTGGATTGACTAACAAACAGCCGCTTCGTAAGGTGCGGCTCTTTATCTGCGGCCGGAGCATGCTCCGGCCGTTTCGTGCAGTGCTGATGGGGAATTGAGTGTGAAGCCGGTCAAAGTGGGCATCTGTGGGTTGGGCACCGTCGGTGGCGGTACTTTGAATGTACTCAAGCGCAACGCCGAGGAGATTACTCGGCGTGCCGGTCGCGGCATCGAGATTGCCCAGATCGCCATTCGTTCGCCCAAGCCGCAGTACGACACCACCGGCATTGCCATGACCCGCGATGTGTTCGAGCTGGTCAACAACCCCGAGATCGATATCGTCATCGAGCTGATCGGTGGTTATACCTTGGCCAAGGAGCTGGTGCTCAAGGCCATCGACAACGGCAAGCATGTGGTCACCGCCAACAAGGCGCTGATCGCCGTGCACGGTAACGAGATCTTCGCCAAGGCGCGCGAGAAGGGCGTGATCGTTGCCTTCGAGGCCGCCGTGGCCGGTGGTATCCCAGTGATCAAGGCGATCCGCGAAGGCCTGGCGGCCAACCGCATCAACTGGTTGGCCGGCATCATCAACGGCACCGGCAACTTCATTCTTACCGAGATGCGCGAGAAGGGTCGTGCCTTCGACGACGTGCTCAAGGAAGCGCAGGCGCTGGGTTATGCCGAAGCCGATCCGACCTTCGACGTCGAAGGCATCGATGCCGCGCACAAGCTGACCATCCTGGCGTCCATCGCATTCGGCATCCCGCTGCAGTTCGACAAGGCCTACACCGAAGGCATCACCAAGCTGACCACGGCCGACGTGAACTACGCCGAGGCGCTGGGCTATCGCATCAAGCACCTGGGTGTCGCGCGTCGCACCGATGCCGGTATCGAGCTGCGCGTACACCCGACGCTGATTCCGGCTGACCGTCTGATCGCCAACGTCAACGGTGTGATGAACGCGGTGATGGTCAACGGCGATGCCGTTGGCAGCACCCTCTATTACGGTGCCGGTGCTGGCATGGAGCCGACCGCTTCGGCGGTGGTGGCCGACCTGGTGGACGTGGTGCGTGCGCTGACCACCGATCCGACCAACCGCGTGCCGCACCTGGCCTTCCAGCCGGATTCGCTGTCCGATCACCCGATCCTGCCCATCGAGGAGTGCGAGAGCGCCTACTACCTGCGCATCCAGGCCAAGGATCACCCGGGCGTGCTGGCCCAGGTGGCGAGCATCCTCTCCGAGCGTGGCATCAACATCGAGTCGATCATGCAGAAGGAAGCCGAGGAGCAGGACGGCCTGGTGCCGATGATCCTGGTGACCCATCGCGTGGTCGAGGCGCGTATCATCGAAGCCATCGCCGCCATGGAAGCGCTGGATGGCGTGACCTCGCCGGTCATGCGCCTGCGCGTCGAGCAGCTCAATTAACAGTAGCTGCAAGCCTCAAGCCCCAAGCTGCAAGCGGAGCGCTGCTTCACTTGTAGCTTGTAGCCTGTAGCTTGCGGCTCGAACCGAAGGTTTGAAAGTCATGCGCTATATCAGTACCCGCGGCCAGGCGCCGGCCCTGAATTTTGAAGACGTGCTGCTGGCAGGCCTTGCCAGCGATGGCGGCCTCTACGTGCCGGAGAACCTGCCGCGGTTCACCGTCGAGGAAATCGCTTCCTGGGCGGGGCTGCCGTATCACGAGCTGGCCTTCCGGGTGATGCGCCCGTTCGTTGCCGGCTCCATCGCCGATGCCGACTTCAAGAAGATCCTCGAAGAAACCTACGGCGTGTTCGAGCACAATGCTGTCGCGCCGCTGCGTCAGCTCAACGGCAACGAGTGGGTGCTGGAGCTGTTCCATGGCCCGACCCTGGCGTTCAAGGACTTCGCCCTGCAACTGCTCGGCCGTCTGCTCGACCATGTGCTGGCCAAGCGCGGTGAGCGCGTGGTGATCATGGGGGCTACCTCCGGCGACACCGGCTCGGCGGCCATCGAAGGCTGCAAGGCCTGCGATAACGTCGACATCTTCATCATGCACCCGCACAACCGTGTGTCCGAGGTGCAGCGCCGGCAGATGACCACCATCCTCGGCGACAACATCCACAACATCGCCATCGAAGGCAACTTCGACGACTGCCAGGAGATGGTCAAGGCCAGCTTCGCCGACCAGGGTTTCCTCAAGGGCACCCGCCTGGTGGCAGTCAACTCGATCAACTGGGCGCGAATCATGGCCCAGATCGTCTACTACTTCCACGCTGCGCTGCAGCTCGGCGGCCCGGCGCGTTCCATCGCCTTCTCGGTGCCCACCGGCAACTTCGGCGACATCTTCGCCGGCTACCTGGCGCGCAACATGGGCCTGCCCGTCAGCCAGCTAATCGTTGCCACCAATCGCAACGACATCCTGCACCGCTTCATGAGCGGCAATCAGTACGTCAAGGAAACCCTGCACCCGACCCTGTCGCCGTCGATGGACATCATGGTCTCGTCCAACTTCGAGCGCCTGCTGTTCGACCTGCACGGGCGTAACGGGGCGGCCATCGCTGGCCTGATGGACAGCTTCAAGCAGGGCGGCGGTTTCAGCGTCGAGGAAGATCGCTGGACCGAGGCGCGCAAGCTGTTCGATTCGCTGGCGGTAAATGACGAGCAGACCTGCGAGACCATCACCGAGGTGTATCAGGAGTGCGGCGAGCTGCTCGATCCGCACACTGCCATCGGTGTGCGCGCAGCGCGTGAGTGCCGTCGCAGTCTGGCCACACCCATGGTGGTGCTGGGTACCGCGCACCCGGTCAAGTTCCCCGAAGCGGTGGAGAAGGCCGGTATCGATGCGGTGCCGACGTTGCCTGTGCACCTGACCGATCTGTTCCAGCGCGAAGAGCGTTGCACGGTGCTGGCCAATGACCTCAAGGCCGTGCAGCAGTTCGTTGCCGCTCATGGTAATCGTGGCAAGCCTCTTTAAGGGTTTTGCGTAACCGAGCCGGCGCCCTTGTGGCGCCGGTTTCGTTTGTGCACTGCTCAGTGTGCGAATAGCAGACCCAGCAGCGCCATCAGGATGATCAGTGTCAGCCAGATCAGGGCGTTGGCTCGACTGGCGCGAACGATGGCTGCGCCGCGCGGGCGCAGTGGAGGATTGTCTTCCAGGTACTGGTCGACTCGCCGTTCGGCTTCGTCCGCTGAGAGTCCATAAGCATCGCGTAGCAAGGTGATGGCGGCTTGGCGTCGGTCGACGTGCAATAGCTGACGCACGTCTTCTGGTAGTTCCTGCATGGCATGAAGCCTGTTCGGGTGATGGGCCGGTTCTGCGACCTGGTTGGCGCTTTTGCCTGTGCGCGGTCGGCAGCTTTGCGCTTTAATGCGAACTCCTCTGTAGGGAAGCACTGGTGTTGGACATGGATGATCCTATCGCGATTCTCTTTTTTCTTGCCTGTCCACCTTCGTGTCGCCTGCTCGGGGCGGCGGCGGATGCCTGCGCGCGCGCCTGACGAACGATGTCACATTTATCACATGTAATGACTTTACGTTTTACATGTGAGGGTCTAGGCTGCGTTTCATGGACAGCAAATCATCCGCTCATTACCAGCGTCTTTACCGTCAGCGTCTGCGTGAGCAGGGGTTGGTCAAGAAGGAAGTCTGGATCTTGCCCGAGCATGCGCCGCTGTTGCTCGCGCTCGAGCGCAAACTGCGCCAGCCACAGTCGCTGCTGGCTTCGATGGAAAAGGAGGAGGGTATGAACATGCCTCAGGTTTGGACTGCCAAGGCGCTGCACGAAGCCCTGGCGGCAACGGAACTGTTCCAGAGCGGCCAGGCTGGCATCGAGCTGATCGACGGCGCCGACGCCAGCCTGCATATCAGCATGCGCGAATACGGCGATCTGCCGCTGTTCGTCGCCGTGTTCGGCGAGCAGATCATCGTCGAGGCGCTGCTCTGGCCGGCCAGCGACGTGCGCGATGCCGCTGCGTTCAACGAAGAAGTGCTGCGCACCCACAAGCTGTTCCCGCTGTCGTCCATCGGCCTGGAAAAAATGGCCGATGGGCGCGACTGCTACACCATGTTTGGCGCGCTGAGTTCGTCCTCGAGCCTGTCCGACGTGGTGTTCGAGATCGAACTGCTGGCGGACAACGTGATCAAGGCCACCGAAGCCTACGAAGGCTTCCTCAAGTCTGGCGCCTGAGAGGAGAAACGCGATGAATGTCTGGAGCAAATTGCTGACCGCGCTGCGTGGCGGCGCCAACGAGATGGGGGAGGCTGTGGTCGATAGCCAGGCCCTGCGCATCCTCGACCAGGAAATCCGCGACGCCGATGTCGAGCTGCGCAAGTCCAAGGAAGCGCTGGCCGAGATCATGGCCAAGCACAAGTTGGCCAGCGACAAGGTGGCCAAGAGCGCGGCGAGCATCGCCGAGTACGAACAGTACGCCCTCAAGGCCCTGGAAGCCGGCAACGAGACCCTGGCCAAGGAGGTGGCCGAGAAGATCGCCAATCTGGAAGTCGAGCAGGCCAGCGAGCGCGAGCAGGCCGAAGGTTTCGCCGCCAGCGTGGCGCAACTGCGCAAGGCCGTGAGCCAGGCCGAGGGCAATATCAAACGCCTCAAGCAGCAGGTGGATACGGTCAAGGCCACCGAAAGCGTGCAGAAGGCGCAGATGGCCGTGGCGCAGCGCTACGGTGGCTCCCAGGCCAAACTGCAGACCGCGGTGGAGTCGCTTGAGCGCATCAAGCAGCAGCAGGCCGAGCGTGCGGCGAAGATGGAGGCTTCGGCCGAACTGGCCGCTACCAGCGCGCCGGACGATTCGCTGGAAGCCAAGCTGCGTGCCGCCGGCATCAAGGCCGACAACGCCAGCGCCGACAGCGTGCTGGCACGCCTGAAGGACAAGTCCAAGGCTTGATCCTGGTGTGAAAGACACGGGGCGTTCGCGCCCCGTTTCCCTGGTTCGGGAAAGGAAAAAATGGAACTCTTCCTGCAGACTTCGCTGTCATTCCCTACCGTCATCTACAGCTTCCTGCTGTGCGTGGCGGTCATCTACTGGCTGGTGGTCGCCGCCGGCCTGCTCGAGGTCGATCTGCTCGACATAGAGGCCGATTCGGTGATGGAAGGCAGCGGCCAGACCGAAGGCCTCGCCGGCCTGCTGTACAAGTTCAAGCTCGACGGCGTGCCGGTCACCCTGGTGCTGACGCTGTTGTTCTTCTTCGCCTGGTTCATCTGTTACTTCATCGAGCTGTGGCTACTGCGCCATCTGCCGCTGGGCATTCTGCGCTACCCGCTGGGGCTGGTGGTCATCGCCGGCGCCCTGGTCGTTGCTGCGCCGCTGTGCGCGGCGATCTGCCGGCCGCTACGGCCGTTGTTCCACAAGGTGGAGGCGATCAGCAGCAAGTCGGTGCTGGGCCAGGTGGCAGTGGTGCGCAGTGGTCGCGTCACCGCCAGCCATGGCGAGGCCGTGCTGGAGGATGGCGGCGCCGGGTTGATCCTGCGCGTGCGCGCCGACGAGGCATTGGGCTTCAAGCGTGGCGACCGCGTGGTACTGCTGGAGTACCTGGCGGCCGAGCACGCCTATCGCATCATTACCGAAGAAGAGTTTCGCGGCGTCTAGCCGACAATCCCCACGTAACAGAGGGCTGGCAGCCTAGGCGTGGCCGAATCTGCCTGCACAATTCGCAAAGGAGTGAAGCTGTAATGGAAAACCTCATCCCCTTCATCATCGGGGCCGGGCTGGTCGTCCTCTTCCTGGTCGCCCTGATCGCCCTGTTCAAGGCCTTCTACATCAAGGTTCCGCAGGGCACCGCGCTGATCGTCAATGACATGAGCTCGACGCCCAAGGTGCACTTCACCGGTTCCCTGGTGTATCCGGTGATCCACCTCAAGGAGTTCATGAAGATCTCCCTGATCACCCTGGAAGTGGACCGTCGTGGCAAGGATGGTCTGATCTGCCGCGACAACCTGCGTGCCGACATCACCGTGGCCTTCTACCTGCGCGTCAACGAGACCCAGGAGGATGTGCTCAAGGTGGCCAAGGCCATCGGTGTGGATCGAGCCTCCGACCGTGGTGCGGTGAACGAGCTGTTCAACGCCAAGTTCTCCGAGGCCCTGAAGACCGTCGGCAAGCAGTTCGACTTCGTCCAGCTATTCGAGAATCGCCAGGACTTCCGCGACCGCATCGTCGAGGTCATCGGTAACGACCTCAACGGTTACGTGCTGGAAGACGTGGCCATCGACTACCTGGAGCAGACCTCCAAGGCTTCGCTGGATCCGAGCAACATCCTCGACGCCGAGGGTATCCGCAAGATCACCGAGCTGACCGCTGCGCAGAACGTCATCACCAACGAACTGGAGCGCAACGAAGAGCTGGCGATCAAGAAGAAGAACGTCGAGACCCGCGAGGCCACCCTGGCCCTGGAGCGCCAGCAGGCCGACGCCGAGGCGCGGCAGAAGCGCGAGATCGAGACCATCCGCGCCCGCGAGGAAGCGGAAACCCTCAAGGTGCGCGAAGAAGAGCGCCTGAAGGCCGAACAGGCGCGTATCCAGACCCAGCAGGAGCTGGACATCCGCGCCGAGAACCACCAGCGCGAAGTGGAAGTGGCGCAGCAGAACCGCCAGCGTGCCGTGGTCATCGAGGTGGAGAAGGTCACCCGCGCCAAGGATCTGGAAGTGGTCGCCCGCGAGCGCGAGGTCGAGCTGCAGCGCATCGAGAAGGAAAAGGCGCTGGAAGAAGAGCGCAAGAATATCGCTGGGGTGATCCGCGAGCGGGTGGCGGTGGAAAAGACCGTGGCGCAGGAAGAAGAACGCATCAAGGAAGTGCGCGAGGTTTCCGAGGCCGAGCGCCTCAAGCAGGTCGCCGTGCTCAACGCCCAGGCCGAAGCCGAGCAGGAGCTGGTGCGCCAGGTCAAGCAGGCCGAGGCCGATGAGACTCGCTCCAAGCACAAGGCCGTGGAAATCAACAACCTGGCCCAGGCCGAGCTGGAGGCTGCAGCCAAAAGCGCCGAGGCCAAGAAGAAACTGGCCGAAGGCATCGAAGCTGAGCGCGCTGCGCCCGGTCTGGCCGACGCCAAGGTACGTGAAGTCACCGCCGCGGCGAAGGAGAAGGAAGGCCTGGCCGAAGCTCGCGTGGAAGCCGAGCGCCTGATTGCCGAAGCCAAAGGCGAGCAGGAAAAGGGGCTGGCCGAAGCCCGTGTGCTGGAAGCCCAGGCGGCTGCCAAGGAAAAGGATGGCCTGGCCGAAGCCAAGGTGCTGGAAGAAAAACTCAGCGCCCAGGCGCGCGGCGAAGAACAACTGGGCCTGGCCAAGGCCAAGGCGACCAAGGAACAGGGTTCGGCAGAAGCCTCGATCCTGCTGGAGCGCCTGAGCGCCGAAGCCGAAGGTCTGGGCAAGAAGTTCGGCGCGCTGGACTCGCTCAGCGACACTGCCCGCGCCCACGAAGAGTTCCGCATGCAACTGGAGAAGAGCTTCGAGGAGGCCATGGCCGCCATCGCCGCCAACAAGGACATCGCCAAGGACCAGGCCGAGGTGCTGGCCGCCGCCATGGCCAAGGCGAAGATCGAGATCGTCGGCGGCGAGGGCGACTTCTTCAACTCCTTCGCCAAGTCGCTGTCGGTGGGCAAGGCCATCGAAGGCGTGGTCGGCAAGAGCCCAGTGGTGCAGGACGTGATCTCCCGCCTGCTGGCTGGCAAGGCAGCGCCCGCCGCGCCGGTGGTCGCGCCGAGCGCCGGTTCGGAGCAGGCCTGAGCGACCTGCCTGTAGGGTGGACAACGCGTAGCTTGTCCACCGCTCTGCGTCGCCAATGGTGGACAAAAAGAGCGTTGTCCACCCTACCGGCCAGAGCATGCCGAGCCTTGTGGGAGGGGCTTTAGCCGCGAACCTCCCACGCATTTTCCAGCCCCCTTGCCTGGCTGACCGGGCGAGGGGGCTCGATGCCGAATATCCAGGAAGAACACGATGTCGGACGCACAAGCACAGGATGTATTGGACAAGGCCGTCGCCGAGGGCGGCGCCTATGAGGTGTTGCACAAGCGCCTGCAGGAGCAGGGCCAGCGCCTGCGTGCGCTGACCGAAGCACTCAACGGCCAGCGCCTGGCCGAGTTCGGCAGCAGCGCCATGGAGGCCATTGGCCGAGTGCGCATCCGCACCGAGAACAACTGCATTGCTCGCGATATCGTCCAGGTCGGTGACTGCCTGCTGTTCGGCTACAACGTGTTCATCGGCCTGAAGAAGGAAACCAGCGTCGCCGACGTGTTCTCCCTCTACCGCCTGGTCGAGGGCGCCGAGGGCTATGAGGCCGAGCCGGTGCCGCTGGAGGGTTCGTTCCTGTCTCAGGCCAGTTTCGTCGCCGACTTCAACGAGCTGTACACCTACTACAAGAACACCCGTCTGCTGCAACTGGCCATCCGTGATGGCAAGCTGCTGGCGAGCTTCCAGATCGGCGAGCGGGTCAGCGACATCCGCGTGTTCCGCTGGTTGATCTCGGTCGATGGGCGCGAAGTGCGCTACATCGACAACCGTGGTGAGCGCGATATCGCGCTGCCGGCGCCGTTCGACTTCGAGTGGCAGAAGACCACCCGCGAGATGGTGGTCATGGGCCGCCATCCGCACCTGAACATCCTCGATACCGTTTTCGTCGAGACCGTTGGCGGCGATCTGACCATCAAGGTGGAGAACAACACCCAGGATGGCCTGGGCATCTACCGCGAGCCGGTGGTGGACAAGACCCAGTCGCTGGACGACGCGCAGATCGAATATGCCCGTCTGGGCAGCCTGATACTGCTGAAGATCCTGCCGTACCGCGAGGAGCAGTGGCGCTACCTGGTGTTCAACAGCCTGACCAGCAAGGTCGAGCGCATCGATGCCATCGGCCTGGCCTGCGTGCAGCTACCGGAAGACCACGGCATCATCTTCCCCGGTGGCTACTACCTGCAGAGCGGTGAGTACAAGACATTCGAGCAGCCCATGGGCGGCATGCGCTTCAAGCGCTCGGTGCGTTCGCCCAACGGCGAGGACGTGCAGTACATCTTCTACCACCCGGAAGAAGGCCGCGCGGCGCTGTTCACCTACAACATGATCAACCGCCAGTTGCACAACCCGATCTTCGGCCACGGCTACGCGCGCCTGGAAGACGGGCGCATGGTGATCTTCTCCGCCGAGGGCAGCGAGCCGACCCGCATCCACCCGATGCAGATCTGGCAGACGCCGTTCGAGAGCGACGACTACGCCGCCCGCCAGCCGACGCGCAGCGGCTTCTTCGGGCGTATCGGCAATGCCGAGCTGGTGCGTGGCGTGTCCGACCTGCTCAACCTCAGCCGCGAGATCGACAGCCGCGAAGTGTCGGTGGCGCGCTACACCCAGCTCTGCCAGAACACTCGCCGTCTGTTCGACCTCTACCACTGGCTGGGCGACGCCCAGTGCGCCGAGCTGGCGCCGCTGCTGCGCGAGATCGCCGCTACCGGCGAGTTGGTGCTCGATGAGTTCGAGAAGGTCGAGAGCATTCGCCAGCAGTCCGCCCGCGCCATGGCCGAGGCCGAAACGCGGCAGAAGACTCTGCTCTCCGGCCTGCTGGTGGACAGTTGGGACGAGGTGCAGCACTTCGTCGAAGCGCTCAACGCGATCAATGCCCAACGCGGCCAGTTGCTGACCATCCGTGACTACCGCTACATCGACGTGGCGCGCATCGACGCCATGGAAGCCGAACTGCTGGAAGCTCAGGAGCGCGTGGCCACCGCCACCTCCGCCTTCCTCGCCAGCGACGCCGCGCTGCAACCCTACGTGCAGCGCCTCGGTGAGCTGGACGGCCTGGCGCAGAAGGCCGAAAGCGTCACCCAGCTAAACGAGCCGCTGGCCGAGATGCAGGCCATGGCCGGCAATCTGGACATGCTCTCCAGCCTGATGGCCTCGTTGAAGATCGACGATGCCACCCAGCGCACCGCCATCGTCGAGTCGATTTCCGAGGTTTACGCCCACCTCAACCAGGCCAAGGCGCGTGCCGAACAGCGGCGCAAGGGCCTTGGCTCGGCCGAGACCGTGGCGCAGTTCGGCGCCCAGTTCAAACTGTTCAGCCAGGGCATCACCAACGCCCTGGCGCTGGCGCAAGACCCGGAGAAGTGCGACGAGCAGTTGTCGCGCCTGCTGGTGCAGCTCGAAGAGCTGGAAAGTCAGTTTGGCGATCACGAGGAGTTCCTCAGCGACATCCTCGGCAAGCGCGAAGAGCTGCTGGAGACCTTCGAGTCGCACAAGCAGAGCTTGCTCGACGACCGCCAGCGCCGCGCCCAGGGTGTGCTCGATGCTGCCCAGCGGATTCTCGACAGCCTGGGCCGGCGCACCGCGCGCCTGACCCAGATGGAGGAGCTCAACGCCTTCTTCGCCGCCGACCCGCTGATTCTCAAGCTGCGCGAGATGGCCGAGCGCCTACGCGAGCTGAAAGACAGCGTCAAGGCCGATGACGTCGAGGCGCGCCTCAAGGCCGCCCGTGACCAGGCGGTGCGCGCCCTGCGCGACAAGAGCGAGCTGTTCGAGGAGGGCGGTAACGTCATCAAGCTCGGCCCGCGCCATCGCTTCAGCGTCAACACCCAGGAGCTCGACCTGACCCTGATGCCGCGCGGTGATCAGCTCTATCTGCACCTGACCGGCACCGATTTCCTCGAACCGCTGCGCGACGAGACGCTGGAAGGCCTGCGCGACTACTGGCAGGTGTCGCTGGAGTCCGAGTCGCCTGCGCTGTACCGCGCCGAATACCTCGCCGGCCTGGTGCTCGACGCCGCCGTGGCCGGCCGTGAAGGCCTGAGCCTGGATCTGCTCAAGACCCACCTGGCGCAGCCGGAAACCCTGACCCGCTTGATTCGCGACTTCGCCGCACCGCGCTACAAGGATGCCTTTGAAAAGGGCATCCACGATCATGATGCGGCGCTGATCCTCAGCCAGTTGCTGCCGCTGCGCGAAAGCGCCGGGCTGCTGCGTTACGCGCCGGCGGCGAGGGGCTTCGCCGCGCTGTTCTGGAACCGCTGGGGGCAGGACATCGAGGCCGAGCTGTGGCCGGAGCGGGCGCGCAGCAGCCTGCACCTGCGCCAGTTGTTCGGCAGCGAGGATGGCGTGCAGCGCCTGCGCGAAGAGGTCGACGCGGCCATGCAGCGCTTCCTCGCCCAGCATCCGCTGCCGGTGGACGCCGCACAGCGCCAGGCGGCTGCGGCCTATCTGGTCGAGGAGCTGGCGGCCAAGCCCATCGAGTTCAGCTTCAGCAAGTACGCCCGGCAACTGCTCGACACCCTGCAGCAGCGCATGCAGGCCAGCCATGTCTGGGACGACTACCGCGCCGCGCTGGACAACCTGCGTGGCCGCCCGGTGCAGCGCTGGTCGCTGGCGCAGACCTGGTTCGACGGCCTGTGCGCGCAGGACGCCGCCATGGCCGAGCTGGCCGACTACGTGCCCGAAGCGATCGCCGTCAGCCTGCTGGATGACGAATTCCCGCGGCGTTTCACCGAGGTCGATCTGCGTTTCACCGTCAGCGGCCTGCTCGGCGATCATCCGCGACTGCAGAATGGCAGCCTGGTGCTGGCCATCGACGATTACTTCGCGCGCCTGCAGCAGCACCTGGATCACTTCGTACCGCAGTTGCAGCGCTACCAGGCGCTGCGCCAGGAGGTGATCAACCGTGAGCGCCAGGCCCTGCGCCTGTCCGAATTCAAGCCGCGGCCGCTGTCGTCCTTCGTGCGTAACAAGCTGATCAACGACGTGTACCTGGGCTTTATCGGCGACAACCTGGCCAAGCAGATGGGCACCGCCGGCGAGAACAAACGCACCGACCTGATGGGCCTGCTGATGCTGATTTCGCCGCCCGGCTACGGCAAGACCACGCTGATGGAATACGTGGCGCACCGCCTGGGCCTAATCTTCATGAAGATCAACGGCCCCGCTCTCGGCCATGAAGTGCGCTCCATCGACCCGGCGCAGGCGCCGGACGCCACCTCGCGCCAGGAGCTGGAAAAGCTCAACCTGGCGCTGGAGATGGGCAACAACGTGATGCTCTATGTCGACGACATCCAGCACACCCACCCCGAGTTCCTGCAGAAGTTCATCTCGCTCTGTGACGGCACGCGGCGCATCGAAGGCGTGTGGAAGGGCAAGACCAAGACCTACGACATGCGCGGCAAGAAGTTCTGCGTGGTGATGAGCGGTAACCCGTACACCGAGTCCGGCGACGTGTTCAAGATCCCCGACATGCTCGCCAACCGCGCCGACATCTACAACCTCGGCGACACCCTGGGCGGCATGCAGGAAGCCTTCGCGCTGAGCTACATCGAGAACAGCCTGACCTCCAATCCGGTGCTGGCGCCCTTGGCCACCCGCGATATGGCCGACGTCTACCGCTTCGTCGCCAAGGCCGAGGGCAAGCCGTTCTCGGCCAACGAGCTGAGCCACACCTACAGCGCCGCCGAGGTCAACGAGATCACCTCGACCCTGCAGCGCCTGATGCAGATTCGCGATGTGGTCGGCCGGGTCAACCAGCAGTACATCGTCAGCGCCGCGCAGGCCGACAGCTACCGTACCGAGCCGCCGTTCAAGCTGCAGGGCAGCTACCGCAACATGAACAAGATGGCCGAGAAGATCAGCTCGGTGATGAACGACGCCGAGCTGCTGCAACTGATCGCCGACCACTACCAGGGTGAGTCGCAACTGCTCACCACCGGCGCCGAGGAGAACCTGCTCAAGCTCGCCGAGCTGCGCGGCAACATGACGCCCGAGCAGGCCGAACGCTGGGCGCAGATCAAGCGCGACTTCATGCGCAACAAGGCCATGGGCGGCAGCGATACGGACGTTGGCGGCCGCGTGGTGGCGCAGCTCAATGATCTGGTCGAGAGCGTGCGTGGCCTGGGTGCCGGCGGCAAGCCGGCCAGCGAGGCGCCGAGCATTCCCTGGGAGCAATTGCTGGCTGGATTGGACAACCTCGGCAAGCTGCGACCACAGGTGGAGGTGGTTGCGCCGCCGCAGCCGGGTACGCAAAAATTGCTCGAAAGCCTGGCCGATAGCCTGGAGAACAGCTTCCTGCCGCTGATCAAGGCGATGGACAAGAAAATCGACATCGATTTGCGTACCCACAACCGCATGCTGGAAATCTCCACCCAATTGCGTGATCTCGGCACGCTGCTCGGCCAGGAGCAGCGCAGCGATGCCGCGGACGACGAGGCGCCGTGAGGCGAGGTTGGCTGATCGAGCTACGTCCGCTGCTGCTGATCAGCGGCGCGATGCTGCTGGTGCAGCTGGTCAATGGCGCCCTTGGCGGCGCCTTGAACGTCTGGGGGCTGGTGCCCCGGCATATCGAGGCGCTGCCGGGCATTCTTCTCGCCCCCTGGCTGCATGGCAGTTGGGCGCATCTGCTCAGCAACCTCAGCGGCTTGCTGGTGCTCGGCAGCCTGGTGCTGCTGCGCTCGCGTCGTGATTTCTTCTTCGCCAGCGTCTTCATCATCATTGGTAGCGGGGCGCTGGTCTGGCTGTTCGGCCGCACCGGCCTGCACGTCGGGGCCAGTGGCTGGCTGTTCGGTTTCTGGGGGCTGCTGCTGGCGCGGGCCTGGTTCGAGCGCAGCCTGCTCGACCTGCTGCTGGCGGTGCTGGTGTTCTTCCTCTACGGCGGCTGGTTCTTCGGCCTGCTGCCGCGTGCCGGCGTTTCTTTTGAATACCACCTGGCGGGGGCTTGCTGTGGCGTTCTCTATGCCGCCTTGTCTCGCCGTCGCCGCAATTATCGATAAAAGGGATTTTCCATGGACTTCAACCGCCTCGACCAGCAACTGCGTGACAGCCTCGCCGATCTGCGCCTGAGCAACGAGGAGCGCGACGAGCTGCGCCAACTGGGTAGTGAACTGAGCAGCGATCAGGTGCGCTTCATGCGCAACCGCGCGTTTGGCCTTGCTCGCGAGCTGATGCGCGAGCCTGAGAACGTCGAGCCAGCGCTGAAATGGCTGGAGCAAGTCATCAAGACCCTCGACAGCGTTGGCAGCGCGCCACGCGTCGAGCATGCCACGGCGCACTTCAGCCCCGGTGAGAGCTGCCGGCGCAAGATCCGCGAGCTGTGCCGCCAGGCGCGCAAGAGTGTGGAGATCTGCGTCTACACCATCTCCGATGATCAGCTCAGCGAGGAAGTTCTCGCCTGCCATCAACGCGGCATCGCCGTGCGGGTGATCACCGACAACGAAAAACAGTTCGATGTCGGCAGCGATATCCAGTGGTTGCGCGACAAGGGCGTGCCGCTGCGCATCGACGCCGGCCCCTTTCACATGCACCACAAGTTCGCCCTGTTCGACGGCCGTCTGCTGCTCAACGGCAGCTTCAACTGGACGCGCAGTGCCAGCACCAGCAACGAGGAAAACCTCCTGGTCATCGACCACCCGCAACTGGTGGCGGCCTACAGTCGTGAGTTCGAGTCGCTCTGGGCGCGTTACGCAGGCAACTGAGTAAAACCTGGCTTGTGACTTAGCGGCGTTGCTCAACCGAGATGGTTCGGTCGCCAGAGGGCGCGAAAGCTGATTGCCACACTGCTTTGAACTGACGGCTGTGGCTATCTGCCATAATCTCGAATCGCATCATGCCTTGATCGAGTTCCATTGATGTTCCAGTTTCACCTGCCCTCGCTGCTGGTCGCCAATACCTCGGTCATCACCTTGTGTGGCCTGCTTCTGCTGTTCAGTTGGCTGCGAGGCCGCGAGCAGCGCTTGCTGCTGTGGGCAGGCATCATGCTGCTGCTGGCCAGCGCGGGACTGATCCTCAATGCCTTGCGTGGCATGGGAATGGACTGGCTGCCGGTCATCGTTGGCAACATGCTGCTGTTGCTCTGTGGCGCGATGAACTGGACCGCCATGCGCCTGTTCTGTGGGCGCAGCCCCCGTTATGCATGGGTGCTTGCCGGTGCTCTACTGTGGTTGGCGGCTTGCTTCTGGCCGCCGTTCTACCAGAGCCTGCAGGCTCGTGTGTTGTTCAATACCTTGCTGATGGGGGCGTACCTGCTGGCTGCGCTGCTGGAATTGTGGCGAGCACGTTCGCAGCTGGATGTTTCGCCACTCCCCGCCATGATCCTGATCGCCTTTCACCTCGCCTTCATGACCATGCGGGCACTGTTGAGCTTCGATGAGTCGGCAGGTGCGCTACAGAACAGCCCACTGTTCGGTTATCTGTTGATCGAAAGCTTGCTCTACGCGGTGGGCATGGCCTTCGTCATGCTGTCGATGGTCAAGGAGCGTGCCGAGCAGGGGCTGCGCCTGGCGGCCTATCGTGACGTGCTGACCGGTGTCGCCAATCGGCGTGGATTTCTCGAAAGTGGTGAGCGCCTGTTGGCGCTGTGCCGGCGCCAGCAACGGCCGCTGGCGCTGTTGCTGTTCGACCTCGACCATTTCAAACGGATCAACGATGGCTTCGGTCATGCCGCCGGGGATCAGGTGCTGGTCGACTTTGCCAAGCTGGTGCAGGGCCAGATGCGCAAGGAAGACATCTTCGCGCGGATTGGCGGTGAGGAGTTCGCTTGCCTGATCGTGGCTGATCGGCAGCAGGCCATGACGATGGCGGAACGCATTCGCGCTGACTTCTTTACCCTCGAAAGCAACGGCCTGACGCGCAGCGTCAGCATTGGCGTCTCTTTCTGTGCGGATGCTGAGTGTGATCTGCAATGGCTGCTGGCGCAGGCCGATCAGGCCCTGTACAGCGCCAAGCATCAGGGGCGCAACCGCGTGCGGTGCCTGCCGACCGGCGATTGGCTGCTGGTAGCAGAGCCGGCGCGTTAGCCCCACGGCATGGCGCTGTTTCCTTGACAGGCTTGGTGATCTTGGCGTACGCCTTTGTCAGACCATCGAAGACGCCGGGGGGCTCATGACGCTGCGCAATGCCGTTCAACTGATCACCTATCCCGACCGCCTGGGGCGTAACCTGGGGGAACTTTACCAATTCCTCGATCGGCACCTGGGCGATGCCTTGGGCGGCGTGCATATCCTGCCGCTGTACCCCTCCAACGCCGATGGTGGCTTCTCGCCGCTCACCCATATGGAGGTGGATCCACGCTACGGCGACTGGGCGGATGTCGAGCGGATCTCCGCGCGTTTCGACCTGTGCGTCGACCTGGTGATCAGCCATATCGCCGACGAGTCGCCGGAGTTCCTGGACTTCCTCGCCCATGGCCAGAATTCGCGCTATGCGGATCTCTTCGTGCAGGTCGACAGCCTTGGCGAGATCACTCACGACGACCTGGCCAAGATCCATATCCGCAAGGAAAAGGAACCGTTTCGCGAGGTGCGTCTGGCCAGTGGCGAGACCTGTCGGGTCTGGTGCACCTTCACCGAGCGGCAGATCGACCTCAATTACGATTCGCCGCAGACCTACCAGCTAATGGAGCAGTACATGGCCTTTCTCGCCGCGCGCGGGGTCAAGCTGTTCCGTCTGGATGCCTTCGGTTACACCACCAAGCGTATCGGTACCAGTTGCTTCCTGGTGGAGCCGAACGTTTACCGCATTCTCGAGTGGTTCCGCGAAACCGGGGCCAAGTACGATGCCGAGATGATGCCGGAAGTGCATGATCACATCAGCTACCAGTACGCCATCTCGCGGCGGCAGATGCGCCCCTACGGTTTCGCTCTACCGCCGCTGGTGCTGCATGCCTTGCTCAGTGGCAGCAGCCGCTACCTGAAGAACTGGCTGCGCATGTGCCCGCGCAACCAGGTCACCGTGCTCGATACCCATGACGGCATCTGCATCCCGGATGTTGAAGGCATGCTACCCGAGGCGCAGATTCAGTACCTGATCGACGAAGTCTCGACCCGCAGCGCCGACCCCATCCTGCGTCGCTCGGCGGTGAACGTGCACAGCGTCGGCGCCATCTACCAACTCACCTGCACCTTCTACGAGGCCTTGATGCGCAATGACGAGGCCTATATTGCTGCCCGTGCCATCCAGTTCTTCGTGCCCGGTATCCCCCAGGTGTACTACGTCGGCCTGCTGTGCGGCTGCAACGACTTCGACCTGCTCGAGCAGACCGGCGAGGCGCGTGACGTCAATCGCCATTACTATAGCCTGGAGGAGGCCGAGCAGGCCTTGCAGCAGCCGCTGGTGCAGCGCCTGCTGGCGCTGATGCGCTTTCGTTGCCAGCACCCGGCCTTTGAGGGGCGCTTCGAGCTGAACTATTCGACGGATGATCAACTGCAGCTGGCCTGGCGCCATGGTGAGCATTACTGCCGCCTGCACCTCGATCTGAACAGCCTACAGGCGATCATCGATTACACCGACGAGCAGTTGCGGATCACCCGCATGACCTGTTGATGGTCGGCGGGGCCATGCTTTCGGGGTAGACTGGCGTTCTTTCGACCAGCCAAGAAGCCCGCCATGGCCCTGCCATCGACCACCTACAAGATCGAACTGAACCTCACCGACATGGATCGCAGCGTCTACGAGAACCTGCGCTTCACCGTCGCCCGCCACCCCTCGGAAACCGAAGAGCGCCTGGCCGCGCGGTTGATCGCCTATGCACTGTTCTATCACGAGCAACTGGCCTTCGGTCGTGGCCTGTCGGACGTCGACGAACCGGCGCTGTGGGAAAAGAGCCTGGACGATCGCGTGTTGCACTGGATCGAAGTCGGTCAGCCCGATAGCGAGCGCATCACCTGGTGCTCGCGGCGTACCGAAAAGTTCAGCCTGGTGGCCTATGGCAACCTGCGCGTGTGGCAGGGCAAGTGCCTCGACCCGGTGCGCAGCCTGAAGAACATCAACGTGGTCGCTCTGGGCCAGGAGGCGCTGGCCGACCTGGCGCTGGACATGCCGCGTTCGCTGTCCTGGAGCGTGATGATCAGCGATGGCGAGCTGTTCGTCACCGACGAGCGTGGCCAGCATGAAATCCCGCTGGAGTGGTTGGCTGGCCAGCGTTGAAACCGTAGCCGGATGCAGTTCCCTCTCCCCTCGGGGAGAGGGCTAGGGAGAGGGGGATTTCGGCGGCTCGGTGTTGCTGGATTGGCCCTCTCCCCCAGCCCCTCTCCCATAAATGGGAGAGGGGAGAAAAAACCGTACCATCTTGAAAAAGCGACACCTCGCCCATGCGTATCGAAGCCCGTCCCCTACCTGCACAACTGCCTGACCTGGGCAACCTGCCGCCGCTGCTCACCCGTCTCTACGCCGCCCGTGGCGTGCAGTCCGCCGAGGAGCTGGACAAGGGCCTGGCACGGCTGATCCCGTACCAGCAGCTCAAGGGTATAGATGCAGCGGTCAAACTGCTGGTCGAGGCGCTGGCGCAGCGCCAGCGCATCCTGATCGTCGGTGACTTCGACGCTGACGGCGCCACGGCCAGTACGGTCGGTGTGCTCGGTCTGCGCCTGCTTGGTGCGGCGCATGTCGACTATCTGGTGCCGAATCGCTTCGAGTACGGCTATGGCCTGACGCCGGAAATCGTCGCCGTGGCGCTGCAGCGCCAGCCCGATCTGTTGCTGACCGTGGACAACGGCATCTCCAGCGTCGATGGCGTAGCCGCAGCCAAGGCCGCCGGGCTCAAGGTGCTGGTCACCGATCACCATCTGCCGGGGCCGGAACTGCCGGCCGCCGATGCCATCGTCAATCCCAACCAGCCGGGCTGCAGCTTCCCCAGCAAGGCCATGGCAGGCGTCGGGGTGATGTTCTACGTGCTGCTGGCATTGCGTGCGCGCCTGCGTGAAAGCGGCTGGTTCGCCAGCCGTGCGGAGCCGAATCTGGGTGAGCTGCTCGATCTGGTGGCCTTGGGCAGCGTGGCCGACGTGGTGCCGCTGGACGCCAACAACCGCATCCTGGTGCACCAGGGCCTGGCGCGCATCCGTGCCGGACGGGCGCGGCCGGGCCTGCGGGCGATCCTCGAAGTGGCCGGACGCGATCATCGGCGCATCACCTCCACCGACCTGGGCTTTATCCTCGGCCCACGACTGAACGCGGCCGGGCGCCTGGACGACATGAGCCTGGGGATCGAATGCCTGCTCTGCGACGACGAGGCCCTGGCCCGCGACATGGCGGTGCAACTCGACCAGCTCAATCAGGATCGCAAGGCCATCGAGCAGGGCATGCAGCGCGAGGCGCTGGCCCAGCTCAAGGATCTGTCCCTGGACGACATGCCGTTCGGCCTGTGCCTGTTCGAGCCGGACTGGCATCAGGGGGTGATCGGCATTCTCGCCTCGCGTCTGAAGGAGCGTTACCACCGCCCGGCCATCGCTTTCGCCGACGCCGGTGAGGGCATGCTCAAGGGCTCTGCGCGTTCGGTGCCGGGGCTGCATATTCGTGATGCTTTGGACGCCGTGGCCGCAAGGCATCCGGGGCTGATCAGCAAGTTCGGCGGGCATGCCATGGCCGCAGGCCTGTCGCTGCCGCAGGCCAACTTCGGCGCCTTCGCCGCCGCCTTCGACGCCGAAGTGCGCCGTCAGCTCAGCGAGGACGACCTGACCGGGCGCCTGCTCTCCGATGGCCAGCTCGACGCCACCGAATTCCATCTGGAACTGGCCCGTGCCCTGCGCAATGCCGGGCCCTGGGGCCAGCATTTCCCCGAGCCGCTGTTCCATGGTGTGTTCCAGGTCGTCAATCAGCGCATCGTCGGCGAACGCCATCTGAAGCTGGTACTCAAGACCGAATGCGGCAGCGTGCAGCTCGATGGCATCGCCTTCAACATCGACCGCGAGGTCTGGCCCAATCCCACGCTGCGCTGGGCCGAACTGGCCTACAAGCTCGACCTCAACGAGTTCCGTGGCAACGAGAGCGTGCAGTTGATGGTGGCGCATATCGCTCCACGCTGAGTCCGCTGCCGATCCGCGCGCAATATCCTGACGCAATCTCGAACCGACGTCAGCGTGGCTTCGCAGTAGATTCAGGGCTTTCAACTCTCGGAGAGCCTCCATGAACACGCGCGGCCTGCTCGACCAATTATTGAAATCCGGCCAAGACATGCTGCAGCAGCAGGGCGGTGGTGCTTCCTCGTCCGGCCTGGGTGGCGCCTTGGGCGGTCTGCTTGGGGGCAAGTCCGGCAAGGGCGGTGGCAGCGATCTCGGCTCGATGCTCAAGGGCGCCGGTGGTGGTGCGGCGCTGGCCATGCTGCTGGGCAACAAGCGGGTACGCAAGGTCGGTGGCAAGGTGGCGATCTATGGCGGCCTGGCCGCGCTGGGCGTGCTGGCCTACAAGGCCTACGGCAACTGGCAGGCGCAACAGGCCCAGCAGGGTGGCACGCAGCCGGTTGAACCGCAGACCCTGGATCGTTTGCCGGCGCCGCAGGCCGAGCAACACAGCCATGCGATTCTCAAGGCGCTGGTGGCTGCGGCCAAGGCCGACGGCCATGTCGACGAGCGTGAGCGGCAATTGATCGAGGAGGAGCTGGGCAAGCTGGCGCAGGATGCCGAGCTGCAGGCCTGGCTGCATGCCGAGCTGAACAAGCCACTGGATCCGGCCGACGTCGCGCGCGCCGCCAGCACGCCGGAAATGGCCGCGGAAATGTACCTGGCCAGCGTGCTGATGGTGGACGAGGAGCACTTCATGGAGCGCGCCTACCTGGAAGAGCTGGCGCGCCAGCTACAGCTACCGCCAGCGCTCAAGGGTGAGCTGGAGGCGCAGGTGCGAGCCGAGCTGCAGCACGTCTGAGAGCTGTGCTCTCAGACCAAAAGATCATTCATCCTCGCGCTGCGCTTGTTTTAGGCTGTGGGCCAACGACAAGAACGACACGCGAGGATGCCCATGTCGCAAGCACCCCTGGATGCCTATGACTACCTGATCGTCGGCGCCGGCCCCGCCGGTTGCCTGCTGGCCAACCGGCTTTCCGCCGACCCGGGCGTCAGCGTGCTGCTGATCGAGGCAGGCGGGCGCGACAACTACCCCTGGATTCACATTCCCGTCGGTTACCTCTACTGCATCGGCAACCCGCGCACGGACTGGTGCTATGCCACCGAGGCCGATCCCGGCCTGCACGGGCGCAGCCTCAAGTACCCGCGTGGTCGCGTGCTCGGCGGCTGCTCGTCGATCAACGGCATGATCTACATGCGCGGCCAGGCTGCCGACTACGATGCCTGGGCCGCAGCGGGCAATCCGGGGTGGGCCTGGAACGAGGTGCTGCCGCTGTTCAAGCGCACGGAGGATCACTTCGCCGGCAACAGTGCGCTGCACGGCGGCGATGGCGAGTGGCGGGTGGAGCGTCAGCGCCTGTCCTGGGAGATTCTCGAAGCCTTTCGCGAGGCTGCGGCGCAGAGCGGTATCGCCAGCATCGAGGACTTCAACGGCGGCGACAACGAAGGCTGCAGCTACTTCCAGGTCAATCAGAAAGGCGGTGTGCGCTGGAATGCCTCCAAGGCCTTTCTGCGTGGCATTCGCCAGCGCCCGAACCTGCACGTGCTGACGGATGCCGAGGCCGAGCGGGTGGAGCTGGATGCAGCCAGGGCGCAGGCCTTGTCGCTGCGCTGGCAGGGGCGCCAGGTGCGCGTGGCGGCGCGCCGTGAAGTGTTGCTGTGCGCCGGTGCCATCGGTTCGCCCGCGTTGTTGCAACGCTCCGGCATCGGCCCGCGGCCCTTGCTCGAGCGGCTTGGTATCGGGGTGAAGCACGAACTGCCTGGTGTCGGCGAGAACCTGCAGGATCATTTGCAGCTACGCCTGATCTATCGGGTCGAGGGGGTGAAGACGCTCAACCGCATCGCCGCCACGCCCTGGGGCAAGCTGGGCATGGGGCTGGAATACCTGCTCAAGCGTAGCGGCCCGTTGTCCATGGCGCCCAGCCAGCTTGGCGCCTTCGCCAAGTCCGATCCTGGCCAGGCGCGCGCCAATCTGCAGTATCACGTGCAGCCGCTGTCGCTGGATCGTTTCGGCGAGCCGCTGCACGATTTCCCGGCTTTCACCGCCTCGGTATGCAACCTGCGCCCATACAGCCGGGGGCGTGTCGAGATCGCTTCGGCGCAGCTCAAGGATGCGCCCCGTATCAGCCCGCATTACCTGAGCGATGCCCGCGACCTGCAGGTGGCGGCCGCTGCCATTCGCCTGACCCGGCGCATCGTCGCTGCACCGGCACTGGCACCTTACCGGCCGCAGGAATACAAGCCGGGGGCGGGCTACGACAGCGAAGAGGATTTGCAGCGTGCGGCGGGGGAGATCGGCACCACCATCTTCCATCCTGCCGGCACCTGCGCCATGGGGCAGGGGCGTGACGCCGTGGTCGATGCGCGCCTGCGCGTGCACGGCATCGGCGGCTTGCGTGTGGTCGATGCCTCGATCATGCCGACCATCGTTTCCGGCAATACCTGCTCGCCGGTGCTGATGATCGCCGAGAAGGCCGCGCAGATGATCGTGGCCGACGCCCCGGGATCATGAGATCGTGATCGCGCCGTCCTGGAACTGGGCGCGGTTGCGCCCTTCCTGTTTGGCCCGATAGAGGGCCTGGTCGGCCAGCTCCAGCGCCTCGCCGAGGTCGGCGTGATCCAGCGGCCAGATGGCACCGCCGATGCTGCAGCCGATGCGCACTTGGCCCTCTTCCAGTTGCACGGGCTGGCCGAGGCTAGCGATGGCGCGTTCGGCCACCTGGCGCGCCTGCTGGCGGGCATCCGCCTCGTTGACCAGCATGATCATGAGGAATTCGTCACCGCCCAGGCGTGCCACCATGTCGCCGTCGCGCAGGTTGCTCTTGAGACGTTGTGCCAGCTCACGCAACAGGTGGTCGCCGGCGCTGTGACCATAGGTATCATTGATCGGCTTGAAGTCATCGAGATCGAGGTAGAGCAGGGTCAGGCACTGCTGCTGCGCCTGACAACGGTGCTGCGCCCGGGGCAGGTACTTCTCCAGGGCCACACGGTTTGGCAGGCCAGTCAGCGGGTCGTGGTGGGCCAGGGTTTCCATGGCGCCGAGAGCGCGTTTCTGCAGGGTCAGGCTTTCCACCAGATGGCGGATGGACTGGCTTAGCTGGGTGATCTCGCGGCTGCCCTGCATCTCTGGAATCTCGCTGACCTCGCCAGCGCTGAGGCGGTCGGCAGCCTCGGCGATCTCCTGCAGCGGCCGGGTGAAGTAACCGCTGATCAACCAGCCGAAGAAGGCGAAGGCCAGGGCCAGGGCACTGCCCCAGATGAGAATGTTCAGCAGCATACGCTGGGCGGGGGCATAGGCCTGCTCCACCGATTGCCGTGCCACCACCGTCCAGCCCAGGCCGGGATAGTCCTGATAACCCTGGCTGCGAGTCATGCCGGTGAGGTATTCGTTGCCGTCCGGCCAGCGTTGCACCGCCCATTGGCTGCTACCCGGTTGCAGGTCGGCGAGCTTGGGTAGCTCCAGGGGGTGGCCGAGCATCTCGCGTGGGCCGAGCAGTATCGAACCCTCCTTGCCGATGACGAAGAACTCGACGTTGCGCCGTTCCTGTATCGGTTCGAGCAGCGAGCGGCGCACCTCGTAGGCCCAAGCCCAGGACAGGTGCGAGGCCAGTATGCCGACCAGTTCGCCATTGCTGCCCTTGATCGGCAGGCTGATGTCGACGAACTTCATCGCCTCGCCCGAGGGGTTCGACAGCAACTTGGCCAGCAGTACCGCCTCGTGCACGTCGCCGATGAAGATGTTCTTCTGGGCCTCCAGGAAAACCGGGCGTTGCGCGACGCTGGCGCCTTCGAGCAGGCCGTTGCTGGAGGCCAGCACTGTGCCCTGAGGGTCGACGAAGCCAATCCAGGCGATGCTGGGTATCTCTTTCTGCAGATTGTCGAGCAACTGGCGGACTTCACCGAGATCGTCCGGTTGGCGCAGGGCCTGCAAGCTGCCCAGGACTCGTAGCACTGCCGCACGGCTGGCCATGTCACGGTCTAGGCGATCGGCCATGCTGTAGGACAGCTCGGCCAGGTTGCGGCCTGTATCCTCGCGAAACTGCTGGCTGCTGTATTGGCCGATCAATGTCCCCAGCATCCAGCTAAGGGCGCCCACCAGCAGGGCAATGACGAGGGCGAAGCGACTGCGCAGGCTGTAGGAGAGAGGCATCGAGACGATTCATCCGTAGGGAGCATGGGGCCAAGTATAGAGAGCCGCTGATCCCGCGTCTGGAGAATCCTTAGCGCAGGCGGGCTGCCAGGCGCGTTCTCGCTCAGGTATACTCTGCGGCTTTTCCGTCCGATTTGCCGCGAGTGCCTACTACCATGGAAATCAATCCGATCCTCAACGCCATCAAGGATCTGTCCGAGCGCACCCAGACCATTCGGGGGTATCTTTGACTACGATCAAAAGCATGATCGTTTGGTCGAAGTAAACCGCGAGCTGGAAGACGCCAGCGTCTGGAACAAGCCAGAGTACGCGCAAGCCCTGGGCCGTGAGCGCGCCATGCTGGCGCAGATCGTCGAAACCATCGACGACCTCACCGGCAGCCTGAGTGACTCCCGCGACCTGTTGGAAATGGCTGCCGAAGAGAACGACGAAGGTGCGGTGAAGGATATCGTCGCCGAAGTCGAGCGCCTGCGCGAGATCCTCGAGAAGCTGGAATTCCGCCGCATGTTCAGCGGCGAGATGGATCCGAACAACTGCTATCTGGACATCCAGGCCGGCTCCGGCGGCACCGAGGCCCAGGACTGGGCCAACATCCTGCTGCGCATGTACCTGCGCTGGGCCGACAAGCGCGGCTTCAGTGCCGAGATCGTCGAACTGTCCGAGGGCGAAGTCGCCGGCATCAAGGGTGCCACCGTGCACATCAAGGGTGAGTACGCCTTCGGTTGGCTGCGCACCGAGATCGGCGTGCACCGCCTGGTGCGCAAGAGCCCGTTCGACTCCGGTGCTCGTCGCCACACCTCGTTCTCGGCGGTGTTCGTGTCCCCCGAGATCGACGACAAGGTGGAGATCGAGATCAACCCGTCCGACCTGCGCATCGACACCTACCGCTCCTCCGGTGCCGGTGGTCAGCACGTCAATACCACCGATTCGGCGGTGCGGATTACCCACGTGCCGACCAACACCGTGGTGGCCTGCCAGAACGAACGCTCCCAGCACGCCAACAAGGACACCGCCATGAAGATGCTGCGGGCCAAGTTGTACGAGCTGGAGATGCAGAAGCGCAACGCCGCCTCGCAGGCGCTGGAAGACTCCAAGTCGGACATCGGCTGGGGCCACCAGATCCGTTCCTACGTGCTCGATGACTCGCGTATCAAGGACCTGCGTACCGGCGTCGAGCGCAGCGACTGCCAGAAGGTGCTCGACGGCGACCTCGACGGCTATCTCGAGGCCAGCCTCAAACAGGGGCTTTGACAGCAGTCGCAAGCTTCAAGCTACAAGCCGCAAGTGAAGCGGATGAGCCTCTGAGGAGGCATTCGCTTCAACCTGCAGCGATCTTTCCAGAATGATGATTTGACCGGGACGACCCGCAATGAGCGACCAACAACTCGACCACAACGAACTGCAACAGGAAGAAAACAAGCTGATTGCCCAGCGCAAGGAAAAGCTTGCTGCCGTCCGTGAGCAGGGCATTGCCTTCCCCAACGATTTCCGCCGCGACAGCCTGTGCGCCGACCTGCAGAAACAGTACGAGGGCAAGAGCAAGGAAGAGCTGGAAGCCGCTGCCATCCCGGTGAAGATCGCCGGTCGCATCATGCTCAACCGTGGCGCCTTCATGGTGCTGCAGGACACCTCCGGTCGCCTGCAGGTCTATGTCAACCGCAAGACCCTGCCGGCCGAGCAGCTGGAAGCGGTCAAGCACTTCGACCTGGGCGACATCATCGCTGCCGAGGGCACCCTGGCGCGTTCGGGCAAGGGCGACCTGTACGTCGACATGCAGAACGTGCGTCTGCTGACCAAGTCGCTGCGCCCGCTGCCGGACAAGCACCACGGTCTGACCGACACCGAGCAGCGCTACCGCCAGCGTTACGTCGACCTGATCGTCAACGAAGAAGTACGCCACACCTTCCGCGTGCGCTCGCAGGTGATCGCGCATATCCGTCGTTTCCTCAACGAGCGCGGCTTCCTCGAAGTGGAAACCCCGATGCTGCAGACGATCCCGGGTGGTGCGGCAGCCAAGCCATTCGAGACTCACCACAACGCGCTGGACATGGCCATGTTCCTGCGTATCGCCCCGGAGCTGTACCTCAAGCGTCTGGTGGTCGGTGGCTTCGAGAAAGTGTTCGAGATCAACCGCAACTTCCGTAACGAAGGTGTTTCGACCCGGCACAACCCCGAGTTCACCATGCTCGAGTTCTACCAGGCCTATGCCGACTACCGCGACAACATGGATCTGACCGAGGAACTGTTCCGCGAGCTGGCCCTGGCCGTGCTGGGCAGCACCGACGTGCCGTATGGCGACAAGGTGTTCCATTTCGGCGAGCCCTTCGTGCGCCTGTCGGTGTACGACTCGATCCTCAAGTACAACCCGGACATCAGCGAAGCTGACCTGAACGACGTCGAGAAGGCCCGCGCCATCGCCAAGAAGGCCGGCGCCAAGGTGCTTGGCCACGAAGGCCTGGGCAAGCTGCAGGTGATGATTTTCGAGGAGCTGGTGGAGAGCAAGCTGGAGCAGCCGCACTTCATCACCGAGTATCCGTTCGAGGTCTCGCCGCTGGCCCGTCGCAACGACCAGAATCCGGCTGTGACCGACCGCTTCGAGCTGTTCATCGGTGGCCGCGAGATCGCCAACGCCTACTCCGAGCTCAACGATGCCGAAGACCAGGCCGAGCGCTTCCTCGCCCAGGTGGCGGAGAAGGATGCCGGTGACGACGAGGCCATGCACTACGACGCCGACTTCGTCCGTGCCCTGGAGTACGGCATGCCGCCCACCGCCGGTGAAGGCATCGGCATCGACCGCCTGGTGATGCTGCTGACCAACTCGCCATCGATCCGCGACGTCATCCTCTTCCCGCACATGCGCCCACAGGCTTGATGCCTTGGCAGGGGCTCACTGTGAACCCTGCTAATGATTCGTAGAAAAGAACGCCGCATCCGGTAACGGAGTGCGGCGTTTTTTTTCGGTTCTTCGCGGAATCTCGAGGAAATCAGTATTAACACCGGACTGGCAAGTTTGTGTGTTGGTTTCGGTGTTCTAGCTACTTATCAGTGTTTAGCTGATGCCTCCCGTTTCGCCCCCCGGCGACCTTCTTTTGTCAAACGCCACAAAAGAAGGCAAAAAGGCAGCCCCGCCATCCGAGCTAGGCGCCCCCGCCCCTCTACGCAACAATTCCACTCACCCTCCTGAAGGGGCCACTCGCGCGCCTGAACGAACAGGTATACCAGGTTAGTCCTGCGTGCTCTGGCGGCTGTGAAGTCGCGATGTGGCTGTCGAATTAAACCAATACTTTCATTCGTACAGTTTCACTCACTTGAATAGTTTGCCGGCCTGCGGCCGGCATTCTGGTCAGCCCTAAGGCTGACCTCATATTCAAGCACTCCGTACTACTTCTGGGTTACCTCGGGCTCAGGCGCGTGCAGAGCCCGCCCAGGAGGGCGAACGGAGTCGTCGTGGAAGAGGTCGAGCGACATGGATGTCGCGAGAGCCACGATGGGCCAGGGATGGCCCCACCGTGGCGGGCCTCTGGAGCGGCGATGGAGTGAGCGAACCCTCGCGCAGCGAGGGCCGGATGATCGGGCGGAAGGTTTTGGTTACTTTGCCCGCAAAGTGACTCGCCCGGGAGGGCGAAACCAAAAACATCAGCAAAAACGCGGCAATTCGGAACAAACACCCGAACAAACAACAAGCACTCACACAAACTTGCCAGTCCGGTGTCAACCAGGCATTCCCCCTGAAAATGCGATGAACCTTTTTCGGCGTTCGAGCGGCTTGTGGGGTTCGGCTGGCAGGTGACTTGCTCCTACACCTTGGTCGGTGCGCATCGGAGCACCTTTTATTCGCCTTTTAGCCGCTTTTTTCCGGTCAATTCCGGCCAAATTCAACATTCGCCATCAAAATAGCATCATTCCGCGTAGCGGAATCTTTTGGTCGTCCCGCTAAGCCATTACTCTCCAGGCATGATTTGTACCCAGAGGGTTGCCTTGTCGTGAACCATATACCGTTCCCCCCGAGTGCCGCCGAGGCGGCCAACGCAGTCGCAGAAAGCGTTCAGTACCAGGGTCGCAAGACCAGCCGCAAGGGCAGCGAGCAGCGCCGCCAGGCCATCCTCGACGCCTCCATGCGCATCATCGTCCGCGATGGCGTGCGCGCGGTGCGTCATCGTGCGGTGGCGAGCGAGGCGAATGTGCCGCTCTCGGCTACCACCTACTATTTCAAAGACATCAACGATCTCATTACCGACACCTTCGCCCAGTTCGTCGAACGTAGCGCAGAGTACATGGCCGAATTCTGGCAAAGCATGCAAGCCGTCGTGGTGGCACTGGCTGCTCGACTCGATGGCAGCGCCGAGGCTCGCCAGCAGGTGGTGGACGAACTTGCCGAACTCGCCATGCAGTACATCCACAACCAGTTGCAGGAGCGGCGCGAGCATCTGATCGCCGAACGAGCCTTTTTCCTCGAGTCACTGCTCAATCCACGTTTGTACGGCTTGGCGCAGGCGCATCGGTGGATACTTTTGCAGGGTGTCACGCACTTCTTTGAAATACTGGGTTCCAGTCAGCCGCAAGAGGATGGAGAACTGTTGACGGCCCTCATCCTGCAGATGGAGTATCGAGGCTTGCTCGAAGGTATCGAGCAACAGGACAGGCAGGCGATGCTGGCCATATTCAAACGTTATATCGATCTGGCTCTGGGGCGCTGACGCGATCCTGCCGGGGCGGTGCACAAGGAGAGCGAAATGAAAGCCTGGCGCGTACTGGCCGCCTTGTCCTTTCTGTTGTTGAGTGGTTGCCTGGTCACCTTCAGGGAACCGATCCCGGCCAACGAGGCGGCGCCGATTCCTCTGTTGGGGCAGTGGACGCGCGAGGACGAATGGGGCGAACGGCTCTTTCTGGAAATTACCCGTGCTGGCGCCAATCTGTACGAGGCACGCCTGTACGAAGGCAGCCCGGACAGCCTCGATAACCTCGAGCAGTTCGGCTTCACCGTGGCTCATCATGGCCGGCGCTGGTATCTTTCCGCCGGATTGCCCAAGAGCCTGGGCGCCAACTTCGCCATTGCCGGCTTCGAGTTGACCCGTGGCAACGAGCTGGTGATCTTCAATCTCGACAGCGAACACCTGCTCGCCGATATGCAGAAGGGCCTGCTGGAAGGCCACCCCATCGACATGCCGGAGGGAGAGGGCGTGCTGATCACCAGCCCACTGGACAAGGTGCTGGCCTACCTCGATGACCCGGCCAATGCCGACCTGTTCGTCGAAGTGGCGCGTTATCAGCGGGTGGCCGAATAGGAAGTGCAATGAACAGCCAGCAGAAACTGGACGACTATCAACTCTGCATTCGCGCCTTGAGCGACCGTATCGTCGAGGCGCAGACGCCGATCCGCGTGCTGGATGCGGTGAAATGGGACGATGGCATCCGCGACGCCTTCCTCAAGGCCAAGGGCAAGGTATTGCCCGCCGTGGATCGCGACTATTACCTGAGCCGACCACTGGCCTTCGATGCCCAGGCCAAGAAGCTGGAATTCCAGAACATCGAGCGCGACATCACCCGCCAGCTCGGCCAGTTCAACCCGGTCGGGCAGATCATGCGGCGCATGTGCAAGGAATACCGCATGGTCATCCGCATGCTCGAAGCGCGCGGCACCGAAGACTTCGGCCTGATCAGCCAGGAACTCTACGGCGCAGCCTCCGATGCCTTCCATGCCGGTGATCCAACCCTGGCTGACCTCGGTCTGATGCTCTCGGACTACCTCAACAACATCGCCACCCGTGGCGATCTGGAAGACGAGCCCAAGACCCTCGGTGCGGGCGATGCGGTGAACATCCTGCAGCAGCGCCTGGCTGGGGTGTTCGGCGACGACACCGTGCGCGTGCTGGAGTCCGACGGCATTCTCGCCGATGCCGCGGCGGGCGCCGATTACATCAAGATCCGCAGCGACGCGCGCTTCAACGAGCGTGACGTCAAGGCCCTGGAAGTGCATGAAGGGCTGGTGCACGTCGGCACCACGCTTAATGGCCTCAATCAGCCGATCTGCACCTTCCTGGCCAAGGGGCCGCCTTCGTCCACCGTGACCCAGGAAGGCCTGGCCATCCTCATGGAAGTGATCGCCTTCGCCTCCTACCCGACGCGCCTGCGCAAGCTGACCAACCGCACCCGTGCCATCCACATGGCGGAGGAGGGCGCGGATTTCATCGAGGTATTCGAGTTCTTCCGCGAGCAGGGTTATGGGCAGGAGGGCAGCTACAGCAACGCCAGCCGGGTATTCCGTGGCGCCTTGCCCAACGGTTTGCCCTTCACCAAGGACCTGTCCTATCTCAAGGGCTTCATCCTGATTTACAACTACATTCAGTTGGCGGTGCGCAAGGGCAAGCTGGAGCAGATTCCGCTGCTGTTCTGCGGCAAGACCACCCTGGAAGACATGCGCACCCTGCGCAAACTGGTGGATGAGGGCCTGGTGCTGCCGCCCAAGTATCTGCCCCCGCAGTTCCAGGACATGAACGCGCTGTCGGCCTGGATGTGCTTCTCCAACTTCCTCAACCATTTGAGCCTGGATCGCATCGAAGCGGACTACGCCAATATTCTGTAAAAGCTGCAAGCTGCAAGCTGCAAGCTGCAAGCTGCAAGCTGCAAGCTGCAAGCTGCAAGCTGCAAGCTGCAAGTGGCAAGCGGTTTGCTCGATCAACTTGCAGCTTGTGGCTTGAAGCTTGTCGCTAACCGAAGGTTCCCCCCCATGCCCAGCCATCAACTCGAATACGAAATTCTCGGCAGCTCCGCCCAATCGGTGGAGATCATCCTCGACCCCGGCGAGACGGTGATCGCCGAAGCCGGGGCGATGAACTACATGACCGAGGGCGTGCGCTTCGAGACGCGCATGGGCGATGGCTCGTCCAGCGGCCTGCTCGGCAAGCTGTGGAGTGCCGGCAAGCGCATGCTAACCGGCGAGTCGCTGTTCATGACCCACTTCAGCAATGCCGGCAAGACGCAGGCGCGTGTCGCCTTCGCCGCGCCTTATCCCGGCACCGTGGTGCCCATCGACCTGGCCCAGGTTGGTGGCCGGCTGATCTGCCAGAAGGACGCCTTTCTCTGCGCCGCCTATGGCACGCGCATCGGCATCAGCTTCGCCAAGCGCATTGGCGCCGGTTTCTTCGGCGGCGAAGGCTTCGTCCTGCAGAAGCTCGAAGGCGATGGCCTGGCCTTCGTGCATGCCGGCGGCACGGTGATCCGCAAGGAGCTGAACGGCGAGACTCTGCGTCTGGATACCGGCTGCCTGGTGGCCTTCAGCGACGGTCTCGATTACGACATCGCTCTGGCCGGTGGCCTCCGCAGCATGCTCTTTGGTGGGGAGGGCCTGCTGCTGGCCACGCTCAAGGGCACGGGTACGGTGTGGATCCAGAGCCTGCCTTTCTCGCGCCTGGCCGAGCGGGTCTACGCGGCAACCGTGCAAGCCCGCGAAGAGGTGCGTGCGGGTGGCAAGTAGGCTGCGCGCACTGAGCCTGCTGATCGTCAGCCTATGGCTGGGCGGGTGTAGCGGGCTGCTGTTCTACCCCGAGCCAGGGCTGCCTTTCACTCCCGAGCGGGCTGGCCTGGAGTATCGCGATATCGAACTGCGCGCCGCCGATGGCACGCGTCTGCATGCCTGGTGGTTGCCGGCCAAGCCGGGTGTGGCCGTCAAAGGCACCGTGCTGCATCTGCATGGCAATGGCGGCAATCTGGCCTGGCACCTGGGCGGCACCTACTGGCTACCGGAGCAGGGCTATCAGGTGCTGATGCTCGATTACCGGGGTTATGGCCTGTCCGAAGGGGTGCCGCGCCTGCCGGCGGTGTATCAGGATATCGACGCCGCGTTCGCCTGGCTGGATCAGGCGCCCGAGACGCAGGGTAAACCCTTGACGCTGCTCGGGCAGAGCCTGGGCGGCGCCCTGGCCGTGCATTATCTGGCCCTGCATCCCGAGCGTCGAGCGCGGCTGCACGGGCTGGTGCTCGACGGCGTGCCGGCCAGTTATCGCGATGTGGCGCGTGACGTGCTGAGCCAATCCTGGCTGACCTGGCCGTTGCAGGTGCCGCTGTCCTGGCTGGTGCCGGACGGCGACAGCGCCATTGCTTCCATCGCCCAGCTCGAGCCCTTGCCATTGCTGATCTTCCACAGCCTTGACGACGAGGTCGTGGCGTTTTCCAATGGCGAGCGCCTGAACCAGGCGGCCCGCTCGCCACGTCGCTTCATTGAAACCCGTGGTGGGCACGTGCAGACCTTCGCCGAGGATGCCTGGCGCCAGGTGCTGCTGACCTTTCTGCAAGACCCACTGGCCTTAGTCGACTCGCCCATTCCTCCCGCTTCCGTTTCCGAGACCTCGCAATGAAAGAACGTGATCCCATCCCCATGATCCTCACCGGCGTGGCCAGCATCGTCGGCACCATCGGCGTGCTCTGGTACTACGGCTATCTGCATTTCGCCAAGCCTGAGGACGCGCTGTTGCTGTCGGAGTTCACCATGCTCAAGACCATCCCGGGGGAGGATTACAAGGTGTCGCTCAAGCCTGCCGACCAGGTGGCGCAGTGTGTCGATGGCGTGCTGGTGCTGTTCGACACCCAGCAGAAGGGGCTGACTGGTGTATTGGTGGACAGCAAGAAGCAGGCCGTACGTTGCCTGGGGCAGGAAACGCCAGCGCTGGAGCAGTAAGGCGGCGCAGGGCGTTCAGGCCCCCTGGCAGGGGTAAAAAGAAAGGTTCTTCGCGGAATCTCGGGAAAATTAGTATTGATACCGGACTGGCAATACGGTGTGAGTTATTCTCGTGTCTGTTCCGAATTGCCGCGTTTTTGCTGATGTTTTTGGTTTCGCCCTCCCGGGCGAGTCACTTTTGACGGGCAAAAGTAACCAAAACCCTCCGCCCGGTCATCCGGCCCTCGCTGCGCGAGGGTTCGCTCACTCCATCATCGCTCCAGAGGCCCGCCACGGTGGGCCATCCCTGGCCCATCGCGGCTCTCGCGACATCCATGTCGCTCGACCTCTTCCACGACGATTCCGTTCGCCCTCCTGGGCGGGCTCTGCACGCGCCTGAACGCGAGGTAACCCAGAAGTAGTGCGCAGTGCTTGTACATGTGTCAGCCCTAGGGCTGACCGGGATGCCGGCTGAAAGCCGGCAAGCTATCCGGGAGAATGAAACTACGCGAATGAAAGTTTTGGTTTAACTCGACGACGCAGTCGCGGCTCCAGAGCTACCAGAACACGCCAGGCGTACCTTGGAATGCCAGTTCGTTCAGGCGCGCAAATGCCCCCTTCAGGAGGCCGAACGTAGGCATTGCGCAGGGGGCGAGTGGCATGGATGCCACGAGAGGCGTAATGGGCCAGGGATGGCCCATGTACGCCGACCCCGGAGCGATGCCGGAGTGAGGGAAGTCGAGCGCAGCGAGACCCGGATGGCGGGGGTGCGTTTCTTTTGCTTACTTTTCTTTGCGCATTTCAAAGAAAAGTGAGTCGCCCGAGGGGGCGAAACCTGGAATCTCTGAAAACACCCAAAGCGGCGTCCAGAACACCCACACAAGACGGCAAGATCACACAAACTTGCCAGTCTGGTGTCAACCAGGCATTCCCCCTGAAAATACGATGAATCAAAAGAAACCCGCCATGAGGCGGGTTTCTGCCACAGCGGGGAGGGGATCAGGCCCCACTGGCCGAACGCGGTACCACCGGCTGGTTGTCGTTGGAGATGGTGACCTCCACCCGACGGTTCTGCGCCCGACCGGAATCGGTGCTGTTGTCCGCCACCGGATACTCCTTGCCATAACCCTGGGCGACGATACGCGACGGGTCGACACCCGCACGCACCAAGGCCATGCGCACCGCGTTGGCGCGGCGTTCGGACAGGCCCAGGTTATAGGTGGCCGAGCCGACGTTATCGGTGTAGCCCTCGACTATCACCTTGCGCTCCGGGTTCTCCTGAAGGAACTGCGCCAGTTGGGTGATGCTCGGGTAGGCACTGCTCTTGAGCTCGGCCTTGTTGAAGTCGAACAGCACGTCACCGAAGGTCACCAGAGTGCCGCGCTCGGTCTGCTTGGCGTTGAGCTTGTCCTGCAACTTGCGGATCTGCGCATCGCGGGCGTCCAGCAGGGCCTGGGCGCGTTGCGACGAGGTGTTCTGCAGCTCAGCTTCGGCCTCGCGCAGGGCAATGGTCTGCTTGGCTACTTCCACCCGTTGGTTGGTCAGGTAGGCCAATTGGTCGACCTTCTGCTTGTCCGCGTCGTCCAGGTAGGCCTTGTCGGCCTTGTCCAGCCATTCCTTGGCTTCCTTGGTCTCCAGCGCGGCCAGGCGATTGGCCTGCGGATCGCTCTGCAGCGTGGAAAAATTGCTACGTGCCGACTCCAGATTGGGGTTGGGCTGGTTGGCGCAGGCCACCAAGCCGATGCTCAGGGCCAGCAGGGTGGGAAGCATGATGTGTTTACGCATGGCGTTCATCCTTTGATCAGTCGGTGAATGGAGGCGTCGACAAGCCCATTACTGGGCGTTGCGCATGCCTTCCTCACGCAGCTCTTGAATCCCTTGACGGGCATCTTGCAGGGCGCGCTCAGCCTTGGCGGCCTGCGCCTTGCGCTCGGCAACGCGGGCATCCCATTCGGCCTGTTCGGCCAGACGACGTGCCTTCTCGTAGTCTTCGTCATGCATGGCGAACTCGGCTTCCTTGAGTTTGTCCTGCGCGGCCTTCATCTCCACAGGGGCGAACTCGGTCGCACCGGCGCTGACCGCCGAATTCACCGCCGACTCCGATACGGCGTATTGCTCGCTGGGGGGATTGCCGGCACAACCCGCCAGGAGCAGGCTGCTGCCGAGTAGCAGGGCGGCCAGTTTGAAACCACGCAGGGGCGTGGCAGAACCTTTCACATCGAGGGTCTTGGTGAGGGTTGAATCCATTTTTCAGCACTCCTGTGAACGATGAAGTTCGAGACGTTCGGCCTGGGCCGCAGTGCGCGAGATTCACGGCAATTCAATGCGGCGACCTGTCTTTACTGACTGAGGCGTTCGCGCGAGAGTTCAAAAAAGATGGCAATGTGATTGGGGATTTCTGTCTGACCGGTTGGTCATTTTTCTGCGCTCGTATCGAGCCCTTAGGCCCATGGTCATACGGCAAAGCCTTGAAAAGACGGCGTTGACTGGGCCACTCTGTGAAGCAATCGTTGCCACCGGCGGGGGAAGGCTTGATGACCGATATCGATCTGCGCTTGCGCAAGGACGTGCATCTGCTGGGCGAGCTGCTCGGCGAAACCATTCGTCAACAGCATGGTGATGCCTTCGTCGAGAAGATCGAAGCCATCCGCCACAGTGCCAAGGCCGATCGCAGTGGCGACTCGGAGCGCCTGGGGGCGACCCTGGCCGGGCTCGGCGAAGAGGAGTTGCTACCGGTGGCGCGGGCCTTCAACCAGTTCCTCAACCTGGCCAACATCGCCGAGCAGCAACATCAGGTGCGGCGCCGCCGAGCGGATGAAGAGGAGCCGTTCGAGGCCGTGGTGCTCGATGAGCTGCTGGCGCGTTTGTGCGGCGCCGGCCAGGATGCCGACGAGCTGGCCCGGCAACTCGCCCGGCTGGACATCGAACTGGTGCTCACCGCGCACCCCACCGAAGTGGCGCGGCGTACCCTGATCCAGAAATACGATGCCATCGCCGCGCAACTGGCGGCGCTGGATCATGACGACCTGTTGCCACGTGAACGCGAGGCCGTGGTCGAGCGCCTGCGCCGGCTGATCGCCGAGGCCTGGCACACCGAGGAGATTCGCCGTAGCCGGCCGACCCCGGTGGACGAGGCGAAGTGGGGCTTCGCCGTCATCGAGCATTCGCTGTGGCATGCCGTGCCGCAATTCCTGCGTGGCGTCGATCGCAGCCTGCAGGCTGCCACCGGCCTGCGCCTGCCGCTGAGCGCGGCGCCGATTCGCTTCGCCTCGTGGATGGGCGGCGACCGCGACGGCAATCCCAACGTCACCGCCAGCGTCACCCGCGAAGTGCTGCTGCTGGCGCGCTGGATGGCGGCCGACCTTTATCTGCGCGATGTCGACAGCCTGGCTGCCGAACTCTCCATGCAGCAGGCCAGCGCGGCCTTGAAGGCTCGGGTCGGCGATGTCGCCGAGCCTTATCGGGCCTTGCTCAAGCAGGTACGCGAGCGCCTGCGCGCCACCCGTCAGTGGGCGCATGACTCGCTGGCTGCCGAGGTGCCGGCGCCCAATGCGGTGCTGCATGACAACCAGGAACTGCTGGAGCCCTTGCAGCTTTGCTACCACTCGCTGCACGAGTGCGGCATGGGCGTGATCGCCGATGGCCCCTTGCTCGACTGCCTGCGCCGCGCCGCCACCTTCGGTCTGTTCCTGGTGCGTCTGGACGTGCGCCAGGATGCCGCGCGGCATGCCGCAGCGATGTCCGAGATCACCGAATACCTCGGCCTGGGGCGTTATGCCGAGTGGGACGAGGACACCCGCCTGACCTTCCTGCAACGCGAACTGGGCAGTCGCCGGCCCTTGCTGCCGAGCGACTACCGACCCAGTGCGGACACCGCCGAAGTGCTCGCCACCTGCCGCGAGGTGGCGGTTGCACCGGCTGCCTCGCTGGGCTCCTACGTGATTTCCATGGCTGGCGCCGCCTCCGACGTGCTGGCGGTGCAACTGCTGCTCAAGGAGGCCGGGTTGCGCCGGCCGATGCGTGTGGTACCCCTGTTCGAGACCCTCACCGACCTGGATCACGCCGGCCCGGTGATCGACCGCCTGCTGCAGTTGCCCGGCTACCGTGCACGCCTGCATGGCCCGCAGGAAGTGATGATCGGCTACTCCGACTCGGCCAAGGATGCCGGCACCACGGCGGCGGCCTGGGCGCAGTATCGGGCGCAGGAGGAACTGGTGCGCCTGTGCCGCGAGCATCAGGTCGAGCTGCTGCTGTTCCATGGCCGCGGTGGCACCGTGGGGCGTGGCGGCGGCCCGGCTCACGCGGCGATCCTGTCGCAACCGCCGGGCTCGGTGGCGGGGCGCTTCCGCACCACCGAGCAGGGGGAAATGATCCGCTTCAAGTTCGGCCTGCCGGATATCGCGGTGCACAACCTCAACCTCTACCTGGCTGCCGTGCTGGAAGCGACGCTGTTGCCACCACCGGCGCCGGAACCCGCCTGGCGGGCGATGATGGATCGTCTGGCCGAGGATGGCGTGACGGCTTACCGCAGCGTGGTGCGCGAGCATCCGCAGTTCGTCGACTATTTCCACCAGGCCACGCCGGAGCAGGAACTCGGGCGCTTGCCGCTGGGTAGTCGTCCGGCCAAGCGGCGTGCCGGCGGCGTGGAAAGCCTGCGTGCCATCCCGTGGATCTTCGCCTGGACGCAGACCCGTCTGATGCTGCCGGCCTGGCTCGGCTGGGAACGTGCCCTGGGGCAGGCGTTGAGCCAGGGCGAGGGCGATCTGCTGAGGGAGATGCGCGAGCGCTGGCCGTTCTTCCGCACCCGCATCGACATGCTGGAAATGGTGCTGACCAAGGCCGATCTGGCCATCGCCGAGCTGTATGACCAGCGTCTGGTGGAGGCGAACCTGCGCCCGCTGGGCGCGCAATTACGCGACCTATTGTCGCAGGCCTGCTCCGCCGTACTCGAAGTGACCAGCCAGTCCAGGCTGCTCGCCCATAGCCCGCAGACCCTGCAGTCGATCAGCGTGCGCAACACCTATCTCGACCCGCTGCACGTCCTGCAGGCCGAGTTGCTGGCCCGTTGCCGGCAGCGCGAACAAGCGCCGGAGAGCCCTCTGGAGCAGGCGCTGCTGGTCAGCGTGGCAGGCATTGCCGCCGGCTTGCGTAACACTGGCTGAAGGTGTGAAAGCAGGCTGTGCGAGGTGGGTAACGGCCGCTTCATGCCGCCAGGAGTAGGGGATTTATCCGACTTTTGGCTGCTTGTGCAGCAACGGAGCGCTGTGTATCTTGGGCAGCCTTTTGGCCGCTACGGCTGCCGCAGACCTTTCCAGAGATTGGCCCCACGAGGCGAGTCCGACGATCACTACACAAATCTTGAGGAGCACATCGATGCGCGTGATTCTGCTGGGGGCGCCCGGTGCCGGCAAAGGTACCCAGGCTCGCTACATCACCGAGAAGTTCGGTATTCCGCAAATCTCCACCGGCGACATGCTGCGCGCAGCGGTCAAGGCCGGTACCGAGCTGGGGCTCAAGGCCAAGAGCGTGATGGATGCCGGCGGTCTGGTCTCCGATGACCTGATCATCAACCTGGTGAAGGAGCGCATCGCTCAGCCCGATTGCGCCAATGGCTTCCTCTTCGATGGCTTCCCGCGCACCATTCCGCAGGCCGAAGCCCTGCGTGACGCTGGCGTCGCTCTGGATCACGTGGTGGAGATCGCCGTGGACGACGAAGAGATCGTCAAGCGCCTGTCCGGTCGCCGTGTGCACCCGGCTTCCGGCCGCGTCTACCACACCGAATACAACCCGCCGAAAGTGGCTGGCAAGGACGACGTCACCGGCGAGGAGCTGGTGCAGCGTGAAGACGACAAGGAAGAGACCGTGCGTCATCGCCTGTCCGTCTACCATTCGCAGACCAAGCCGCTGGTGGACTTCTACCAGAAGCTCGCCGCCGAAACCGGCACGCCCAAATACACCCACGTTCCGGGTGTCGGCAGCGTCGAGCAGATCACCGAGAAGACCCTCGCCGCCCTGGCCTGAGTCCGGCTCCCAGGGGGAGCAAGCTCCCTTGCGCAAAGGCCCGTTTCGGGCCTTTGTCGTTTCTGCTGCGCATGCCGGCCTGGCTCGTATCGCTGAGCCTCGCTACGCTGATCCTTCGACCCTTGGGTATATGGCCTGGGTCATCTTCCCCCTGAAAGAGGACATTCGATGAGCGAGACATGCAAAGGTCGTCCTATCTGGCTAGGACTGGCCATATCGCTGCTGAGCCTGGCCAGCGTGCAGGCCGACGAAGCTGCCAAGCCGGATTGCCCCGTGGCCGAATTCACCATGGGCCTGCGTTTCCAGCAGCAGTCGGCGGAGATCCAGGCACTGCAACTGCAGGCCTACAACATCGCCACGGAGAAGCTGGACAAGGCCGTGGCGGCCGCCAAGGATCCGTCCAAGCTGGCCATCGTCACCGACCTGGACGAAACCGTGATCGACAACAGCGCGCTGCTGGCGCGCGACCTGAGCAACTGTCACCAGTACGACGCCTGGGACACCTGGCTGCCCTGGGAGCGTGAAGGCACGCCGGCGCTGATTCCCGGCTCGAAGCAATTCCTCGAGCATGCCGACAAGCTGGGTGTGACCATCCGCTACATCTCCGATCGTTCCGACGAACAGAAGTCCTACACCCTGGCCACCCTGAAGAAACTGGGCTTGCCGCAGGTGTCCGCAGACAGCGTGCTGCTGCTTGGCCCGCCCAAGGTGGAGCGCCGTGCCCTGGTCAGCGCCGATCACCAGATCGTGCTGCTGCTCGGTGACACCCTGCACGATTTCGATGCGCGTTTTCGCAAGACGCCGCTCGATGCGCAGCGCAAGACCGTCGCCGAAGAGGCCGGCAAATGGGGCACCGAGTGGATCGTTTTCCCCAACGCGGGCTATGGCACCTGGTCCAAGGCGCAGCTCAAACCCTGGGACGCCAAGATGGAAATTCAGCCCTGGTAACGCCTGGCCGACAGCCGTCTGCGGCTGCCGCTCACGCCCTGCGGGCTGGAAAAAAAAACGCCGAGCCGGTCTAATGCCGGCTCTTTTTCTGCAGCCATACGAAACCGATGACCACTCTCCTGGCCCTGGATACCGCCACCGAAGCCTGCTCCGTTGCCCTGTTGCACCAGGGGCGCGTGCTCAGTCACTACGAAGTGGCGCCGCGCCTGCACGCGCAGCGTCTGCTGCCGATGATCCAGCAGTTGCTGGGCGAGGCTGGTATTGCCGCTAACGCCCTCGATGCCATCGCCTTCGGCCGTGGCCCGGGGGCCTTCACCGGGGTGCGCATCGCCATCGGCGTGGTGCAGGGGCTGGCCTTCGCCCTCGACCGCCCCGTATTGCCGGTATCCAACCTGGCCGTGCTGGCGCAGCGCGCTTTTCGTGAGCAGGGCGCACGGCATGTGGCGGCGGCCATCGATGCGCGCATGGATGAGGTGTACTGGGGCTGCTATGGCGAAGAGCAGGGCGAGATGCGCCTGCTCGGCCAGGAGGCGGTGCTGCCGCCGGAGCAGGCCGAGGCGCCGCGCGGGATCAGCGCCGACTGGTTCGGTGCAGGCACCGGCTGGGGCACCCATGCCGCACGTATCGCCCTGCAGCCTTCGGCCCAGGATGGCAGCCTGCTGCCCCATGCCGAAGACCTGTTGAGCCTGGCGCGTTTCGCCTGGGCGCGCGGCGAAGCGTTGCCAGCCGATCAGGCGCAGCCGGTGTACCTGCGGGACCAGGTGGCCACGCCGAAAGCACCGCCGGCATGACAACTGGTCGGATGCCTGGCGTCAAGATCCCCTTGGCATTTGCCAAGGCCGGCACTCACCGCTACATTGCCAGCATTGCCCACTGTTCAGCCGAGCCCCCGAGCACTTCCTAGATGCGCATCGACGGTTACCTACCTTCCTACTCGCCAGATCGAGGCCCCCGTTCGGGCACCGCGGTCACGCCCTATCGCGAGGCGCAGCGGGAGATCGAGGTTCAGCGTGAGCAACCGGCGGCACCGTCGAGCAGCCAGGGGCTGGAACAGCAGCCGCAGATTCGTCGCGTGCAGGCCAGTAGCGCCAACAGCGACAGCCTGCCGAGCCGTGAGCAGAGCGCCACCTACGCCCAGCCGCGTCTCAGCGACCGCGTCGCCCAGGCGTTGGCCAGCTACAGCACCACCGCCACCTATGCCAACGAATCCGACGCGCAGGAAGTGCTCGGGCTCGACCTCTACGCCTGAGCGTCTGCGATGCGCTTCCGGCTGGCATGACTGCGGCGCTCCCCTATTTCCTCGGCTGTCCGTCCTGGAGTGAGGCCGCCTGGCGCGCCACGCTCTATCCCGCCGACACCCGGCCGGTGGATTTTCTTGCCCGCTACACCCAGGTGTTCAATGCCGTCGAGGGCAACACCACCTTCTATGCCCGCCCCAGCGAACAGACCGTGGCGCGCTGGGCACTTGCCATGCCGACGCACTTTCGCTTCTGCGCCAAGCTGCCGCGCGATATCAGCCACAGCGACGATCTCTGCCTGCAACTCGAAGCCAGCGCGGATTTTCGCCAGTTGCTGGCACCACTGGGCGAGCGGGTGGCGCCTTACTGGTTGCAACTGCCAGCCAGCTTCGGGCCGCCGCGCCTGGCCGAGCTGGCGGCGTTCATCGAGGCCTGGGGCGATACGGCGCTGGCCATCGAGGTGCGCCACCCGGAGTTCTTCGCCAAGGGCGAGGCCGAGCGAGCACTCAATCGCCTGCTGCAAGCACGTGGTATCGAGCGTATCTGCCTGGATTCACGGGCGCTGTTTAGCTGCACCGAGCAGACGCCAGCGGTGCTGCATGCCCAGGCCAAGAAGCCGCGCCTGCCGACCCGCCCCACGGCCTTCAGCGGCAGTCCGCAACTGCGTTTCATCGGCCACCCGGAGCTGCTGGCCAACGACCCTTTCATGCAGCCCTGGTTGGACAAGGTGGCCGGCTGGATCGAGCAGGGATTGCGTCCATATGTCTTCGCCCATACCTCGGACAACCGTTTGGCGCCGGAGCTGGCGCGACGTTTTCATGAGCAGTTGAGCCAACGCCTGCCCGGTCTGGCCGAGTTGCCGGCATTGCACACCGAGCCGGAGCTGGAGCAGCTCGGGCTGTTATGACGGGAGCGCTCATGCGAACAGGGAAGATCGGTCGTTTGTTTCTGCTTGCACTGCTGTCGAGTGCTCTCGTGCTGCTAGCGTTATGGCGCGGCTGGTTGGAGGTAGCGCCGCGTTTCAATCCCTGGGCACCCCTGGACGTGCGTGAGGCGCCTAACCTGCTAACCGGCTTCAAGCTCTGGCGTCTGAAAGAGGATCGCGCCTTGTGTGATCAGGCCCTGGCCAGCTCCGACCTGCGCTTCACCCGCCTGGGCGATAGCACGCCGCGGCCTGGGTGCCCGGTGGAAAACGCCGTGCGCATTCAGGGCGCCGGCATCGGTCTGAACAGCAGTTTCATGGCTACCTGTCCCCTGGCCGTGAGTTTCGCCCTGTTCGAGCGCCATGGTCTGCAGCCCGCCGCCCGTGAGGTGTTCGGCCAGCCGGTAGCGCGCCTGGAGCATATCGGCAGCTTCGCCTGCCGCAGCATCGCCGGCAGCCAACGGCCCAGCCAGCACTCCTACGCCAACGCGTTGGACATCGTCGGCTTCCGCCTGCGCGATGGCCGACGCATCAGCGTGCTGCATGACTGGTCGGGGCAGGGCGACAAGGCACGCTTTCTGCGCCGGGTTCATGAGGCAGCCTGCGACAGCTTCAACATCACCCTGGGGCCGGACTACAACGCCGCCCACCGTGATCATTTTCACGTGGACATGGGCATGTGGCGGATGTGCCGCTAGCGGGCACCTCTAAGAACTGGTTCATCGCATTTTCAGGGGGAATGCGTGGTTGAGACCGGACTGGCAAGTTTGTGTGTTGTTTTCGGTGTTCAAGCTGCTTATCGGCGTTTAGTTGATAGCTCCTGTTTCGCCCCCCGGCGACCTTCTTTTGTCAAACGCCACAAAAGAAGGCAAAAAGGCTTGGCCCCGCCATCCGGCCCCGGCTACGCCGGGGTTCGTTCATTCCATCGTTACTCCGAGGGCCCGCCGCGAAGGGCCAGGGATGGCCCACCGCGGCGGGCCTCTGGAACGGCGATGGAGCGAACGAACCCTGGCGTAGCCAGGGCCGGATGAAAGGGCGGAGGTTTTGGTTACTTTTGCCCCAAAAGTGACTCGCCCGGGAGGGCGAAACCAAAAACATCAGCAAAAACGCGGCAAACTGGAACAGACACAAGAACAACCAGCAAGCCAACACAAACTTGCCAGTCCGGTATCAATACTGATTTCCCCGAGATTCCGCGAAGCACCTAAAAAACTAACTCGGCTTTGGCTTCCTGCGTTGCTCTACCTCCTGCATCCCTGCAGTCTTCGCCTACGTTTTTCAACGGCCTGCTAGGGGGCTTGCGTGCTCGGCAAGTGCTGCGGCATTCCCGGAGCGCATGGCGCACCCTACGCGCATGTCGATGTGGCGCGACTAGCGCTTGGCCAACAGCAGGTCGGCCGCCTGGCCGCTGCGCCCATCGGCGAACTCGAACTGGCCCAACTGGGCGATCTGATCGTAAGCACCGAGGGCGATATTCACATTCCGTGGACGCAGGTCGATGGCGCTGACGCCGGCCTCGCCCAGTGTCTGCAGTTGTTGTCGACCCTGAGCATCGAAACGCAGCAGGCGCAGCCTGTCGAACATGGCATCGGCGGTATCGATACGGCCATCGCCGTTGTCGTCGAAGCGGGCTAGCTCGGCAAAACCGTTGGCTGCGCCGTGCTGGTCGCCGAACAGCTCGCGGCCGTCATCGATGTGCCCGTTGCCATTGCGATCCAGGGCCAACAAGGCGTCGTCGCCGACAGGGGCGCTGATCGAATCCTGGCGGCCATCGGCATCAAGGTCGAAACGTAGCGGGCGATCCAGGCCACTGGTGGAGAAACCATTGCCCGCCAGATCCAGCACCAGCGGGTCGACCTGTTGGGGTGTCTGCTCGACCCTGACCTCCAGCTCCAGGCCGCGCTGCTCGACCACGGCCTGGCTGAGCGCCTCGGCAGCGCTGGACACGGCTGGCGGCTCGTCCTTCTGACGCAGCTCGCGGGTGATGTCGCCAGGCGTCTGCTGATCTTCGATACCCAGGGTACGGCGCAGTATCTGGTAATCGACGGACTCGCGCGTGGCGCTGTCGAGCGTATCGTCCGCTGGGCGCGGGCTGGCAGGGAGGCTGCTGGGGCGTGGAGCGGAGAGAGCGTCAAACATGATCACACTCGATGCGGCTGTCGTTGGCCGGCTCTGGCAGAATGTCACCTCTTCGATATCGGCCGAGTCGCCGATGCTTTGAGTGATTCTTGAGCAGAATGAGCCAATGACCGACGAGCGGCACAACGCCAGCATCCGCATGCACGCCTTGCATCCCCAGTACGCCGCAGCGGCCGCGCAGTGGGCCACACGCCTGGGCCTGGCGCAGAGCGGTGACAGCGAATACGCCCTGCAACTGGGTGAAGAAGGGTTGCAATTGGTGGAGCTCGGCGACAAGGCGCCAGGGCCGGTGCGTGTGGACTTCGTCGAGGGGGCGGCGGCGCATCGCCGTCAGTTCGGCGGTGGCAGCGGGCAGATGATCGCCAAGGCCGTGGGGCTGCAGCCGGGCATTCGCCCGCGCACGCTCGATGCCACGGCCGGGCTCGGCCGCGATGCCTTCGTTCTCGCCAGCCTCGGTTGCGAGATGACCCTGATCGAGCGTCAGCCGCTGGTCGCGGCCTTGCTGGAAGACGGCCTGCAGCGTGCCGCCCTGAATCTCGAGGTGGCGCCCATCGTAGCGCGCATGCGCCTACTCACCGGCAATGCCATCGAACTGATGCAGGCCTGGCAGGGGGAGGCGCCGCAGGTGATCTACCTAGACCCGATGTTCCCGCACCGCGACAAGAGCGCCCTGGTGAAGAAGGAGATGCGCCTGTTCCGTCCCTTCGTCGGCGATGATCTGGATGCCCCGGCATTGCTGCAGGCCGCCCTGGCCCTGGCCAGTCATCGGGTGGTGGTCAAGCGCCCGCGCAAGGCGCCGGCCATCGAGGGCAGCAAGCCAGGCTATGTGCTGGAAGGTAAATCCAGCCGTTATGACATCTATCCGAAGAAGAAGCTGGAAGCCTGAGTCTCGAATGGCGTCTCGTTACTGCGCGCCGGATCCTGGCCGATAGGCGCGCAGGAAGAGCTGCACCGCGTCGTTCATGTGCAGCTCGGCGGCCTTGCCTTGCAGCGGTTCGCCACAACCGATCAGCAGGCGGAAATGCGCGCCGCCCTTGAGCAGACAGAAGAAATGATCGGCCGCGCGTTGCGGGTCGTCGATGGCCAGCAGACCGCGCTGTGCGGCTTTGCCCAGCAACAGTTCCATCTCTTCCTGAATGCGCAGGGGGCCGGCTTCGTAGAACATCTGCGCCAGCTTCGAGCCCTGGCTGGCCAGGTTGACCATCATGCGATGCATTTCTACCGACTCGCGGCTGTTGACCAGCGCGAGGAAGCCACGGCCAATCTCGAGTAGCTGTTTTTCCAGCGGCACGTCATCCGGCAGCTTGAACAACAGCTCGGGCAGTTGCTCTTCGCACTTGGCCTTGATCGCAGCGGAGAACAGCGTCTCCTTGTCGGTGAAATGGTTGTACACCGTGAGCTTGGAAACCCCGGCTTCGTTGGCGATGGCATCCATGCTGCTGCCGTCGTAGCCATGGCGCAGGAACAGCGTCTTGGCGGCGTCGAGAATGGCGCGGCGCTTGGCGGGATCCTTGGGGCGGCCGGGGCCGGAAGGCTGTAACAACTTGTCAGGCATTGATGGCTTTTAATACTGGACTGGTGAGTTTGCTATTTCTACTATACTCGGCAGTACAAATATTCCAAACCTTCTTTGAAAGGTCGTCATCATGTCCCGCCATGTCATCGCACTCCTTGCGTCCCTGGGTCTTTCCGTCCTGCTTTCTGCCTGTGGTAACGGCGAGCAGAACGAGCTGTCCATCCGCCCTGCCATGGTAGTACACCCCCAGCCAGCCGCCGCCCTGGTCGACAGCTACCCAGGGGAGGTACGCGCCCGCCTGGAGCCTGAACTGGCTTTCCGTATCGCTGGCAAGGTGAGCAAGCGCCTGGTGGACGTCGGTGATCGGGTCAAGCGCGATCAGCCACTGGCCGAACTGGATCCGCAGGATGTGCGTCTGCAACTGCAGGCCTCACGGGCCCAGGTGGCGGCGGCCGAGGCCAATCTGCAGACCCTGCGTGCCGAGCGTGAACGTTACAAGGCGTTGCTGGCACGCAACCTGGTCAGCCGCTCGCAATACGACAATCTCGACAACCAGTTCCGTTCTGCCGAAGCGCGACTCAAGCAGGTGCGGGCCGAATACGATGTGGCGCGCAATCAGACCGACTACACCGTGCTGCGCGCTCCGCAGGACGGGGTGATCGCGCGGCGCATGCTCGAAGTCGGGCAGGTGGTGGCGGCCGGGCAGGGCGTGTTCACTCTGGCAGCCGATGGTGAGCGTGAAGTGGCGATCAGCCTGCCCGAGCATAATTTCGGCCGCTTCCAGCTCGGCCAGAGCGTCGAGGTGGAGCTGTGGTCACAGCCGGGGCGGCGCTTCCCCGGGCGCATTCGCGAGATGGCACCGGCGGCCGATCCGCAGTCGCGTACCTTCGCCGCGCGAGTGGCCTTCGCCGAAGGCGATATACCGGCCGAACTGGGCCAGAGTGCGCGGGTGTTCATCGCCAGCGACGGCTTGGTGCCGCTGGCCGTGCCGCTGTCTGCCCTGAGCGCCGAGCAGGATCAGCCCTACGTCTGGGTGGTCACATCTGCCGAGCACAAGGTGGAACGGCGGGCGGTGCGTGTGGGCGCCTATGGCGACAACCAGGTGCCGGTGCTCGAAGGGCTGAGCGCCAGCGATTGGGTCGTGGCTGCCGGCGTGCACATGCTGCGTGAGGGGCAGCAGGTACGCCCGGTCGATCGTGACAATCGCAACGTCGACATGGCCGCCAAGGAGTAAGCCGATGAGCTTCAACCTGTCTGCCTGGGCGTTGCGCCACCGCGAGATCGTGCTCTATATCATGCTGCTGCTGGCCATAGTCGGTGGTATTTCCTACACCAAGCTGGGGCAGAGCGAGGATCCACCCTTCACGTTCAAGGCCATGGTGATTCGCACCAACTGGCCGGGTGCCAGTGCCGAAGAGGTGGCACGTCAGGTCACCGAGCGTATCGAGAAGAAACTGATGGAAACCGGCGAGTACGACCGCATCGTCAGTTTCTCGCGGCCGGGGGAGTCGCAGGTTACCTTCATGGCCCGCGACTCGATGCGCAGCGCCGAGATTCCCGAGCTTTGGTATCAGGTGCGCAAGAAGATCAGCGATATCCGCCATACCCTGCCAGTCGGCATTCAGGGGCCATTCTTCAACGATGAATTCGGCACCACCTTCGGCAACATCTACGCGCTGACCGGCAGTGGCTTCGATTACGCAGTGCTCAAGGATTATGCCGACCGCATCCAGTTGCAATTGCAGCGGGTCAAGGACGTGGGCAAGGTGGAGCTGGTCGGCCTGCAGGACGAGAAGATCTGGATCGAACTGTCCAACACCAAGCTGGCTACCCTGGGCCTGCCCCTGGCAGCGGTGCAGCAGGCGCTGGAAGCGCAGAATGCGGTGGCGCCTGCCGGCTTCTTCGAGACTGCCAGCGAGCGCATTCAGCTTCGCGTCACGGGGCGCTTCGAGTCGGTGGAGGAGATTCGCAGTTTCCCCATCCGCGTGGGCGATCGCACCTTCCGTATCAGCGACGTGGCGGAGGTCAAACGCGGCTTCAACGACCCGCCTGCACCGCGCATGCGCTTCATGGGTGAGGATGCCATCGGCATTGCCGTATCGATGAAGGACGGCGGCGACATCCTGGTGCTGGGCAAGGCACTGGAGGGTGAGTTCGCTCGCCTGCAGCAGACTTTGCCGCTGGGCATGGAGCTGCGCAAGGTGTCGGATCAGCCGGCAGCGGTGAAAACCGGTGTGGGCGAGTTCGTCAAGGTGCTGGTGGAGGCCCTGACCATCGTCCTGCTGGTCAGCTTCTTCTCCCTCGGCCTGCGTACCGGCCTGGTGGTGGCGCTGGTGATTCCGCTGGTGCTGGCGATGACCTTCGCCGCCATGTACTACTTGGGGATCGGCCTGCACAAGATTTCCCTCGGCGCGCTGGTGCTCGGCCTGGGGTTGCTGGTGGACGATGCGATCATCGCGGTGGAGATGATGGCGATCAAGATGGAACAGGGCTATGACCGCTTCAAGGCGGCCAGTTTCGCCTGGACCAGCACCGCCTTTCCCATGCTCACCGGGACCCTGATCACGGCGGCCGGTTTTCTGCCCATCGCCACGGCGCAATCGGGCACCGGCGAATACACCCGCTCGATCTTCCAGGTGGTGGTGATCTCCCTGGTGGCCTCGTGGATCGCCGCGGTGATGTTCGTCCCCTATCTGGGCGACAAGCTGCTGCCGGATCTGGCCAAGCTGCATGCGGCCAAGCATGGCGGCGATGGCGCGCACGACCCCTATGCCACGCCCTTCTACCGGCGGGTGCGGAGGCTGGTGGAGTGGTGCGTGCGCCGTCGCAAGACGGTGATCGTGCTGACTTTGGGTTTGTTCGTGGCCTCCATCCTGCTGTTTCGCTTCGTGCCGCAGCAGTTCTTCCCGGCCTCCGGGCGGCTGGAGCTGATGGTGGACATCAAGCTGGAGGAGGGCGCTTCGCTGAAGGCCACCGAAGCCGAGGTCAAACGCCTGGAGAAAATGCTTCAGAGCCAATCCGGCATCGACAACTACGTGGCTTACGTGGGCAGTGGTTCGCCGCGCTTCTATCTGCCGCTGGATCAGCAGTTGCCTGCCGCCAGCTTCGCCCAGTTCGTCGTGCTGGCCTCCAGCATCGAGGAGCGTGAGCGCCTGCGCACCTGGCTGATCGAAGTGATGGGTGACGAGTTCCCTAGCCTGCGCAGCCGCGTCAGCCGTCTGGAAAATGGCCCTCCGGTGGGCTATCCGGTGCAGTTCCGGGTCAGCGGTGAGCATATCGACGAGGTGCGTGCGCTGGCGCGCCAGGTGGCGGACAAGGTGCGGGAAAATCCGCACGTGGCCAACGTGCACCTGGACTGGCAGGAGCCGAGCAAGGTGGTGATCCTCGATATCGATCAGGATCGCGCCCGGGCGCTGGGGGTCAACACCTCGGATCTGTCGCGCTTCCTACGTGGTTCGCTGTCCGGCACCAGCGTCAGCCAATACCGCGAGGACAACGAGCTGATCGAGATCCTGCAGCGTGGCACGCCGGAGGAGCGCACGGCGCTCAGCCAGTTGCCGAGTCTGGCGGTGCCCACCGACAGCGGCCAGAGCGTGGCGCTGTCACAGGTGGCGACGCTGGAGTATGGCTTCGAGGAAGGCATCATCTGGCACCGTAATCGTCTGCCGACCGTTACCGTGCGTGCCGATGTCTATGGCAAGGAGCAGCCGGCCAGCCTGACGGCGCAGATACTGCCGACCCTGGAACCGATCCGCGCCGAGCTGCCCAGCGGTTACCTGCTGGAAGTGGGGGGCACGGTGGAAGATTCGGCTCGTGGACAGAAGTCGGTCAACGCCGGTATGCCGCTGTTCATCGTGGTGGTGCTGACCCTGCTGATGCTGCAGCTACGCAGCTTCTCGCGCTCGGCCATGGTGTTTCTCACCGCGCCGCTGGGGCTGATCGGGGTGACCCTGTTCCTGCTGATCTTCCGCCAGCCGTTCGGCTTCGTCGCCATGCTCGGCACCATCGCCCTGGCCGGCATGATCATGCGCAACTCGGTGATCCTGGTCGACCAGATCGAGCAGGACATCAGTCATGGGCTGGATCGCTGGCATGCCATCATCGAGGCCACGGTGCGGCGCTTCCGCCCCATCGTGTTGACCGCCCTGGCGGCGGTGCTGGCGATGATCCCGCTGTCGCGCAGCGTGTTCTTCGGGCCCATGGCGGTGGCCATCATGGGCGGGCTGATCGTCGCCACGGCGTTGACCCTGCTGTTCCTGCCGGCCCTCTACGCCGCCTGGTTCAGGGTCAAGGAGCGGGAAATGTAGGGTGCGCCGTGAGCACCAATAAGGCGGGGGCGATGCGCACGGCGCAGCCTGCGAAGCCGGACTGCTGGGAAAGCGCCATAAAAAACGGGAGCCACTGGCTCCCGTTTGTTCATTGCAGCGGATAAGACTTATTCGTCCATCTGCGACTGCAGGTAGTTCTGCAGGCCGACCGCTTCGATCAGGCCGAGCTGGGTTTCCAGCCAGTCGATATGCTCTTCCTCGGACTCCAGGATGTCTTCCAGCAGATCGCGGCTGGCGTAGTCGCCGGCGCTTTCGCAGTAGGCGATGGCCGCCTTGAGGTCGGCATGGGCCTTGTGCTCGATCTTCAGGTCGCACTCGAGCATTTCCTTGGTGTTCTCACCGATCAGGATCTTGCCCAGATCCTGCAGGTTGGGAATGCCTTCGAGAAAGAGGATGCGCTTGATCAGCTTGTCCGCATGCTTCATCTCGTCGATGGACTCGTGGTACTCATGCTCGCCGAGCTTCTTCAGACCCCAGTCTTCGTACATGCGCGCATGCAGGAAGTACTGGTTGATGGCGACCAGCTCATTACCGAGGATCTTGTTCAAATGCTGGATAACTTTCTTGTCACCTTTCATGGGCGCTCCTGCAAGGCATGTCGAGTTGTCGATAGGGCTGGATTTTCAGCCTTGATCAATCCTCTGTCAAACCTAACTATTTGAATTTTAAACGAAAATTAAACTTAATAAGAATGTTTAGAATCTGCATCGAGACGCCAAGCGCTTGAATTCAAATAATAAAAAATAAACGACGGCAGCTCCTTGGCACGGGAATGCCGAGATGCTGTGAAAATATTTTTAGCAACTTGGCTGCAAGCCTCTGGACGAGGCCCGCAGGCGAGCTCAGGCCGCGTAGGCCGAAGGATGGTGTTGCTGCAGGTAATGTTGCAGGCGTAGCTGCTGGGCGCTGCTCATGAACAGCCCCAGCTTGCTGCGGCGCCAGAGGATGTCGCTGCTGCTGCGTGCCCATTCCTCGCGGCACAGGTAGTCCACTTCGCGGGTGTAAAGACCGGCGCCCAGGTGTTCGCCCAGATCCGTGAGGTTGTTGACCCCTTCGAGCAGGCGCCATACCCGGCTGCCATAGCTGTTGGCCCAGCGCTGGGCCAGCGGTGCGGGCAGCCAGCCATGGCGTTTGCACAGTTGTTCGGTGAGGCTGGCAACGTCATCCATGTCCTCGCCACCGGGCAGGGGGGCGCCGGCCGTCCAGCTCGGCCCCATGCGCGGAAAGCTCGGCTGTAGGAGTGCCATCGCCGATTCCGCCAGTTTGCGGTAGGTGGTGAGCTTGCCGCCGAACACCGAGAGCAAGGGTGCCTCTCCAGGGGCACCGGCCAGCGACAGGGTGTAGTCGCGGGTGATCGCCGAAGGTTCATCGGATTCGTCGTCGCACAGGGGGCGCACACCGGCGAAGCTGTGCAGCACGTCGCCGCGCACGAGCTGCTTGCGAAAGTGGTCGTTGACCACCTTGAGCAGGTAGTCGGTTTCTTCTTCGCTGATCGCCACCTTGGCCGGATCGCCCTGGTATTCGCGGTCGGTGGTGCCGATCAGGGTGAAACGCTGCAGGTAAGGGATGGCGAAGACGATGCGGCGATCCTCGTTCTGCAGGATGTAGGCCTGCTCGCCGTCGAACAGCTTGGGCACCACGATATGGCTGCCCTGGATCAGGCGGATGCCGTAGGGCGATTCCTGCTTGAGGTCTTCGCGCAGCAGACGTGCCACCCAGGGGCCGGCGGCATTGACCAGGCCGCGTGCGCGAATCGAGAACAGGCTGCCATCGGCACGCTCCAGATGGATGTGCCACAGGCCCTTGCTGCGGCGGGCGCTGACGCAGCGGGTGCGCGGATGGATATGCGCGCCTTTTTCCCGTGCGGCCATGGCGTTGAGCACCACCAGGCGGGCATCGTCGACCCAGCAGTCGGAATACTCGAAGCCGCGGGTGATATCCGCCTTGAGCGGGCTGCCCGCGCCGAAACGCAGGCTGCGCGAGGCCGGCAGGCGCTCACGCTTGCCGAGGTGATCATAAAGGAACAGGCCGGCGCGGATCATCCAGGCCGGACGCAGGTGCGGGCGGTGCGGCAGTACGAAGCGCATCGGGCTGACAATGTGCGGCGCCTTGGCCAGCAGTACTTCACGCTCGGCCAGGGCTTCGCGCACCAGGCGAAATTCATGATGTTCGAGATAGCGCAGGCCGCCATGGATCAATTTGCTGCTGGCCGAGGAGGTATGGCTGGCCAGGTCGTCCTTCTCGCACAGGAACACGGACAGGCCGCGTCCGGCGGCATCGGCGGCGATGCCAGCCCCGTTGATACCGCCGCCGACGACGGCGAGGTCATAGACTTCGGCAACAGGACTGGCGAGATGATCATGGGGCATGGCGGCACACTCGGCATGAAATCGACTGGGTTATGTTCGTTTCCGAACATACTCTAGTCGAATGTGCGCATACTTGCCAGGTGCTCGTGCGTTTTCGCGCCGAGCGGTCGACCTGCTGTCTCAGACCAGGTCGAGGTGCACCTTGTTGGCCTGCAGCAGGCGCAACACCGGAGCGGGGGGCTGACTGTCGGTGAACACGCGGTCGACCAGGCTGATCGAACCCAGGCGCACCACGGCGTTACGCCCGAACTTGCTCGAGTCGGCGGCGAGAAAGACCTGCCGCGCGTTGTCGATGATGGCCTGGGAGACGCGCACTTCCTGATAGTCGAAATCCAGCAGGCTGCCGTCTTCGTCGATGCCGCTGATGCCGACGATGGCGTAATCGACCTTGAACTGCTGGATGAAGTCCACCGCTGCCTGGCCGACCACGCCACCATCGGCGCGCACCGTGCCGCCAGCCACCAGCACCTCGAAATCCGCCTTGGCGCTGAGCTGGGCGGCGACGTGCAGGTTATTGGTGATGATCTTCAGGCCCTTGTGGTTCTGCAATTCACGGGCGATGGCCTCGGTGGTGGTGCCGATGTTGATGAACAGCGAGGCATGGTCGGGAATCTGTGCCGCCACGGCTTCGGCGATGCGTTGCTTCTCGTCGCGCATCTGCCCGGCACGCATGCCGTAGGCGGTGTTCTGAATGCTCGAGGCCTCGCAGGCGGCGCCGCCATGGGTGCGGCGCAGCAGGCCCTGTTCGGCAAGCTGGTTGATGTCGCGGCGGATGGTCTGCGGGGTCACGGCGAAGGCCTGGGCCAGTTCGTCGATGCTGACGTAGCCGCGCTCGCGGGCGAGGTTGAGGATGTCGTGCTGGCGGGGAGCGAGGTTCATGAGCGCTTCCTGTGAGGTTTCCTCATTATAGGGTGTAGCGATGAGCGTTTTCGGCCTGCTACTGTAAGGCATCTTTCTTTGTATTTTCACATCCGAACATGACTCCTGCGATCGATCTGTTGAAGAAGGCCAAGGCCGAGCACCGTGTGCTCAGTTATCAGCATGACCCCAAGGCTCCTTCCTATGGGCTGGAAGCGGCGGAAAAGCTGGGGCTGGCGCCGGAACGGGTGTTCAAGACGCTGTTGGCGGTGACCGAGAAAGGTGAGTTGCTGGTAGCGGTGGTGCCGGTGACCGGCAGTCTCGATCTCAAGGCGCTGGCCAGCGCCGCCGGGGCGAAGAAGGCCGATATGGCCGACCCGGCCGCCGCACAGCGGGCGACCGGTTACCTGGTGGGTGGCATCAGCCCGCTTGGCCAGAAGAAGCGCCTGCGCACCTTCATCGACGCGTCCGCCCGCCAGTATGCGAGCATTCATGTCAGCGCGGGGCGGCGCGGGCTGGAGTTGGAGCTGGCGGCCGAGACGCTGGCGCAGCACACCCAGGGGAGTTTTGCCGCCATCGGCAAGGTCTGATAACCGTCTGCGTGCAGTCACCCGTCAGTTCGATGGGGATGCTGCAAGCGAAATGCTGCGTTCTGCGCGCAAGAATGCATAACAACAAGGAAAAGCCATGTCTCAGTACCTGTTAGCCATCGACCAGGGCACCACCAGCTCCCGCGCCATCGTCTTCGACACCGAGGGCCGCCCCGTGGCGCGGGCGCAGCAGGAGTTCCGCCAGTATTTCCCCCGGGATGGCTGGGTCGAGCACGATGCCGAGGAAATCTGGTCGTCCACCCTGGCGGTCTGCCGGGAGGCCATCGCCAGCAGCGGCCTGCCTGTCGAGGCGATCGCCGCCATCGGCATCACCAACCAGCGCGAAACCACCCTGGTGTGGGATGCCGCCAGTGGTGAGCCGATCCATCCGGCCATCGTCTGGCAGGATCGGCGCACCGCCGATTACTGTGCACGGCTCAAGGCCGAAGGCCACGAGGCGCTGGTGTCGGCCAACAGCGGCCTGCTGATCGACCCTTACTTTTCCGCCACCAAGCTGCGCTGGATCCTGGAAAACGTGCCTGGCGCCCGTGAGCGTGCCGAGCGCGGCGAGCTGCGTTTCGGTACCGTCGACAGCTTCCTGCTGTGGCGTCTGACCGGCGGCAAGGTGCACCGCACCGATGCCAGCAATGCCTCGCGCACGCTGATGTTCAACATCCACGAGCAGCGCTGGGATGAAGAGTTGTTGAAGCTGTTCGAGATTCCCGCCAGCCTGCTGCCCGAGGTGCTCGATTGCGCCGCCGAGTTCGGCCACACCGACGCCGAGCTGTTCGGCGCCAGCATTCCGGTGCTGGGCATGGCCGGCGACCAGCAGGCCGCGCTGATCGGCCAGGCCTGCTTCCAGCCGGGCATGGTCAAGAGCACCTACGGCACCGGCTGCTTCATGATCCAGAACACCGGCAGCGAGCCGGTCAGCTCGAAGAATCGTCTGCTCACTACCGTCGGCTATCGCCTCGGCGGCAAGGTCACCTACGCGGTGGAAGGCAGCATCTTCGTGGCCGGGGCTGCCGTGCAGTGGCTGCGTGACGGTATCAAATTGATCAGCCATGCCCGCGACAGCGAAGCGCTGGCCGAGCAGACCGGCCAGGCCTGTGGTGTGTATCTGGTACCGGCGTTCACAGGGCTGGGGGCGCCTTATTGGGATCCCAAGGCGCGTGGCGCGATCTTCGGTCTGACTCGCGATACCGGCATCAAGGAGATCGTCACCGCCGGCCTGCAATCGGTGTGCTACCAGACCCGCGATCTGCTCGAAGCCATGCGCCAGGACGGCGCCGCCGCGCCCAGCGCCCTGCGTGTGGATGGCGGCATGGTGGAAAACAACTGGGTCATGCAGTTTCTCGCCGACATCCTCGGTGTCAGCGTCGAGCGCCCCGAGGTGACCGAAACCACGGCCCTCGGTGTGGCCTACCTGGCCGGTCTGCAACTGGGCCTGTATGCCGATCTGGATGCCATCGCCAGCCATTGGCACCGCCAGCAGCGCTTCGAGCCGAAGATGGACGAAGCGCAGCGGGGGCAACTTTATGAAGGTTGGCTGGACGCCGTGCAGCGAGTGCGCAGCGAAGCCTGAGGCAACTGTTCGGTTGCAACTGTGTCTGGTGGCGGAGGATTCGGGCCGGCATGCTCGTGGTTACCCAAGTAGCCAGGACATCCGTCATGCCCCTCGAATTCCATCAGGTCGATGCCTTCACCGCACAGCCTTTCGCCGGCAACCCGGCCATGGTCTATCGCCTCGACGCCTGGCTCGATGAGGCGTTGATGCAGTGCATCGCCGCCGAGCACAACCTCGCGGAAACCGCTTTCGTGGTGAAGGAGGAGGGCGTCTGGCATATCCGCTGGTTCACTCCCGGCAGCGAGGTGCCATTGTGCGGTCACGCCACGCTGGCCACGGCCAAGGTGCTGTTCGATCTCTATGACGAGCCGGGCGAGGTACTGGATTTCACCTGCCTGTCCGGCCCGTTGCGCGTGACCCGCCAGGGCGAGCGGCTGGAGCTGGACTTCCCGGTGCGCCCGACCGTGCCGGTGACGCCTGCGTTACGAGCCGATGTCGAGGCGGCATTGGGGCAGTCGGCTGGCGAGGTGCGGGCGCTGCTCAACCCGGATGGCAGCGTGCAGGAGCTGATGGCGGTAATGGCCAGCGAGGCCGAGGTGCGCGCCTTCGTGCCCAATCTGCCGGCTCTTGCGGCGTTGCCTGGGCTGGGGGTGCTGATCAGTGCGCCGGGCGAGCGGCACGATTTCGTCTCGCGCTATTTCGCCCCGGCCATCGGCATCGATGAAGACCCGGTCACCGGCTCGACCCACTGCATGCTGGTGCCTTACTGGGCAGAACGGCTCGGACGTGATCGCTTCAGCGCTTTCCAGTGCTCGGCGCGCGGTGGCGAGCTGCACTGCCAACTGCAGGGCGAGCGGGTGAAGATCGCCGGGCAGGCCCGGCATGTCGCCAGCGGTCGGTTGTTCGTCTGAGGTTCAGTCGCTGCTGACCCGGCGCACGCCACTGGATTCGCCAAGGCTGATCTGGGCGGCGACGCTGCCCTGGGCCGGGAAGGCCACCAGGTGGTCGGCGGCGACGCGGATGCCCACTTCGTCCCCCGGCAGATGGTCGGCATGGCTGGGGAATATCGATTCCAGCTGAGTGCCGGTGGGCAGTTGCAGGCGGTAGAGGGTGGCGGCGCCGAGGAAGGTCTTGCCGACGATGCGTGCCTGCAGCGCGCTATCCGGATCCGCCACGATGTCGTCCGGGCGCAGCAGCACGTCCACCGCGCTGCCCTGTGCCCAGGTGTAGGCGCGGTTGCCGCGGATCTCGCCCAGCTCGGTCTGTACCCTGTCCGGGGCGAGCAACTGGCCGCGAATGAAGTAGCCCTGGCCGATGAAGCTGGCGACGAAGGGCGTCAGCGGCTCGTGATAGAGATTGAACGGCGTGTCCCATTGTTCCAGATGGCCGCTCTTGAACACGCCGACCTGATCGCTGACGGCGAAGGCTTCTTCCTGGTCGTGGGTGACCAGGATGGCGCTGGTGCCGCGTGCCTTGAGAATCTCGCGCACCTCATGGCTGAGGCGCCGACGCAGTTCGCCATCGAGGTTGGAGAACGGCTCGTCGAGCAGCAGCAGTTGTGGCGAAGGCGCCAGGGCACGGGCCAGGGCGACGCGCTGTTGCTGACCACCGGACAGCTCGTGCGGGTAGCGCTTGGCCAGGTGGCCGAGCTTGACCAGTTCGAGTAACTCGTCAGTGATGCGTTGGGCATCGGGCTGCTGGCGAATGCCGAAGGTGACATTCTGCGCCACGTTCAGATGGGGGAACAGAGCGTAGTCCTGGAACACCATGCCGATGCGGCGTTTCTCTGGTGCCAGGGTAAAGCCGGGGCGGGAGATGACCTCGCCACCTAGCTCGATCTCGCCGCTGAGGATCGGCTCGAAACCGGCGATGGCGCGCAGGGTGGTGGTCTTGCCGCAGCCTGAAGGGCCGAGCAGGCAGCCGATGTCACCGGCGTTGAGGTGCAGGTCGAGTGCCTGCACCACCTTGTGCGCCTGGTAGCCACAGCTCAGCCCGCGTAGCTGCAGCAGCGCGCTCATGCGTGGTGGTACGCCGGCTCGACCAGCAGTTCCAGCAGCGCCTTCTGCGCGTGCAGGCGGTTCTCGGCCTGATCCCAGGCCACCGAGCGTGGGTCATCGAGCATGTCGACGCTGATTTCCTCGCCACGGTGCGCCGGCAGGCAGTGCATGAACAGCACGTTGTCGGCGGCGAGGTCGAGCAATTGCGGGGTGACCTGATAGGGGCGGAAGCGCGCCAGACGCTGCTCGGCCTCTTCTTCCTGACCCATGGAGGCCCATACATCGGTGCTGACCAGATGGGCGCCGGCCACGGCCTCGCGCGGATCACGCAGCACCTGCACGCGCTCGCCGGCCAGGGCGAGGAAGCGTGCATCGGGCTCGTAACCTTCGGGGCAGGCGACGCGCAACTGGAAGTCGAACTGCATCGCCGCCTCGATGTAGGAATTGCACATGTTGTTGCCGTCGCCGATCCAGGCCACCGTCTTGCCGGCGATGCTGCCGCGGTGTTCGAAGAAGGTCTGCATGTCGGCCAGCAACTGGCAGGGGTGCAGGTCATCGGACAGGCCGTTGATCACCGGCACCTTGGACTTGGCGGCGAACTCGGTGAGGTTGCTGTGGGCGAAGGTGCGGATCATCACCGCATCGAGCATGCTCGACATGACGATGGCGGCGTCGCCGATCGGCTCGCCGCGGCCCAGTTGGGTATCGCGCGGCGAGAGGAAGATGGCCTGGCCGCCGAGCTGGATCATGCCGGCCTCGAACGACAGGCGGGTGCGGGTCGAGGCCTTCTCGAAGATCATGCCCAGCACGCGGTTCTTCAGCGGCTCGAACAGCACGCCGCGATTGCGCAGATCCTTCAGCTCGATGCCTCGGCGGATCAACCCCACCAGTTCGTCCGGTGTGTAATCCATCATCGAGAGAAAATGTCTGACGCTCATCGTTAACTACCTTTATCACTACAGTTCGCAAGCTGGTGCCGCTGCATAAGTGCTGAAAACGGCGAAGCTTGCGGCAGGAGGCCGCAGGATGCGACGAAACAGGGGGAAGGCGCGATCTTATAAGGAAATGACGAGGCGGCGCAAATTGCCGCCCCATAATGGACAAATCGCTGTTTTGTAAGCTATTTCCTAAACCCTTGTGCGACCTGTCACAAAAATGACATTGAAGCTTGCGCCGCTCTAGATCGGCCTTCTAGGATGCCGCCGCCTTTCCAAGGCAATGCATTGCCCCCGTAATGGGGTTCCCATGGAAAATATTGTGCAAAGGAGTTTTGCATGAAACACGTAGCCTACGCCGCCGCTTTCTCCGCTCTCGCCCTGCTGACTGGCTGTGCCAGCCAGAACGTTAGCCAACCGACCGCTCCGCTGACTGGCGCTGTCGAGACTAACCTCAAGGCGGACGTGAAAGTGGGCGAGCCCATCTCCGGTCAATCTTCGGTGAACATCCTGTTCGGTGTGTTCAAGCTGGGTGGTGATACCCAGTTCGCCGACGGCGTGACCTACGGTGGTGGCGAGGGTGGTTTCGCGCTGGGTCTCGACCCGGTTGCTTCCGCCAAGTCCGCAGCTGCCTACAAGGCAGTCAAGGCCTCGGGTGCCGACCTGATCGTCGCCCCGCGTTACGAAGTGAACGTTCAGGATTACTTCGTGTACAAAACCGTTAACGTCAACGTTACCGGCAAGAAAGGCACCGTGACCTCCATCCGTTAATTCGGATAGTCAGGGTAGCTGTCTGAATCGGCAGGCTTGATGCCTGCCGATTCATGAGACGAACGCTGCTGGCGTCGTCGTCTCGCCCGGCCCATAGTTCCAGACCTGCGACCACGATGGTCGACATGGATCAGAACAAGAGGCCCGGCCATGACCCAGTCCCTCCATTACCGTGCATGCCACCTGTGCGAAGCCATCTGCGGCCTAGCCATCGAAACCGCGACCCAGCCTGACGGCAGCACGCAGATTCGCTCGATCAAGGGCGACGCCCAGGACAGCTTCAGCCGTGGCCATATCTGCCCCAAGGCCGTGGCGCTGCAAGACATCCAGAACGACCCCGACCGCATTCGCCAACCCATGCGCCGTATCGGCGACACATGGCAGGCCATTGCCTGGGAGGACGCCTTCGCCCTGGTCGCCGAGCGTCTGAGCGCGATCCAGGCCGCTCATGGGCAGAACGCGGTGGCCGTGTACCAGGGCAACCCCAGCGTGCACAACTATGGGCTGATGACCCATAGCAACTACTTCCTCGGCCTGCTGAAGACCCGCAACCGTTTCTCCGCCACCTCGGTCGACCAGCTTCCGCACCATCTCACCAGCCACCTGATGTATGGCCATGGTCTGCTGATCCCGGTGCCCGATATCGATCACACCGACTTCATGCTGATCCTCGGCGGCAACCCGCTGGCCTCCAATGGCAGCATCATGACCGTGCCGGACGTGGAGAAACGCCTGAAAGCCATCCAGGGCCGTGGTGGCAAGCTGGTGGTGGTCGACCCGCGGCGCAGCGAGACCGCGGCGATCGCCGACCAGCATCTGTTCGTGCGTCCCGGCAGTGACGCCGCCTTGCTGCTGGGTATGCTCAACACCCTGTTCGACGAGGGGCTGACCCGCCCCGGTCACCTGCCGGTCGAAGGGCTGGAGCAGGTGCGTGAAGCCATCGCAGCCTTCGATGCCGAGGCGATGAGCGCGCGCTGCGGGGTGCCGACGGAGACAATCCGCCAACTGGCACGGGACTTCGCCGCCGCCGACAAGGCGGTGTGCTACGGGCGCATGGGGGTTTCCACCCAGGCCTTCGGTACCCTGTGCCAGTGGTTGGTGCAGTTGATCAACCTGGTCAGCGGCAACCTCGACCGCGCGGGTGGCGTGCTCTGCACCCAGCCGGCGGTGGATCTGGTGGCGAGCACTTCGGGCGGGCATTTCAACCGCTGGCAGAGTCGCGTGTCCGGGTTGCCGGAGTACGGCGGCGAGCTGCCAGTCGCGGCGCTGGCCGAAGAGATGCTCACCCCTGGCGAGGGGCAGGTGCGTGCCTTGATCACCGTGGCCGGCAATCCGGTGCTGTCCACACCCAACGGCCGGCAGTTGGAGCAGGCGCTGGAGGGGCTGGACTTCATGCTGGCGGTGGACTTCTACATCAACGAAACCACCCGCCATGCCGACCTGATCCTGCCACCGACCGCGCCGCTGGAGCACGACCACTACGACACCACCTTCAACCTGCTGGCCGTGCGCAACGTCACCCGCTTCAACGAGGCGGTACTGGCCAAGCCGGAGGGCGCCCTGCACGACTGGGAGATCTTCGTCGGCCTGGCCCAGGCCTTCGCCAAGCACAACGGTCTGGAGCTGAAACCGACCCTGGCCCCGGAGCAGATGATCGACATGGGCCTGCGCTTCGGCCCCTATGGTGATCGCAGCGAGCGCAAGCTCAGCCTGGCGGCGCTGCGCGAGCAGCCGCACGGTATCGACCTGGGGCCGCTGCAGGCGAACCTGGCGGCACGTCTGAAGACTCCGAGCAAGGCGGTGCAGGCTGCACCCGAGCTGCTGTTGGCCGATCTGGCGCGTTTTGCCGAGCAGGCCGCGTCGGCTGCCGATGAGCTATTGCTGATCGGTCGTCGCCATGTGCGCAGCAACAATTCCTGGATGCACAACTATCATCGCCTGGTGAAGGGCAAGCCGCGCCATCAGTTGTTGATGAACCCGGCCGATCTGGCCAGTCGTGGCCTGGCCGATGGTCAGCGCGTACAGGTACGTTCGCGGGTCGGCAGCATCGAGGTAGAGGTGGCAGCCAGCGACGAGGTGATGGCCGGTGTGGTCAGCCTGCCCCATGGTTGGGGACATGCCCGTCCGGGCGTGCAACTGGACATCGCCCGTGCGCAACCGGGTGCCAGTGCCAACGACCTGACCGACGAGCGTCGGCTCGATGCACTGTCCGGCAATGCCGTGCTCAATGGCGTGCCGGTGCAGGTGGTGGCTGCTTAGGGGGCGTATTAAGGTTCTTCGCACTTTCAGGGGGAGTAGCTGGTTGACACCGGACTGGCAAGTTTGTGTGTTGGTTTCGGTGTTCTAGCTACTTATCAGTGTTTAGCTGATGCCTCCCGTTTCGCCCCCCGGCGACCTTCTTTTGTCAAACGCCACAAAAGAAGGCAAAAAGGCTTGGCCCCGCCATCCGGCCCCGGCTGCGCCGGGGTTCGTTCGCTCCATCGCTGCTCCGAGGGCACGCCGCGAAGGGCCGTCCCTGGCCAGTCGCGGCTCTCGCGGCATCCATGCCGCTCAACCCTCTACGCAACGATTCCACTCACCCTCCTGAAGGTGCCATGCGCGCGCCTGAGCGGACAGGTATGCCAGGTCAGTCCTGCGTGCTCTGGGGGCTGTGAAGTCGCGATGTGGCTGTCGAATTAAACCAATACGTTCATTCGCGTACTTTCATCTCGCCGGCCTGCAGCCGGCATTCTGGTCAGCCCCAAGGCTGACCTCATGTTCATGCACGCAGAGTCCCAAAGAGTTACCGGAGGTTCAGGCGCGTGCAGAGCCCGCCCAGGAGGGCGAACGGAATCGTCGTGGAAGAGGTTGAGCGACATGGATGTCGCGAAAGCCACGATGGGCCAGGGATGGCCCACCGTGGCGGGCCTCTGGAGCGGCGATGGAGTGAGCGAACCCTGGCGAAGCCAGGGCCGGATGACCGGGCGGAGGGTTTTGGTTACTTTTGCCCGTCAAAAGTGACTCGCCCGGGCGGGCGAAACAAAAAACATCAGCAAAAACGCGGCTATTCGGAACAGGCCCCCCCAACAAGCACACAAACTTGCCAGCCCGGTGTCGACCAGGCATCCCCCCTGGAAATGCGATGGATCGAATTTATTCGCGATCTTGTTCTAGCTCGCCAGGTCGTAAACAGCTCTAGGGATGACGGCAAGGCCGAGCATTATGCTCGGCTTTTCGCTACAATCGCGCCACCGTGGCGACCTTCGGGTCGCGAAGTCTATGCCGAGGTGCCCCATGGATATCATCGAAACCATCAAAGAGCAGATCGCCAACAACACCGTTCTGCTGTACATGAAAGGCTCGCCCAACGCTCCGCAGTGCGGCTTCTCCGCCCGTGCTGCGCAGGCGGTGATGGGCTGCGGCGAGAAGTTCGCCTACGTCGACATCCTGCAGAATCCGGAAATCCGCGCAAACCTGCCCAAGTACGCCAACTGGCCGACCTTCCCGCAACTCTGGGTGGCCGGTGAACTGGTCGGCGGCAGCGACATCCTCAGCGAGATGTATGAGAAGGGCGAGCTGCAGACCCTGATCAAGGATGCCGTGAGCAAGGCCAGCGCCTGATCGCCAGCCGTGCACGACAAAGAACCCGCCTCGGCGGGTTCTTTGCTTTCTGCCATCAGCTTTCTATTTCTGCAGCCACTGGCCGTTCAACTGGATGTACTGGCCCTTTGGGGTGCGGTCGATGGCCTTCTTGCCGGCGATGGCCTCCACATCGCTGAGGCCGATGCCGTTGTCCTTGGCCACTTTCTGGTATTCGGCGCGGCGCGCCTGGTTGATCAGCCGGGCGATCTCCTCGGCCTGGCCGCCGGGCCTGACCACGCCGAGATAACCATTGGGCTGCTCGCCCAGTTGGCCGCTGGTCTTGGCTTCGCTCAGGGCGCTCATGGCCTGGTTGAGACTCATGGCATAGGCCGGCAGGCTCAGGGTCAGTGCCAGCAGCAGCGTCGAGAGGTATCGAATCATCGTCTTTCTCCGTGGAACCGGTCGGGCAGGGGGCTCAGAACAGACCGCTGTCTTCGTTGAAGACCTCGTCAAGCGCCCTGTCCACCTTGATGTAGATTTCATGCTCGACCTTGACGTTGAGGTTGATGTTGATCGGCTCGTTGGGCATGGCCAGTTGCACCGTCGGGGTGCAGGCCTGGCACAGTAGCCCGAGGCTCAGGGCGGCGAGGAGGCGATACGGGCGCATGGCGCTACTCCTTGGGTGCTTGGGGGACGCGCTGGCGCATCCGTTGCTGAATCCGTCGCTGGATGATGTCGTTGACCTTGCCGGTCAGTTGCAGGCTGGCCAGCAGGGCTGGAATGTCTTCTTCCAGATTGATGTTGAAGTGAATGGGGCGGCCCTGCTCGATGGCCGGGTTCTGTCCATGCAGGCGTATGCCAAGGCGCAGTGTGCCGGAGCTGTCGTAGTCGAGGCTACTGCTGAGCAGATCGTAGTGGAAGTCCTGCAGCGCGTCGGTGACCAGCTTCATGCCGGGGTTGGTCTGGCCCATGGCGCGTATGCGCGGTGAGTCAAAGCGCAGGCGCCCACCGGGCGGGCGGGCCTGAATCTGGCCGCCTTCGATGCTCAGGCCTGTGCCCAGGTGCACGGGCAGGGTGCCATCGATCAGGCCGCTGCCGGCCAGCCCTTCGGTGGGATAGACACGAAACAGGGTTTCCAGATTCAGGCCGCGTAGCTGCAAGGGCAACACCTGTTCGGGCTGCGCCAGATCCCAACGGGTGGCATCCAGGCTGAGCTGACCATCGAGCACGCCCAGTTGCGCCTGTTGCAGGTGCACCTGGCCGACTCCGGGCTTGTTCAGGCGCGCCTGGTAAGCCCCCTGTAGCTTCAGTGGCCCGAGCACGATACCGGGATCGATTTCGGCGGCCTGCAGCTCGGCGAGCTGCAGGTTCAGACGATCACCGTCGAGAGCCAGGCGCAGCGTGCCGTCGACCCCACTCAGGCTGCTGCGGTCGTAGATACCGGCCAGGCCCTTGCCGCTCAGCTCGGCATTCAGGTGCAGCGGCTGGCCAACGGGTAGCGCCAGGTGGGCCTGGCCGTGCAGGCGGCCCTGATCCAGCGACAGCAGCGGTGGCCAGTGGCGCAGGGTGGCTGGCAAGGGGTTGCCGGCGCGCAGGAACAACTCGTCCAGGCGGGCGTCCAGGCGCATGCCGCTTGCCGCATCACGTTGCAGTTGCAGGCCCAGTTGCAGGCCGGAGTCGGCCGCCAGCGAACCCGTGGCGGACTGCTCATCGAGAGTGGCCTGCACTTCACCTTGCCATCGCCAGCCTTGGGGGTTCAGCACCGCCTGCCGCAGTTCGCCCAGTTCCAGCTTGAGCGGGCCGCTCAATTGCGGCGACTGGGGTGAGCCTGTCAGTTTCAGAGCGGCCAGTTCGGCATGCAGTCGCCTGGCTTGCACTTCTGCTTGTTGCACACGTTCGAGGGTCAGTTGCGAGCCGGGTTCGAGCTGCAGATCCACATGCTGTTCGGCGAGCATGCCGGCAAGCTGCAGTTTCAGGTCGATGCCCCCGAGCTGGCTGTCGGCCAGTTGCAGGCGTTCGCTGCGGGCATGCAGGTGCGCCTGTCTGACCTGGAGTTGCCAGCCCGGCCACTGCCCGAGCGCCAGTTCGGCTTCGGCCTCCAGGCGCAGCGGGCCCTGGCTGCTCAGGGCCAGGTGCAGGGCGATATCGGTTTCGTCCTGCTTGGCTACCGGGCTCAGGCGCAGCGTCAGTGGGCCGCTGTCCAGGCCCTCGGCTATCTGAGCCTGCCAGGGCGCGGCGCCTGGGTCGAGCTGCAGTTCGCCTTGCAGTTGCCGCGCCTGCCAGCGCGTGCCCAGGTTCTCCAGGTGCAGCGCCAGCGTGCCACTGAGCAGGCCGAGCCTTGGCACTGGCCAGGGTTCGGGTAATTGTGCATCCAGTTGCAGCCAGCCAGGGCTTTGCAGCAGGTGCGACAAGGCCGCCGTGTCGCCCAGTTGCACCTGCCACTGGGCATTGAGTGCCATCTGTCGCGGGGCCTGGGGCAGGGCGGTGTCATCGCGCAACAGCCATTCGCCCAGCCAGTCGACGACCCAGGCAAGATCCCCGCTACCCGGGGTGCCCAGTTCGCCCTGCCAGCGCAGGCCGGCAGCCTCTGGTTGCAGGCGGGTATCCAGGAGCATCTGCAACTGTTCATCGAGCAGCAGGCTGGCGGTCAGGTGCCGCGGCGTGTCGCGCGTTGGCGCCAGGCCCTCGAGCGTTGCCCGTAGTTCGGCGTGGTGTTCGCCGCGCAGCAGTTGCGCACTCAGTTGCAGGGCGTCGCCCTGCTGGCGCAGTTCGAGGTCGCCTGCCAGCGTGCAGCGGCCCCTGGCGCAGGGTAGGTGCGCGTCGATGCTCTGCAGTTGAATGTGCGCAGGCAGCCAGGGCAGGATTGCCGCTAGCTGGCCGAGGTCGAGAGGCGGCTCGCTGCGACTTTCGCCGGAGCTGGCCTGCACTTCCACCTGCAGGCCATGCAGCGACAGGCTGGAGTGTGGCCACAGGCGCAGCCGTACTTGCTCGGCATGCAGGCGCAGGCTGCCATCGTCACGCAGCAGGCCGAGATCCTCGGCGTGCAGGCCCTGCCAGGTGGGGCCGAGACTGCGCCAGTCGAGCTGCAGGCCTTGTGCGTCCAGCAGGCCATGCACGCGGTAAGCGGCGTAGCCGGCGAGCACCAGCAGCAGTACCAGCAATGCTGCCAGGCTTTTCAGCCAGAATCGCCGGCTGCCCATGCTCTCTCCTCGTCCGCGCATCAGTCGGCGACGGTAACCCAAGGTGTCGAAGGTGCCAAGCCGGGGCGAACGGGCATTGCTGCTGATCCGCGTCTACCGCGCAGTTGCCGCCGTTCAGCGAATATCAGGCCTTGTTGGCAACCCCGGCGATTACCGGGCGACTCAGGCGCTGGGCTCGGCCATGCGTGCAGGGCAGGTGCAGACTTTCCGGTTCCGCTCGGCGCGCTGTCCGGCAGGCGGTAACAAGGTGGCGCTGTACGTATCTGGGCCTTTGCCGAGAACAAACCCCGTAATCTTCGGCTGTGGTTGTGCGAAGCACGGCCGACTACGGGGCCTTCAAGCAGGCGCAGACGCCCGATCAACCGCGGCTGTTCCGTCGAGTGCAATTTCTGCTGCAGGGGCAGTTGCCGCAGCCGGCCTGAAATACTCGACGAACTGCCTGCAATGCCCCGAAACAGAGCGCTGCGCGGATTTGCCGCACGGAGTTGTGCACAATGACGGCGCAGCTTGTCATGTCACTGTCAAAAAGCGCCGTAAGCGTTTGATTTTTCGTAGCGCTTTATTAAGTCAATGAAAAATATGAGATTTTTTAGCTGGTGAAAAAATCGACAGTTTGTCTCGAAGCCCCGATTCTTAGGCACTCAAGCCCCTTTCGCGCAACTTGTTCACTGAGTTATCCACAGGTTCTGTGGATTGTGTCGAGACATCGCGCAGGAACCGAATTCACCTCGTCTGGCAAGTCTTTACCTTGGCGAAAAAAAGAGTAGAGTGGCGCGCCCCAGCAGTAACCCTCTGTTGATTTATGCCTCGTGTTCTCCCTGCAGTAGCCGCTGTCACCCCCTCTGGCCGCACCCGTTTGCCCATGCGTGTCGCGCTCTGGCTCCTCGACCGTCCGCGTCTGGGGCAAGCGCCCAGCGTCAAGCGCATCGCCGGCAACCTGCTCAAGCAACCGGCACGCAGAGGCTGCGTGCAGGCGCAAAGCCGCCTGGGCCAGTTGCTCTGCCGTGACTGTGGCAATACCCGTGATCGCCGTATCGGCTACGAACTGCTGCGTCAGGCGGCCCGTGCCGGTGATCGTGGCGCCCAACAGGAGCTGCAGCGCCTGTCGCGCTGAACACGGCTGCTGGCCCTGTGTAGGCTGCCGTCTGGGTATACTGCCCGGCACTCGCACCTGGAGTGTCTATGCCCATCGATCCCTTATCCCTCGCCATTGGCGCTACCGTCACCCTGATTCCGCTGCTGGCCGGCCTCTGGGCGTTGCAGCGGCGCGTTGTCCAGGCTCAGGGCGAACAGGCGCTGCTGCAGGAGCGTCTGGAACATGCGCAACTGAGCCAGGCGGGCCTGCATGCCCAGCTCGACGCCTGCCGCACGGAGCTGGCCGAGATCAGCGAGATCAAGGTCGAGCAGCAGACCGAGCTGGCCGGTCTGCGCCGTGAGAACGAGCTGCTGCAGCAGGAGCGGCAGATCGCCCGCGAAGCGGCGCAGAGCTGGAACCTGCAGCGCGAGCGCAGCGAGAGCGAAGTGCGGCGGCTGACCGCCGAATGTGCGGCGCTATCGGCGGAGCTGCAGGAGAACCGCGACAATCAGCAGCAACGCCTGGACGACCTGCAAGGCGCCCGCGACGAACTGCGCGCGCAGTTCGCAGAGCTGGCGACGAAGATCTTCGACGAGCGCGAGCAGCGTTTTGCCGAGAGCAGCCAGCAGCGCCTCGGGCAACTGCTCGACCCGCTCAAGGAGCGCATCCAGGCCTTCGAGAAGCGTGTCGACGAGAGCTATCAGCAAGAGGCACGCGAGCGTTTTTCCCTGGGCAAGGAGCTGGAGCGCCTGCAACAGCTCAACCAGCGCCTGGGTGACGAAGCGACCAACCTGACCCGTGCCCTGAAAGGGCAGAAGACCCAGGGCAACTGGGGCGAGTTGGTGCTCGAGCGGGTGCTGGAGCATGCCGGCCTGGAGAAGGGGCGTGAGTATCGCACCCAGGTCAGCCTCAAGAGCGCCAGTGGCGAGCGCTACCAGCCGGATGTGCTGGTCAATCTGCCAGGCGAGCGCCAGGTGATAGTCGATGCCAAGGTCAGCCTCAACGCCTATCAGCAATTCATCGCTGCCGAAGACGAGGCCAGCCGCCAGCAGGCGCTCAAGCAGCACCTGCTGTCCTTGCGCAGCCACCTCAAGGGTTTGTCCGGCAAGGATTATCAGCGTCTGGAGGGCTTGCACAGTCTGGATTTCGTCCTGCTCTTCGTGCCCATCGAGGCGGCGTTCGCCGCTGCCTTGCAGGCCGAGCCGAACCTCTTCCAGGAGGCCTTCGAGCAGCAGGTGGTGATCGTCAGCCCGACCACCCTGCTGGCGACCCTGCGGGTGATCGACAGCCTCTGGCGCCAGGAGCGTCAGGGCCAGAACGCCCGCGAAATCGCCGAGCGTGCCGGCCAGCTCTATGACAAGTTCGTCGCCTTCATCGCCGATCTGGACGAGATGGGCAGCCGCCTGCAACAACTGGACAAGGCCTACGCCGCCGCACGCAACAAGCTGGTAGAGGGCCGGGGCAATCTGGTCGGGCGGGTGGAGAACCTGCGCCTGCTCGGTGCGCGGGCGAGTAAGAACCTGCCGGCTGACCTGCTCGAACGTTCGGCCGACCTGCCGGCGTTGGATGAGCGGTAAGTGAGCATTTCGGGATATCAGAAAAGGCAGTCTTGATACCGGACTGGCAAGTTTGTGTGTTGGTTTCGGTGTTCTAGCTGCTTATCAGTGTTTAGCTGATGTCTCCCGTTTCGCCCCCCGGCGACCTTCTTTTGTCAAACGCCACAAAAGAAGGCAAAAAGGCTTGGCCCCGCCATCCGGCCCCGGCTGCGCCGGGGTTCGTTCGTTCCATCGCTGCTCCGAGGGCCCGCCGCGAAGGGCCATCCCTGGCCAGTCGCGGCTCTCGCGGCATCCATGCCGCTCAACCCTCTACACAACGATTCCACTCACCCTCCTGAAGGGGCCACTCGCGCGCCTGAACGAACGGGCACTCCATAGGTTGCTCAGCGTGTTCTTGTAGTTATGAAATCGCGATTGGGTTCTCGAGTTAAACCAAAACTTTCATTCGCGTAGTTTCAGTTTGCCGGCCTGCAGCCGGCATCTCGGTCAGCCCTACGGCTGACCTCATGTTCAAGCACGCAGAGTCCCAAAGAGTTACCGGAGGTTCAGGCGCGTGCAGAGCCCGCCCAGGAGGGCGAACGGAATCGTCGTGGAAGAGGTTGAGCGACATGGATGTCGCGAGAGCCACGATGGGCCATGGATGGCCCACCGTGGCGGGCCTCTGGAGCGGCGATGGAGTGAGCGAACCCTGGCGCAGCCAGGGCCGGATGATCGGGCGGAGGGTTTTGGTTACTTTTGCCCGTCAAAAGTGACTCGCCCGGGAGGGCGAAACCAGAAACATCAGCAAAAACGCGGCAATTCGGAACAAGCCCCCCTGAACAAGCACACAAACTTGCCAGTCCGGTATCAACCAATCCGATGCAAAGAACCCACTGTTAACGCAGCAATGTCAAGGCTGTTTTTCAACGCCCTGCTAACGGCGCTGTTGCTGTTCGATACGCCCTACATACTCACGCAACCAGCCGGCCAGCTCACCTGGCTCGGCCAGAAGTTGCCAATGCCCGGCCCTTACCTTGCGCCGGGTCAGCGACGGCGCCCAGCGCTGCAGATCATCGAATAGCTGTGGCCGCACGAAGCGATCGTGCAGCGCCACGATCAACTGCACCGGCACGGGGGTGGTGCGAATGCGCGGGCGGAACAGGCGACGGATGAAGTTGGCGCGATAGAGCTGTACACCGTGGATGCCATCGGCGCGCTGGCTGGTGTGTCGTTGCGGCTGGGCGATGCCCTCCAGGCGTTGCAGCAGCCAGGGCCAGGCGCGATCCAGGCCGAGACGCCAGGTCAGTTCGGGCAGCAGCGGCAGGTGAAAGAAAGCGATATACCAGGAGCTGAGCAATTGCCCTGCGGCCTGTAGCCAGGGGCGCAGGCGACGCTGCGCCAGACGTTCGCGCAGCCAGTGACCGACGTGATCCAGGCAGGGCCCGGAGAGGCTGGTATAGGAGGCCAGCAGCGGCTGCATGCGTGGCTCGGTCACCGCTTCCCAGGCCTGGATCGAGCCCCAGTCGTGGGCCACCAGATGCACCGGGCGGTTCGGGCTGGTGGCCAGGATCACCGCCTCCAGATCACGCGCCAGGTGTTTCAGGCGATAGGCCTGGCGCTGGCGTGGTTTATCCGAAGCGCCAAAGCCGCGCACGTCATAGGTGATGATCTGATAGTCGGCGGCCAGCGCAGCGATCAACGGCAGCCAGACGCCATGGTGATCGGGGTAGCCGTGTACCAGCAGCAGGGGAGTGGCATCTGCCCGGCCCCAGCGCTGCACGGCCAGGTTCAGGCCATCGCCACGGACGGTCAGCCGTTGCAGCGCAGGTGGTTCGAGTGGCAGGGCGGCGTTCATGACAGGCCCTCGGTGTGGCAGGTGTGAGGCAAGCAGGTCGGCATCGGGGCTCCAGGTGCAGGTTTCTTACATCGTTCGATGTCATTGTTGTGCGCCTGGCAGGCCTTGCCTAGCGCCCCTGGTTGCTGGCCTGCTGTGTTACCTCCGGGCGAAAGCCCTCTGGCATGCGGGTTTCCCGGCCTGATGGAGGCTTACCGCTGACACCTGAAGGCGGTAAGTCCAGCCCTTGGTTCGGGTGGCCCATGCGGTTGTTGCACCTCATTGAGCGGGGCTATGATCGGCCGATGAAAATTTCCTCCCCATTGGTGCAACGTCTGCTCGGCATGAGTCACCCGGTTGCCGAGGCGACGCAGGCTGAATTCAGCGTCGAGCAACTGGCTGCCGCCGCGCAGACTACCGTGCGCAACGTGCGTGCCTATCAGGATCGCGGCTTGCTGCCGCCGCCGCAGCGGCGTGGCCGGGTCGGCATCTACAATGCCGAGCATCTTTCGCGCTTGCGCCTGATCGGTCAGTTGCTCGAGCGCGGCTACACCATCGCCAGCATTCGTGAGCTGCTGGAAACCTGGGAGCAGGGGCGTGACCTGGCCCATGTCCTGGGTCTGGACGAAGCCATTCGCGGCCCAGGGCAGCCGGAGGTCGCCTCGCGTCTGGAGTTCAGCGAGCTGCAGGAGCTGTTCGGCGAAGCGCTGGACGATTCATTGATCGAACGCGCCCAGGCCCTCGGCCTGCTGGAGTTCGCTGGCGATCACCTGCGCGTGCCCAGTCCACGGTTGCTGGCTGCCGGGGTGGCGCTTTACCGCGCGGGCATTCCCTTGCCGATACTGCTCGATGAGCTGGCGACCATACGTGGCCATATCGAACGGGTGTCGACCGGCATCGTGCGGATGATCGTCGAGCAATTGGTCAATCCCCGTCTGCAAGCGCCGCTGCCGCATGCTCGCGAACTGGAACACCTCAGCGCCCAGTTGCTGCAGTTGCGCCCCCTGGTGGAGCAGGTGATCGAGGCCGAACTGAGCCGTGGTCTGCCGCTCGCTGCCAATCGGGAACTGAGTGAACGGGTCAATCAGTTGCTGCAGGGCTTCCTGCAGCGCTCTTCATGAGTACAGCAGCGTGGCGGCGCCGGTAAGCAGCCCGAGCAACATGATCGGCAGACAGCGCAGCGCCAGATGACGACCGCCAATCAGCAGGATCAACCCGGCCTTGACCAGGCTGTTGCTCAGCGCGGCAAGGAAGATACCGTGCACGGCCACCTGCTGATTCAGCCCCGCCTGGGCACTGCGTGCCAGTGACAGGGTAATGGCATCGACATCTGCCAGCCCTGACACCAGTGCCACCAGATACACCCCGGCATCCCCCAGCCAGTGCCTGGCCCCCTCGACCAACGCCAGGATTAACACCAACAGCGCAGCGAAACGCAGTGCTGGCGCCAGCTCGAAAGGGTTCTTCAGCGGTGGTTCGCCGCCTTCTTCCGGTGTGCGACCGGCCAGGCGATAGAAAGCGAGCGCGCCAGCGGCATATATCAGCATGGGCACGGCCAGTGGCCAGAACAACTGGGCGAGCAGAGCATGCTCGATCACCCCCACTTCCAGCAGCACGCGGGGAAACATCAGCGCCGAGGTGGCCAGCAGGCCGCAGACCAGCATGGCCCGCAAGCGCGTGTTCCCCTGCAGGCGGGCGAGGGTGAGGGTCATGGCGGTGGAAGAGACGATGCCGCCAAGCAGCGCGATGATCAGCAGGCCGTGACGGGTGCCCACCAGGCGAATGGCGACGTAGGCGGCAAAACCTATGGCGGCGATGACCACCACCATCCACCAGATCACGTAGGGATTGAACACGCCCCAGGGGCCATAACCTTGATTGGGTAGTGCGGGCAGCAGCACCAGGGAGATGAACAGCAGCTTCAGGGCGCCCAGCACCTCGCTCTCGCTCAGGTGCTGCAGCGCACTGTGCAAGGTGCGCTTGAGGCTGAGCAGCAAGGCCACCGCCACCGCACCCGCGGCTGCCAAGGGCGCCTGACCCGCCACCGCCAGGCTGCCGAGGGCGAAGGTGATCAGCAGTGCCACCTCGCTGGTCATGCCCAATTCCTGATGCTGGGTCAGGTCGCCGATGTAGGAGGTCAGTACCAGTGCGCTGAAGCCCAGGAACACCACGGCCCAGGCCAATACGCCGAAGTGCTCGCCGAGTAGCAGGGCGAAGCCCCCGAGCAGGCCGCTCAGGCCGAAGGTGCGGATGCCTGCGGCTAGGCGTGCATCGTCCTGGTCACGCTCCTGCCAGCCGCGCTCGGCGCCGATCAGCAGACCGGCCGCCAGGGCGCTAGCGAAGTTGAGCAGCAGTTGCAGCGCATCGGACATGGCGCATCCTTGAGCATGGGGGCTTCTGACAGTCTAGCGCCCCTTGCCTGGCGCACCTTGCGCCAGGTCAGTCCGACTCAACCGCGTAGCGGCAGATGCCGACTGAGCAGGGCACGCAACGCGGCCGGTTTGACCGGCTTGGGTAGATAGTCGAGGCCGGCGGCGTGTACCTCGGCCACCAGTTCGGGGCGGCCGTCGGCGCTGATCACCACGCCGGGCACTGGCTCGCCCAGACGGGTACGCAGCCAGGCCATGAGTTCGGTGCCGGTCTCGCCTTCGTCCAGGTGGTAGTCGATCAAGGCCAGTTGTGGGCGCACTGCCTCACTGAGCAGGTGTTCGCATTCCACGCGGTTGCGCGCGATCCACACCTGGCAGCCCCAGCGTGACAGCAGGCTGTGCATGCCGGTGAGGATGCTGTCCTCGTTGTCGATGCATAGCACCTGGGTGCCTTGCAGCGGTTGTGCGTCACTGGCCGGCGCGCCAGTGCCTTGCACTTTCGGTGCAGGCTTGCGGGCCAGCGGCACGCTGACGCTGAACACGCTGCCCTTGCCCGGCCAGGAGCGTACTTGCAGGCCGTGACCGAGTACCCGGCACAGGCCATCGGCAATCGCCAGCCCCAGCCCCAGGCCTTTTTCGGCACGGGTCTGGTGGCTGTCCAGGCGCTTGAACTCCTCGAAAATCACCCTGCGCTTGTCTTCGGGGATGCCCATGCCGCGATCCCAGACCTCCAGGCGCAACTGATTGCCTTCGCGGCGCACGCCCAGCACCACCCGGCCCTTGGCGTAACGGAAGGCGTTGGTGAGGAAGTTCTGCAGCACCCGGCGCAGCAGCTTGATATCGCTGTCGATCCACTGCTGGCTGCCGTGCACGCGCAAGTCGATGCCCTGTTCGGCAGCCAGCACGCCGAACTCGGCGGCGAGGGTATCGAACAGGTTGGCCAGGGCGAAGGGGTGGCGATCCGGGGTGATGCGGCCGTTCTCCAGACGCGAGATGTCCAGCAGGTCGGTGATCAAATCTTCGGCCGAGCGCAGCGAGCTGTCGAGGTGGCGCACCAGTTCCTGGGCTTCGTCGGGCAGGGCTCCTTCCTGATGCGACAGGGCGGCGGAGAACAGCCGTGCGGCATTCAGCGGTTGCATCAGGTCATGGCTGACGGCGGCGAGAAAGCGCGTCTTGGACTGGTTGGCGGCTTCGGCATGGGCCTTGGCCTCGGTCAGTGCCTGGTTCAGTTGCGACAGCTCCTGAGTGCGTTCGGCAACGCGGCGTTCCAGGCTCTCGTTGGCTTCCTTGAGGGCGCGCTCGGCTTGGCGAAATTCGGTGATGTCGGTGAAGCTCATGACGAAGCCGCCGCCCGGCATGGGGTTGCCGATCAGCTCGATCACCCGGCCGTTGGGGAATACCCGCTCGTAGCTGTGTGCGGTGCCCTGGCGCATCCAGTACAGGCGCTTGGCCACACTCTCCTCGACATCGCCGCTGCCGAGCATGCCGCGCTCGGCGTTGAAGCGGATGATCTCGGCAATCGGCCGGCCCACGTAGATCAACCCGTCGGGATACTCGAACAGCTCCAGGTAGCGATGGTTCCAGGCCACCAGGCGCAGGTTCTGATCGACCACGCTGATGCCCTGGGTGATGTTCTCGATGGCGCCTTGCAATAGCGCACGGTTGAACTGCAGCACCTCGGACGCTTCGTCGACGATGCGTACCACGTCCTCGACCTGCATCTCGCGGCCTTCGATGGCCGCCTTGACCACCGCGCGGGTGCTCGAGGCGCCGAGCACGCCAGCGAGCAGGCGCTCGGTGTGGGCAATCCAGTCGCTGTTGGCCGGCTGGTTGGGGTCGAAGGTCTTGGCGTTGCCCTGGCGCTGGGCGAAGCGCATGAAGCTCTGGCGGGCGCGTTCCTCGCCGACGAAGCGCGCCGAGAGCATCAGCAGGTCTTCCACCTGCACCGCCAGCAGGCTGCGACCGCTGGGTTTAATGCCCAGGTCATGGCCGATGAAACGCCCGGCCTGCCAGTGCTCCGATACCCGGGTGCGGGAGAACCAGGAGACCCAGGCGAACAGCAGCATGTTGCCGGCCAGCGACAGCACCACGCCACGGGTCAGCGGGTCGACGTGCAGGCCGATGGGGGCATGCAGCAAGGTGGTCAAGCCGGGGAAGCCGGACAGCGACCAGCCCATGCCGCGCGCGGCCAGCGGCAGCACCAGGGTGTAGAACCACAGCGCGGAGCCGACGATCAGCCCGGCGAACACGCCACGGCGGTTGGCCTGCTTCCACACCAGCGCGCCGAACATGGCCGGTGCCAGTTGCCCGATGGCGGCGAAGGAGACCTGGCCGATGGTGGCCAGGCTGGTGCCTTCGCCGAGCAGGCGATAGCAGACGTAAGCCAGCAACAGGATCAGCACGATGCTGACGCGACGCGCCGTGAGCATCCAGTGGCGGAAGGCCTCGAAGGGGCGCTCGGTGTTCTTGCGGCGCAGCAGCCAGGGCAACAGCATGTCGTTGGAGATCATGGTCGACAAGGCGACGGACGCGACGATCACCATGCCGGTGGCCGCCGAAGCACCACCGATGAAGGCCAGTACTGCCAGGCCTGGGTGGGCTTCGGCCAGTGGCAGGCTGATGACGAAGGAGTCCGGGGCGATGCCGGCGGGTAGCAGCATCTGCCCGGCCAGAGCGATGGGCACCACGAACAGCGCAGCCAGTACCAGATAAGCCGGGAACACCCAACGCGCCAGGCGCAGATCCTTGGGCTCGATGTTTTCCACCACGGTGACATGGAACTGCCGTGGCAGGCAGACGATGGCGATCATGGCCATGCCGGTCTGCACCAGCATGGCTGGCCAGTTCACCGCCTTGGCCCAGAAGGCGTCCAGCTCCGGCGTGTGGCGGGCCTGTGCGAACAGATCGTTGAAACCGTTGTACAGGCCGAAGGTGACGAAAGCGCCGACGGCGAGGAAGGCCAGCAGCTTGATCAGCGACTCGAAGGCGATGGCCAGCACCATGCCGCGGTGGTGTTCGGTGACGTCCAGGTTGCGCGTGCCGAACAGGATGGTGAACAGGGCCAGTGCCAGCGACACGATCAGCGCGGTGTCCTGGGCACTGGTGCCGGTGCTCTGCGCCTCGACGCCGATCAGCAGGTTGACGCCCAGGACGATGCCCTTGAGCTGCAGGGCGATGTAGGGCAGCACGCCGACCAAGCAGATCAGTGCCACCACCACTGCCAGCGACTGCGATTTGCCGTAGCGCGCGGCGATGAAGTCGGCGATGGAGGTGATGTTCTCCTGTTTGCTGATCATCACCATCTTCTGCAGTACCCAGGGCAGGCTCAGCATGAGGATGATCGGGCCGATGTAGATGGGCAGGAACGACCAGAGTTGCTCGGCCGCCTGACCCACTGCGCCGAAGAAGGTCCAGCTCGTGCAGTACACCGCCAGCGACAGCGAGTAGACCCAGGCACGAATCTTCGGCGGCATGGGCGTGCTGCGCCGGTCGCCATAGAAAGCGATGGCGAACAGTACGGTCATGTAGAGCAGGGCGACGGCGGCGATCAGCCCGGTAGACAGCGACATGCGGACACTCCGGAACGCAGGGGTAACGAAAGGAGCCCGCGTCTCGATATGGCGGGTCATGGGGCAGTGTTGCATCAAAGCGCGCGCGCGTCAGTTGCGACCAAGGTCGCACGGGCCGATTGCCGCAGGGACAATTGTGTAGCACGCTAGTGCCTGATAGCGTGATCGGCTCACGACTGCGTCAGAGGGCATCATGTTCAAACCGCAATTGGTCACCTTGCAACGGGGTGCGCTGCGCCTGGAGCCGTTGGCCGATAACGACATCCCGGCATTGGTGGCGCTGGCCGAGGCCAACCGTGAGGAGCTGCTGTACATGAATGGCACCCTGCGCCTGGACTGGTACCGCAGTGCGCTGGCCGACCAGCGTGAACAACGGGCGCTGCCGTTCGTCATCCGCTTGGGCGATCGTCTAGTGGGTACCACGCGCTTCGCCGATTTCCTCAATGCACTGCCGGCTTGCGAGATCGGCTGGACCTGGCTCGATCGTGAGCAGCATGGCAGTGGCCTGAATACCACCATCAAGTACCTGATGCTCAAGCATGCTTTCGACAACTGGGGCATGGTGCGTGTGCAGCTCAAGACCGCCGCCAGCAACCTGCGCTCGCAGCGCGCCATCGAAAAGCTCGGTGCCGTGCGCGAAGGCTTGCTGCGCAACCATCGGCGCCTGGCCGACGGCCGCCTCGACGATACGGTGCTGTACAGCATCACCGACCAGGAATGGCCGCAGGTGCGTCAGGCATTGGAAGCGAGCTTCGGCGCCTGAATCATGCAACCGGATGCAACGAGGGAGCACGTACGTTTCAGCACCAGCGCGGATGCGCAGGGGGTCGAGCTGTTGTCCGCGCGTTTCATCGAGCACCGTTTCGCCCCTCACGTGCACGATGGGCATGTGATTGCGGTGCTCGAGGCGGGCGCCGAGCGTTATCGCTATCGTGGTATCGAGCACCTGGCGGGGGCCGGTTGCATCGCTTTGCTCAACCCGGATGAGGTGCACACAGGCTCCAAGGGGGCCGAGCAGGGATGGCAGTATCGGGTGTTCTATCCGCAGCCGGGCACCTTCGACACCCTGCTCGAGGAGTTGGAGCTGCGGCCGAGCACGCCGATGTTTCAGGACAGCGTGCACCATGATCCGCTGCTGGCTACACGGCTGAGCGTTCTGCACCGCCTGCTGGAGACTCCGCGCAGTGATGCCTTGCAACGGCAGACCCTGTGGCGTGAGGTGATGCTCGAACTTTTGCAGCGCTATGCGCGCCTGCCGGTGCCGCGCGCAGCCGGGCGCGAGCCACGGGTAGTGGCCATGGCCAAGGAGCTTCTGGCCAGTCGGTTGTACGAGCCGCCGTCACTGGAGATGCTGGCGGAGAGCGTCAATCTCTCGCCTTTTCATTTCGCCCGGGTCTTTCGTCGCGCCACCGGCTTGCCACCCCATGCCTGGCTCAAGCAGCGACGCCTGGAGCAGGCTAGGGCCCTGTTGCGACAGGGCAGTGCACCGCTGTCGGTAGCGATGCAACTGGGCTTTGCCGACCAGAGCCACCTGTCGCGCCAGTTCAAGCAGGCCTACGGTATTGCCCCCGGCGAATATCGACGGGCTTGCCAGACCTGAAGCGCAAGATCGTTCAAGACCTCCCGTCGAGCAGCGGCTACGCTCGCAGCACCAAGGAGGTTCCATGTCTCGTCATCACGAATTCACCCAGGGCGCCCGCGACATGCTGCCGATGCTGCTCGGTGCCATGCCCTTCGGCATCATCTTCGGCAGCCTGGCGGGGGCCGCCGGGCTCGCCCCATGGCAGACGTTCGGCATGTCGGCGCTGGTGTTCGCCGGCTCGGCGCAGTTCATCGCCATCAGCCTGCTGGCCGGTGGCGCCGGCATCGCCGTGGTGCTGCTGACCACCCTGGTGGTCAACCTGCGGCATGCCCTGTACAGCGCCAGCCTGCAACCCCACGTGCGTCATCTGCCCAAGCGTTGGCGCATGCCGTTGGCCTTTTGGCTCACCGACGAGGCCTACGCCGTGGTGCAGCAACGTTACCTGCTTGGCGACGCCGGCGCGTATCGGCACTGGTATTTCCTAGGCGCAGCACTGGCCATGTACCTCAACTGGCAGGTCTGTACGCTGATCGGCGTGCTGTTCGGCCAGGCAATCCCCAACATCGGCGAGTGGGGGCTGGATTTCGCCATGCTGGCGACCTTCATCGGTATCGTCGTACCGATGCTGCGCAATCGCCCACAGGTCGCGGCGGCGCTGGTCGCCGCTGGCGTGGCCCTGGCCTGTCACGAACTGCCGTACAAGCTGGGGCTGATGGCCGCAGCGGCCAGTGGCATAGTCGTCGGCGTGTGGCTGGAGCGACGCCAGCCGCAGCAGGAGGTGGGCTGATGGATATCTGGTTGCTGATCCTGGGCATGTTGGCGATCACCTTCGCCACCCGCTACAGCCTGTTCGCCTTCCCCGACCTACGCTTCCCGCCGCTGGTACGCCAGGGCCTGCATTACGTGCCCACGGCAGTGCTGACGGCCATCGTGGTGCCGGGCATGCTGCTGCCAGACGGCCAGCACTGGGCGTTGGTCTGGAACAATGCCTACCTCCTGGCGGGCCTGGCCGCCATCGTCATCGCTGCCTGGAGTCGGCACCTGCTGGCAACCATCGGTGGGGGGCTGCTGGTGTTCTTCCTGTTGCGTTGGGCCTTTGGTCAACTGCCGATCTAGCAGGCCGTTGAAAAACGTAGGCGAGGCAGCCAGTGCAATACCGATGGCGGCCCCGCAAAAACAGCCGAAAAAGCGCAGTTTACGTGTTGTAAATGAGCATTTTGACTGGGCTCGCACGCGAGGCTGTTTTTAACGCAGCAATGGCAACGTAGGTAGTTTTTCAACAGCCTGCTAGGTTTGGTGGTGCGCACGGCGCACCCTACGCCAGCGCATTGAGCTTCAGTTCGCGCTGGCTAAAGCACATGTAGCGCTCGTTGGCGTTGAGTAGCAGCGTCTGCCCGTCGACCTCCAGCTCTTCCCCGAAGCAGCCTTCGGTCTGGCTGTGATAGAAGCTTTCTTCGGGGCTCGTGCTCAGGCACTCGTAGCGTTGTTGGCGTACCTGAATCTGCAGGCTGGGCAGGTCGATGTAAACGACCTGCATGTCCTGGCTCTGCCCGGCTTGCAGGTCGCAGCACTGCAGGATGGGGGTGTGGGTGAAGGGCGATGCCGAGAGCATGATGTGTTGGCAGCCCTGCAGATCGGGGCGTGCCACGCCGTCCACCAGCCAGTTGCCTTGTTCGTCGCGGCGCAGGCACAGGCGGCGCTGGCCATGATTTTCTACCTTGAGCCAGAGACGGCGAAATTGCCATTGCGGGTCGCAATCGATCAGATAGCTGGCGGCGACGCTTTCGCCCCTGATCACCTGCATCAGGTGACTGGCGGCATGAATGCCTTTGTCGTCATGGGTGAGGCGCAGGGATTCCACGCCAGGGGTGTGCCAAGGTTTCCATACCAGCGTTTGCTGCATCGGACGACTCCATGCCGAGCGCGAAACAGAAGGGAAGGGGCAAGCTGCGCGCCGAACACGTTCCCTCGTGTTCCATCAGTTGTTTGCGCGCAGCATAAATTGATGGCGATGTGATGTCTGTCAGCCTTTTGCTACAGGTGCGCAATTTCTTGCGCTTTTTTCAGCCCTTGCGGGTCAGCGGCGGGCGCTCGAACTCCACCCCTTGCAGACCATGACTCATCAGCGCACGGATATTGCCGTGGTCGTGGCCTTGCGGAGTGGCCAGCACGCTACGGTAGTGCTCGCCGAAGGCACGCAGGGCTTCGTCCTGGCTGAGGCCCTCGAGCAGGGCCAGGCCCAGGGTCTTGCAGGAGCCCTCGTTCTGCCCGGCAGCGTTTTCCACGTCACCATTGCGAAAGGCGCTGGGCTGGTAGTCGTAGTGTTCGGCAATGAAGGCCAGGGTTTCGCTGAAGGCGAAGTCGTCTTGCTGCAGGCGCTTGCGCAGCTCGGCGAGGGCGGTCATGCGGGTTTTCCTTTGTCGAATGCGGCTTTCTGTTCGGCCGTGGTTTCTTTCTGGTACTTGGCCTTCCAGTCGGCATAGGGCATGCCATAGACGGTTTCACGGGCCTGGTCGACGCTGACGTCCACTCCCATGTCGTCGGCGGCGGCTTTGTACCATTTGGACAGGCAGTTGCGGCAGAAACCGGCCAGGTTCATCAGGTCGATGTTCTGCACGTCCGGGCGCGTGCGCAGGTGCAGCACCAGGGCGCGAAAAGCAGCAGCTTCCAGTTCGAGGCGTTCTTGCTCGGTCATGGCGGATTCTCCAGGGCAGGGCGGTGGCGGCGATGATAAAAGCCCCCACCTGGGCCGGCAAGCCGAGCGCGACGCGGCTTTAGCGATGACCGGCCAGGGTGATCGACACCGACTCGGCGAAGCGCAGGGCATGCGGTTTGTCCACTTCCACTTCGGCGTAACGCACCGCCTCGTGGCGCATGATCAGGTCGAGGATCTCCTGGGTCAGGCGTTCGAGCAGGGCGAAACGGTTGCCTTCCACATGGGCGATGATCGCCTTGGTGATGGTGCGGTAGTTCAGCGCATGCTCGATGTCGTTGACCTGCACGGCATCGACGGCTGGGTAGAGAATGGTCAGGTTGATCAACACATCCTGCTTGTTGTTGATCTCTTCTTCCTTGATACCGATATAGGTGCGCAGGCGTAGATCCTTGACGCGGATGCGCGCCATTCCGGGTTCCAGTCGTGGCATCAGTTGTTCCGTCCGATCAGTTGCAGGAATTCGTGGCGCGTGTTGCACGACTCGCGGAAAGCACCCAGCATCACCGAGCTGCTCATCACCGAATTCTGCTTCTCCACGCCACGCATCATCATGCACATGTGCTTGGCCTCGATCACCACGGCGACGCCAGCGGCGTTGGTCACGTTCTGAATGGCGTCGGCGATCTGCTTGGTGAGGTTTTCCTGAATCTGCAGGCGGCGCGCGTACATGTCGACGATACGCGCCACCTTGGACAGACCCAGTACCTTGCCGGTAGGGATATAGGCCACATGCGCCTTGCCGATGAAGGGTAGCAGGTGGTGCTCGCACAGCGAGTACAGCTCGATGTCCTTGACGATCACCATTTCGTCGTTGTCGGAGGCGAACAGGGCGCCGTTGACGATTTCTTCCAGTGATTGCTGATAGCCGTGGCAGAGGTACTGCATGGCCTTGGCGGCCCGCTTGGGGGTGTCGAGCAGGCCTTCGCGCTCGGGGTTTTCACCGAGGCCAACAAGGATTTCACGGTAATGCTGGGAAAGAGGATGGCTCATGGCAGTGTCCTGGGGCGGTCGCCTCACTTGAGGTGACGGCCACCGTTTAGGCTGAGGATGGTTCCGCTCACATAGGGGTTGTCGAGCAGGTAGCGCAGGCTCTGGTAGAAGGCCTGTGGGCCGGGTTCGATGCCCAGCGCCGATTTGGCCAGGGCCTTGCTGCGGTAGGCCGCGTCATCGCCTTCGTTGAACATCAACAGCGCCGGGGCGATGGCGTTGACCTTGATGCGTGGCGCCAGGCGCGCGGCGAACGACAGGGTCAGGCTTTCCAGGCCGGCCTTGCTGGCGCAGTAGGCCGGGCGCTTGGCGCTGCCCTTGCGTACCACGTCATCGCTGACGTGGACGATGTCGGCCTGCTCCGATCGCAGCAGCAATTCGCTGCAGTGCAGGTTGATCAGGTAGGGCGCGAGCATGTGCAGATTGAATAGCTGGCGGAAGGCCTCGGCTTCTTCACCGGGCGTTTCGGCCAGCCATTGCGAGGCGTTGTGAACGATGGCGCGCAAGCCGTCGCAATGCCCCTTGAGCTGCTCGATAAAGGCCAGGATGCCGGCCTCTTCGCTGAAATCGGCCTGCAGGGCAATGGCGCCGCGCTCACGCAGATGCGCGACGCTATCGCGTTCCTGGCGGTAACTGATGATCACGGCTTGGCCCTCGTCGAGCAGGCGCTCGGCGCAGTACAGGCCGACTCGTTGACTGGCACCGGTGATCAGTATGGGGAAGCTGGCTGCGCTCATTTGCGGCTCATGAATAAGACGATGAAGGCCTGGCTGTACTGCCTCGGGATACCTGACCAGTGGCAGGCAGTACGAACCAGGCCGTGATTAAAGCTATACCAGAGCTGCATCTTGTACAACCATGCGAAGCGCATGGTTTTATTGTTGCAGGGTCACGATTGGCCTATTTGCCTGACTTGAAAGGCTTTTTCTTGTGATCCTGTATTCTCTGTTTTTGTACTTTTGCTGTACGAATTGGGTGGTTTGTATAGGTTTTGCCGGCTGACATCGGTCAGCACGAGGCTGACCGATGGGCAAGGAGAGAGGGGGAGGTCAGAGCTTGCCGATGCTGGCCGGGCGCCTGTCCAGGCGGGCGGCATCGGTGCCGTGCAGCCAAGGCGTCAGCAGGTGGGTGGACAGCGGGATGAACAGGTAGGTCATCAATGGCGTCAGGGCCAGGGTCGAGAGCAGCACGCGGATGACCAGCGAGAAGTCGGCGAGCCAGGGACCGAAGAACAGGTTGAAGGCCAGCGAAACCGGAAAGAAGGCCAGCCAGATGGCGATGCTCTGCTTCCAGCGTGGCGGTTGGCGCAGGCCGTTGCCGAACCAGGCATCGAGGCCGATGGCGCGCTTTTCCTGGGGTTGGGCGTAGAGGCCTGCGCCCCTTTTCAGCCAGGCCCGGCGTGAGGCCGAATGCTCCCAGGCAGCCATGGTGCGTTCGTCGCTGAAGCGGAACACGATCTGGAATTCGTCGTCGCCTGGCGGCGGGGCCAGCACGCCGGAGCCGAGATAGCCGGGGAAGTCGGTGGCCAGATGTTCGCCTTCGTGCAGCCAGTTGATGAAGTCGTTGTAGCGACCATTGGCGACGCGGCGCGCCACCATGAGAGTAACGGGGGACATGGTGTATCTCCTCGACTGGGGCCCCTTGCCGGGGTATGGCATTGGGCGTGATCGAGCACGGGGTGTTGTGCTCGATGAAAATTCAGCAAGGATTATTCCGGTTTTTCCGAGCTTAGCCAGCCTCGCCATCTGACGGGGTTCGCAGCGGGCAGGCCTGGCCACCCCGACAGCGCGCTGCACCGTCGGGGTGCGGCAAGCGTGCCAGATGAGGGCGCAGGCGACAGAACAGGCGATAGCCCCATTCCAGCAAGGGGCGCAATGGGCGCCAGCGCAAGGGCGCGACCCAGGTTCCAAGGCCGGCGGCCTGCCAGCTCCACAGGCTGGCATCCAGCCCCAGCAGCCACTGGCCGTCGGCCCAGCGGGCGTGCAGGCGCTCGCGCATGGCTGTCAGGCTGAGGCCCAATACGGCGGGGTCGAAGTTTGCCGCGCTGATATCCACCAGCAGCAGGCGCGTTGGGCTTGCATGCTTGCGCAGCAAATGGATCTCCCGTGCGCAGAGCGGGCAGTCGCCGTCGTAATAGAGCGTCAGGGGCCAGGCTTCTGGGTTGTGCATGAGGGGGCTCTGTATAGTTGTTGTCCAATGTAAGGTGGCCGTTGCTGAGTTACAATGTCCGAACTTTCTCTTGCCGCGATCCCCACGCCATGACCGAACCCGCCGGTGCCACATCACTAGCGTCCAGTGCGCTGAAGCAGGAAGAGCTGTTCCCGATTCGCGAGGTGTCGCGCCTGACTGGGGTGAACCCGGTCACGCTGCGCGCCTGGGAGCGGCGTTATGGCCTGATCCAGCCGACCCGAACCGACAGCGGTCACCGCCTCTATTCACAGGCCGACATCGATGCCGTGCGCAGCATTCTGGCCTGGATCGAGCGTGGTGTATCGGTCAGCAAGGTCGGCAGCATCCTGGCCAAGAGTGCCAGCAATCGCAGCGTTGCCACGCCCGTTCACGACGAAGTCAGTAGTGATGACTGGAATCAGTGGCAGGCGCAGGTACGTCAGGCGCTGCAGGGGTTCGACGAGGCACGCCTGCAGCGTCTGTACGGGCAGATCTTCTCCTGTTACCCCTTGCCCATAGTGTTTCAGGAAATCTTCATGCCGCTCTGGCAGGAGTTACTGTTGCGCCAGGATGAGGTGGGGCAGCGCGCCGAATGGCTGCTGCTCGATGGCCTCTTGCGGGCACGTTGCTGGCAACGCCTGCAGATGGGGGCGCGCGAGGAGGCGAGCGGGCGAGTGTTGCTGGCAGCGCTGCCGGGGCATTGCCGCGAGCTGGAATTGCTGGTGGCGGCGTTGATGCTGAGCACGCTGGAAACCGAGGTGAGCGTCATTGGCCCTGGCATTGCGTTGCTCGACTTGCCACTGATCTGCGAGCGGATGCAGCCACAGGCGCTGGTGCTGTTCAGCAACCAGCCGCCCGCGGAGGATTTCCCGCGTCAGTTGGCGCGCCTGGCGCTGGGGCTGGATTGTCCGTTGATGCTAGCCGGCGATAGCTCCGATCTGGCCGAAGAAAGCCTGACAGGCTCACCCATCGCCTGCCTGGGCAGCGAGGGGCGCCTGATGCAGCGGCGCATGCGGCAGTTCCTCGCCGGGCATCTGGATACCTGAGCCGCTTAGCAGGCCATTGAAAAGCGAAAAACAGCCGAAAAAGCGCAGTTGGCGTGCTGTAAATGAGCATTTTTGAGGGGGCGCCTAGCCTGGGCTCGCACGCGAGGCTGTTTTTGACGCAGTATTGCCAGCGCACGACTGCATGGATGCAGGAGGTAGAGCGACGCAGGAAGCCAAAGCCGAGGTAGTGTTTCAACGGCCTGTTAGGCGCTGGCCTGGCTGGTCTGACTGGCTGCATGGTGGTCGAAGAGGAACTGGCGCAGGTGCTGTTCATCTTCGTCGTGCAGGGATTGCAGGCGATAGGCGTAGCAGGTGCCGGTAACGCGACGTACCAGGCGAGCCTGCAGATGGATGCAGGCTTCGTCCGGCAGTTGCAGGTTGGCGTGCAGGGTGTGCGCCGGTTTGCCCTTGTTGGCGCTACGCACCAGCATGCCATTGCTGGAGAGTTCGATGACTTCCAGACCGCCGGGACGGTTCTTGCCGTCCAGCAGGGCCAGAGGCTGTAACAGGGTCAGGCGCCAGGGCCGTTCGACTTCCCCGGGTTCGAGAATCAGAGGCGCCCCCACTTCCAGGCGTGGCGCCTGGCGCCCCTTGCGGATCAGGCGGATCGGGTAGCTGAGGTGCTTGTCCTGGCTGCGCGCGTCCAGGCTCAGGTACTCGTCGGTACCCAGTTGTTCGAGGAGTTCACCGAGTTGGGCGCCGATATCCGACGGTGCACGGCGTTCGCGCGATGTCTGCGTGGCTAGGTGCTGGATGAAGTCGATTTCAGCCTGAGTCAGGAGCGGGTCGTGGTTCATGACGGTCACTGCATGGTGATTCACCTACTGCAGACCGCGCTTCAGGCCATTAGTTTTGTACGTTCGTCAGCTTTTCACGCTCGCCAGCTCGGCGCGCAGTGCGGCCACCTCGGCTTCCAGCTCGCGCACGCGCTGCTGCGCCTCGACCTGCTCGGTGACATCCTTCTGAATGCCGATGTAGTAGGTCAGTTGATCGCCTTCGTTGAACACCGGGGTGATCGACAACTCGTTCCAGAAGGCACTGCCGTCCTTGCGATAGTTGCGAATGATCTGTCGGCATGGCTTGTGTGAGCGCACCGCCTCACGGATGGCCTGCAGACCCACCTGGGCCCGGTCGTCGCGCTGCAGGAAACGACAGTCCTGGTAGAGGATGTCGTCGCTGACATAGCCAGTCAGGCGCTCGAAGGCGGCATTGGCGTAGATGAGAATGTTGTCTTCCCCCTCTTGCTCGGCCACCACGATGCCATCGTTGGAGGCGTCGACTACCAGTTGCAGCAGCTTGGCATTGATCATGGGGGTGATTCCTCGATGGATGTGCGCTGCATTCTAAGTCATCGAGTCGCGCTGTCCACTTGCGGCATAATGCGCGGCGTTTTTCCTGTATCTGGAGTTGTCATGAAAGTCGCCATCGTTTCGGGGTCGGTCTACGGCACCGCCGAAGAAGTCGCCCGCCACGCCGAACGGCTGCTCGAGGCGGCCGGGTTGCAGGCCTGGTACAAGAACCACATGAATCTCGATGAATTGCTGGCCTTCGCTCCTGATGCCGTGCTCACCGTGACTGCCACTACCGGCATGGGCGAGCTGCCGGACAACCTGCTGCCGCTTTACTGCGAACTTCGCGAGCGCCTGCCGGCCTGGAGCGGCAAGCCTGCCGCCGTGCTGGCGCTGGGCGATTCCAGCTACGACAGCTTCTGTGGCGCTGGCGAGTTGATCCGCGAACTCTATGCCGAGTTGGGCCTGCGTGAAGTGGTGGAAATGCTGCGTCTGGATGCCAGTGAAACGGTCACCCCGGAAAGCGATGCCGAACCCTGGCTGCAAGCCTTCGCGGCGGCGCTGAAGGCCTGAGATGTACCCGCGCGCTCGCCAGTTGATCGACAGCCTCGGGCTCGAGGCGCATCCAGAGGGTGGTTTCTATCGTCGCCTGTTCGTTTCCGCACAACGCGATGCGCAGGGGCGAGCAGCGTCGAGCGCCATCCTGTTCCTATTGCCTGCAGGTGTGGTCAGTCGCTGGCACCGGGTCGATGCCGATGAGCTGTGGCACTTCCATGAGGGCGATCCGCTGGAGCTGTTGATCGCCGAAGTGCCCGATGTGGTACGCATCGAGCGGGTCGGCCCGGTCGACAGCGGGCAGTTGCCGCAGCGCGCAGTGCCGGCACAGGCCTGGCAGGCAGCGCGTTGCACTGGCGCCTTCAGCCTGGTCGGTTGCACTGTGGCGCCGGAGTTCCAGTTCCAGGGCTTCCGCCTGCTCGCCAATGATCCGGCCGCGCAGGCGCACTGGCCGCTGCTGCTGAGCGATTACGGCGATCTGCTCTGAGGTGGGAGCAGGTCGAGCCAGGCCTGCGCTGCCCGCGACAGGTAGGCGTCGCGGCGCCAGATGAACGCGATATCCCAGCGCAGATCCGAGTCCAGCAGTGTTCTCCTCACCACACCAGGTCGCTCGAGGCTGCGCGCCACCACGCGTGGCAGCAACACCACGCCCTGACCCGCAGCCACCAGTGCTGCGAGGAAGTCCGCCTGGCCGCTGCGTCCGCCCTCCTGCGGGGTGAAGCCCAGGCGCTGGCAGGCCAGTAACAGGCGATCATTGAGGGTGAAGCTCTGCTGGTAGAGCAGGAAGGGCGTCTCGGCCAACTGCTGCAGGTGCAGGCCCTGATGGCTTGCCAGCGCATGCTGGGCGGGCAGGAGGATATCCAGTGGTTCGTTGCAGAACGGCTGGTAGGCGAAGTCCGGATCGCTTGGCTTGAGGGCTGCGCCGATCTCCAGTTCGCCGTTGCGCACCATGCGCTCGACCATCTTGCTGCCACCCTCGGCGAGGCTGATGGTGATCTTCGGATAACGGCGTCGGTATTCGGCGAACAGGCCGGCGAACAGTGCATCGCTACCGAGCATGGGCAGGCCCAGGCGCAGTTCTCCACGAACCAGTTGCTCCAGGTCATCGAGTTCGCGTGACAGCTCCTGCTGCAGGCGCAGGAAGTCCTCGGCGCGACGGCGCACCACTTCGCCGGCATCGGTCAGGCGCAGGTGCGGGCCGTGTCGTTCCAGCAGGCGTACACCCAGGCGAGACTCCAGTTGGGCGACTTGCTTGCTCACGGCTGACTGGCTGGTGTGCAGCACGGCGGCGGCCTGGGTGAAACCACCCTGGCGTACCACCTCGGCGAAGCTGCGCAGTTGTTTGAATTCCATTATGGAATGGCCTCGATTCTAACAATTCGCTTTGGTGATGATAGGCCCGGGAATAAGCTGTTAGCCATATCCTTTGGAGCTTTACACATGGCTCGCATCCGCCATCTTTCCCGGCTGTGCTTTGAACTGGCGATCCTGATCGGCCTGTACCTGTTCGGTAGCTGGCTGGCTGCTTATCTGGGCTGGCCGGTTCCCGGTGGCGTCATCGGGCTTGGCCTGCTGCTGGCGGCTTTCGCCAGTGGTCGGGTCGAACCGGCGGCACTGCAACTGGGGGCGGGGTTGCTACTGGCGGAGATGCTGCTGTTCTTCATACCGGCGCTGATGAGCCTGCTCGACTATGGCAGTCTGCTGCGCACCGAGGGCTGGCGCATCCTGCTGGTGATCGGCAGCAGCACCCTGCTGGTGATGCTATTCACCGCCCTGACCGTGGAGCTGTTGTGCCGCCGGAGCCTGCGCCATGAGCCTTGAGCCCATGCCCCTGATGTGGCTGGCGCTGACCCTGGGAGCCTATGGCCTGAGCCGCTGGCTGTATCGGCGCAGTGGGCGTTATCTGCTGTCGCCACTGATCCTGGTGCCGCTGCTGTTGCTGGCGCTGGCCATTCCGCTGCACACGCGCTACGCGGAGTACATTGGCAACACCCACTGGTTGATGGTGATGCTCGGTCCTGCCACGGTCGCCTTCGCCGTGCCCATCTGGCAGCAGCGTGCGCTGCTGGCGCGGCACTGGCCGGCATTGCTCGGTGGCATGCTGGTGGGGAGCGCGGTGGCCATCCTCAGCTCCTGGTGGCTGGCTGGTGCCCTGGCCCTGGATAGCGAGGTCAGTCGCTCGCTGGTGCCGCGTTCGATCACCACGCCCTTCGCCATGCCCATCGCGCAGCGCCTCGGCGGCGTGGCCGAGCTGACGGCTATCTTCGTCATGCTCACCGGCGTTTTCGGTGCGGCAGCCGGTGGCCTGCTGCTGCGCTGGTTGCCGCTGAAGACGGCGCTGGCGCGCGGCGCGCTGCTCGGTGTCGGAGCCCACGGTGCCGGCGTGGCCAGGGCGCTGGAGGTGGGCAGCGAGGAGGGAACCGTCGCCGGGCTGGTGATGGTGCTGATGGGCTTGCTGAATTTCTTCGCCGCGCCACTGTTGCTCCTGCTCCTATAACGGCGGCGAATATCCTGCTATCGCGACGGCCCAGCGGGCCTCTGGCCTGCAAAGCCATGAAGAGGGCTGCCAGAGCGATTACCACTTCTTGACACCACGGCTAGACTGCGGACACCACCGACCCACAACAAGATCGAGGTGTCAGCCGTGAACGCTCCGCTGCAACTGCCCGTCGTCAAGAATCAGGTTTCCGAAGCCGAATGGCGCGCCCGCGTCGACCTGGCCGCCTGCTACCGGCTGATCGCACTGCATGGATGGGACGATCTGATCTTCACCCACATCTCGGCCAAGGTACCGGGCACGGAAGACTTCCTGATCAACCCCTACGGCCTGATGTTCCACGAGATCACCGCCTCGAGTCTGGTCAAGGTGGATCTGGCCGGCAGCAAGCTGATGGACAGCCCGTTTGACATCAACCCTGCCGGTTACACCATCCACAGCGCGGTGCACGAGGTACGCCACGATGTAGGTTGCGTGCTGCATATCCATACGGCCGCCGGCATCGCCGTGTCGGCGCAGAAGCAGGGCTTGCTGCCCTTGTCGCAGCAGTCGCTGTTCGTGCTGTCCAGCCTGGCCTACCACGGTTACGAAGGCGTGGCCCTGAACCATGACGAGAAGGCGCGGTTGCAGGCCGATCTGGGCGACAAGAACTTCATGATCTTGCCCAACCACGGCCTGCTCACCGCCTTCGGCAGCATCGCCGATGCCTTTCTCGGCATGTTCATCCTGCAGCGTGCCTGCGAGATCCAGGTGATGGCGCAGAGCGGCGGCGCCGAACTCATCCATATCCCGCAGCAGATCCTCGATGGCGCCCAGGCGATGATCGCCGGCGTCATGAAGACGCCGCAGGGCATGGGCGGTGCGCTGCCCTGGCCGGCGCTGCTGCGCAAGCTCGACCAGCAGATGCCGGGCTACGATCAATGAGCCCGCTGGCGGGTATCGAGCTGGACGCTTGGCGTGCCCAGAGCCATACCTTTGCCTTTCGTGGCCATGCCATTCGTTACTGGCTGGGCGGCGAGCGGGATGCCCAGCCCTTGCTGCTGATTCACGGTTTTCCCACCGCGAGCTGGGACTGGCACCGCCTATGGGCACCGCTGACCGAGCGTTATCGGGTGATCACCTGCGACATGCTGGGTTTCGGTTATTCCGCCAAGCCCCGTGGCCATGCCTACAGCCTGCTGGAACAAGCTGACCTGCAACAGGCGCTGCTGGGGCATCTGGGCGAGCGTCGTGCTCTGCACGTGCTGGCTCACGACTATGGCGACAGCGTGGCGCAGGAGCTGATTGCCCGGCATCGGGAGCAACGCCTGCACCTGGCCAGTTGCGTGTTCCTCAATGGTGGCCTGTTTCCCGAAACGCACCATCCGGTGCGGGTGCAGAAACTGCTGCTGGGGCCGCTCGGGCCCTTGATCGGTCGTCTGTTTTCGCGGCGTTCGCTGGCGCGCAGCTTTGCCCGTATCTTCGGCCCGCAGACCCAGCCCAGCGACGCCGAGCTGGATGCCCTGTGGCAATTGATCGCCCATGACAACGGCCCGGCGGTGATGCATCGGTTGATCCGCTACATGCCCGAACGTCGTCAGCAGCGTGAGCGTTGGGTGACCGCCATGCAGGCCACCGACGTGCCGATGCGGGTGATCGATGGCGCTGTCGATCCCATATCCGGGGCGCATATGGTGGCGCGGTATCGGGAGTTGATCGCCGATGCCGATACCGTCCTGCTCGAAGGCATCGGCCACTATCCGCAGCTCGAGGCACCGGCCGAGGTGCTCGAGCATTACCTGCGCTTTCGCGCTGCCATGGGCTCGCCTGCATAGCGGTTTGCTGGCCGGCAAGGCGGGCCAGGGCGAGCGCAGCGGCAGCAGCGGAGGGTGCGTCAGCGATGAAGATATTTATCGAACGACCTGCCTCGCGCGTCACTCACTAGTTCTGTCAATCACAGAAAAAGTCGAGGTGATCCATGAACAAGTTACTGTCCGCTTTTCTGCTCGGTGGGATGCTCAGCACCCTGACATTGCCGGCTCTGGCCGCTGGTGATGAAGACAACATCCGGCCGGCGCCGGCGCAGACCTTGCCGACCACACCAGGCCAGGACGATCCGACGATGCAGGGCGATGACGATGGCTCGCAGATTCCGCCGGCCGTGCCCAAGGCCGGTGGCCCCGCACGCGATGGCAACCCGGGTAACGACGGTGGTCCGGGGCGAGGCGATGGCATGGGCTCGGGTGATGATGGTGCCGACTCTGGTTCCGGCACTGGCTCTGGGTCGGGCTCCAGCTCGGGGTCTGGTTCCGGCAACTGACGGTCGAGCCGCATAAGGTCGCATTATCGGCCGTCATTCAGGTGCCCCGCACGCTCTTGTAGAGCCTGCGGGGCTGCCTGACACTCGGGACATTCGCAACCTGCCCGAGGAGCCAGCCCGATGAGCGATACCGTTCGTTTTGAAGATCAAGTGGTGATAGTCACGGGGGCGGGTGGTGGCCTGGGTCGCGCTCATGCGCTGCTGTTCGCCCGCCATGGCGCCAAGGTGGTGGTCAACGATCTCGGTGGCAGCACCCACGGCGAAGGTGCCAACGCTTCGGCCGCCGACAAGGTGGTGGAAGAGATCCGTGCCTTCGGCGGTACGGCGGTGGCCAGCCACGACTCGGTGACCGACGGCGACCGGATCGTGCAGACCGCGCTCGATCATTTCGGCCGTATCGACGTGCTGGTCAACAATGCCGGCATCCTGCGCGACAAGAGCTTCCACAAGATGGAGGATGCCGACTGGGATCTGGTCTACAAGGTTCATGTCGAAGGGGCCTACAAGACCACCCACGCCGCCTGGCCTTACTTGCGCGAGCAGAATTTCGGACGGGTGATCTTCACCTCGTCCACCTCCGGCATCTACGGCAACTTCGGCCAGAGCAACTACGGCATGGCCAAGCTCGGCCTCTATGGGCTGACCCGTACCCTGGCCATCGAAGGGCGCAAGAACAACATCCTGGTCAACGCCATCGCTCCGACTGGCGCCACCCGCATGACCGAAGGGCTGATCCCGCCGCAGGTGTTCGAGCAGCTCAAACCCGAGCTGGTCAGCCCGCTGGTGGTGTACCTCGGCAGCGCTGCCTGCCAGGACAGCGGTGGCCTCTACGAGGTCGGTGGAGGCTGGATCGGCAAGGTACGCTGGGAGCGCAGCCTGGGCGTCGGCTTCGATCCCCAGGCCGGCTTCAGCCCCGCTGATGTTGCAGCGCAGTGGCAGCGTATCTGCGACTTCGACGGTGCCGCCCACCCGGCGGACAACGTCGAGGCGCTGCGGGAAATGATGGCCAACCTGCAGAAATACGCGATCTGATGCAGCGATAGGCTTAGCGCCAAGGATGGCATCCAGGCTGCGCGTCACCCTTTGCCCCCACTTTCGTCGGGTGCTGGCATCTCTGCGGGGGGCTAAGCTCGTTGCATACCTACAACAACAGGGAAGCCCCCGATGCGCCGTCTGCTGCTGTCGTTGCCCTTCGTCCTGCTCGCCGGCTGCTCCACGCCGGGGGCCTTCTTCGGTGATCTCGACGGTGAACCCTTCACCCCCCAGCAGCTCAGCGATGAGAACCGGGCCATGGTCTATCTCTACCGCCCGCGCAACGACTGGGCGGATCAGGAACTGGAGGCGCCGGCGCTGTTCATCGACAATCAGTTGATCGGCAGTCTGCCGAGCAATGGCTACCTGGCCCTGGATTTCGAGGCCGCCAACTACAAGCTGGAGATGCGCCGCCCACTGGCCGGCAGCTTCTGGACGCTGCTGGCCGACGGGCCGCTGGATTTCACCCTGATCACCAGTTTCTCCCTGGATGCCGCCGTGGGCGGCACCTACTACTTGCGCTACGACGAGGACGGCCCACCCCCCATGGGCACGGCCATGGAGGGCGGCGGCGAGGGGCCGCTGCAACTGGTCTCGGCAGAGTTGGCCGAGCGCGAGCTGCCGGTGACACGGCAGGTGCAGCCGCTGGCTCAGGTCGCTGCCAGCCAGGAAGAACCCGAGCGCCCGCAGCGCGGCTTCTGGCGATCAGTCGGCGAGGCGCTGGACAAGATCGGCATCTGAGAGGCGTAGTACCCGGCTGTTACCTGCTGCTGGGAGCGAGGGCGAATAATCAGCTCGCTCCATTCCACTTCAGGAGACGATCATGGCAGCCAAGAAGATTCTCATGCTGGTCGGCGACTACGCCGAAGACTACGAAACCATGGTGCCGTTCCAGGCCCTGCAGATGGTCGGCCACAGCGTGCATGCGGTGTGCCCAGGCAAGGCCGCCGGGCAGACGGTGCGTACCGCCATCCACGACTTCGAGGGCGAACAGACCTACAGCGAGAAGCCGGGGCACAACTTCGCGCTGAACTTCGACTTCGCCAAGGTACGCGCCGAGGATTACGACGCCCTGGTGATCCCCGGTGGTCGCGCGCCGGAATACCTGCGCCTGAATGCCGAGGTGCTGGCCCTGGTCAAGGCCTTCGCTGCCGCCGACAAACCCATTGCCGCCGTCTGTCACGGTGCCCAGCTACTGGCAGTAGCCGGCGTGCTGCAGGGGCGTGAATGCAGCGCCTATCCGGCCTGCGCGCCGGAAGTCGGCTTGGCGGGTGGCACCTATGTGGAGATCCCGGTGGATCAGGCTCATGTGCATGGCAAGCTGGTCAGTGCACCGGCCTGGCCTGCGCATCCGGCCTGGCTGGCGGCGTTTCTCAAGGTGCTGGGCACGGAAATTCGCCTGTAAACCCGTAGCCCGGACGCAATCCGGGGGCGCATGATGGGCTGGATTTACCGGATTGCATGCGGGCTACGACAGGGAGCAGAAAGATGTGCGAACTCTATGTGAAGGCCGACCCCATCCTCTACGAATCGCGCTCACGTTCGCTGCGCATTCGTGGTGTGGTGACCACCTTGCGCCTGGAGAACCAGTTCTGGGACATCCTGCGCGAGATCGCCGAGGTCGATGGCATGACCACCAACCAGTTGATCGCCAAACTCTATGAAGAGGTGATGGATTTTCGCGGCGAGGTGGTCAACTTCGCTTCCTTCCTGCGCGTCAGTTGCACCCGTTACCTGGCGCAGAAGGCCGGGCGCCAGGTGCCGTTGCGCCTGGTCGGCAGCGGCGCCTGAATCACTGATACATCCAGAAGTTCGGGTGTTCCTGCACGCTCGGCGCAACGCTTTGCTGGGCGGGGCGGTTTGACTGGAAGAAACGTCTGATCAGGCTCATGGTCGGGCTCCTGTAGGTAGGGGAAACAGGCGGGCATGATCAGTCTCAAGTGGTCATAGGGAAATCGGATTGTTCCTATTCGCTCGATAATGCCTGTCTATTTATGTCGCCCTTCAGCGTCGAGGCAAGCGCACACTGACCTGCAGCCCACCCAGCGGTGAGTCCTCCAGGGCGATGCTGCCCTGATGCAGTTCCACCACTCGACGCACGATGGACAAGCCAAGCCCCGCCCCCTGGCCTTCGCCGAGGCGGAAGAAACGCTCGAACAGGCGCTCGTGCATGTCCACCGGCACGCCGGGGCCGCTGTCGTGCACCTGCAGGGTCAGCGCCTGCGCATCGCTGAGCAACTGCACCTGAATGCTGCCACCGAGCGGGGTGTACTGCACCGCATTGCTCACCAGGTTCTGCAGCAGGATGCCCAGGCTCGGCGCGTCGGCGATCAGTTGGTAGTCACCGCTGTCGCTGGCCTCCAGCACCAGATCCTGCTGGCGCTCGAGGGCCAGGGGCGTCAGTTCGGCCAGCTCGCCGCGGAGGAAGGCCAGCAGATCGAGATTGCTCATGCTCAGGCGCACGCTGTTGGGATCCAGGCGGGCCAGGGTGAGCAGTTGCGCCACCACGCGGGTGGCACGGTCGACGCCGCCGGCGAGCTGGCGCAGGGCCTCATCACGGTCGCGGGCATCCGCTGCCTCCAGGGCGTTCTGTGCGTGGATGCGCAGCACCGCCAGCGGCGTACGTAACTCGTGGGCGGCGTCGGCGATGAAGCGTTTCTCCTGATCGAGCAACTGGTTGACCTGCAGCAGCAACCGGTTCAGTGCCGCCGCCATCGGTTCCAGCTCGCCCGGCAGTGGCGGAAAGACCAGCGGCGCCAGGTTGTCCGGAGCGCGCCCGCGAATGGCCTGGGCCATGCGTTGCAGCGGGCTCAGGCCCCAGCCCACGACCAACCATAACAACAAGCCGACGATGGGCAGGCCGTACAACAAGGGCTGCAGGCTACGCCGGGCGATCTTGTCGATCAGTTCGCCGCGCACGTCCTCGCGCTCGCCAGCCAGTACCCAGTGGTTGTCACGCACATCCTGCAGAACGAACACCCGCCAGCGGTGTTCGCCAATACTCACGGTGTGGTAGCCGATCAGGTAGCGTGCCAGTTGCGTCAAGCGTTCGTGCATCGGCTGGCCTTCATCGGGCAGGGTCAGACCGAGCTGCTTGATCATGTCGTCGAGCAGCCCGGGTGGCGCACTGGCGGACTGGAACAGCACTTCGCCATCGTAGTTGAGCATCTGGAAGGCCAGCTTGCCTTCATACTCATGACCGAACAGGTTGTCCGGATTGCGCACGTTGCGCAGCAGCAAGGCTTCGTCGAGTACGGCCTGCATCTCGCGGCGCTCGTTTGCGTTCAGGTCATGGCGCACCAGCCCCATCAGCAGGCGTGCGGTCTGCGACAGTTGGGCGTCGAACAGCTCGCGTACCTCATGCACCGAGTCGTGGTAGATCTTGTGGCTGATCAGGCCGAAGCTGGCGGCCAGCATCAGCAGCAACAGAACCAGCAGGCGGGTACGGATGGAGCCGAAGACTTTCAGCAGCCTCATTTGTCCACCAGATAGCCAACGCCGCGCACGGTGCGGATCAGCTCCGGAAAGAATTTCTTGCGTAGGTGGTGCACGTGCACTTCCAGGGCGTTGCTTTCCACTTCCTCGTCCCAGCCATAGAGCGCCTGCTGCAGCTTGTCGCGGGTCAGCACGCGGCCGGGCTGGATCAGCAACTCGTGCAGCAGAAGGAATTCCTTGCGCGGCAGGTTGAGGCTCTGGCCCTGGTATTCGACCATCTGGCTCGCCGGGTCGAGACGGATGCCACGGTATTCCAGTGCCGGTTGTGGGCGCTGGAAGCTGCGCCGCAGCAGGGCGCGCAGGCGCGCCTTGAGTTCGGCGACATCGAAGGGCTTGATCAGATAGTCGTCGGCGCCGGCATCGAGGCCAGCGATACGGTCGCTGGTGGCATCGCGCGCGGTCAGCACCAGCACCGGCACCGGGTTGGCGGCGGCGCGCAGGTGCTTGAGCACCTGCAAGCCATCCATGCGCGGCAGACCGAGGTCGAGTATGGCCAGCTCGAAGCTCTCGTGGCTCAGGGCGTGCAAGGCACTGGCGCCATCCTGCAGCCAGTCCACGGTATAGCCTTCGGGTTTCAGCGCGGTGCGAATGCCTTCGCCCAATGCCGGGTCGTCTTCGACGAGAAGAATGCGCATGGCAACTCCTGTAAGCGGTCCGAGTTAGCGGAGTTTACTCTCGACCTGCTGCAAAAGCGCCTTGGCTTCTGCACGGCGCCCCTGATCGGCCAGCTCGCGGCTAGGGCGATCCTTGGCGGCCAGGGCCTTTTCCAGCGCGGTGCGGGCTTCGTCGTAGCGTTTCTGGCGTTGCAGGAAGTCGCCGTAGAAGTAGTTCGGGTCGATGCCATCCGGGTTGATCGCCAGCGCCTGCTTGAGCATCTGCTCGGCTTTTTCGTCGTCGCCGAAACCGATCGGCCAGCCCGGAACCTGATAGTAGAGGCTGCCGAGGCTGGTGTAGGCCGAGCCGGCCAGTGCCTGCGGGTCGATGGCCAGGGCCTGTTCCAGACTGGCCTTGGCCTGCTTGACCAGGCTCAGGGCACCGAGGCCGCCCTTGGCACCAGCCTCGGTGCTCAGGATGATGCCGCGCCAGATCAGCAACTCGGGGGCCTTGGGCTCGCTGGCCAGGGCCGCGTCGGCCTGGCTGACCAGCTTGGCGAAGGCCTCTTCACGTTGCTTTTCCGGCGTCTGGTAGTTGATCTCGGCCCAGCGGGTCTGCAACTGGTGCAACTGCGCTTCGCCGCTGGCGCTCAAGGCGAAGGCGGGCAGGGTGGTGAAGCCGAGCGTGGCGATGAGCAGGGTACGCAATGCGTTCACGAGTTTCTTCCTCAGGGTTTATGACGGGCGAAGCGTTGGATGATCGGCAATTGCTTGCGCAGAGCCTGGTCGACCACCTTGGGCAGTAGACCGTTGAGGCGTACGAACAGCCGCTCGGGCCAGCCGAGATGGCGTTCTTCCTGCTCGCGGCGAAGGGTGTCGAGCAGTTCATTGGCGACCTGTTCGGGGTCGTCCATGGCCACGCCCAACTCATCGTTCATCGCCACCACGCTGGGGGCGTTCATCGTCGTGCGGGTGGCGCGCGGAGCGAAGTAGAGAACGCGCACATGGGTATCGGCCAGTTCGCGCCGCAGGGCCTCGGAAAAGCCACGCAGGGCGAACTTGCTGGCACAGTAGGCGGCGAAGCCGGGGTAGCCGATGGCGCCGAAGGTGGAGCCGACGTTGATCACCAGGGCTCGCCGTTGTGCCCGCAGCAGCGGCAGCAGGCGCTGGGTGATCTGCAGCGTGGCGGTGACGTTGAGGCCGATCAGCTCGGCGATCTGCTGTTCGTCCTGCTGGTCGAACAAGGCAAAACGGTTGACCCCGGCGGCGTTGATCAGGCAGTTCAGCCCACCGAAGTTCTGCGCAGCGGCTACCAGCACATCGCGCCCGGCACGACTGCCGATATCGGCCTGTACCAGTTGCACTTGGTCGGGGTAGCGCTGGAGCAGTTCCTGCAGGGGCTCCAGGCGTCTGCCCACCAACAGCAGATGGGCGCCCTCGCTGGCCAGGCGCTCGGCCAGGGCCAGGCCGATACCGCCACTGGCCCCGGTGAGCAAGGCACGGCAATCCGTCGGTTGCATGAGCTTACTCCTCGCCCGCTAGCGGCAGGCTGCGGAACATGTCGCCATAGAGGCGGTAGACCACCTTGGCGGTGTGCACCACGGCGGCCTTGTCATCGTCGTTGTCCAGGCGGTTCATCAGCTTCTTGAAGAACTCGATGTGGTCCAGATCCAGGCTGCCGTGGGAGTTGAGGTAGCTGAAGGCCTGGCTCGGCAGGCGTAGCTTGTCCTGGATGATGCCGGCGGCCTGGGTGGCCAGGGCGATGCTGGTGCCTTCGAGGACGTTGACCATGCCGAAGAAACCCACCGGGTTGTGCCGGGCGATGCGGTCGTAGACGTAGGCCACCATCAGCTCGGTGGGCAGGCGTGGGGTGCCATGGCGTACGGCTTCCTTGTCCACACCGCAGGAGGCGATGTCATTGAGCACCCACTCCTGGTGGCCGGTTTCCTCCTCGATGTATTCGGCGATGGCTTCGCGCAGCCACTCCAGGCGTTCGGGCAGACGTGCGCCGCAGGCCATCAGCAGCGGCACGGTATGCTTGACGTGGTGATAGGCCTCGGTGAGGAAGGCGATGTAACTGTGCAGCGCCACCTGGCCGGTCATGGCCTGCTGGATGATCGGCGCGCCGAGCAGGTAATCACGTTCGGCCTGGGTCTGCTCCAGCAGGGATTGGTAGAAACTCATGCAGGTACTCCTTCTGCCATCAACTCATCGATGACGGCTTGGTAATGGGTGAACAGGGCTGTGCGACGCAGACGACCGTTGGCCGTGGCCAGATCGTTGCTCGCATTGAAGGGAGAATCGGCGCGCAGCCAGTGGTGCACGCGGGCGTAATCCGGCAGGCCGCGATTGACCGCGTCCACCGCTGCCTGTAGCTGCGCGTCGGGGGTATTGGGGAAGCGTGGCACCAGCACCGCGACGTTGGCCGGCAGCGCCTCGCCATGCAGCCAGGCCTGGGCGATGGGCAATTGCTGCACCAGCTCGGATTCGACCCACTCCGGGTTGACGTTGCGCCCGTAGGCGGTGATGAACTGGTGCTTCTTGCGCCCATGCAGCACCAGGAAACCGTCCTCGAAATGGCCGAGGTCGCCGGTGCCCAGCCATTCGCCTTGCGGTGCCGGCTCACCGAGATAACCGAGCATGCGTGCGCCCTTGACCAGTACTTCGCCATCGTCCGCCAGCGTCACCTGCAGATGGCCGAGCGGCTTGCCGGTGCTGCCGAGACGGCGCTGTTCGGGCGTGTTCAGGCACACCACCGAGGCGCATTCGGACAGCCCGTAGCCCTCGAAGATCGGCAGCTCCAACGCCTCGGCCCGCTCCAGCAATTGTGCAGAGACCCGCCCACCACCGACCGCGACGAAGCGTAGCGAACTCGGCAACGGCAGGCCGCGCTCGGCGGCGCTGACCAGCGCCAGCAGCAATTGTGGCAGCAGGATCAGACTGTGCGGCTGGGCCGCTTGCAGCGCCTGCAGGAAACGCATCAGGTCGAAGCCGCTGGCGCCGCTCAGACCGACTTGCGCCATGGGCATCAGCTCCACCCGCGCCCCGGCCAGCAGCGGTGCGTAGACGCCGGCGATGTTCTCCAGCAGTGTCGCCAGCGGCAGGATGCACAGGTGGCGCTCGACGTTGCGACTGGCACTGGCCTCGACCAGGCTGCCAGCCACCGCCAGTTGCGTGACCAGATCCAGGCACACGCCCTTGGGCTGGCCGGTGGTGCCGGAGGTGTAGGTGATCTTGCAGGTATTCGGATGCAGCGTGGCCGCTTGCGCCACGTGGCGGCGATGGATGTCGCCCTCCAGGCAGACGAAGCCAGGGGCTGCGCTGCCGATCAGGCAATCGATGCCGGCGCTGTCGAGCACATGGCGTTGCTGATCGGCGGAGAAGAACCCCGGCACGGGCACGCAGACCAGGCCGGCATGCATCGCCGCCAGATCCCACAGCACCCAGTCGATGCCGTTGTCCAGTGCCAGCGCCACGCGCTGTGCGCCCAGGTCACGCAGGTGCCTGCCGCGGCTTGCCACCGCGTCGAGCAGTTGGGCGTAGCTCAGCGTACGTTCGCCCTCGATCAGCGCGACATGCTCGCCATATTGGGCCAGGCGCGTGAAGAAAGGCTCAGCTACAGACCACATCGGGCATTTCCTCCAGAGCATAGAGCGGTTGATGGCCGAGGCGTGGGTAGGCGCCCAGTTGCAGCAGGCGCTGATGGCCGCCATGGATATCGCCGGCCATCACCAGTGGGCGGCTGTCGTAGTAACTGCCCCAGTCGGCCAGCTCTGCGCCCATGCGCGCCGGGTCGGCCTCGCCGAGTGCGATTGGGGTCAGTCCCAGGCGCTGGAAACTGTTGAGCAGGGTCGGTGTGCCGGTGAAGGTGACCCAGCGAAAACCCAGCGCCACCAGCAGATCGGTGAGGGCGACTATCAGCAGGCGTGCGGCGCCGGGGTTGTCGGCGGCCAGGTTGCCCACTTCCACCAGTTCGCCACGGCCAGGCTCGGTGTGGCCCAGGCGTGCACCAATGGTCTTGTGGATCGGCTCGTCCAGATAGCGCTCGAGAAACAGCGAGCCATTGCCTGCGCTGCGCACACCCACCGCGCCGAGCAACTGCCCGGCTGGGTTCTCCAGGCCGAACAGACAGGGCATGAAGTGGCGGATGTGCGCGCCATGCTGCAACTCGAAGCGCTGGCGGATGAAATGCTCCAGCGCCGCGCGCCGCGCGCTGTCGGGGGAAGCCAGGTGGAGTTCGTAAGTATCTCCGCGCCCGATACGGGCCACGGGACGATCATGCTGTGCCCAGGGGAGTTCCATCGTCGGGATCTCGGTAATGAACCTGGGGCCGATTGTGCGAGGGGCTGGCTTAACGCTGTATTAAGGCTTTGCAGAATGTTTCGGGCGCTGCACTATCACGAAGGAATTTGCTCCAGCGGATAAGGTTCGCGCTGGGCAGGCCATTGCTGACAGGATCAAGATTGGGCATTCAAGGAGGAAAGATGACGCCAGCCAACGCTGACCCCAGGCTGCAACCCTTGCTCGCCGAACTGGCCGAGCTGATTCGCCAGGCGCGGCAACAAGCAGTGCGGGCCGTGGATGCGATTCAGGTGCAAACCTGCTGGGAAATCGGCCGACATATCGTCGAGTTCGAGCAAGGCGGGCAGACGCGTGCCGCCTACGGCAAGAAGTTGTTACCGACCAAGGGGCTGACGGCCGAGTTCGGCAAGGGCTTCGATGCTTCTAACCTGCGTTATATGCGTCTGTTCTACCAAGCCTTTCCAATTTGTGACGCACTGCGTCACGAATTGAGTTGGACGCACTATCGCACCCTTCTCAAGCTGGACAGCGACAGCGCGGCAATGGTACATGAACGAAGCCGCCACGCAGAACTGGAGCACTCGCGCGCTGGAACGCCAGATTGGCACGCTGTATTACGAGCGCCTGCTGGCCAGTCAGGATCGCGCGGCGGTCGAGCAGGAGGTGGCGAGCAAGCTGCGGGCCTTGGGCAAGAGCCCGCGTGAGGTCGTGCGCGATCCGGTGCTGCAGGGCAGCGAGCAACTTTTTGCCAGCAAGTACAAGCTGGTGCTGCCCAGCGAAGAGGAGTTACGCGCCGAGCTGGATCGAGAGCGAGCGCGCCTGGCCGAGCAACGTGGCCTGTACTGGATTGACTGAGCCTGGAGCATTACCTGCGCCTGCTGTGCCAGAGCGCCGAGCACCTGACTGGCCCGGCCCCCTTGCCTGAGCAAATTCAGCCTACCTGCGCAATCCAGTCGTTGAGGTTGTAGTAGTTGCTGATGCGCGCCACCTTGCCGTTCTTGATCTCGAAGAAGGCGCCGGCCGGCAGGACGTAGGTCTGGCCGTTGGCCGGTGGCAGGCCTTCGTCGTCGGCCAGGTACTCGCCATGCACCACGAATTCGGCAGCGGCGCGATCGCCTGCGACGTTCTGCATGACCACGATGTCGGCCAGGCGCTCGCGGTAGCAGCGGTTCATCTTGTCCATGAAAGCGGCGAAGGTGGCCTTGCCGACCTGGCGCTCGCCCTGGTTGATGTCGTGCACCACGTCCTCGGCCAGCAGGTCGAGGAAGGTGGGCATGTCGCCGGCGTTGAAGGCGGCGTAGTAGGCCTGAACCAGTTCGGTGGCGGTCATGGCTAAGTTCCTTTCGTAGCGTGGTTAGTGGTGGAATGGCTCGCATGATAAGTTCGCGCTTTCATGCCGGCATAGCCGCCGGCGTCACCCTGCTGCTGGCGAACGACTCCAGATGGATATCGAATTGCTCCAGGGGCGGCAGATAGCGCCCCATATCGAAGACCTGGCGCATTTGCGCATCACGGTCTTCCGCGAATTCCCCTACCTCTACGACGGCAGCCTCGACTACGAGGCCGAATACCTCGACACCTACGTGCGCAGTGCCGATAGCCTGTGCGTGCTGGTACGGGACGGGGGCCGGGTGGTCGGCGCCTCCACGGCACTGCCGCTGGCCGATGAAACCGTGGAATTCCAGCAGCCGTTCCTCTCGGCGGGCTGGGACCCTGCGTGCATTTTCTACTGCGCCGAGTCGGTGGTGTTGCCGGCCTGGCGCGGCCATGGCCTGGGCGTGCGCTTCTTCGCCGAGCGCGAGGCCCATGCGCGCAAGCTGGGTCGCTTCGACTGGTGCACCTTCTGCGCCGTGCAGCGCCCGGCCGATCATCCGCGGCGGCCCGCCGACTACCAGCCGCTGGACGCCTTCTGGGCGCGCCGGGGTTATCGCCATCATCCCGAACTGCATACCCAGTACCACTGGCGCGACCTGGACGAAGCCGAGGAATCGGCCAAGCCCATGTCGTTCTGGCTCAAGGAACTCCAGTCATGATCAAGGTTGCCGCCTGCCAATATCACATCGACCTGCTGACGAGCTGGGATGCTTACGCCGAGCACCTCGCCAGGCTCTGCGAGGAGGCGGCCGGGCAGGGCGCCGAGCTGTTGCTGCTGCCGGAATATGCCGGGCTGGTGCTGACCGGGCAGTTGCCGGAAGCAGAACGCAGTGACCTGCATGGCTCCATCGCTGGCATTCAGGCGCTGCTGCCGCGCTGGTTGGAATTGTGCGAGAGCCTGGCGCGGCGGCTGCAGGTATATCTGCAACCCGGCTCGGTAGCCGTGCTGGATGATGACGGCGTCTACCGCAATCGCGCCTGGCTGTTCGGCCCCGACGGCTGCCTGGGCAGCCAGGACAAGCTGATGATGACCCGCTTCGAGCTGGAGCAATGGCAGATCGCCGCTGGCAGCGGGCTCAAGGTGTTCGACACGGCGCTGGGCAAGCTGGGCATCCTGATCTGCTACGACAACGAGTTCCCGCTGCTGGCGCGCACCCTGGCCGAGGCCGGGGTGGATCTGATCCTGGCGCCCAGCTGCACCGATACCGAGGCCGGCTTCCATCGCGTACGCATCGGCGCCCAGGCCCGTGCCCTGGAAAATCAGATTGCCGTGCTGCAGTCGCCCACGGTGGGCCTGGCACCCTGGTCGCCGGCGCTGGACGAGAATATCGGCCTAGCCGCGCTGTACGTGCCGTCGGACTATGGCATGCCGGCCACTGGGGTGATTGCCGAGAGCGAAGCGCTGTGCCCCACGCGTAGTCACTGGCTGATCGCCGAGCTGGATCTGGCCGAGGTGCGCCGGGTGCGCGAGCAGGGTCAGGTGTTCACCCGGCGCGACTGGCCGCGGCAGTTCGACGATGGTCGGCTGGTGCTGCGTTGAACGCGCCAGAGGCATTGCCTGATTCGCCGCTGGCTGCTTATGAGCAGGCACTGGCGGGTGGTTTCGTCGCCGATGCCGCGCAGCGCCGTGCGGTCGAGGCGCTGCAGCTTTGCCACCAGGCCTTGCATCAAGGGGAATGCCCGCCCGGTGTGTACCTCTGGGGGCCGGTGGGGCGCGGCAAGACCTGGCTGATGGACAGCTTCTACAACAGCCTGTGTGTGCCAGCACGGCGTCAGCATTTCCATCACTTCATGCAGTGGGTGCATCGCCGCCAGTTCGAGTTGACCGGTAATGCCGACCCACTGCGTCTGCTGGCCGAGGAGCTGGGGCGCGAGGTGCGTGTGTTGTGCTTCGACGAGCTGTTCGTCAGCGATATCGGCGACGCCATGCTGCTCGGCCGTCTGCTCAGCCTGGTGGTGGAGCAGGGCGTGGTGCTGGTGGCCACCTCCAACCAGCCGCCGGATCAGCTTTATGCCGACGGTTTCAACCGCGAGCGTTTCCTGCCGGCCATCGCCGTGCTCGAGGCGTATATGCAGGTGGTGGCCGTGGACGGCGAGCAGGATCATCGCCTGCACCCCGGCACCGAGGTGCAGCGCTACTGGGTGCAGCAGCCGCAGGCGCTGGCCGAGTTGTTCGCTCGCTTGAGTCAGGGCCAGGTGGTCAGCCGTGAGCCGGTCGAACTGAGCCATCGGCATATCGCCAATCTGGGCAACAGCCCGGCAGCGCTGTGGTGCCGTTTCAGCGATCTATGCGAACAGCCGCTGGCCGCGCCGGATTTCATCGAACTGTGCGGACGCTTTCCGGCCATCCTGCTTGACGGGGTACCGCGCCTGGGTGGCGAGCCACGCGAGGGGCGTATCGCCCGTGGCACCGAGGACGCTGCCGAGCGGGTCGATGCCGGGGATCGTCAACTGCCGGCGCTGGCACGCAACGACGATGCGGTGCGCCGCTTCATCGCCCTGGTCGACGAGTGCTACGACCGCCGCGTACCGCTGTATATCGGGGCCGAGGTGGCGCTGGATGAGCTGTACACCCAGGGCTACCTCGAGTTTGCCTTTCGCCGTACGCTCAGCCGTTTGCGCGAGATGCAGTTGCAGCGCTTCGGCCGCTCATAGCAAGAGCATCTGCAGCTCGCGGCTGACCTTGACGGTGATGCCGCCGCTGCTGGAGTGCACGTCCTGGCTGGTACCCTGCAGCGGGTTGTACAGGGTGCCACTGCCGTTGCGCGGCAGGCGCACGCTGCCTTCCTCCTGTGCCCAGAACCACCACAGCCAGCGGCCGTCGGCACGCTGCCAGGCGATGCTGAGCATGCCGGCCGGGGCGTTGGCGAAGCTCGGTGGGTTCAGCGGCGTCAGGCGTGGGCCGCTGATCTGCAGGAAGCGTTTGAGGGCCTGGTAGGCGGGTTTCTCGCTGCCATCCAGGCGCAGCAGACCGTAGTAGCGATCACGCGGTGTGGCGCGGGCATCCAGGTCGCTCAGGGTGAAGAGAAACACCCGGTCGAAATCCATCGCGCTCATCAGGGCCAGGCGCCGCAGCATGTAGTCGGCCTGGCCTTGTTCGCCGATGATCGGCTGCAGTTCCGCTGGGCCGGGGTAGCTCGACCAGCCGAACTCGGTGGCCCAGATCGGCCCGCTGCCGTACTGGCGCAGGTACTGGTTGACGGTATTGGCGTTGCTGATGAAGTCGCCCGCGCCGGGCACGTCGCCTTCCGGTTCCTGGCTGTAGGGGTGATAGGCCGTGACGCGGTCACGCTTGACGCTGCCGAGGCGCAGCAGCGCTTCGAGCATCAGCCCGCCACGCACCGGCATCTGGCTGTAGTAGGCATTGCCACCGATCACCTGGGTGGCGTCCGGGCGGGCGCTGGCCAGGGCGTTGAGGCTGCTTTCCAGCAACTGCTGGTACTGCAGCGGGTTTTCCGCTGGTTGCCAGAAGGAGGGAATGTTCTGCTCGTTCCACACCTGCCAGGCCTTGGCGTAAGGGTAGCGGCTGGCCAGGGTGGCGAAGCTGCTGGCGAACAGTTGGGCGTTGATCGGCGGGTATTGGTCGCGATTGCTCACACCGCTGGGTGCGGAGGTGGCGAAGGGCGCCGAGCCCACCAGATAGATCAGCGGTTTGAGTTGCTCTTGCTCGACCACCTGCATCACCCGGTCGACCTCCGCCCATTGCCATTGCCCGGGGGCGGGCTCCAGACGATCCCAGTGCAGGCCCATGCGAATCCACTGCAGCTCCAGCTCCTTGAGCTTGGCTATCTGCTGGCGATAGGCCGCTTCGGGAAACCAGGGCAATTGCACGTTGAGGCCGAGAAAGTCGGCCCAGGCTACCGTGCGCGGTGCTTTCATCGAATAGGAAGGGCTGGCCTGGGCGGCAAAGGCGACGCCTGCGGCCAGCAGGAGGGTGGCGAATCCTTTGTACAGGTAGTGGAACATGGCTGCTTCCCCTTGCAGGGTGATCGGAGTAGCAGCATAGGAGCGGCAGGCTGGCGCTGATGTGCGCTGGGTCTGCTTGCGGATGGAGGGCAGCGATCAGGCGACTGACGGTTTGATGGCGTTTTGCTGCGCCTGGATATTGGCGATTTGCTGCTGCACTCGGCAGCGCCAAGGCCGAGAACGACGGTTTGCCAATGGAGGCAAACCGTCGTCTTGGCGAGCCATCAGCCAGCCAGATACTGTTCGGTGGCGAGCACCGTGGCGTAGGCGAACGCCAGCGCCGCCATATTGGCTGCATGCACCTGGGCGGCGGGGATCGTGCTGCCCTCGAAGGCTTGGTCGTGGGTGGCGCAGGCGTCGTGAATGACGGTGGTGGCGTAGCCGAAGTCGGCGCTGGCGCGTGCGGCGGCGGCGATGCACATGTGGCTCATGGCGCCCATCAGAATCACCTGTTCGATGCTGGCGGCATCCAGTTGCGCTTTCAGATCGGTGCCAAGAAAGGCGTTGACCTTGTGCTTGAGCACCATGGCTTCGCCTACCTGCGGCAGCACGCTGGCATGCAGACGCGCGCCATCGCTGCCGGGGGCGAAGAAGGGCGCGTCGTCGCTCTCGAACTCATGGCGAACGTGAATCACCGTATCGCCTGCCGCGCGAGCCGCTTCGAGCACGCGTGCGGCGTTGCTGGCGGCGCTGTCCATGCCCGCCAGGGGCCACTTGCCACCTGCAAAATAATCGTTCTGGATATCGATAAGGATCAGGGCACGCTTGCTCATGGGACTCTCCGTGGGATGATGTGCGCCCACCTTAGCGCTGCAATGCTGAGGCGAGGATGGGCGAGGCCGACAATCTGCGGGGAAAAACTGACAATGAGCGAGCGTTGCCTGGAGATCGGGCTGTTGCTGTATCCCGGTGTGCAACTGGCGGCGGTTCATGGCCTGGGCGATCTGTTCGCCGTGGCCAACCGCATGGTTGCCGAGCAGCAGCGGCAGGGACTGCCGAGCTTGCGCATCAGCCACTGGCAGGCGGATGCAACGGGCGCTCTGGTACGCGTGTTCGACAGCCAGCCGCAGGCCGTCGGGGCGCCGCAGGTGGTGATTCTGCCGCCCTGCCTGGGCGGCGATGCCGAGCAATCGCTGGCGGCCTGTTATGGCGACTGGTTACGCCAGCAGCATGGCGCCGGGGTGACCCTGGCCTCGGTCTGCGCTGGTGCCTTCCCGCTGGCGCATGCCGGCCTGCTCGATGGGCGCAGGGTGACCACGCACTGGGCGCTGGCGGCGGAACTGGCGGCGCGTTTCCCGCAGGTGCAGGTGCTACCGGAGCGCATGGTGGTCGATGACGGCGACCTGATCACAGCGGGTGGCCTGATGGCCTGGACCGACCTGGGCCTGGCCCTGGTGACACGCCTGCTGGGGCCGACCGTCGCCGCGGAAACTGCGCGTTTTCTGGTGGTGGATCTGAACCGGGAGTCACAGCGGCACTTCAGCCATTTCGTGCCCAGCTTCGACCATGGCGATGCCGCCGTGCTGGCGGTGCAGCACTGGCTGCAGGGCGACGCTGGGGCCGAAGCGGGGCTGGCGGACATGGCCGCGCGTGCCGGCCTGGGCGAGCGTACCTTCCTGCGACGTTTTCGTGCTGCCACCGGGCTGAAACCCACCGAGTACTGCCAGCAGTTGCGCGTGACCAAGGCCCGTGAGCTGCTCGAGTTCACCCGCCAGAGCATCGATCAGGTGGCCTGGCAGGTGGGCTATCGCGACAGTGGTGCTTTTCGCAAGGTGTTCGCCCGCCTGGTAGGCCTATCGCCAGGCGACTATCGTCGGCGCTTCGGCACCGCCGCGCGTTAGCAGGCTGTTGAAAAACTACCTCGGCTTTGGCTTCTTGCGTCGCTCTACCTCCTGCATCTATGCAGTCGTCGCCTACGTTTTTCAACGGCCTGTTAGACCGACTCTTCCGCCGCTTTGCCCGCCGGGTTCTGCCGGGTGGGCATGGCGAGTATCTCCGGTAGCACTTCGCGAGCGAATACGGCATGCAGGCGGCGCAGTTCGGCCAGCGGGTCGCGGTGGTGATCGACGCGGATGTCCCAGAGCGGGTATTGCTCCTGATCGACTATGTAGATCACCGCGGACGACTCGCCATGACGATCGCCACCGCAGCGATCGCCAGCGGCCAGCGCCTCGATCAGGCGGTCGATCAGCGGGCGCTGCTCTTCGCGGCAAAAGGCCTCGGCCACGGCATCCAGCACCTGCGGCCCGACCAGGCGATTGCCCTGCACGGAAAACTGCTCGCCGCTCAGTGAGCCGGCCCAGGGAATGCAGCGCTCACCCGTCCAGCAGACGGCATCGCCACGGGCATCGATCAGCGCACATTGGCGCAGTGCCATGCAGGGATCGGTGTCGTGCAAACGCGCCAGCGCCTCGGCGGCCGAAAGCCCCTGGCGCAGCAGTTGCAGGCCATCCAGGCCGAGATAGGGATTGACCTGTGCCTGGGTCGCCACCGCGCCCACGCCGGCAGCGGCATGGCTGAGCAGCTTGCCCACCGCCGGCATGGCCGTGGCAGCGGCAACGCCGAATTGTCCGCTACGCGGGCAGCGGGCGATAAGGGAAAAGGTCATGACGGCTCCTCGGCGATTTTCAGCTTAGGCCAGGCCGGGACGGGTATCGTTCCGCTTGGTTGGCTTTGCCTGATCAGGCAGGGCAGCGTCTAATGCGCGCAGTCCAACGCATGCAATCAGGAGTACCGCCATGATCCTTGGCAAACCGCTCGCCGACTGGTGTGCGGAATATCCGCTGCTCGACGAGCTGATCGCCCTGCGCGAAACCAGTTGGTTCAACCCTGTCGTGGCGCCTGCGGTCGAGGCGCTGGCCGATGTCGGCCTGAGCGCGGCCGATGTGGTCGAGGCCAGCGCCCGGCTGGCACGTTTCGCACCCTATCTGGCCCGGGTATTCCCGCAGACGGCCGGTAGTGGCGGCATCATCGAGTCGGATATTCTGCCCTTGCCGCAGATGCAGGCGCTGCTGTGTGAAGAGGCCGAAGGCGAGATCGGCACGCTGTGGCTCAAGCGCGACAGCCATCTGCCCATCTCCGGTTCGATCAAGGCCCGTGGCGGTATCTACGAGGTGCTCAAGCATGCCGAGGATCTGGCGCTGGCGGCCGGGCTGATCAGCCTCGACGACGATCATGCCTGCCTCGACAGCGACGCGATGCGCGCCTTCTTCGGCGGTTATCAGGTAGCGGTCGGTTCCACCGGCAATCTTGGCCTGTCCATCGGCATCATCAGCGCGCGCCTGGGCTTTCAGGCCACGGTGCACATGTCCGCCGATGCCCGCCAGTGGAAGAAGGACAAGCTGCGCGAGCATGGCGTGACGGTGGTCGAGTACGCCAGCGACTACAGCGTCGCGGTGGAGCAGGGACGGCGCCAGGCCGAGGCTGATTTGCGGTGCCACTTCGTCGATGACGAGAACTCCAGGCACCTGTTTCTCGGCTACGCAGTGGCCGGCGAGCGCCTCAAGCAGCAACTGGCGGCGGCCGGCGTCGTGGTCGATGCCGAGCATCCGTTGTTCGTCTACCTGCCCTGTGGCGTCGGCGGCGGGCCGGGTGGTGTGGCCTTCGGGCTCAAGCTGGCGTTTGGCGATGCAGTGCATTGCCTGTTCGCCGAGCCGACGCACTCGCCCTGCATGCTACTCGGCGTGCATACGGGCCGGCACGACGAACTGGCGGTGCAGGACTTCGGCATCGACAACCGTACTGCCGCAGACGGTCTGGCGGTCGGCCGTCCATCCGGCTTCGTCGGCCGCGCCATGCAGCGGCTGATCGATGGCTACTACACGGTCAGTGATGAACAGATGTTCCGCTATCTGGCGTTGCTGGAACAGACCGAGGGCCAGCGTCTGGAGCCTTCGGCCCTGGTCGGCATGCCCGGTGTGTTGCGTGTTCTGGCCGAGCAGCAGGGCTATCGCCAGCGCATGGGCCTGACGCCGCAGCGTCTGGCGCGGGCGACCCATCTGGTCTGGGCCACGGGCGGCAGCATGGTGCCGCAGGCAGAGATGGACAGTTACCTGGCGCGTGGTCGACAGCTATTGCCTTGAGTGCCCCTGCAAAGGTGCGAGCCCGGCTCTGCAGCGGGTTCGTGAAGCGCCGAGGCTTGCGCCGGGGGCTCAGTCCTGCGGTGCTACGGGCTTGTACGCCTCACCAGAAGGTGCTTCGGGCACGCGGTCACAGAGCTGTGCGGCAGGCATGCCGAGCCAGGCGCCCTGAGAGTAGTCGATGCCCAGGTGCAGAACACGTTCTTGCACCGAGCGTGAATGCACGAACTCGGCGACTATCTGCATGCGCAACTTGCGGGCGAACTGGACGATGCCGCGGGTGATGGTGCGGGCGTTGGCGTCGTTGTCCAGATTGTGGATCAGGCTGCCGTCGATCTTGATGATGTCGGCGCCCAGGCGTAGCAAATGCTCGAAGTTGGAGTAACCCGCGCCGAAGTCGTCGATGGCTACTCTGGCACCGAAGGTTTTCACATCGTCGATGAAGGACTTGACCTCGTCATAGTTCTTGATGCCTTCGGATTCGAGAATCTCGAAGATCACTCGGGGGCCTATGCCGGTCTCCTTCAGGCGCGTCCTGATGAAACTGATGGTGGCAGGGTCGGTGAGGTCTTCATAGGACAGGTTGAGGGAGAAATCGAAGGGTTCGTCGCGGAACTGAGCGAAACTCTTGTCCACCATGATCCGGGTAATCTGGCCATAGATGCGCAGCTTCTTGGCAATGTCCAGGAACAGGCCCGGGCTCACCGCTTGGCCCTGCTCGTTTATCAGACGCACCAGGCACTCGAACTTCTCCACCTTCCCGCTGTGGTTGTTGAGGATCGGCTGGAAGAAGGGCACGACACGGTCTTCCTGCAGCCCGGCTCTGAGCAGGGAGGCCCAGAGCAGATTGTGCTCGTATTCTTCCCTGACCCTGAGCGCGGGATCATAGACGCCGAAATGCCTGTGCTGGCGCCTGGCGAGCTTGAGCGCGATATTGGCGCAGGACAGCAGCTCTGCGCCATTGGCCGTGTGCGGGCCGCGGGCGCTGGTGGCAGCGCCCTGGGTCACTGAAATGCCGAATTCCTGGCCGTCCCAACGAAATACCTGGGTGCCCGCGAAGGCCGCCAGGGCTGCCATGCGTGCCTCCAGATCATCCGGATCCAGGGGGACAGGGAAGCGCACGGCGAACTCGTCGGCAGGCATCTTGTAGAGCACGCAGTCCGACCAGGCCGACTCGCGGGCGACGAACGCGCTCAGGGCCTCGGCCAGTTCGCGCAGCAGGTTGTCGCCACACTGGTGACCGTAGAAGTCGTTGATTTCCTTGAAGGCGTCGATGTTGACCAGAATGAGGCTCTCGCGGCCCGGCACGTGCGTGTCGTGCAACAGTTTCGCGCGATTCTCGAGCTGGGTCAGTGCATCGGTGTAGAGGGCCTGGAGCAGGCGCATGATGGTGGCGACTATGTACAGAATGACCATCGACAGCACGAGCAGCACGATGCCCGTGGCGATGGCGATGCGCAGATTGCTCTGCCGCATGGGGGTTAGCACGGAGTCGATTTCGTCTTGCGGCACGCCGATACCGAAGGTCATGTTGGCCCGTGTCTTGGAAACGAACAGCCTGTAGTCACGCCCCTCTATCGATAGCTTGTGTACCATCACCGGTACGCGAAAACGCCCGGAAGAGGAGATTTCCGGCGCGGCGGCTGGCGAGGAGAAGTAATCGTTGGACAGCGAGTCCATGATCGCCTGGCTGGTATCGGCGTTCTTGCCCATGGTGAGGCTGGACAGTTTGCGATCGTTGCCATCGATGAAGAAGGCAAAGCTGCTCTGCGTCACATCCACCGAGCGCACCAGGCGCATGATGTCATCGTTGCGCCAGGTGGTGCTGGCGAGGCCGATGAACTTGCCTTGATCGTCATACATGCAGGTCGTGACCGCCAGCATGGCATTCTCGGCGATGGGGTCGTAGTAGGCCGGTGTCCAATGAAAGCTCTGCGGGCAAGAGGCACCCTGTTCGGTCGGCAGGGCCGTTTTGTACCAGTCCTGCTCCATGTAGGGGGAGGACTCGTCGTTGTACCTGGGGTCGATGGCGACGGCATTCTTGTCCCAATGGGCGAACAGGGCGAACGCACGCTGCCTGGGCGTATAGGTGAAGGGTGTGAACCAGATGCCGCCGCCGTAGGCTTCGGGAAAGTTGCGCACGCGTTCGATCAGGGCGCGCTCGAACGTCTGCGTGTTGCTGGCGCCCTTGTGCCGCTGGCGATAGAAAAGCTCACCGAGGCGCGCCAGTGCGCTGGTATGCATCTCCAGCAGTTTGTGCTGGCTGTCGATGCGGTCGAGGTTGGCATGAAAGGTATCCTCGATCTGGCGCATCCTCAGGGCTGACATGGCTTCTTGCGAGTAGCTCAGGTTCAACCAGGACATCAGGCCCATGCCGGACATGAACAGGGTCACCAACAGCAGCAGGATGGCCATGATCAGCTTTTTCAGGGACTTCATGTCCCCCCGGTCGCCAATTGCTGATGGCACGCGTATCCAGCGCATCAGGCCGGCCAGGTGATTGGCGTTCATGGACGGCGCTCCAGCCTCTGGTTCAGGCGCTCACGGGCGGCTTCGAGTTGCTCGGGAGTGAGGGCCTGGGCGACATCGTCACGTAGCGACCTCGCGCTAGCGTTTCCACCGGCCGTGGCGAGGCTTAGCCAATAGAAGGCTTCCGCGTCGTCTTGCTGCACGCCTTCACCTTTGGCGTAGAGTGTTCCCAGGCGGCTTTGCGCCTGCGCCAGACCATTCTCCGCTGCCTTGCGCAACCAGCGCCGTGCGGCGTCGGCGTCGGCAGCACCGCCTAGGCCCTTCTCGTATAGCTCGGCGAGGAGCATCTGAGCCTTGGTATTACCCTCCTGTGCGGCTGCCAGGAAGCGTTGCCTGGCCTTGTCGGAGGCTTGCGGAACTCCATCGCCTCGGTAATGCATCAGGCCGGCGCGGTAATTCGCTTCGGCCAGTCCGTGATCGCCTGCGGTTTCAAACCATTTCAATGCTTGGCCGGCATCCTTGGGCAGGCCCTTGCCTTCCAGATACAACAAGCCGAGGTGCAGCTCGGCTTCTGGCAAACCCTGGGCCACGGCCTTGCGCGTCCATTCGAGCGACTCCAGGGGGCGCTGTAATACCTGGGCGATGGCGGCCATGTTGTATTGGGCTCTGGCATCGCCTGTCTGGGCCGGGGCGCGACAGACTCGCTCGGCTTCGCGGTAGTTGGCGATGGAGAACAGCAAATAGCAGTTCTGCAGCTCTTTCGACGAGGCAGGCGCTGCTTTGGGTGCCTCGGGCGCTGGCGTGCGCGGGCTGGGTGTTTCGACATTGCCGGCCTGCGCAGGCAGGCGTGCGGCAAAGTCGGCGACGACGGCTGGGCAAGCGATGCCGTAGCCGCTCCTGAGCTTTCTCAGATTGGCCGGGTTCAGCGCTCTGCCCTGGTAGCGCCTGGCGATCACTGCGCAACGCTTTTCCCGTTCCGCGCTGACCAGCTTGAGGTAATCGGCGCGGCTCGGGTCAGTGCGGTAGCGCACGAGATAGTCCGCCAGTGGGTCGATATAGGGCTGATCCAGCAGTGCCTGATATTCGCTGTGAGCAAGGCCAGTCTTGGCCTCCTGGTTTGAGGTCTCGGCCTCTGGCTTGGTGGCGCAGCCCGAGAGCAGCAGAGCGGCCGCGAATGCGGCGAATGCGGCGAATGCGGCGAATGCCGCCAGGCGTCTCACGCCCCCGGCCAGGGCCTCGTCTGTCTGTCCGCTCGCATGCAGAGCGGGGCTGTGGGCTCTATTGGTTGCTGCCAATTCAAGGGTCATGCTGATGCTCTTTGGTTCCGCTCGAGGCCCCTGCAGGGGGCCTGCTGGGGGCGAAGAGATTGATCAGGGCTGGCAGGACAACCGCCTATCCATTGCCCTGCAGGTATCTCGATGAACGATGTATGGGCAGGCTTTCAGGGAGCGCTCGATATCTTGCAAGCCGCTCCAGGGAAGCAGATTGGCGCTCGATCTTTGCTCCCCATGGCCTGGGGAGACGCTAGCGAAAGGCTTGCTGGGCCTGAGATCGGCTGGTGATCTGCAGTGTTTTCATGATCTCGACTGCTGAAACCCATGACCTCATGCAGCGAGATCGCACGTAATGGACACTCTAGATGCAGATAATGGCATTTTGGTGGCAGGCTGTCACGGGGAGCGGGGCGGGCATGACGGGCGGGCATGCCTGCCAGAAACGACGAACCCGGCACTGGGCCGGGTTCGTGGGGTAGCGCTGTGAGGCTTACTTGATCTCGACCGCCAGGCTGTCGGCGATCTTCTTGCTCCAGATCGCCGGGCCGGTGTTGTGCACCGACTCTCCGTTGGTGTCGACCGCGACGGTCACCGGCATGTCCTTGACCTCGAACTCGTAGATTGCCTCCATGCCCAGCTCGGGGAAGGCGACGGTCTTCGAGGCCTTGATCGCCTGGGCCACCAGATAGGCGGCGCCGCCCACGGCCATCAGGTACACGGCCTTGTTGTCCTTGATCGCCTCGATGGCGATGGGGCCGCGCTCGGACTTGCCGATCATGCCCAGCAGGCCGGTGCTTTCCAGGATCTGGCGGGTGAACTTGTCCATACGGGTGGCGGTGGTGGGGCCGGCTGGGCCTACCACTTCGTCACCCACCGGATCGACCGGGCCGACGTAATAGATGAAGCGACCTTTCAGGTCTACCGGCAACTGCTCGCCCTTGTTCAGCATGTCGACCATGCGCTTGTGCGCGGCGTCGCGGCCGGTGAGCATCTTGCCGTTGAGCAGGATGGTCTCGCCCGGCTTCCAGCTCTGCACCTCTTCCGGGGTGATGCTGTCGAGGTTGACGCGGCGCGCGCTCGGGCCGGCTTCCCAGACGATTTCCGGGTAGGCGTCCAGATCCGGTGCCTCCAGCGAAGCGGGGCCGGAGCCGTCGAGCACGAAGTGGGCGTGACGGGTGGCGGCGCAGTTGGGGATCATGCACACAGGCAGGCTGGCGGCGTGGGTCGGGTAGTCCATGATCTTGACGTCGAGCACGGTGGTCAGGCCACCCAGGCCCTGGGCGCCGATGCCCAGTTGGTTGACCTTGTCGAACAGCTCCAGGCGCAGTTCCTCGATGCGGTTCTGCGGGCCGCGGGCCTTCAGCTCGTGGATGTCGATGTGCTCCATCAGCACTTCCTTGGCCATCACCGCAGCCTTCTCGGCGGTGCCGCCGATGCCGATGCCGAGCATGCCCGGCGGGCACCAGCCGGCGCCCATGGTCGGCACGGTCTTGAGCACCCAGTCGACGATGGAGTCGGACGGGTTGAGCATGGCCATCTTCGACTTGTTCTCGGAGCCGCCGCCTTTGGCTGCAACGTCCACTTCCACCTTGTCACCGGGGACGATGGAGTAGTGAATCACTGCCGGGGTGTTGTCCTTGGTGTTCTTGCGCGCGCCTGCCGGGTCGGCCAGGATCGAGGCGCGCAGCACGTTTTCCGGCAGGTTGTAGGCGCGGCGCACGCCCTCGTTGATCATGTCGTCGACGCTCATGGTGGCGCCGTCCCAGCGCACGTCCATGCCCACCTTGACGAACACGGTGACGATACCGGTGTCCTGGCAGATCGGGCGGTGGCCGGTGGCGCACATGCGCGAGTTGATCAGGATCTGCGCCATGGCGTCCTTGGCGGCCGGCGACTCTTCCTTCAGGTAGGCCTCGTGCATGGCCTGGATGAAGTCGACGGGGTGGTAATAGGAGATGAACTGCAGGGCGTCGGCGACGCTCTGAATCAGGTCGTCCTGCTTGATCACGGTCATGGGGCGCTCCTCTGGCTGGGAACATCGGTAGGCAAGCGCCGAGTCGTGACTCGGCGCAACGGCAAAAGGGCACCCTCAGCAATTACCCGGGCGGGCCGACGCTGCAGTCGCGCCGTGTCGCCCTGATGCTCGAAGTGGGGCCGAAAAAGGCGCGGCAGTATAACGCACCCGCTGTAACGGGCACAGCCGCTGGGGATCGTAACGCCTGCTTATCGCTTCCCTAGGCTTTTGTCGGGCACATCTGTAGAGTAAGGCACGATGCCAGTATGGGGCGGAGCCCATGAGCTCAACCAGACGACGAGCCACGCAAAGCAGCCTGCAAAATCTTCTGCTCAAACGCTTCGCTATGGCATTCACGACCTATGTGATGATGGCGCTCGTTTGCTGGCTCGCTGTGCTCAACGATCTGTTCGTGGGCTCCGTCAGCAGTGCGGCATGGTTGACGCTCGGGGTTTTCGCCAGTCAGTTGGTGTTCCTGGCCTTGTTCCTCTCGGGGCAGAACCTGCGTTTCGAGGATCCCAGCCTCACCGAGGCGCAGGTGCTGGTGGCGCTGGCGTGGCAACCGCTGGTGCAGGCCTGCTTCGATAGCGCACGCGGCAGTCTGTTGGTCTTCTACGTATTGATCCTGCTGTTCGGTGTCTTCCAGCTAACGCCGCGCGTGTTCGTGCGCTGTGCTGTATTCGCCTTCCTGGGGTTTGCCACGATGGTACTGGTCGAGGCCTATCGCATGCGCCTGAGCGATCCGGGGCTGAGTTGGCTGCAGGTGTCGATCCTGTTCGTATTGCTGGTCTGGCTGTGCCTGTTTTCCGGTTACATGCAGGCCATGCGCCAACGCATGCGTCAGCGTCGTTTCGCCCTGCAGGCGCATCAGGACACCTTGCGTGGGATGATGCGCCAGCTCGAGGATCTGGTCGCGACCGATGAGTTGACCGGCTTGTTCAATCGCCGTCATTTCCTGCGCATGGCCAGTCGCGAGTTGCAACATATGCAGGTGGAACGGCAGCATGGTCTGGCCTTGATCGATCTCGATCATTTCAAGCGCATCAATGACAAATACGGTCATGCCGCTGGAGATCGCGTGTTGCAGACCTTCGCTTCGGTCGCGCGCTCCTGCCTGCGTGACGGTGACGTGATCGCCCGTTATGGCGGTGAGGAGTTCGTGCTGTTGTTGCCCAATACCGACGCCGACCAGTTCTCGGCCTGCTGCGAGCGCCTGCGTGAGGCCTTCTCCAAGGCCGAGCCGGTAGGCGTCAAGGTGGGGGAGCTCAGCCTGTCCATGGGCATGACCCTGCTCAATGCCGGGGATGACCTCGACGAAGCCCTGCACCGCGCCGATCAGGCCCTGTATCACGCCAAGCGCAGCGGACGTAACCGCTGCGAGGCCACCTGGGAACAGGCCGATGCCTGAGTTGCGGGTCGGCCAGCGGCGATTTCAGGTGGCCGCACAGAGCAATCTGCTCGATGCCTTGCTGGGTAACGGTATCAATGTGCCGCATAGCTGTCGCGCCGGTAGTTGCCATGCTTGCCTGGTGCGCTGCGTCGAGGGTGAGGCGCATGATCGCCAGCCCGAGGCCTTGGCGACAGACAAGCGTGCCGAAGGTTGGCGCCTGGCCTGTCAGTGTCAGGTGGTCGGTGATCTGAGCGTCGAGCCCTTCGACCCGCAGCGCGATGGCCTGGCGGCCAAGGTCATGGCAGTGGACTGGCCCAGCCCGCAGGTATTGCGCCTGCGTTTGCAGCCGGCCAGGCCGCTACGCTATCGCGCCGGGCAACATCTGCTGCTCTGGCATGGCGATGTGGCTCGCCCTTACTCGCTGGCGAGCCTGCCCGGTGAGGATGACTGGTTGGAGTTCCATATCGATTGTCGTCAGCCAGGGGCCTTCTGCGATGCCGCGCGCAGCTTGCAGGTGGGCGACAGTCTGCGTCTGGGCGAGCTGCGTGGCGGCGCCTTGCAGTATGACGCGGACTGGCAGACGCGGCCGCTCTGGCTGCTGGCCGCCGGCACCGGCCTGGCGCCTCTTTATGGCGTATTGCGTGAGGCGCTGCGCCAGGAACATCGGGGCGCCATCCGCCTGTTGCATCTGGCGCACGAACCGGCCGAGCATTATTTGGCCAGCGAGCTCGAAGCACTGGCCGAGGCGCATGCCAACCTGCAGGTCGAGCTGATCACGGCGGCGCAGTTGCCGGCTGCTTTGGCCGAACTGCGCCTTGTTTCGCGGCAGACCCTCGCCTTACTCTGCGGCCAACCCAAGGCACTCGACAGCTTTGCGCGGCGCCTGTACATGGCGGGTTTGCCGCGCGGCCAGATGTTTGCCGACGCCTTTCTCACCCACGCGTAGACCCAGGTGCCTACGGCTTCGGAGCATTGCATGAGTGAACATCTGCATATCGAACGCGACGCTGGCCTGTTGACCCTGCGCATGCAGCGTCCGGACAAGAAGAATGCGCTGACCCGAGCCATGTACGCCGGTATGGCCGAAGTGCTGGACGAGGCGGCCCGCGACGCGGCAGTACGCGTGGTGCTGTTGAGCGGAGACGAGCACTGCTTTACCAGCGGCAACGATGTCGCCGACTTCCTGCAGGCGCCACCTTCCGGCCTGAACAGCGAAGTGTTCCAGTTCATGCGGGCTCTGTTCGATTTTCCCAAGCCGGTGGTGGCAGCCGTTGCCGGGCCGGCGGTGGGGATCGGCACCACCTTGCTGCTGCACTGCGACCTGGTCTACGTCAGCCGCGACGCGCAATTGAAGATGCCTTTCGTCAACCTCGGGCTGTGCCCCGAATACGGCTCCAGTCTGATCCTGCCACGCCTGCTGGGGCATGCGCGGGCCGCCGAGCTGCTGTTGCTCGGCCAGAGCTTCAGCGGCGAGCAGGCTGCCGCCTGGGGCATCGCCAATCAGGCACTCGACGATGGCCCTGCCACGCTGGCCAAGGCCCGTGAGATGGCGTTGCGCTTTCTCGAGCTAGCGCCCTCGGCAGTCGCCGACAGCAAGCGCCTGATGCGAGCACCGGATCGTGAGGCCCTGCGCCGGGTGATCGAAGAGGAGGGCGCTCTGTTCAGTCAGCGGCTGCGCTCGCCGGAGGCCGTCGAGGCGTTGTCGGCGTTCATGCAGCGCAGAAAGCCAGATTTTTCGAGGTTCGCCTGATGGACAGCGCAGCTCTGCTCTGGGGCCTGCTGTTCGGTAGCATCGGCCTGGGCTTCGTCATCTACGGGCGGCGTCAGCGCAAGCCCATTCCTTTCCTCTGTGGGATGGGCCTGATGGGCGCTCCCTACCTGATGAGCAGCACGCTCTGGCTGGTGATGGCCGGTACCCTGTTGGTCGCCATTCCTTTTTTCCTGCATTCCTGAGCGCTGCACGCACTCCTGGCGTGCCTGCGCTGGACTGGTTGGCAAGCATCGCGAGCGAAGCGCAAAACCGGCCGTTTGTCACATCGCCCGAAGAGCTTTCTTGTTGAGAGGTTCAGGCGGTCGAGCAGCAGATCTTCGATGCTGCTTGTCAGTCATCGCTTACATGAGGCGTCAGTCTTCAGGGCAAACGGGCTCTGATTCTTTCCGATTTGTCTGTGTGAAATTTTCAAGCGATTGATACTAAGGGAGTTTTTATAAACGCTCTGTTTGCCGAAATGACATGCCGGTGATTTGTATGGGGTTGAGCGCGAAACGGGCGCGAGTAATATCGAGCCCGTGCTTAGGGAAAAGCACAGGTCGTCAGGAAGATGGCCAGGAATATCGCACGAAGCGATTCATCAGGACGATGAGTTGGGAAATAGAGGGACTAGGGACAAAAAGTGGGCGGGTTTTTCCCGCCCCTTTTTTTGCCCATGAAAAAGGGGATGCCGAAGCATCCCCTTTTGCGTTGCAAGCGCGGCCATCAAGCGTTGTGCTTGATGTCCTCCGGCTTCGCTTCGTCGTTCACCACGGCTTCACTGGGCTGCTCGCTTGCCTGCTCGGCAGGCTCTTGGCTGGCAGCGGGTTCGGCTGCAGCCTCCTGTGCCGGAGCGTTCTGCTCGGCCTGGGCGGCCTCACGAGCCAGGCGCTCGGCTTCGCGCTGGCGACGACGCACTTCTCGTGGGTCGTTCGGGGCACGGCCGGTGGCGTTGGCTGGAACCGGCGCAGGAGCCGGAGCAGCCTCTTCGACCGGCGCCGGAGCTGGAGCCGGCTCCTGAGCGGCCTCGACCACCGGCTCTGCTGGAGCGAGCGGTTCGGCGGACGGCGTTTCAGGCTCGGCAGGCGCTTCAACCTCGGCAGGTGCTTCGCTGGCGATGACAGGCTCGGCCTCGGCAGCAGACGCCTCGCTCACCGGGGCTTCGACCGCTTCGCTCGGCATGGCTGTGGGTTCTGCTGCTGGGGCTTCGGCCTGAGTAACCGGAGCGTCGCTCGCAGGAGCCTCGCTGGCCACGTTTTCGCTGCTGTCGACGCTTTCGGCAACCACGGCAGCGGCTGCGGCAGTGGCTGCCGGAGTGACCGTCTGTGCTTCGTTGTTACCGGCTGCCTCGCTGTTCTCGGCGCTTTCGATCAGATTACCGTCAGCATCACGCTGACGTTCGCGACGGTTGCTGCGGCGACGCTGGCCACGGGAGCGGCGACGTGGGCGCTCGTTCTCGTTCCCCCCCTCCTGCTCGTCATCGCCTTGTTGCTCGTCGTTCGGCAGCGCTTCGTCCTGCAGGGCCTCGGCCTGTTCCGGGCGTGGCTGGCGCTCTTCGCGTGGCGGACGCTGACGCTCCTGGCGTTCGGCGCGTGGCTGACGTTCGGTGCGTTGTTCTTCCTTGCGCGATTCGGCGGCGTTGTTGTCCAGCGGCTCGCGCAGTTCGCGCACGCGCTCTTCACGCGGTGCGCGCTCCTCGCGAGGGCGACGCTCACGACGGTTTTCCTGGCCTTCGCGCGGCTGACGCTCTTCGCGTGGCTGGCGCTCCTCGCGAGGCTGACGCTCTTCGCGCGGAGCACGTTCCTCACGCGCGCCGCGCTCTTCGCGGGGCTTGCGCTCTTCGTCGCGACGACCGCCACGGTTACGGCTCTGCTGACGGCCGTTGCGGCGCTCTTCGCGCGGCGGGCGCTCGCTGCTCTTTTTCTCTACCACAGCCGGCTGGGCTTCTTCTTCCTTGCCGGCGAAGAGGCTGACCAGCGACTTGACCAGGCCCTTGAACAGGCTCGGCTCAGGCGCCTTGGTCGGCGCCAGCGGAGCCGGTTGCGGCTCGGCGGCGACCGGTGCGCTGCTGCGCGGCGCGGCCTTGATCGCGGCTTCCTGGCGAACCAGGGTGCGGGTCGCGGTGGCCGGTTGGGCAGCGGCGTCTTCGGCTTCGGTGGTGGCGGCGATTTCGTAGCTGGTCTGGCCGCTCAGCGCTTCGGGGTTGTCGTCACGCAGACGCTGCACCTCGAAGTGCGGGGTTTCCAGGTGATCGTTGGGCAGGATGACGATGCGTGCACGGGTACGCAGTTCGATCTTGGTGATCGAGTTGCGCTTCTCGTTGAGCAGGAAGGCGGCGACCGGGATCGGTACCTGAGCGCGGACTTCGGCGGTGCGATCCTTCAGCGCTTCTTCTTCGATCAGGCGCAGGATGGCCAGCGACAGGGATTCTACGTCACGGATGATGCCCTGGCCGTTGCAACGCGGGCAGACGATGCCGCTGGTCTCGCCCAGAGACGGACGCAGGCGCTGACGGGACATTTCCAGCAGGCCGAAACGCGAAATACGGCCGACCTGCACGCGGGCGCGGTCGGCTTCCAGGGCTTCACGCACCTTCTCTTCCACGGCGCGCTGGTTCTTCGCCGGAGTCATGTCGATGAAGTCGATGACGATCAGGCCGCCGATGTCGCGCAGGCGCAGCTGGCGGGCGATTTCTTCGGCTGCTTCCAGGTTGGTCTGCAGCGCGGTTTCCTCGATGTCGCTGCCCTTGGTGGCGCGCGCCGAGTTGATGTCGATGGAAACCAGGGCCTCGGTCGGATCGATGACGATGGAGCCACCGGAGGGCAGCTTCACTTCACGTTGGAAGGCGGTTTCGATCTGGCTTTCGATCTGGAAACGGTTGAACAGCGGCACGCTGTCTTCGTACAGCTTGATCTTGCTGGCGTACTGCGGCATCACCTGCTGGATGAAGGACAGGGCTTCTTCCTGGGCTTCGACGCTGTCGACCAGCACTTCGCCGATGTCCTGGCGCAGGTAGTCGCGGATGGCACGGATGATGACATTGGATTCCTGGTAGATCAGGAACGGGGCAGGGCGGCTGGTGGAAGCTTCCTTGATGGCGCTCCACAATTGCAGCAGGTAGTCGAGGTCCCACTGCATTTCTTCGCTGGAGCGACCCAGGCCGGCGGTGCGCACGATCAGGCCCATGTCGGCCGGAGCGTTGAGGCCATTGAGTGCCTCGCGCAGTTCGTTGCGCTCTTCGCCTTCGATGCGGCGGCTGATGCCACCGGCACGGGGGTTGTTGGGCATCAGCACCAGGTAACGACCGGCCAGGCTGATGAAGGTGGTCAGGGCTGCGCCCTTGTTGCCGCGTTCTTCCTTCTCGACCTGGACGATGACTTCCTGGCCTTCCTTGAGCACGTCCTTGATGTTGACGCGGCCGCCTTCGGGGGCCTTGGAGAAGTATTCGCGGGAGATTTCTTTGAGGGGGAGGAAGCCGTGGCGTTCGGAGCCGAAATCGACGAAGGCGGCTTCGAGGCTGGGTTCTACGCGGGTGATGCGGCCTTTGTAGATATTGGCCTTCTTCTGTTCGCGGGCACCGGACTCGATGTCCAGGTCGTAGAGTTTTTGGCCATCTACCAGGGCAACACGCAACTCTTCGGGCTGAGTTGCGTTAATGAGCATTCTTTTCATGTGGTACCAATGGGTTCCGGGGCTAGCGGAAGCCACGTTAGGCACACACGACTCTCAGGGTCGGTGTCAGGCGCGTCAGAAACGGTCGTAAATCGTTCCCCTGTCGAGCGACGGCGCCATCAGAGGCTGCGGTCGCGACGGACGTCTCCTGCTTGCTGTGGTGACAGAAAGCACTCAATCAGGAGGAGGAATCAACTGCAGGTCGCGGACGAGATAAGGCGTCTTTGATCAAGCCAGAGGCTACGCAGGCCTGCTGTTGTACATCTCCACCCTACACGTATCGCTGAAAATCGGGTGCCGCGCGGATTCCGCAGCGGTTGTCATTATCACGACCGCCCGGCGGGCGAGTCGCGCATCATACTCAAGGCTTTATTTCCGAATTCTTCGCAGCCTTTTTGGCCGTTCTAAACCGAGGAATCCGTCGGACGGCCTCACGTCCCGAAAGGATTGCGCGGGCAGGGGATGGCAAGTTTGGCGATCATCCGCAAGCCAGGCCGCTTTTGGCGGCGTTCGCGACTATAGCAGTAATGATTAAGTGCTTCAATTCCATAAAAAATTGTTATGATTGCGCGATGACTACTCCTGCCTCTCCAACCTCCGGCGTCCAGCTGATCGAGGTTGCACCGGAACTTGCCGGCCAACGCATCGACAACTTCCTCCGGACTCAGCTCAAGGGCGTGCCCAAGACGCTGATCTACCGCATCCTGCGCAAAGGTGAGGTGCGTGTGAACAAGGGGCGCATCAAGCCCGAATACAAGCTGCAGGCCGGCGATGTGGTACGGGTGCCGCCGTTGCGTCTGCCCGAGCGCGACGAGCCCGAACCGCTGGCGCAGGGGCTGCTCGAGCGCCTGGAAGCGGCCATCGTCTACGAGGACAAGGCGCTGATCGTGCTCAACAAGCCCGCTGGCATCGCCGTGCATGGTGGCAGCGGCCTTAACTACGGGGTGATCGAGGCCTTCCGTCAGTTGCGCCCTGAGGCCAAGGATCTGGAGCTGGTGCACCGTCTGGATCGTGATACCTCCGGTCTGCTGATGATTGCCAAGAAGCGCAGCATGCTGCGTCATCTGCATGAGCAGTTGCGTGGCGATGGCGTCGACAAGCGCTACATGGCGCTGGTGCGTGGCCACTGGGCGACGGCCAGGAAGCAGGTCAATGCGCCGCTGCAGAAGAGCAATCTGCGCTCTGGTGAGCGTATGGTCGAGGTCGATGACGAGGGCAAGGAGGCGCTGACGTTGTTTCGCGTGCTGCGCCGCTTCGGCGATTTCGCCACCCTGGTCGAGGCCAAGCCAGTGACCGGGCGTACCCATCAGATTCGCGTGCACGCCAAGCATGCTGGGCACTCCATCGCTGGCGACTCCAAGTATGGCGACGATGACTTCACCCGTGAGATTCGCGAGCTGGGTGGCAAGCGTCTGTTCCTGCATGCCTACGAGCTGCACGTGCCGTTGCCCGAGGGCGGGGTGCTCAAGCTGGAAGCGCCCGTGGACGAAATGTGGGCCAAGACCCTGGAGCGTCTGAGTGCCTGACTATCGACTGCTGATCTTCGACTGGGACGGTACGCTGGTGGACTCCATCGGCCGTATCGTCGAGGCTATGCATCGCGCTGCCGACACGGCTGGCGTGCCGCGCTGCAGTGATGTCGCGGTGCGTGGCATCATCGGGCTGGAGTTGGGGGTAGCAATCCGTACCCTCTATCCGGAACTCGACGAGCCGTTGCGTATCGAAACCATCCGGCGTGCCTACAGCGAGCAGTACCTGGCGCTGGAAACCGAGCCTTCGCCGTTGTTTGTGGGTGTGGAGGAGTCGCTCGAGGTCTTCCGTGAGCAGGGCTATCGTCTGGCGGTGGCGACCGGCAAGGGGCGCAATGGTCTGAATCGGGTGCTGGCGGACAAGGGCTGGCTGGATTATTTCGACATTACCCGCTGCGCTGACGAGACGGCGAGCAAGCCTGATCCGCTGATGCTGCACGAAATTCTTGCGCATTGCCGGGTGCAGCCGGAGCAGGCGCTGATGGTGGGGGATTCGACCTTCGACCTGCTGATGGCGCGCAATGCCGGCATGGATGCGGTGGCGGTGGGTTTCGGGGCACAGCCGTTGTCGGTGCTGCGTGAATGTGCGCCATGTCTGGCGATCAATGAGTTCAACGAGCTGCGTGCCTGGCTGCAAGGTCGGCATGTGCAGCCTTCTATGGAGGTGAGTGAAGATGTCGGATGAGTGGAAGTCATCGTCGTCGGATGGTGAGGATGCCAAGAGCTGGAAGCTGCTGGAGAAGGTTCTGCTGCTTGGTGTGCAGGAGCAGCGTCGCTCGCGGCGTTGGGGCATTTTCTTCAAGCTGCTGACCTTCATTTACCTTTTTGTAGCGCTGGGGTTGTTCCTGTCGACCTTGTACCAGAGCAAGGTGACCACGACCGGGTCGCACACTGCGCTGATCGAGATTCGCGGCATGATCGCCGACCGCGAGGAGGCCAGTGCCGACAAGGTGATCGGCAGCTTGCGCGACGCCTTCGAGGATCCCAACACCAAGGGTGTGATCCTGCGCATCAACAGCCCAGGCGGCAGTCCGGTGCAGTCCGGCTATATCTATGACGAGATCCGTCGTCTGCGTGGCGAGTATCCGCAGATCAAGCTTTATGCTGTGATCAGCGACCTGGGTGCTTCCGGCGCCTACTACATTGCCAGCGCGGCCGACGAGATCTACGCCGACAAGGCCAGCCTGGTCGGTTCCATCGGTGTCACGGCGGCCAGCTTCGGCTTTGTCGGCACCATGGAGAAGCTGGGCGTCGAGCGCCGCGTCTACACCTCGGGCGAGCACAAGGCCTTTCTCGATCCCTTCCAGCCGCAGAAGGAGGAGGAAACGCGCTTCTGGAAAACCGTGCTGGACACCACCCATCAGCAGTTCATCGACAGCGTGAAGAAAGGGCGTGGCGACCGGCTCAAGGTGGAGGGGCATCCGGAGCTGTTCTCCGGCCTGGTCTGGTCGGGCGAGCAGGCGCTGCAGCTCGGCCTGGTGGATGCTCTGGGCAGTGCCAGTTACGTGGCGCGTGAAGTGATCGGCGAGAAGGAAATGGTCGACTTCACGCAGCGTGACACGCCGTTCGACCGCTTCGCCAAGCGTCTGGGCGCCAGTGTTGCCGACCGTATCGCGCTGTGGATGGGCTTTCAGGGGCCGACGCTGCGATAAAGGCAGCGGCAAGCTTCAAGCTTCAAGCTTCAAGCGCAGTTACTTTTGCTTCGACTTGAGGCTTGTCGCTTGAAGCTTGCCGCTATTGTCAGGGAACCTCCATACCAGCCTTCAGCAGCATGTCTACCAGGCGGATCAGTGGTAGGCCGATCAGGCTGGTGGCGTCTTCGCCTTCGGTGCTGCGGAACAGGCTGATGCCCAGGCCTTCGGACTTGAAGCTGCCGGCGCAATCGAAGGGTTGTTCGCGCTGCAGGTAGCGCAGAATCCGTTCGTCGCTCAGCTCACGAAAGAGTACGGTAAAGGGCACGCAGTCTACCTGGCAGTTGCCGCTGGTGCTGTCGAGCAGGGCCAGGCCGGTGAGGAAGGTGACACTGCTGCCGCTGGCGGCGCGCAGTTGCGCCTGGGCTCGCGGCAGGTCGTGGGGCTTGCCGAGAATCTCGCCGCTGCCGAGCACGGCGACCTGATCCGAGCCGATGATCAGGTGATCGGGATGGCTGGCGGCGAGGGCGCGGGCCTTTTCTTCCGCCAGACGTTTGACCAGGTCTACGGCTGCTTCGCCTTCTCGCCGGCTTTCATCGATGCTCGGTGACTGCCAGGTGAAGGGCAGTTGCAGGCGACCGAGCAACTCGCGGCGGTAGGGCGAACTGGAGGCGAGCAGCAGCGCGGGCATGTTCTCTTCCTTATATATGCATATAGGCGGGCGGGAAATTCTACTGATCGCCGGAGCCTTAAAACAGGCCGAATTTCCTTTGACACGGGCAGGGTGCATCCCTAGAATGCTGCGCCTATGTTGAATGGGCCGATTCCACCTCACGTTGATCCGCGCAAGCTCGCCGACCGCGAAGCTACCCTCGAAGGGCAGCTCGAACTGGCCAGCCTGGAGCGTCTCTGCGACCCGCTTGCCGATACGGCAGGTAGAGTGCAGGCGAAATTTCATTTCGCACGTGATGAGCAGAAAACTGTGGTGATTCGCAGTGAGCTCGAGGTCGAGGTCAAAATGGTCTGCCAGCGTTGTCTGGAGCTGGTCGCGCTACCCATCCGCAGCGAATGTGAATACGCAGTGGTTCGGGTTGGAGCGAACACTCAGTCCTTGCCGAAGGGCTACGACGTGCTGGAAGTGGGTGAAGAGCCGCTGGAGCTGCTTGGTCTGGTCGAGGATGAACTGCTCCTTGCTTTGCCGATCGTTCCCGCTCATGCCCCAGGTGAATGCCAGCAGCCGGCCGGTCTCGATGAGCCCGAGCCAGGCGAGGACGAGGTATCGCGGTCCAACCCGTTCAGTGTATTGGCGCAGTTAAAGCGTGACCCAAACGTTTAGGAGTTGATGAGTTATGGCTGTTCAGCAGAACAAAAAATCCCGTTCCGCCCGCGATATGCGTCGTTCCCACGATGCGCTCGACGCGAACACCCTGTCCGTAGAGAAGAGCACCGGTGAAGTTCACCTGCGCCACCACGTTTCTCCGGAAGGCGTGTACCGTGGTCGCAAGGTGATCGACAAGGGCGCTGACGAGTAATCTTGTCCGCCTCGATCATCGCGATTGATGCAATGGGTGGGGACTTCGGTCCCCACTGCATTGTTCCGGCCTGCATTTCCGCGCTGGCCGAATGTCCCTCGCTGCACCTGACCCTCGTCGGTCAAGCCTCCCTCATCGAAGAGCAGCTCGAACGCCAGTCCGGCGATGTCGACCGCGCGCGCCTGCAGATTCATCACGCCAGCGAAGTGATTACCGCGAACGAGCGCCCGGCCCAAGCCCTACGCGGCAAGCCCGATGCCTCGATGCGTGTGGCGCTGGAGCTGGTGCGTCAGGGCCACGCCCATGCCTGTGTCAGCGCCGGCAATACCGGCGCGCTGATGGCCTTGTCGCGTTACCTGCTCAAGACCCTGCCGGGCATCGACCGACCGGCCATGGTCAGCCCGCTTCCCACCGAGCAGGGTCATTGCTACCTGCTGGATCTCGGCGCCAACGTCGATTGCAGTGCCGAGCATCTCTATCAGTTCGCCATCATGGGCGCGGTGGCGGCCGAGACGCTGGGCATCGAGCAGCCGCGCGTAGCGCTGCTCAACGTCGGCACCGAGGACATCAAGGGCAACCAGCAGGTCAAGCTGGCTGCCAGCCTTTTGCGCCAGGCCTCGGGGCTGAATTTCATCGGTTACATAGAGGGTGATGGCCTGTATCGCGGAGAGGCCGACGTGGTGGTGTGCGACGGTTTCGTCGGCAACATCCTGCTCAAGTCCAGCGAGGGGCTGGCGCGGATGATCACCGGGCGGCTCGAGCGCTTGTTCAGCGAGGGTCTGTTCGCCCAGACCATCGGCGCCCTGGCGATGCCCTTGCTGCGCCGCCTGAAGGATGATCTGGCGCCGGCCCAGCACAATGGCGCGAGCTTTCTTGGTTTGCAGGGCATTGTGGTCAAGAGCCATGGTGCCGCTGGCGAGGAGGGTTTTCAGAGTGCCATTCGCTGCGCATTGCGCGAGGTGCAGGAAAATCTGCCGCAGCGACTGCATGGTCGCCTCGAGGACATGTTGCTGTAAACTCGTCACGTTTTCAGAGCGCTGGCCGTAGCGGAATGTGACTGCGGCACGCGGCCTGTCATCCAACTGTCAGTTTGCTGCGCCAGGCTCGCCTGGCGCTGGTTTTTCGACTCAAGGGACCTATCCATGTCTGCATCCCTCGCATTCGTCTTCCCCGGTCAGGGTTCGCAAGCCCTGGCCATGCTCGCCGATCACGGTGCCCAGCAGAAGCTGGTACTCGACACCTTCGGCGAAGCCTCCGAAGCCCTCGGCTATGACCTCTGGGCGCTGACCCAGCAAGGCCCGGAAGCGCAACTGAACCAGACCGACAAGACCCAGCCGGCCATTCTCACCGCCTCCATCGCTCTGTGGCGCCTGTGGCAGGCCGAGGGCGGCGCCCAACCGTCGTTCGTTGCCGGCCACAGTCTGGGCGAATATTCCGCGCTGGTTGCCGCTGGCAGCATCGGTTTTGCCGATGCGGTGAAGCTGGTGGAGCGCCGTGGCCAACTGATGCAGCAGGCTGTACCGGCCGGGCAGGGCGGCATGGCTGCCATCCTCGGTCTGGAAGATGCCGACGTGCTGGCTGCCTGCGCCGACGCCGCGCAAGGTGACGTGGTCAGTGCGGTCAATTTCAATGCCCCCGGCCAGGTGGTGATCGCCGGTAGCGTGGCTGCCGTCGAGCGTGCCATCGAGGCGTGCAAGGCGCGTGGCGCCAAGCGCGCCATGGCGCTGCCGGTCAGCGTGCCGTCGCACTGCGCCCTGATGAAGCCGGCCGCCGAGCGTTTCGCCGAGTCGGTGGAGGCGCTGAGCTGGCAGGCGCCGCAGATCCCGCTGGTGCAGAACGTCAGCGCCGCCGTGGTGTCCGATCTGGCTACCCTCAAGGCCGACCTGCTGGCCCAGCTCTACAGCCCGGTACGTTGGGTAGAGTCCATGGTGCGCCTGTCCGAACAGGGTGTCACCGACCTGGTGGAGTGCGGCCCTGGCAAGGTGCTGAGCGGCCTGAACAAGCGCTGCGTCAAAGGCATCAATACCCATAATCTGGACACCCCCGATGCCTTTGCCGCCGCCCGCGCAGCGTTGGCTTGAAACGGTTTAGGAAAGGAGAACGAACATGAGTCTGCAAGGTAAGGTCGCGCTGGTCACCGGCGCCAGCCGTGGTATCGGCCAGGCAATCGCCCTGGAATTGGGCCGTCAGGGCGCTATCGTCATCGGCACCGCTACCAGCGCCTCGGGCGCCGAGCGTATCGCCGAAACGCTGAAGGCCAATGGTGTCGAAGGTGCCGGCCTGGTGCTCGACGTAAGCAACGACGAATCCGTGGCCACCACGCTCGAACATATTCAGCAACATCTTGGCCAACCGCTGATCCTGGTCAATAACGCTGGTATCACGCGTGACAACCTGATGCTGCGCATGAAGGACGACGAGTGGCACGACGTGATCAATACCAACCTGAACAGCCTCTACCGTCTGTCCAAGGCCGTGCTGCGTGGCATGACCAAGGCGCGCTTCGGGCGCATCATCAACATCGGTTCCGTCGTCGGAGCCATGGGCAATGCCGGTCAGGTCAACTACGCTGCGGCCAAGGCGGGGCTGGAAGGCTTCAGCCGCGCCCTGGCACGTGAAGTGGGTTCGCGCGGTATCACGGTCAACTCGGTGGCACCGGGCTTCATCGACACCGATATGACCCGTGAGCTGCCGGAAGGCCAGCGCGATGCGCTGCTGACGCAGATTCCGCTGGGCCGTCTGGGCCAGGCCGAGGAGATCGCCAAGGTGGTCGGCTTCCTGGCTTCCGACGGTGCAGGTTACGTGACCGGGGCTACCATTCCGGTCAATGGCGGTATGTACATGAGCTGATAATGGGGCCTCCGAACGTCCGGAGGCTCTCGAATGTGACGCGAGCCATCAGAAAACTGTCATAGTCGCTGTCTAAAATCCGTTATAAAGCTGCAACAGGTTTATAGACAGATCGTTGAAGTGTTCCTGGGGGCTCCCCGGCATTCAGCTTGAAATGCTAAAAACCCTTTCTATACACTTGGCCGCTACCAGCTGCCTGGATTTGTCCAATTAGGAGTGAAAACAAGGTATGAGCACCATCGAAGAACGCGTCAAGAAAATCGTTGCCGAGCAACTTGGCGTCAAGGAAGAGGAAGTGACCAACAGTGCTTCCTTCGTTGAAGACCTGGGTGCCGACTCTCTTGACACCGTTGAGCTGGTGATGGCTCTCGAAGAAGAATTCGAGACCGAGATCCCGGACGAGCAAGCCGAGAAGATCACCACCGTTCAGGAAGCCATCGACTACGTGACTGCCCACGCGCAATAAGTCACCGTCAGCTTCCCGAGCTGCAGAAGCCGCACAGCCCTCAACAGGCGTGCGGCTTTTCTTTACGTGCAAGGCGCCTGTGCGCCTGAGTAGTAGAACAAGAGGAGATTGCTGTGTCGCGTAGACGCGTCGTGGTTACCGGTATGGGCATGTTATCGCCACTGGGTAACGATGTGCCGAGCAGCTGGCAGGGCATTTTGGCCGGCCGCAGTGGCATTGGCCTGATCGAGCACATGGATTTGTCCGCCTACTCCACCCGTTTCGGTGGGTCGGTCAAGAATTTCGATGTCGAGCCGTACCTTTCCGCCAAGGAAGCCCGCAAGCTCGACCTGTTCATCCAGTATGGTCTCGCTGCCTCCTTCCAGGCCGTGCGCGATTCCGGGCTGGACATCACCGATGCCAATCGTGAGCGTATCGGTGTGGTCATGGGCTCCGGTATCGGCGGCCTGACCAATATCGAGAACAACTGCAAGGTGTTGCATGAGCAGGGGCCGCGGCGCATTTCGCCGTTCTTCGTGCCAGGCTCGATCATCAACATGATTTCCGGTTTCCTGTCGATCCACCTGGGCCTGCAGGGGCCCAATTACGCCATCGCCACGGCGTGCACCACCGGCACCCATTGCATCGGCATGGCTGCGCGCAACATCGCCTATGGCGAGGCTGACGTGATGGTTGCCGGTGGTGCCGAGATGGCGGCCTGTGGCCTGGGTATGGGCGGCTTCGGCGCAGCCCGCGCACTGTCGACCCGCAACGACGAGCCGACCAAGGCCAGTCGTCCCTGGGACAAGGGGCGTGACGGCTTCGTGCTCTCCGATGGTGCCGGCGCCCTGGTGCTGGAAGAGCTGGAGCACGCCAAGGCGCGTGGTGCCACCATCCATGCCGAGCTGATCGGTTTCGGCATGAGTGGCGACGCCTTCCACATGACCTCGCCGCCCGAAGATGGCGCCGGTGCCGCCCGCTGCATGGCCAACGCCCTGCGCGATGCCGGCATCAACGCCGACCAGGTGCAGTACATCAACGCCCATGGCACCTCCACCTCGGCTGGCGACCTTGCCGAGGCGCAAGCGGTCAAGCGCGTGTTCGGCGATCACGCCTACAAGCTGGCGGTCAGCTCGACCAAGTCCATGACCGGTCACTTGTTGGGTGCGGCGGGCGCGGTGGAGGCGATCTTCAGCGTGCTGGCGCTGCGCGATCAGGTCGCGCCGCCGACCATCAACCTGGACGAGCCGGACGAAGGCTGTGACCTGGACTTCGTTGCGCACCAGGCCAAGGCCATGCCGATCGAGATTGCCCTGTCTAACTCCTTCGGCTTCGGCGGCACCAACGGTTCGCTGCTGTTCCGTCGGTACCACGGCTGATGCTGAGCTGGGTCAACGGCGCGCCCGGCGAGCAGTTGTCGGTTCGCGACCGTGGCCTGGCTTACGGTGATGGCCTGTTCGAGACCATCGCCGTGCGTGGCGGCCGCATCCCGCTGCTGGCACGGCATGTGGCGCGTCTGGGCGAAGGCTGCCGGCGTCTGTCCATTCCCCTCGACCTGGCGCTAATGGAAGGCGAGCTGCAAGCCTTCGCTGGGCAACTGGGCACGGGCGTGGCCAAGCTGATCCTCACCCGTGGCGAAGGTCAGCGTGGTTATGCGCCGCCGCAGCCCTGCCAGCCGCTGCGTATCCTCCAGGCAGCCCCCTTGCCGCAGTATCCCGCTGCCCATGCCGAGCAGGGCGTGCGCCTGTTTCCTTGTTCCACCCGTCTGGCCGAGCAGCCTCTGCTGGCTGGGCTCAAGCACCTCAATCGTCTGGAACAGGTACTGGCGCGTGCCGAGTGGCAGGATGCCGAGTGTGCCGAAGGCCTGATGCGTGACGGCAGTGGCCGGGTCATCGAGGGCGTCTATAGCAATCTGTTCCTGGTCAGCGCTGGCACCCTGGTTACCGCCGAACTGTCGCGCTGTGGCGTGGCAGGGGTGATGCGCGCCGAGATCATCGAGCAGGCGCAGGTGCTCGGAGTGCCTATTGAGTTACGCGATGTTGCCTTCGACGAACTGCTGGCGGCTGACGAAGTCTTTCTCTGCAACAGCCTGTACGGCATCTGGCCGGTGCGCGCGTTGCAGGCGCAGCACTGGCCGGTCGGTACGCTCACCCGTAAACTGCAGGCCATCGTTCGCCGTCTCTTGGAATCCTGATCCGTGCTACGCAAGCTATTACTGCTGCTGCAATGCGGCCTGTTGTTGGCCGCGCTGCTGGTCGTCAGCGCCGCCTGGTTGCAGCACGAGGCCCTGGAGCAACCGCTGGGGCTGGAAGCGGAGCGCCTGTTGCAGGTGCCACCTGGCTCCACCCCCAGCGGGCTGCTCAATCAGCTAGAAAGCGAAGGGGTGATCCATGGCGCCTTCTGGCTGCGCCTGTATTGGCGCTTCAACCTCAAGGCGCCGTCCCTGCACAGCGGTGAATACCGCCTGCTGCCGCAACACACGGCGCGTGACATGCTCGGTCTGTGGCAGCGTGGCGAGGTGGTGCAGTACAGCTTGACCCTGGTGGAGGGCTGGAACTTCCACCAGTTGCGGGCCGCACTTGCCAGGCAGGAAGCACTGACCCAGAAGCTGGTCGGCCTCGACGATGCCGAGCTGATGACGCGCCTTGGCCTGGCCGGGCAGCATCCGGAAGGGCGCTTCTTCCCCGATACCTATCATTACGTGCGCGGCATGAGCGACGAGGATCTGCTGAAGAAGGCCAATGCCCGGCTCGAAAGCGTGCTCGCGGAGGAATGGCAGCAGCGCGCCGAGGGGCTGCCGTACCGCGATTCCTACGAGGCGCTGATCATGGCCTCGATGATCGAGAAGGAAACCGGCGTCCCCGAGGAGCGTGACGAGATCGCTGGGGTATTCATCCGGCGCCTGCGCCTGGGCATGCGCCTGCAGACCGACCCGACGGTGATCTACGGCATGGGCGAGGATTACAACGGCCGCATCACCCGCGCCGATCTGCTGACGCCGACGCCCTACAATACCTACACCATCGACGGCATGCCGCCAACGCCGATCGCCATGGTCGGTCGTGAAGCCATCCACGCGGCGCTGCATCCACGTGAAGGCAAAACGCTGTATTTCGTCGCCAAGGGTGACGGCAGCCACGTATTTTCCAACACCCTCGACGAGCACAACCGCGCGGTGCGCGAATATCAGCTCAAGCGTCGAGCCGACTATCGCTCCAGCCCAGCGCCGCGCGCGGCTGACAGCCAATAAGGTTTTATCGTGACCGGTCTGTTCATCACCCTCGAAGGCCCGGAAGGCGCCGGCAAGAGCACCAACCGCGACTACCTCGCCGAACGCCTGCGCGAACGCGGCGTGGAGGTGCTGCTGACCCGTGAGCCGGGTGGCACGCCCCTGGCCGAGCGCATTCGCGAACTGCTGCTGGCACCCAGTGACGAGCCCATGGCCGTGGATACCGAGCTGCTGCTGGTGTTCGCCGCCCGTGCCCAGCACCTGCAACAGGTCATCCGCCCGGCCCTGGCCAGGGGCAGCGTGGTGCTGTGCGACCGTTTCACCGATGCTACCTATGCCTACCAGGGCGGCGGGCGCGGCCTGCCCATCGAGCGCATTGCCCAGCTCGAGGCGTTCGTTCAGGGCGAGCTGCGCCCGGATCTGACGTTGATCTTCGACCTGCCGGTGGAAGTGGGCCTGGCCCGTGCCGCTGCCCGTGGTCGCCTGGATCGCTTCGAGCAGGAAGGGCGGGGCTTCTTCGAGGCGGTTCGCCAGGCCTATCTGCAGCGTGCGGCACAGGCGCCGCAACGTTACCGCGTGCTGGATGCCGGGCAGAGCCTGGCTCAGGTACAGGCCGATCTCGACGCCCTGCTGCCGAGCCTGCTGGAGGCCTGCCGTGGCTGAGATCTACCCCTGGCAGACAAGCCTCTGGCAGCAGCTTGCCGGACGCGCCCAGCATGCCCACGCCTACCTGCTGCACGGCCCGGCCGGTATCGGCAAACGTGCCCTGGCCGAGCGCCTGATGGCACGTCTGCTGTGTCTGAGCCCGAATGGCCTGGATGCCTGTGGGCAGTGCAAGTCCTGCCACCTGCTGGCGGCGGGCACCCACCCGGACAATTTCGTCCTCGAGCCCGAGGAAGCGGACAAGCCGATCAAGGTCGACCAGGTGCGTGAGCTGGTGGAGTTCGTGGTGCAGACCGCGCAGCTTGGCGGGCGCAAGGTGGTGCTGCTGGAACCGGCCGAGGCGATGAACCTCAACGCCGCCAACGCCCTGCTGAAAAGCCTGGAAGAGCCTTCGGGCAATACCGTGCTGCTGCTGATCAGCCATCAGCCCAGCCGTCTGTTGCCGACCATCAAGAGTCGCTGCGTGCAGCAGGCCTGTCCCTTGCCAGGGCCGGGCGAGAGCTTGGCCTGGCTGGCCGGCGCGCTGCCGCAGGCCAGCGAAGAGGAACGTCGCGAACTGCTGACCCTGGCCGCCGGCTCGCCGTTGATGGCGCTGCGCCTGCAGGAACAGGGCGTGCGCGAGCAGCGAGCAGAGGTGGTCGAGGGGGTGAAGAAACTGCTCAAACAGCAGGCGACGCCGAGCCAGCTAGCGGAAAGCTGGAAGGCCTTGCCGATGAAACTGTTGTTCGACTGGTTCTGCGACTGGGCGCAACTGATGCTGCGCTATCAGTTGACCCAGGACGAAGAGGGGCTTGGCCTGGCCGACATGCGCAAGGTGCTGCAATACCTGGCGGACAAGACGCCCCAGCCCAAGGTGCTGGCGGTGCAGAGCTGGCTGCTGGAGCAACGGCAGAAGGTGATCGGCAAGGCCAACCTCAACCCGGTGTTGCTGCTCGAAGCACTACTGGTGCAGTGGGCAGCATTGCCGAGCAGCGAGCGCGGTTGAGCCGCTGCACCTGTGGATGGGGCAGGGCGTCACATTTGCCATCGTTATGCTGGCCAGCGGTTTGCACCCGAACCCGCGCAGGCCCTAGAATCGAGCAGCTAAGCAATAACCGCCAGGAATACGCCAAATGAGCCTGCCTCCCAATCTGGGTCCTCGTAACGGAATCTTGTCCCTGACCATCAAGGACAAGTCCGTGCTCTATGCGGCGTACATGCCCTTCATCAAGAACGGCGGTCTGTTCATCCCCACCAACAAGAGCTACAAGCTCGGTGACGAAGTGTTCATGCTGCTCAACCTGATGGACGAACCGGAGAAGATTCCGGTAGCCGGCAAGGTGGTATGGATCACCCCCAAGGGAGCCCAGGGCAACCGTGCCGCCGGCGTCGGTGTGCAGTTCAACGAGGGCGACGCCACCGCACGCAACAAGATCGAGACCTACCTGGCTGGTGCGCTGAAGTCCGATCGTCCGACTCATACCATGTAACGGCAAGCGGCAAGCCACGAGCGACAAGAAAGCGGCAGCGCTGGTGCCCGCTTTTGCTTGCGGCTTGAAGCTTGCCGCTAGAGGCTTTCCCATGCTTATCGACTCCCATTGCCACCTCGACCGTCTTGACCTCGCGGCCCATGGCGGCTCTCTCGACGCGGCGCTCGATGCCGCGCGTGCTGCTGGTGTCGGGCACTTCCTGTGCATCGGCGTCAGCGCCGACAACGCCGCCACGGTGAAGAGCCTGGCCGAGCGCTATGCCGATGTCGATTGCTCGGTGGGTGTGCACCCGCTGGATCTCGAACCGGGTGCCGAACCGGCGCTGGATTGGCTGCTGGGCGAACTGGCTCATCCCAAGGTGGTGGCCATCGGCGAAACCGGCCTGGACTATCACTACGAGCCCGAATCCGCCGAGCTGCAGCAAGCCTCGTTTCGCCTGCATCTGGAGGCGGCCCGCATCACCGGCAAACCGGTGATCGTGCACACCCGCGAAGCCCGCGCCGATACCCTGGCGTTGCTGCGCGAAGCGGGGTTGCCACAGGCCGGCGTGCTGCATTGCTTCACCGAGGACTGGGAGATGGCCAAGGCTGCGCTGGATATCGGTTTCTACATCTCCCTGTCGGGCATCGTCACCTTCCGCAATGCCGAAGCGCTGCGCGAGGTGGCGCGCCAGGTGCCGGCCGACCGCCTGTTGGTGGAAACCGATTCACCTTATCTGGCGCCCGTGCCGCACCGGGGCAAGCCCAACCTGCCGCAGTACGTGCGGGAAGTGGCCGAGTACCTGGCGGTGCTGCGTGGGGTGAGTTACGAGACTCTGGCCGAACAGACCGGTAACAACTTCAAACGCCTGTTTCCGTTGGCTGGCGTGGCGTGATGAGGTAGCCCGGATGCCATCCGGGGAATTGGATATACCCGGATTGCATCCGGGCTACGTTTCGCGAGACGCCATGAGATTTGGGTTCCGTGAAAACTCGGCCTGACACCGGACTGGCAAGTTTGTGTGTTGGTTTCGGTTGTTTTTGGTGTTCAAGCTGCTTATTGGTGTTTAGCTGACGCCTCTTGTTTCGCCCCCCGGCGACCTTCTTTTGTCAAACGCCACAAAAGAAGGCAAAAAGGCTTGCCCCGCCATCCGGCCCCGGCTACGCCGGGGTTCGTTCGCTCCATCGTCGCTCCGAGGGCACGCTGCGAAGGGCCATCCCTGGCCAATCGCAGCTCTTGCGGCATCCATGCCGCTCAACCCTCTACGCAACGATTCCACTCACCTTCCTGAAGGGGCCATTCGCTCGTCTGAACGAACTGGCATGCCATGGGCTGCCCGGCGTGTTCTGGTAAAAGTGGAGTCACAGCATGGCAGTCGGGTTAAACCAAAACTTTCATTCGCGTACTTTCATCTTGCCGGCTTTCAGCCGGCATTCAGGTCAGCCCTATGGCTGACCTCATGTTCAAGCACTCCACGCTAGTTCTGGGTTACCGCAGTTCCAGGCGCGCGCAGAGCCCGCCCAGGAGGGCGAACGGAATCGTCGTGGAAGAGGTTGAGCGACATGGATGTCGCGACGACTGCATGGATGCAGGAGGTAGAGCGACGCAGGATGCCAAAGCCGAGAGCCGCGATGGGCCAGGGATGGCCCACCGCGGCGGGCCTCTGGAGCGGCGATGGAGTGAGCGAACCCTGGCGCAGCCAGGGCCGGATGACCGGGCGGAGGGTTTTGGTTACTTTTGTCGGGCCGGCCATCCGGGGCAAAAGTGACTCGCCCGGGAGGGCGAAACCAAAAACATCAGCAGAAACGCGGCAACTCGGAACAGACACAAGAACAACTCACACCGTATTGCCAGTCCAGTAGCAAGGCCGGCATGCACGACACCCCACCAAGCACCCAAAAAAAACCCGGATTCTGGGGGATGAATCCGGGTTAAGACCATTAGGAGTAAAGCAAGGCACAGTCGTGCCCATACTGGCGGGACACTTGGGGGGATATGCCGCACACCAGCAGTTTTCAGTATTGGCCAGCCTCGCCGAGCGTCCAGGCCAAATGGAATCTTTCTTAAACGGATTTGGAATACCCCAGCCGCTGTTGAGTCCTCAGTCTTTTGCCAACTGGGCCAGCAAGCCCAAAGTGTCCTCGATCACCTGCTCGCGGGTGTAGAAATGTGGCGACAGGCGCACGCCCGAGCCGCGCTGGATGCAGATCACCTGCTCTTCGCGCAGCCGCTGGTAGAGCGCCTGATTGTCCCAGCCGGCCAGGCTGAAATTGACGATGCCGGCGCGCCGTGCAGGGTCGAGCGGGCTATGGATCTGCGCACCAGGTAGCGCGTGAATGCCAGCGGTCAGGCGTTGCACCCGCTGCTCCAGCAACTCGCCAACGCGCTCCATGCCGACTTCTTCGAGCAGCGACAGGCTCGCCTCCAGGGCAAAGGCGCCGAGCATGTTCGGGCTGCCGCACTCGAAACGCCGTGCGCTGCGTGCCGGCTGCCAGTCCTGGCGCGTGTAGTCGCCGGCATGCTCGAGCATGTGCCAGCCATATTCCTGCAGGGCGAGCTGCTCGCGCACCGGGTTGCGGCAATAGAACACGCCGAGCCCTTCCGGGCCGAGCATCCATTTGTGGCCGTCGGCCATGGCGAAATCGCAGTCATAGGCCTGTACGTCGAAGGGCAGGGCGCCGAGCTGCTGGATGGCATCGATGCAGAACATCACGCCTCGCTGACGACAACCCTGACCGAGACGTGGCAGATCCAGGCGCAAACCGCTGGCATATTGCACCGCGCTGATCGACAGCAGCCGTGTGCGCGGGGTGATGGCGGCCAGCAGGGCGCCCTCCGGATCGGCGCCGCTGAGGTTCACCTCGATCACCTCCACACCTTTGGGCGCCAGGGCCAGCCAGACGATGCGGTTGGAGGGGAACTCTTCGTCGCTGATGATCACCTGATCGCCGGGGCGCCAGTCCAGACCGAAGGCGACGAAGGAAAGTGCCTCGGAGGTATTCTTGACCAGTGCTATATCGCCGGTGCTTGGTGCGTTCATCAGGCGCACGAGGCGTTCGCGTAGGCTACGCTCAAGTTTCAGCCAGTCGGGATAGTCGCGCGCGCCGTGGGTCACGTTCGTTTCCGAGAACCGTCGTACTGCTTCGGCACTGCGTCTGGGCCAAGGGGCGACCGCCGCATGGTTCAGATAACGCAGATCGGGCGCTTGGGGGAACTCATCATGAAACACGTACATGGTCGGATGATCCGTGCAATTTGGCTACATTTAGGCATAATGTGCGCCTTCAAATTTTGACTCCGCAGTCCCTTTATGCAGAAAGAACCCCGTAAGGTCCGCGAATTTCGCCGCCGCGAACAAGAGATTCTCGACACCGCATTGAAACTCTTCCTCGATGAAGGGGAAGACAGCGTCACCGTCGAAATGATCGCCGACGCGGTGGGCATCGGCAAAGGCACCATCTACAAGCACTTCAAGTCGAAGGCGGAGATCTACCTGCGCCTGATGCTCGACTACGAGCGCGACCTGAACGAGCTGCTGCATTCCTCCGACGTGGATCGCGACAAGGAAGCGCTGTCGCGCGCCTACTTCGAGTTCCGCATGCGCGATCCGCAGCGCTATCGCTTGTTCGACCGCCTGGAAGAGAAGGTGGTCAAGGGCAATCAGGTGCCGGAGATGGTGGAGCAACTGCACAAGATCCGCGCCTCCAACTTCGAGCGCCTGACCCAGTTGATCAAGGGCCGTATCGCCGAAGGCAAGCTGGAAGACGTGCCGCCGTACTTCCACTACTGCGCTGCCTGGGCACTGGTGCACGGCGCCGTGGCGCTGTACCACTCGCCGTTCTGGAGCAATGTGCTGGAGGATCAGGAAGGCTTCTTCCAGTTCCTCATGGATATCGGCGTGCGCATGGGCAACAAGCGCAAACGCGACTGAGCGCGACCTCGCGGCACAGCGATTGCGACCTCGCCGCTTCCGAAGCCGGCCTGCATCTATGAGGCGGCCGGCCTCGCGATATACTCCGGGCATCGAGCCATCGGAGCCTTTCATGATCGTCGACCGTCAGGGCAGACGTTTTCGCAACCTGCGTGTCAGCCTCACTGCCGCCTGCAACTATGCCTGTACCTATTGCGTACCGGACGGCAAGCGCCTGGTCGCCGCCCAGGACGAACTGTCCGCCGATGCCCTGGCGCGCGGCGTGGCCTATCTGATCGAGGCGGCGGGCATCGAGCGGCTGCGCATCACGGGTGGCGAGCCGCTGGTCAGCACGCGGCTGGAGCCCTTTCTGCGCCAGGTCAGCCAGATGGGGCTGGACGATATCAGCCTCACCACCAATGGTCAGTTGCTCGAGCGCAAGCTGCCTTTGCTGAGTGAGTGTGGCATTCGCCGCCTCAACGTTTCGCTGGATACCCTCGATGCCGCCGCCTTTCGCAGCATCGCCCGTGGCGGCGACCTGGCCACGGTGCTGGCCGGCATGCAGGCGGCCCGCGAGGCGGGAATGAAGATCAAGGTCAACATGGTGCCGCTGCGTGGGCAGAACCTCGATCAGGTATTGCCCCTGCTGGACTATTGTCTGGAACGCGGCTTCGAGCTGCGCTTCATCGAGCTGATGCGCATGGGCCACCTGGCCCGTGATGGCAATGCCTTCAACCAGCAGTTCGTCGGCCTGCCCGAGTTGCTCGAACTGATCGGCAGCCGCCACCAGTACGTGCAGGCCAGTGCCCCGGTGGATGCCACGGCGATGCGCTATGCCATTCCGGGCGTCGGCCATTTCGGCGTGATCGCCAATGAGAGCGTGCCTTTCTGCCGCACCTGCTCGCGCTTGCGCCTGTCCTCCACCGGCTGGCTGCATGGCTGCCTGTCGTCGAGCAACCGCCACTTTGTCGGCGATCTGCTGGACAAGCCACGCCACCAGGCCCTGCCGGCGCTGCAGCGGCTGCTGGTCAAGGCGTTGGGGGACAAGCAGGATCTGGCTTTTTCCGGCGGTGCCACGGTGATGAAGATCATCGGCGGCTGAGTTGCCGCTGTGTGGCTCGGCAGTCACGCCATGCCCGGATAAACTGTGCCGGCTTTTCCCTTGCGAGTGTGCTGCGGATGTCTGCCCGTTTTCCCATCGACTACATCGAACCGGTTTTTCGCCCACCGAGCGAAGCCCAGTCGCTGATTCTGCCAGTCACCAACGGTTGCTCCTGGAACCAGTGCACCTTCTGCGAGATGTACACTGCCGAGCAGAAGAAATTCCGTGCCCGTGACGAGACGCAGGTGCTGGAAGAGATTCGCCGCGCCGGCGAGCAGTTGATCGTCAATCGAGTGTTTCTCGCCGACGGTGATGCACTGGTGCTGCCGACCCGGCGCCTGCTGGCGATCCTGCGCGCCATCGGCGATTACATGCCCGAGGTAAGGCGGGTTTCCAGCTACTGCCTGCCGCGCAACCTGCGCAAGAAGTCGGTCGAGGAACTCAGAGAACTGGCCGATGCTGGCTTGAAGATGGCTTACGTCGGCTGCGAGTCCGGTGACGACGAGGTGCTGGCGCGGGTCAACAAGGGAGAAACCTACGCTTCCAGCCTGAGCGCTCTGGACAAGCTTGGCCAGGCCGGCATCAGTCGCTCGGTGATGATCCTCAACGGGCTTGGTGGTGAGGCGCTCAGCGATCAGCACGCGGACAACTCGGCACGGCTGATGAACGAGGCGCAGCCCGAATATCTGTCCACCCTGGTGGTCAGTTTCCCCATGGGCGAGGCGCGTTTTCGCCAGCGCTTCGTCGATTATCGGCCGCAGAGCCAAGTGCAACTGTTCCGCGAGATCGAGCGTCTTCTCGACGGGCTGCAGTTGCGGCAGACGGTGTTTCGCAGTGATCACGCCTCCAACTATCTGGTGCTCAAGGGCGCCCTGGGGCGCGACAAGGAACGCCTGCTGGCCCAGGTGCGCAATGCTATCGAGCAGCCGCAGCAGGCGAATCTGCGCCAGGAGTGGCAGCGCGGACCCTGACCAGGCTGGCGCAGAATCTGCATCCCTGCCTTGTCCGCCGGTTTTCCGTCACCGGCTCGTGGAGGATCGATGAATGCGTAACCTGTTTCTCCTGCTGGCGCTGCTGGGCCTGGCCGGCTGCATGAAGGTCAGCGACCTGGCCAGTGGTGCCGAGTACCACCTGCGCGACGCCGGGTTCCTCGACCATGGCCGTACCGAGCGCATGGCCTCGCGGCGTCTGCAGCAGGATTCCTTCATCTATATCGCCCAGGGCCATTTCGTGCCGCCGGGGCATGGCTATCCCCGGCCCAACGTGGTGGCCGAGGAGGCCTTCAAGGGCTTCGTCCAGTACTTCCCCCTGGTGCGCCGCGCCAAGCAGCCGCTGGGCCTGGAACAGGCGATGGCTGAGGCTCGCGATGCGGGCGCCCATTACCTGCTCTACAGCCGCTTCGCCTACAGCGACGACCGCATCGGTAACGAGGATGAATGGGCGGATCAGGAGGCCCTGGATCGCCTGGGTACCGACCGCGCCGTGATCCAGCTAATGTTGATCGAGACCAACACACGCTTTCTGGTGGATACCGCCCGTATTCGCAGCCGTGGCGGCTTCCTGACGTTCTACGACGCCCAGCCGCAGGATCTCATCGGCCCAGCGCTGGAGGAATACGCCCGCAGCCTGCTGGGCGTGGCGCACTGAACGAGTCGTGCCTTTGCCGGGGGCCAGGCTTGCGATGTTGTATGCTCCAGGGGTCGTAGCGATGTGGAGGAGGACAGCGCATGAGCGATCCAGGCAAGGCCGGCGACCTGCTGGCACAGATTCCCAAGGGCGAAGGCAAGGGCCTGCCCCCGGTGCACCTGTGGAATCCGGATTTCTGTGGCGATATCGACATGCGCATCGCCCGCGATGGCACCTGGTATTACCTGGGTACGCCCATCGGTCGCAAGCCCATGGTGCGCCTGTTTTCCACCATCATCCGCCGCGATGGCGACGACTACTTTCTGATCACCCCGGTGGAGAAGGTGGGCATTCAGGTGGAGGACGCGCCCTTCGTCGCGGTGACCCTGCAGGTCGAGGGAGAGGGCGAGGCACAGGTGCTACGCTTCACCACCAATGTCGAGGATGAGGTCATCGCAGATGCCGAGCACCCCATCCGGGTCGAACTCGACCCTGCGACACAGGAGCCCTCGCCGTACATTCTGGTAAGGCGTAATCTCGAAGCGCTGATTCACCGCAACGTGTTCTATCAACTGGTGGAACTGGCGGTGCAGCGCGAGATCGACGGGCAGCCCTGGCTGGGTGTATGGAGCAGTGGGCAGTTCTATCCCATAGGGCCGATGCCGAGCTGAGAGCGAAGGCACCGGTGCGCGCGGCGCACCCTACGGATTTGAGGTGAGAGGCACATGCAGGAGCAGCGCATCGAAACCGCACGCCTGACATTACGGGCGCCTCAGGCCCTGGACGCCGCCGAGGTGCAGCGCCTGGCAGGTGATTTTCGTATCGCCGACGTCACCGGCAGCATCCCCCATCCCTATCCCCCCGAGCTGGCGCAGCAGTGGATCGAACGCTGTGTGCAGGGCTGGGCCAGCGGAGCGGCGGCCAACTTCGTCATCATCGAGTCCGACAGCGGACAATTGATCGGCAGCATGTCGCTCGAGAACATCGCGCGAGGCGAGGCCGAGGTGGGCTACTGGATCGGCGTGCCGTACTGGAGTCGCGGCTACGCCAGCGAGGCCTGCAATGCCCTGGTGGATTTCGCTTTCCGCCAGTTGCGTCTGCGCCGCCTGCATGCCAGCCACCTGGCGCGCAATCCGCAATCCGGGCGCGTGTTGTTCAAGGCCGGCTTCCGTCACCTGGGCCTGGGCCATAGCGCGAGCGGGGAGCCGATGGAGCTGTACGAACGGGTATCCGGCGAGTAGGCGGCGCTGGCTCAGCGCACCCGATCCCGGCTCTGCACCGCCAGATCCAGCGCCTTCTGCATGTCCAGCCGTGCCGAGCGGCCGACGTCCTTGTCGCTCAACTGGTAGTTGCGTTCCGAGGGCAGGATGGGGGCGGTGAGGTCTTCGGCATCCATCGGCTCGAAGTCGTAGTCGCCGCCGATGGTCATGGCGCTGCGCCGCAGCAGCATGCGCACCTGTTCGGGTTGCAGATCCGGGTTGATCGACAGCATGGCGGCGACGACGCCGGTGACCATCGGTGTGGCGTAGGAGGTGCCGCAGTGTACGTCGCCGCTCTTATCGGCCTTGCGGGTAGAGGCACGGGCGCAGGCCGCGGCGGTAATGTCGACGCGCATGTCGACGTTCGACGAGTTGCGTTTGACCACATAGGCCGGGTCGTCCACGGCGACGTCCGGGCGTTCGCTGCGCTGGTGCCCACCGACCACCAGCAACTGCTCGGTGATGAAGGAGGAGGGCAGGCGGTACTCGTCGCGCCCGGAGAAGGACGAGCCGTTGCCAGCGGAGTTGACCACCAGCACGTCCGGATGCTCCTTGCGCAGCCAGAGGAAGAACTCCTCCAGCAATTCCTCGTAGCCGCTCATGGCGATGCCCGAGCGCACCAGCGAGTCGATCTCGTCGCCCTCGACGTTGCGCGTGCCGACGCGGTGGATACCCCAGCTCCAGTTGAGCACACGCACGCCATCCTCGACCAGGTTGACCGAGGCGGCGATGTTGGCGGTGATACCGGCATCGGAGTTGCGCTCGACTATGACCTCGAAGCCGTTGCTGGCCTTGTCCAGGCCGCGCAGGAATCCGGTGTTGCCGCCCTTGTTCCAGTGCGCGGCGAGAATGCCGGCCACCGTGCTGCCGTGGTTGTCTGGTTGCTCGGCATCGCGGGCGTAGAGACAGGTGCGCGGTTCGCCGTGTGCGCAGGCGCCCAGGTAGTCGGCGAAATCAGGGGCATCGAAATCGACGTTGCGCTCGATCACGCCTACGCGGATCGGCTTGGGTTCTATGGGGGCTGCATCGGCACGGATGCGCCGCTGGTAGTAGTTCACTGCATCGGCAAAACGGTTCGCCGCCCATTCCTCGGAGTTCCTTTCCGGTTGTGGCGTTGGCGCGCGCGCAGCTTCGGCTTCTTCGCCTCGTTCAGGGGCGCTTTCTTCCACGATTACGGCATCGACGCTGGTTTCGTTGCCGATGCGCAGCACCAGGGCATCGCGTTCGGTGAGGTTGTGCACCGGCAGGCGCAACTGGTAGACATTCAGCGGTGGGATGGCGCCGACCACCTTGGCGCCGTATTTCTTTGCCAGGCGGGTGGCCTCTTCCAGACCGTCATGGCTTTCCTCGATCAGCAGGCTGACCAGATCGACGTAGGTGGTCAGGCCGTCCATGTTCTTCGCCACCTCATCGGGGGTGGCGGCCAGTACGTGGCTGCGGTGCAGCGACAGCCATACCGGGTTGCTGGCGCGCGGGCCGTCTTCTAGCCAGAGCGGCGCACTCTGCTGCTCACGGCGATTGAGGCTAATACGCAGCTCGTCGTGGCTGCGTGTGACCGCCGAGGCTGGCAGGGTCTGCTCGCCCAGGTGCAGCCGGGGCAGCTTCTCGCCGAGGCCTCGCACCTGCAGGCACCAGTCCTGGCGTTCCTGCGCGAGCAGGTCGCCGCAGCGTTGCAGGCTGTGGATGCGCAAGGGCTCCTCGGCCTCGGCCAGCGGGCTGAGCAGGGCCATGGAAAAAGCGCAGAGCAGGGCACGGTTGGGCAGCATGGGTAAAGACTCCGTGGCGATTCCTGCTGTTCCGACTGCCTGGGGCGTGCTTCGTTCAGGTCGGGGATAGCTGAAAAGACGCGGCAGGCTGTATCTCGATCGAGCCGAATGCTCGGAAAAAAATTACAGTATTACGTTATCTTTCCCGGTCTACGCGAAGCCTTCCATGTCCTCCAATCGCCTGCTCTCGATCGATGCCCTGCGCGGCTTGGTCATCCTCTTCATGTTGCTCGATCACGTCCGAGAAACCTTCTACATGCATCAGCAGGTGGGCGATCCGATGGACGTGACGGCCACCGACCCGGCGCTGTTCTTCAGCCGTACCCTGGCCCATCTGTGCGCGCCGGTATTCATTCTGCTCACCGGGCTTTCGGCATTTCTCTATGGCGAGAAGCAGATGAGCCGTGCGGCGACCAGCGCCTTTCTGTTCAAGCGTGGCTTGTTCCTCGTGGTGCTGGAATTCACCCTGGTGAATTTCGCCTGGACCTTCCAGTTCCCGCCCACGGTGATCTACCTGCAGGTGATCTGGGCCATCGGTCTGAGCATGCTGGCGCTGTCGTTGCTGCTGTGGTTGCCGCGCACGCTGCTGGCGGCGCTGGGCCTGGTGCTGGTGGCCGGGCACAACCTGCTCGATGGGCTGCACTTCGCGCCGGAGTCGGCCATGCACATCCCCTGGGCGGTGCTGCATGATCGGGGCTGGCTCGAATTCTCCGACTCGCTGCGCCTGCGCACCTCCTACCCGCTGCTGCCCTGGATCGGCGTGATTGCCCTGGGTTACGTGATCGGTCCCTGGTTTCGCTGGTCGAGTGAGTCTGCACAACGTCTGCAAGCCTTGCGCAGGTTCGGCTTTGCCGCGCTGGGCGTGTTCGTGATGCTGCGCCTGGCCAATGTCTATGGCGAGAAGCCCTGGGCGGTCGAGGCCACCTGGCAGCAGACCCTGATGGGGCTGTTCAATGTCACCAAGTATCCGCCGTCGCTGCTGTTCCTGGCGCTGACCCTGGGGATCGGCCTGTTGCTGCTGGCGTACTTCGAGCGGCACAACGCTGGCCGCGTGGTGCGCTCTCTGGCCGTGTTCGGCAGCGCGCCGATGTTCTTCTACCTGCTGCACCTGTACGTGCTCAAGCTGCTCTATATCGCGGCGTTCGCCATCTGGGGGGCGAATCAGGGGCATTATTTCGGCTTCGACTCGGTGGCCTGGGTCTGGGTGACGATGCTGGTGCTGGCGGTGCTGTTGTTCCCGCCCACACAGTGGTTCGCCCGGCTCAAGGCGCGGCGGCGGGACATTCGCTGGTTGAAGTACCTCTGAGGGCGCCTGTCGTAGGGTGCGCTGCGCGCACCGGCTGTTTTCGAGACGGCCAATTGGTGCGCACGGCGCACCCTACGGCTAGGTTCGCTGCTCGACATCGACAGGATGCCGTGCGTTGCAGGAGCCCGCTTGCTGTAATCCGCAGGGAGTGCCTGTTGTAGGGTGCGCTGCGCGCACCGGCTGTTTCGCGGTGGCCAATTGGTGCGCACGGCGCACCCTACGGCTAGGTTCGCTGCTCGGCATCGACAGGATGCCGTACGTTGCAGGAGCCCGCTTGCTGTAATCCGCAGGGAGTGCCTGTTGTAGGGTGCGCTGCGCGCACCGGCTGTTTCGCGGTGGCCAATTGGTGCGCACGGCGCACCCTACGGCTAGGTTCGCTGCTCGACATCGACAGGATGCCGTGCGTTGCAGGAGCCCGCTTGCTGTAATCGCAGGGAGTGCCTGTTGCAGGGTGCGCTGCGCGCACCGGCTGTTTCGCGGTGGCCAATTGGTGCGCACGGCGCACCCTACGGGTCGGTTTTCAGCGTTTCTGCGTTTACAGCTTCATGTTTACCGACAGGTAGGCCGAGCGGCCCGGCGCCGGGGAGAACATCGGCTGGTCGTCGCCACCCCAGAAGAAGTTGTCGAACCACACGTACTCGTAGTCACGGTCGGTCAGATTCTTCAATTGCAGGTCGAGGCTGGTGGTGTCGCTGAGCTGGTAGCGCACGTTGGCATCGAGCACCGCGAAGCCGCCGTACTTGCCCTGCTGGTTCAGTTCGTCGATGTAGTAGTCGCCCTGAGCGCGGGCCTGCAGGCCGAAGCGCCAGGCATCGTTGAACTGGTAGTCGGCGCCGAGGTTGCTGATATAGCGCGGGGTGGAGAACACTTCCTTGCCGGCCAGCGACTGGCCACCTGCGGTGAAGGCGCTGACCACTTTGGCTTCCTGGATGGCGTGCGAGCCCCACAGCGTCCACTGCTCGTCGACCTGCACGGTGAGCTGCATGTCGACGCCGCGGCGACGGGTTTCACCCAGGCCGACAGTGGTGCCGGTACTGGGCATGTTGGCCACTTCATCGGTGGCGTCCTGCTGCCAGACGGCGATACGGGCTTCGGAGTCGGCGAAGGGCTTGAACTTCACGCCCACTTCCTTGCCAGTGTTGATCGAAGGCTTGAATGCCGCCTGGCCGGGCATCAGATAGGCCGGTTTATCAGAGCCGGTGAGGATCTGGAAGGTACGGCCCCAGTTGGCGTAGACGTTGATGTCCGGTGTGATGCTGTACACCACGCTGAGCTTGGGCTGCCTGATCCAGCCGTAATCCTGCAGCTCGGCCTTCGTGCCATTGGCCAGTTCGGTGTTGCCGGAGAAGGTGTCCACACGATACGCCGGGATGATCTTCAACTGCTCGATGGGCTGGATGATCGCCTGGACATAGGCACCCGTGTTGTACAGGGTGTAGTGGTCGTCGTTCTGGGTGCGCGCCGGCGCTGCGTCGAAGTCGGTGGGTATGCTGAAGTTGTAGCGGTAGCGGCGGTACTCGTTGTTCTGCTGTTCGTAGTTGAGGCCACCGTCGAGGGTAAGCATCTCGTGGGCACGCCAGGTCAGGTTGCTGAGCAGGCCGGTCTGGCGTTCCTGCCACTGACGGCGTTGGCGCGGGGCGTTGCCCAGCGGGTAATCGGTGAAGGTCACGGTGCGGTCGTCGTCATAGCTGTTGTAGTACAGCTTGTTGCTCAGGGCGAGTTCGTCACTGAGCTGGAAGTCGGCATGCAGGCTGAGCTGCTTCATGTCGCGGTCGTCGCCGTCATTGGCATTCTTGGCCGGCGACTGGGTGCGGCTGGCGGCCAGTTGCTCGGCGGTGAGAAAGCCGGGTTCCTCGGCCTGGTGGTGGTAGAGGCGGGCGATCAGGCCGAGCTTCATGGTCTGCTCGTCGTCGCTGACGAACCACTTGCCGCCGAGCGAGTACTTGTTCGATTCGCTGTGCTCGCGAAAGCCCTGCGAGTCCTGCTTGGCGAGGAAATAGTTCTGCGCGAAGTTGCCCTCTTCATGGCCGATGGCCAGTTGCACTTCGCGGGTGTCGAAGCTGCCGTAGGTCACGCGGCCGTCGGTGTAATTGCCGCCCTGGCGGGTGACCATGTTGACGTTGCCGCCGATATTGTGCAGGCCGTAACGCGGGTCATTGGTGCCGCGTACCACCTCGATGTAGTCCAGCTCCAGCGGGAAGATCATGTCGATGAAGCGCTGGTTGCCGCTGTTGACGTTGCTCGGAATGCCGTCGATCAGCGTCTTGATGCCATTGATGTAGCCCTCACCATTGAAGGCACGGAAGGTCACCTTGCCGGATTCGGCGCCCATGCGCGTTTCGGTTAGCTGGATGCCGGGCATCTGCCCCAGCAGCTCCCAGCTATTCATCACGTTCTTGTCCTCGATCTTGTCGCTGCCCATGATGTCGACCGAGGTGAGGATGTTGTCGGTACGCAGCGTGCCGCTTTCCTTGGGGGTGACGTAGAGCTCGCCGAGCGAGATGGTGGAGTCGCCTGCAGAGGCAGCGTGGAGGTCGGTCGTGACCAGGGCAGTCAGAACGGCAAGGGAGGCCGAGGTGGCTTTCATGGGGCTTCCTAGTGGTTGTCTTGCTTGAGTGGGCAGAGGTTGTTTCGCGCTGGGAGCGGATTCGTCGTCGAGTCGGCATGCGCGACTCTCTGGCCCGGGCTGTGCTGCACCGGGATAAATCGAATCAATAAAATATGTTATACCATAACGTTTTTCGCGGAAATCCCGACGCGCTCAGAACCTGCAGATTTGGCTCGGCTCGGACAGGCGATGGCGCTACTCGCCGTCATAGAGGTGGAATTGGTTCTTGCCCTGGCGCTTGGCCTGGTACATCGCATGATCGGCCTGGCTCAGCAGCTCCATGGCCGTGCAATCCTGGCCGGCATAGATCACGCCACCGATGCTGGTGGTGCAACTGTGCGAGGTGCCATGGATCGAGTAGGGCGCGGCGATGCGTGTCTTCACCTTCTCCACCACACTGAGCAGCCACTGGTTGTCGCAGATGTACGACTGGTGCAGGTTGACCAGCAGCACGAACTCATCACCGCCCAGGCGCGCTGCGGTGTCGGTCTTGCGCAGGGTGTCCAGCAGGCGTTTGCCGACCTCTTCGAGCAGGGCATCGCCAGCCTCATGACCAAGCGTGTCATTGAGCCGCTTGAAGTTGTCGAGGTCGAGAAACAGTACCGCGAAGCTGGCCTGGTCGCGGCTGTAGCGATCGATGGCTTGCGTCAGCCGCTCGATCAGCAGCCGGCGATTGGCCAGGCCGGTCAGGGTGTCGTAGAAGGCCAGTTGATGAATCTCGGCTTGCGCCGCCTTGGCGCTGGATATGTCCCGGGCGATCTTGGATGCACCGATGATGCGACCGTCCTCGTTGTAGATGGGGGAAATGGTCACGGAAATGTCGATCAGATGGCCGTCACGGTGCAGGCGTTGAGTCTGAAAATGCTCGACTTTCTCACCCCGGGTGATCTTCTCGAGGATCTCGTCTTCCTCGAAGGCACGCTCCTCGGGGATGAGGCGGCGAATCGAGGTGCCGATCATCTCTTCGGCGCTGTAACCGAACATGCGCTCCGCGCCTGCGTTCCAGCTGGCGACGATGCTCTCGGTGCTCTTGCTGATGATGGCGTCGTCGGAAGATTCGACCAGGGCCTTGAAGTGCATCAGGTTCAGCGAGGCCAATTGGCGTTGCGTGCGAGCGATCCAGCCCAGCACGCTGTTGTTGTCCTGCGCCTTGATGGGGGTGAGGAAGTCGCCGTGGCCGAGTCGATTCAGGGTGTTCTGCAGATCCTGCATCGAGCAGCCGAGTAGCCGACGAATCTCTCTGCCGAGTAGCAGGATCAAGGCCAGCAGCGTACCGCACATGACGAACAGGAAGAGCGTGGCGATCGACAGGCGCTGCTGCGCCATATCCACCGAGTTCTGCGTGCGGGTGATGATCATCTGCTGCGCTTCGATGATCGGCCGCAGCACCTTGGCCTTGAGGGTGATGAAGTGCCGATCGGCGAGAGTGGTCAACGCTCTGTCACGGTTGTGAGGCTGACGAGGCTCGCTATCGGCGAGTTGCATGGCGGCTCTTTCGATCTCGACCAACTCGTCGGAGTAGCGCTTGGCTTCGATGAGCTTGCTCAGTTCTCTCTCGGTGAAGCCGGTACGGCGCATCAGTTCGATCAGGGCGATACGCTCACCTAGCTCTTCGTGCGCGCTCTGGGCGTCATTGCCCTCTATGGCCTTCAGCTCCCAGTAGGCCAGGTTGTAATGGGCCGGACGCGGCTGCAGGCCATCGCGGATCGCCACCACACTGTCGAAGTGATCGAGGTAGCGGCGCTCGCCAGTGATCACGTAACTGCGCATCATGCGCGCCAGATCCGCCGAGGACTGGCGCAACTCCTCGGCCAGATTCAGAGAGAGTCGCCGTTGTTCGACCGCCTCCTGATACCTGGCCTGCTCGAGCAGCAGTACGACGAACGCCAGACCCAGCATGAGCACCACAGCCAGCATGGCGTACAGATATCGGGTGAAGCGGTTGGGGTGTATGGGGCTATTCGGCATGGCTTGGCAGTTACTCTGCTCCAGGGGCTGAGTTCCATCTCGAGATCTGCCGACCTCCGAGCCTGTAGCCGCTCGAGGTTGGGGCCGATATCTCACTGGTACGTCCTTTTAGTTATAAGCCAACTTGGTGGGACGCGCCGGGCGATTACCTGATGAAATGGTCGAATTGTGCCGGGGTAAAGCGCCTGCAAGGCTTGACTGCTCATGCCATTGTTCTGTGCCATGGGCAGTGGACAAGGAGAGGGCTAGACGCCGTGCTCGAACGTGAACGACTTCATCGTGATGGTTATACCCTGCTGCGTCAGGCCATCGCCCCCGAGTGGCTCGATGGCCTGCGCGCCGCCTTCGATGCCGGGGTGAAACCGGCGGATCAATGGCCCGTACCGCGCGGTACGGATTACCGCCACTCGCTGCTGGATGATGACCCGAGCGTGCAGGCCGTGTGCCGTTTGCCGCAGGTCTTGGCCGTGGTCGGGGCGTTGATCGGTGAGCGCTTCTTCCTCGCTCAGGTGGAAGGCCGCGAGCCCCTGGCAGGCCGTGGTCACCAGCGCCTGCATCGTGATCTGTCGGCTCAGCGGCCAGGGGATATCGCCAACGCCCTGGCCTATTTCGACGATTACGGCCCCGACAACGGTGCGACCCGCCTGGTGCCCGGCAGTCATCGCCCGTTGCCCGGCGCGCCAGAGGTCGATTTCGATGATGAGTCCGCTGTCATTCAGCTAGCGGGGCGCGCGGGTGACATCCTGCTGTTCGATGTCGACCTGCTGCATGCCGGCAGCCTCAACCCCAGTGGCGCGCGGCGGCGTAGCATCCTGATCAGCTATTTCTCGGCGAACTTGTATGAGTCGCACCTGCAGAGCATGGCCTTGCGAGGGGTACGGATGGACACCCGCGAGCGTTTTACTCCCGAGGACATGACCTGGCCCTGGGACGACCGCTGAACGCCGGGGGCCCGCTTCAACCGTTGGGTACCACCTCATAAGGCGTGTTGCTGATGAACAGGTTGCGCCAGTCCGGGCGCCATTGGGGGATGCTGAGGACGAAGCGCCGTTCACGCTTGTCGAACTCGATCCAGGTCACCCCCAGGGTCTGTTCATCCTCGCTGACCCGCATGTCCACGGATTGCCTGAGGTAGAGCGGGCTGCGAAATACCTGGGTCGGATCCTGGCGGTCGACGATGCGCAGGTACGACAGGCCACCGCCAGGGGCGAGCAGGCCGCGTACCGGCACGCTTTCGATCAGATGGCCACCTTGCGGGCTGACCTGGGAAACCGAGGCCGGCGCGTCGAGCACCTCGTTCAGGCTCCAGCCCAGGAACAATGCAAGTGTCGCGAAAAGGCCGCAGGCTGCGACAAGGATCTTCTTCATGTCAGGGCTTGGCTATGTTGATGGCGGAGGTGCCAGGCGGCAGCGGCTCGCGCAGCAGATCGGAAAACACGCGGAAATCGCCGCCTTTGTTGTACCGGGTTCGGTACTCGGCGAAATGGCTGTTGAGCACCAGCATGTAGCGTTTGCTCTGTTCATCCATGTAGCGCCTCTGGTTTTCCGTGTTCATGCCGAACAACGACTGCTGCATGATGCCTTGGGAAACCGCATCCACACCGGCATTGTGCGCGAAAGCTTGCAGCAGGCTGGGGGCTATGCCATCGAAGTTCCAGAAGCCCAGCGGCTGGCTGAACACCGTGCCATCGTCGTTGAAGTCGTAGTTGTCCTCGGCGTAGAACAGCAGGGTTCGCGGCTGAAACTCGATGCGCTCGGCATACACCCGCACTTCGCCCTCGGCTGCCACCCGCAGGTTGAAGTCAGCCAGCGCTCCGCGCAGGTCGTTGAGGCCTTCGCTGCCCCATTTGGCAAAGGTGATGGGCCGTGAGTTGAAGTAGCCGAAGCGTTCCACCGCGCTGGCCAGGTTGGGGAACACCAGGGGGTAGCAGCCAGGGGCCTTGTCGCCATAGGCTGCGAGCAGATGCTTGCGGATCTGCCCCATGGCGGCGGCGTTGTTCCAGCTTCGGCGTAGCTCGGCGAGCACCGGCTTGACCTTGTCGAAGCTGGCCACCCAGCTCATCTTGACGATGCTTTCCTCGATGTACTGCGCCGGGGGCCACTCGGCGTGTTCCTTGACCCGTGTCGACATGCCGCCATTTTCCGTCGGCCAGGGTTGCCCCTGAAACCAGTGGCGCATCAGCGCGGCGGAAACCGGCCAGTCGATGGCCTCCATGGCGTCTGGAATGTCGGTGATCTTGAATAGCCTGGCCTGAACCGGCGTGCCTTGCGTCTGGCTCGCTGGGCTCAGGTTCGATTGTGCAACGACTGGCTCGGCGCTCGACATGTCCTGACCTCAACCGATGAAGATTTCGCTTTGTGGCTCGAACTCGACGGATACGGCTTCGGCCGCATAGGCCGCTGCGCGTTTGGTCTTGCCCTGCTCATCGGTAACGCCTTCGATGACTTTGCCGGAAGCCGTCTTCAGCTTGTAAGGGCGGCCAGCCAAGGGCTGGCCGGTATCGCTGTCGCTGAGCACGAAATGCTCGTCGAACTGACTGGGGATCGGCGCCGGAGCCGTGAAGGGGGCCGTGCTCACTGATGAGCCGACCAGAATGTCGCCCGAGCCGGTCACGATGCTGCCGCCATGGCTGGTGGGGCTGCCGAGGAAGGCGACCGGTTTGCCGTTGACCAGAATGCTGCCTTCACCCTGAGTGATCGCGCCGCCACAGCTACTGCTGTCGCCGACGCGGGCAGCGGGCAGGTTGTTGAACAGCACATCGGCAGAACCCACCGCTATGGGGTTGGAACCGTGACCGGGCAGAGGGCAGGCGTGGGTATCGGATAAGCGGGCGGCAGGCTTGGCCATACGAGTTCCCTTCGTAGTCGTGGGGGTGAGTCATGAAGACCCTAGCAGGGCTCAAGAGTTCTCGCGACCACGCATCGCCCGTAATTCGACTCGTTTAACACTTTGCGCAACTGCCACCACAGGGCCGGCGCGCCATGGCAGCAGCGTGTCCGTGGGCTCAGTCTCAGGCCGCCAGCAGCGCCTTGCCCAACGCCTCGTTGAAGGCTTGTATGTCGCCAGGGTTGCGCGAGGTAATCAGCGTCCAGTTCTGACCCTGGCAGACCTGCACCTGGGTATCGACCCACTCCGCCCCGGCGTTGACCAGGTCGGTGCGCACGCTGGAATAGGAGGTCAGCACCTTGCCGGGCACCACGCCGGCGTCGATAAGCAGCCAGGGGCCATGGCAGATCGCCGCGACCGGCTTGCCTGCTTCGCGGAACGCCTGCACCAGGCTCTGGGCATCGCCGTCCTGGCGCAGGGTATCGGCATTCACCGTGCCGCCGGGAATCACCAGCAGGTCATAGTCTGGCGCAGCGAGGCCGGCGATGTGCGTATCCGACTGTACGCTGACGTCCTTCTCCTTGTCCTGCAGCCAGGTCTCGGCCTGGCCGCCCTTGATGCTGGCATGGGTGACAGTGGCACCCTGATCCTTCAACGCTTGCATGGGCTTGAGCAGCTCGTCGCGCTCGATGCCCGTATTGGCGGTGATGAACAGCACCTTCTTGCCTTGCAGATTCGTACTCATCCGGAAAACCTCCGCTGATGCGCCACAGGGCGCGGTGAGTGATCGCCTTCGCGAACGTGGTATGCATCAGGGTTGAGAGGCGGGGAGCGCAGAAGTTCGGATCGATCGACCGACGTGGCTTGTCCAGAGGGTATCGCTTCGCAATGGGGAGGGCGTTGATCGGCAAAGGTTGCCCTTCTGCCAATCGATTAGTCATTGCTGTAAGCCAAGGCATGGTGGCAGCGCACATCAGCCCTCATCGGCACTTTGTTCGCCTGCCATGCATCGGATGAAGGCGTTGTAGGTGTCTATCACCGCCTCAGCCGATAGCTTGTCGATCGTGAGGAAAGGCACTCCCGGCGTTGACTCACTGTCTGTTGAGAGTTTTGGCTTGGTGGTGATGACTTTGATCGACTTCTCGACATCGAATGATTCGTCGTTGATGGTTTTCGTGACGCCGTCTTGCAGTTTCATGATCAACTCCGTGGCGTCGGAGTTGATATTGGCCAATATGCTGTCTGCCGTTTTTGCATTGTTTCGCATATTGAGGTGGTTCTGAATTTCAGCGACTAGCCTGGCGCCTTTGTCCTGGTCAATAGAGGCTTTCATCTGCAAGGCGTCGGATATCGATAAGGTCGCGGAATGCTCGGTCAGGTCGAAACTTGCCATGCCCTGCAAGAACGAATTGCCGTTGTCTGAAAGATCCAGGAGCTTCTCCAGGTTAGGTCTGGCACACGCAAGGCGGCCATTCGCCTCGCGAGTCACGCGATCCTGAGTCTTGAAGTTGCCATAGGTGGAAAACCCCAGCGCGGAAAGGCCGATGGCTCCGGCTGATTTGTACAGCTCGGAGCTGCTGCCCACTGCCGCCCCTATCGCGCCTATCGCGGCACTGGCCAGCATGAGGCCGTCACTGGCCGCCTGACTCTTGGCAGCCCCCGTGCTGTAGGACTCGTATTCGAGTTGCAGGCGGTCAAGCAGGCAGATGGAGCTTGCCCGGTCATCGTTGCAAGAGGCGGCTGCAATATGCCTTGGGGCCGACATATTGGCGCAGCCGCTGACGAAGACCGCAATCAGGAGCAGGTAAAGGGGGCGCTGAAGCGTCATGCTTGTTCGTCCGTGAAGGAGATGGAGTCTTCAGCGTAGAAGGCTATCGGGTCATGTCAATATGATGTCATGGATTGGTTTGAGTCCATGCCGTAACTGCCAGGCACATGCAAGGCATGTAGGTGCTTGCCCGTTTACCAGAGGTCGGTATCGTGCCCTCTGTAGATAAGCTTCATTCCGGCAATTGCACCACCTTGCCTTTGCTCCCGAACAGATTCCAGCTCGTCACGAACAGTGCTGCGACCAAAGGCCCGATCACGAAACCGTTGATGCCGAGCAGGGCCAGGCCGCCCAGGGTGGAGATGAGGATCAGGTAGTCCGGCAGGCGGGTGTCCTTGCCGACCAGAATGGGGCGCAGGATGTTGTCCACCAGGCCGATCACCAGCACGCCGAAGGCGGTGAGGACGATGCCTGGCCAGAGGCTGCCGCTGAGCATCAGGTAGATCGCCACTGGGGCCCAGACGATGCCGGCGCCGGCCGCTGGCAGCAGCGACAGGAAAGCCATCAGCACGCCCCAGAGCAGAGGGCTGTAGATACCCAGCACCCAGAAGATCAGGCCGCCCAGGGTGCCCTGTACCGCCGCCACCACCACGTTGCCCTTGACCGTGGCGCGCACCACGCGGGTGAACTTGATCTGCAGGCGGCGCTTGGTGGTCTCGCCCAGCGGAATGGCGGCGCGGATGTCATGAACCAGCCTGCGACCATCGCGCAGCAGGAAGAACAGCAAGTACAGCATCACGCCGAAGCTGATGAGGAATTCAAAGGTGCCCTGACCGATAGCGAACACCTTGGTGGCCAGGTATTGGCTGGCGGTCATGGCGCCCTGGGAGATCTTCTCGCGCAGGCCATTGAGGTCGGAAACACCGAAACGGTCGAGCTGCTCCTGCATCGAGGGGGGCAACGTCTGCACGGTTTGGGTGACGTAGGTGCCGATATCCAGCTCACCCGACTCCAGTTTTTCATACAGGGTCGTGCCTTCGGCTACCACCGCCGAGGTAATGAAGATCACCGGCAGGATCGCCACCAGCAGGCAGGTGGTCAGGGTCAGCAGGGCGGCCAGGTTGTCCTTGCCGCCCAGGCGTTGCACCAGGCGCTGTTGCAGCGGCGCGAACACCACGGCCAGCACCATGGCCCAGAACACGGCACCGTAGAAGGGCAGCAGGATCCAGAAGAAGGCGATCGTCACCAGGACGAGCAGGAGGACGAAGGCTTTGCGTTCGAGGGGCATGGGCGGTTCGGGGCGATGGTTCATGCCCCTTAGTCCCCCCGATGGGCGGCAAAGTGCAGAAAAGTTGCCGGTGCCCGCTCACAGCCGGCGAATGGAGCGGCACAGCGTGACGATCAGCGTCTGCATCAGCGCCAGGGCGATGAGGAAGGTGGCCACGTAGGCCCAATGGCCCAGTTCGGCATGAATCAGTACCACCGAGCCGATGCCTGCACCGGCACCGATATTGCCGGCCAGGGTGATGAGCGAGTTGGCCTGGGCCGCGTGATCCTTGCCGGCGATCTCTTCGGACATGGTGATGAGCAGGGCATAGCCGGGTAACTGAAAGGCGCCCAACAGCGTGGCATAGAGCAATACGGTAGACGATGTGCTGGCCTGGTAGAGCAGGCAGATGCTCAGCATCACCGCCACGCCACAGGCGGCCAGCACGATGAACTTGCCGCCCAGGCGTTCGGCCAGTGGTGCGACGAACAGCGAGCCGACCACGCCGCCCGTGATCATCAGTGCGCCGGCTGCCGACAGGGTTTCGAGGGCGAAGCCGTGTTCTCTGAGCATGGGCTCCAGGCATAGGGCCAGGGCATTGAACAGGCCGCAGCCGATGACGGTGGTGATCAGCACAGGCACCATGGCCGGCGCCCGCAGCAGTGGCAGCAAGCCGCCCTCGATGCCTGACGGAGTGAGGTCATGGCCCGGCCTGTGGGTGCAGAGCCACAGCAGCACTGCTGGTATCAGGCCCACCAGGCCGGTAAGCGCCAGTGCCTGTGGGATGCCATAGGCTTCGACCAGCAAGGGCGGCAGGCCGAGGCCCAGGGCCAGACCGAGGAACAACCCGGCCGTGCTGATGCCGATGGCGGTGCCGCGCTCGGCGTCGTCGAACCACTCGATGGACATTTTCGCCACGCCATTGAGCAGCATCGGTTGCGACAGGCCGATGAGCACCTGCCCGGCCATCAGGCTGAAGAAGCTGCTGTCGAACCTGAAACCCAGTGACAGCGCCAGCAGGCCACACCCCCAGGCTGCGCCTCGGCGGAAGCCGATCCTGTCGATCAGCCGGCCACAGGGTATGGAGAACAGGATGCACAGCAGCGGTATGACCAGAATGCTCAGGCTGCTGGCCAGCTCGCCCAGGCCATAGTGCTGTTGGATCTGGGCCTGCTGGGGGATGAGAAAGCTGACCTGTGCCTGATTGCTGCACAGCACCAGGGCGAACAGGGCAGCGACTGCCCAGCGCCGCTGGCTCATGGGGCGGACGGTGGTTGGCGCGAGGCTGTCGGTCGGGTTTTGGCTGGGGTAACCCATTTCTTGTATGAACCTCGCGGGTGAGTCAGGAGAGAAACATGAGCGATGCTTATGTTTATCCTGGCGCGGGGTAAATGGGAAGAGGGCATGCGAAATTTGTAGGTTGCCAAGTGCTGGCTGACATCCGCCTGGGTGAGATCGACTGCGGCTGAAAATGGCGGGTGGTGGACTGCTGGCAGCCTTGCGTTGCAGGGCTGGCCCGTTCGTGCAAGGGCGCTGCCGTCTTGTCGCTCCTAGCTCCGCTCTGGCGAGCGGTAGGCACTGGGTGTAACGCCCACCTCGCGACGAAAGACCTGCGAGAAGTGACTGGGGCTTGAGTAGCCTACCTCCAGGCCAATATCGATAACGCTGTGGTCGGTTTCCAGCAGCAATTTACGTGCATGTGCCATGCGCAGGCGGATGAAGTAATGCGATGGCGACAGCCCGGTGGCGCGCTTGAACAGCCGGCTGAAGTGGTATTCGCTCAGTTGCGCGGCCTGCGCGAGGGCGGCCAGGGAAAAGTCTTGTGCTAGGCGCTCGGTCATCAGTTCGATCACGCGCCTCAGTTTGTAAGTCGGCAGGGCGTTGCGGAACCTGCCCATACTCGGCGGGGCTCGATAGTTGCGTACGAGGTGAATCGCCAAGGCCTGGGCCAGGCTGTGCACGAGGAGTTGGCTGGTGGGGCGGCTGTCGAGGAGTTCCGAACGAAGTCGTTCGAGCAGCAGCCGTACCCATTCGTCACGGCCACCAGAGACATCGACGAAGCTCACCATCGCGGCGTGCGGTAATGCTAGGTCGCGGGCTGCATTGTCGATCAGGGCGGGGGCGAGATAAAGGTGCATCACCTCGAAGCTGTCGCCATTGGTGGCCTGCCAGCGCATTTCATAGGGCTGCGTGGTGCTGGTCAGAAAAAAATCGCCGACGCACACCTCGGCCTGCTTCCATGCACCTCCTGGTTCACGCTCTTCGACGATGGCCGAGCCTGCCAGCACCATCACCAGCAGCGGCTCGGCCACAGCCGGCACCAGGATCGGCTCGGCGATGCTGCGGTGGATGAAGAGGTGCAACACCACGTCCTGCGTGTCGGGCGACTGTGGCGAGACAGGATTGTCGCCGGGCATGTATCGCCACATGGCTTCGGCCGGAATCCGCAAGGCGTTGGACGAGTCGGCAGGTTTGGATTGCTTCATCAGTAACGTCTCCATCGATGCCAGGTGCCAGGGGGCAGGGGGCAGGGTTAGAGGTTAGCGCGTGGGCGCTGGGCTGCCATCCCTCCATGCTTCAGCAGATCGAGCGCAAGATCGCGACAGCCAGCGCAAGACGGCGAAAGCCTGGCATGGTCAAGCGAGGGAAGATGAAACCGTATTCGAGCGCACCTGCATTTGTCGCTCGCTTCGCCCTGATAGATTAGATAAGGAGCCGACATGTCTGACATCAAGCACACCATCACGCAGGATTTTGAAGGCCAGGTTGCCCTGGTCACTGGTGCCGCCAGCGGCATCGGCAAGGCCATCGCGCTGTTGTTGCATGCTCGCGGTGCCAGGGTCATCGCGGAGGACATCGACTCCGCCGTGAAAACGCTGGCCCAGCCGGGGTTGGTACCCTTGGTCGCGGACATCACCGAGGACGGCGCCGCTGAGCGCGCGGTAGCGCTTGCGGTCGAGCAGTTCGGCCGGCTCGACATCCTGGTGAACAACGCGGGCATCATCATCAACAAAGCGGTGGTGGACATGAGCCGGCAGGACTGGGAGCGCATTCAGGCTGTCAACGCCACTGCTGCCTTCCTGCATTGCCGTGAGGCGATGAAGGCGATGATGCCGAACAAGGTGGGCTCCATCGTCAATATCGCCTCCTATGCGTCTTATTTCGCCTTTCCCACCATTGCTGCCTACGCAGCTTCCAAGGGGGCGCTGGCCCAGCTCACGCGCACCCTGGCGCTGGAGGCCATCGAGCATGGCATCCGGGTGAACGCCGTCGGTTCGGGCGATGTGGTGACCAACATACTCAACGATGTTGTGGAGGATGGCCCTGCCTTTCTGGCACAGCATGGCGAGGCAGCACCGATCGGCCGTGCGGCTCAACCGCAGGAGATCGCCGAGGTGGTCGCCTTTCTGGCATCCGAGCGGGCGAGCTTCATGGTCGGGGCGGTGGTCATGGCCGATGGTGGCATGACAGTGACGGCTGGCTGACATGCGATTCAGGCTGCACTCGCGCCAACGTGAGTCTGGTGCCGGTGCATCGCTCCAGCAAAGCAGCTCCAGCGTGACGAACAGTTTTCGAGGTCGGTGCGGCTCTTGACAGCTCTGGGATACTGGATGGCACGAGGATCATCAATCGAGGAGGTTTGGCCATGCGTGACGAGGAACTCAAGACGCTGTTCGATCAGCAGGCGGCGGGTTACGACCAGCAGTGGGCGGGCATGGCGCCGATCCGCCAGACGCTGTATCTGCTGCTCGATGCGCTGTTCACCGAACTGCCGGCCGATGCGCGGATTCTCTGCGTCGGGGTGGGCACGGGGGCGGAGATCGGCTACCTGGCCGAGCGCTTTCCCGCTTGGCGCTTCACGGCGCTCGACCCCTCGGGGGCGATGCTCGAGCAGTGTCGGCAACGAGCGCAGCGCGGCGGTTTTCTGCAGCGTTGCGACTTCCATGAGGGTTACCTCGATTCGCTGGCGGCGCAATCCGCTTATGACGGCGCCACCTGTTTCCTGGTCTCGCAGTTTTTCCTCGATACCTCGGCCCGCACCGACTTCTTTCGGCAGATCGCGCAGCGCCTCAAACCCGGCGCATTACTGGCCAACGCGGATCTGACTTGCGATACCCGAACGCCCGCCTACGAGGTGTTGCTGCACCAGTGGATGACCCTGATGTCTGCCGCCGGCGTACAGCCTGAAATGCTCGAACGGGCGCGAGCCGCCTATGCCCGGGATGTGGCCGTGCTGCCGGCGCAGCAGGTGGCCGGTATCATCGAGGCGGCGGGGTTCAGCGCGCCAGTGCAGTTCTTCCAGGCCGGGCTGATGGGGGGCTGGGGCTGCCGGCGTTTGGCCGAGGGCTGAACGCCGCGGCCATTCACTCCGTTCGGCTGCCGTGCTCGCGGTCGCGCGGGTAGTGTCGGTCGAGGGGGAAGGGCGGCAACCAGGCTTCGCGGCGGATGGTCCAGAGTTCGTAGGTGGGGGTGAACTGGTTCGGTTCGTCCAGCGAGCCAAGGTTCAGCTCGATTTCATCCGCCGTGCGCGAGAACACCGACGAGCCGCAACGCGGGCAGAAATGACGGCCGCCGTACTGGCCGGTTTCGCCTTCTATCGTCACCGCATCCTGCGCAAATATCGCCGAGGCATGGAAGAGGGCGCCGTGATACTTGCGGCAGTCCAGGCAGTGGCACAGGCCGACCCGGTAAGGCTGGCCGCTGGCTGTGAAACGTACCTGGCCGCAGAGGCAGCCGCCGGTGATGTGTGGCATAGGATGTACTCCATTTCTGGCGTGTTGGCTGCGACCCTAGCAAAGCCCTGAGAAGGCGGTATGTCGGTTTGCCTGTGACGCTGTGAAGGATGTCGCAATGTGCCTGGCTGACGCAGCCATCGCCTTCGTAGCCCAGGTGAGGGCATGGGCTATCATGCCGCTACTTGTCATGAGCATGGAGATTTCGTGATGGGACTGTACTTGGGGATTGCCGGACTCATCGTCTTTCTGCTGGTGGTGATGTGGGCCGCGCGCAAAAAGCATACAGGCACGTACCACTCGAGCGACGCTGGCAGTCCGACCCTGGACAGCGGGGGCAGCTTCTTCGGTAGCGACTGTGGCGGCGGTGACAGTGGTGGCTGCGGCGGTGACTGAGTACTGCCGTTCTGCTCCCTCTGGCAATCCTTTGCCCTGTATCATCGACGGTAGAGTGTCGCGGCTTTCTCAGCATTGACTGCAGGCATGCCGTATTCGTACCTGGGGTCGTGCCGCTGGCAGGCCCAACCTTTTGCGAGTGATGACAGCATGATCGAGGTAACCGAAGTTTCCATTGCCGAGCTGCGTGCCGCGCTGGAGTCCGGCCGCACTACGGCGGTCGAGTTGGTCAAGGCCTATCTGGCACGCATCGAGGCCTACGACGGGCCGAATACGGCGACCCGGCTCAATGCGGTGGTGGTACACAACCCCGACGCGCTCAAGGAGGCCGAGGCCTCCGATGCACGCCGTGCTCGTGGTGAAACCCTCGGCCCGCTCGACGGCATTCCCTACACCGCCAAGGACAGTTACCTGGTCAAGGGGCTGACGGCTGCTTCCGGCAGCCCGGCGTTCAAGGATCTGGTGGCGCAGCGCGACGCCTTCACCATCGAGCGCCTGCGTGCGGCCGGTGCCATCTGCCTGGGCAAGACCAATATGCCGCCGATGGCCAATGGCGGTATGCAGCGCGGCGTCTACGGCCGTGCCGAGAGCCCGTACAACGCCAACTACCTGACCGCTCCCTTCGCCTCTGGCTCGTCCAATGGCGCCGGCACAGCGACCGCCGCCAGCTTCTCCGCCTTCGGCCTGGCCGAGGAAACCTGGTCGAGCGGGCGTGGCCCCGCCTCGAACAATGGCTTATGCGCCTACACGCCGTCGCGCGGGGTCATCTCGGTGCGTGGTAACTGGCCGCTGACGCCGACCATGGATGTGGTGGTGCCTTACGCGCGCAGCATGACCGATCTGCTCGAAGTGCTGGATGTGGTGGTGGCCGATGATCCGGACACCCGTGGCGATCTCTGGCGCCTGCAGCCTTGGGTGCCGATCCCGAAAGCCTCCGAAGTGCGCCCGGCCTCCTACCTCGATCTGGCCGCCAGCGCCGATGCGCTGAAAGGCAAACGCCTGGGCGTGCCGCGCATGTACATCAACAAGGACGAGCTGGCCGGTACCAGCGAAAATCCCGGCATCGGCGGGCCGACCGGGCAACGCATCCACACCCGCGCCTCGGTCATCGATCTCTGGGAACAGGCTCGTGCTGCCCTGGAACAGGCCGGTGCCACGGTGATCGAGGTGGACTTCCCGTTGGTCTCCAACTGCGAAGGCGACCGCCCCGGTGCGCCGACGCTGTACAACCGAGGCCTGGTGCCGCGCCAGTTTCTGCACGACGAGCTGTGGGAGCTGTCGGGTTGGGCCTTCGACGACTTCCTGCGCGCCAATGGCGACCCCAAGCTCAATCGCCTGGCCGACGTCGATGGCCCGCAGATCTTCCCCCACGACCCCGGCACCCTGCCCAACCGCGAGGATGACCTGGCCGTTGGCATGGACGAATACGTGCGCATGGCTCAGCGCGGCATCACTCCCTGGAACGAGATCCCCAGCGTGCCGGACGGCCTGCGTGCCCTGGAGATGACCCGCAAGCTGGATCTGGAAGACTGGATGGACGCGCTCGAGCTCGATGCGGTGATCTTCCCCGCCGTGGCCGATGTCGGCCCGGCCGATGCGGACGTCAATCCGCAATCGGCCGACATCGCCTGGAGCAACGGCATCTGGGTCGCCAACGGCAACCTCACCATTCGCCATCAGGGCGTGCCCACCGTCACCGTGCCCATGGGCGTGATGGCCGATATCGGCATGCCGGTGGGCCTGACCTTCGCCGGTCGCGCCTACGATGACTCGTCGTTGTTGCGACTGGCGGCTGCCTACGAGTCGACCGGCAGCAAACGCCTGATTCCACCGCGCACACCGCCATTGGCCTGAACCGCAGCGGCCGGGGAGGGCTACCTTCTTCCTCGGCCAGGCTCAGCCACGGCCCCGATTCTCCCGCCATGCACATGGCGCTCACGAGCAAGGAGTTTGCCGCCATGGCATCCCCCGACAAGCAGAAGAAACGCGCCCAGCGGGCCAAGACCAAGGCCAGGCAGAACCGTATGGGCAAGACCAGGGCCAAGGGCGGTCTCCTTCATCCGGTGCTGGCCGATCCGCTGATCGACGAGCCGTTCGATGATATCGAGTTCGACTTGAGCACCTTCGATTTCCAGGACATCGAGGAGAACGGCTTCGACCCGGCGCTGTTCGACGAGCTGTTCGTGCGCATGCAGTACGCCGAGCGCACCAGCCTGCTGGCGCTGTGCCTGGTATTTTTGCAATACCCGGTGCTGGAGCTGGTGGTGGCCGAAGAGTCGCAAGACTCGGCCACCGATTTCATCATGGCGTTGCTGATTGCCTATCGTGCCTTCTTCCATGATGAAGACGAGGACGCCGCCATCGCCTGGATCAGCAGCGAAGCCTTCCAGAGTGCCTACAACGAGGCCTCGCTGCTTCTGCAGCAGCGCAGCACGCGCGGCGCATAGGCGCGCGTGGCCTCCCCATGTCCTCTTCGTCGCGACATATCCCCTGACATTTCCTCCTCCTGGTGTCTGCCGCTTAAAGGTTGCTGAAAGGTTGGCCTTTTAGCCTCCGGGCGTGCTTTTCGCGTGCCGACAAGAAAAAGAGGAGAAAGCGGTTTGTTGACCCTGATTGGTCTGTTGACCATTTGCTGCCTGGTTGTGCTGTTGCTCGTTGGGCGCATGTCGCCCGTTCTGCCATTGATCGTGGTGCCGCTGCTGGGTGCGTTGGCTGCGGGCTTCGGCCCCGAGGCGATTTCCGGTTTCTTCACCGATGGCATCGGTCGCGTCACCGCCATTGCCACCATGTTCGTGTTCGCCATCACCTTTTTCGGCGTGCTGCAGGACACCGGGCTGTTCCGCCCGTTGATCGGCGGTATGGTGCGCCTGACCCGCGGCAACGTCATCGCGGTGACCGTGGCCACGGCGGTGATCGGCATGCTGGCCCACCTCGATGGCGCCGGTGCCACCACCTTCCTGCTGACCGTTCCCGCTCTGCTGCCGCTGTACAAGCAACTGCGCATGAGCCCCTATCTGATGCTCCTGCTCCTGGCTCTGGGCGCCGGCATCTTCAACATGCTGCCCTGGGCCGGGCCGTTGGGCCGTGCATCGGCGGTGACCGGCATCGAGGTCACCGAACTGTGGCGCCCCCTGATCACCATTCAGGCCATCGGTGTGGTGCTGCTGATTGCCCTGGCCGCACTGCTGGGCTGGCGCGAGCAACGTCGCATCGTCGCCGGTAAGACGGGTGACGAAGGCGTACTGGTGGAAACCAGCAGCGACCTGCACGAGCCGAGCGCCGAGGAGCGTGAGCTGGAACGCCCGCGCCTGCTTTGGGCCAACGCCGCGTTGTTCCTGGCGGTACTGGTGTCGCTGTTCTCCGGTGTGCTGCCGGCCGGCTACATCTTCATGATTGGCCTGTGCCTGGCGCTGCTGATCAACTATCCGGGTGGCAAGGCGCAGATGCAGCGTATCTCGGCGCATGCACCGGCTGCACTGAGCATGGGCATGATCATCCTGGCGGCGGGTTCGATGCTCGGCATCTTCACCGGCAGCGGCATGCTCACGTCCATCGCCCAGGATCTGGCGCAGGTGTTGCCGGCGCCGCTGGTAGGGCAGATGCATATCGTGCTCGGCCTGTTCGGCCTGCCCATGGAGCTGATGCTCAGCACCGACGCCTACTACTTCGGCCTGTTGCCAGTGACCCTGGAAGTGGTCAGTGCCCAGGGCGTGGAGCCGGCCAGCGTGGTCTACGCGCTGACCATCGGCAATATCATCGGCACCTTCATCAGCCCCTTCTCGCCGGCGCTGTGGTTGGCCCTGGGCCTGGCCGGGCTGGATCTGGGCCGCCATATCCGCTACTCGCTGTGGTGGATGTGGGGCTTCTCGCTGGTGCTGTTCGGCGCGGCCTGGGGGCTGGGCATGTTCTAGGGCCTGTTGAGGTTTCGCTCGCGGTTCGCGCCGAAACCTGGGCCCCAGGGGCTGGCGCCCCTCAGTCGTACAAGAAAGGGGCGCCATGCGCAGCATGGCCTTTGCTGCTGCAGCGGCAGGTTTCTAGCTGATCTCCACCTGATAGCGGAAATTCTCTGCGGCGGCGCGTGACAGGCGGTACTCCAGCGGGGTGCGATCGTAGCCCAGGGCGATGCGTTCGATGACCACGATGGGGCTGCCTTCGTCGACGTCGAGCGTGGCCGCCAGCGAGGCATCGGCAGAGGAGACGGTGAGGGTTTCCTGTGCCGAGGCGATGCGTTGGCCGCAGTGCTCCTCGTAGAAGGGGTAGAGCAACTGGGGAAAGTCGTTCGGTGCGATCTCCTGCAGGGCGCCGAAACGTGAGGCTGGCAGCCAGATACGCTCATGGAACAGCGGACGACCTTCCACCAGGCGCAGACGCTGCAGGTGAATACAGGCTTCGCCCTCGGCCAACCGCAGTGCCTGGCGCGCGGCCTCTTCAGCGGGGACACGCTGACAGTCGAGAATGTGGCTCAGCGGCACCTGGGTGAGGCCACTGGCGCTGACCTGACGAAAGAAACGGAACAGCGAACCGTCGAAATTCGGCCGCCGCACGAAGGTGCCGCGCCCCTGAGCACGCACCAGCAACCCTTCGGCCACCAGGGTCTCCACGGCCTTGCGCACCGTGCCCACCGCCACGCCGTACTGGCGGGTCAGTTCCGCTTCGGTGGGGATGGCCTCGCCCGGTAGCCACTGGCCAGCGGCAATTTTCGCCAGCATCTCGTCCCGTAGCCGCTGGTACAGCGGCAGACGTTCATCCTGTCCCAGGGGTGTAACGCTCATAGATCACGCATCCGAATCTCGACCGGCCGTCACTTTACCACTGGGTGTCGCGTTGACAGCAGTGGAACTCTCTCGATAGAGTCATATATTCATATATATGACTGAATGTCTGTATAAAAAGCAGTCGCCTCGACGCGCGGCTCGAACAATGAACGACAGAGGTAGTTTCGTGACGCCCATGCCTACTGCCAGCTTCACCGGCATCGACACCCATGCCCACATCTTTCGCCAGGATCTGCCGATGGTGCCCGGCCGTCGCTACAGCCCTGCGTATGACGCCACGGTGGAGCAGTACCTGGCTCATCTGGATGGCTGTGGCCTGTCCCATGGCGTGCTGATCCAGCCGAGCTTTCTCGGCACCGACAACCATTACATGGTCGAAGCGCTGCAACGTTTCCCCGAGCGCCTGCGTGGCGTGGCGGTGGTCGATGCGCAGGTGAGCGATGCCGAGCTGGACGCCCTGGCCGCCGCTGGCGTGGTAGGCGTGCGCCTGAACCTGATCGGCAAGGCCCTGGAGGATTACACCAGCGCGGCCTGGAACGAGCTGTTCCGCCGCCTGGCCCGGCGTGGCTGGCAGGTGGAGATCCAGCGCGGTTTCGATGATCTGCCGTCGATCGTGCCGGTGATTCTCGAATCCGGCGTCACCCTGGTGATCGATCATTTCGGTCTGCCGCAGCCCAGCCTGCGTCTGGATGATCCACGGCACGAGGCCTTCTTCGCTCTGTTCGGCCAGGCGCCGCTGTGGATCAAGCTGTCTGCCGCCTACCGCAGCCAATCCGACCTGGCCCGCGCCCAGGCCATCACCGCGCATTTGCGCGCGGCCTGTGGCGGGGTGGGGCGCTTTCTTTGGGGCAGCGATTGGCCCAACACCCAGTTCGAGTCGCAGACCCGCTACGATCAGCAGTTCGCGCTGCTCGAGGCTCTGCTGCCCAACCCCGAGGAGCGCCGTCGCGTTCTGGTGGATAACCCTGCAACCCTGTTCGGCTTCGCGTAAGCGAGGCCGGCGCTCACATCAGAACAACAAAAGGAGTCAAACCATCATGATGAGCTTGCTCGTCGTCAGCGCGATCGTTCTTGCCGTCGCCTTGGGTTACACCACCAAGATCAACATCGGCCTGTTCGCCATTGCCTTCGCCTACCTGCTGGGCTGTTTCGGCATGGGCCTGAGCCCAGGCGACATCATCAGCATGTGGCCGCTGAAGATCTTCTTCGTGATCTTCTCGGTCTGCCTGTTCTACAGCTTCGCCACCGTCAACGGCACCCTGGAGAAGCTCGCCGGCCACCTGTTGTACCGCTGCCGTGGCGTGCCGCACCTGCTGCCTTACGCCATCTTCGTGACCGGTAGCGTGATCGCCGGCATGGGCGCCGGTTACTACACCGTGCTGGCCTTCATGGCACCGCTGACCCTGCTGCTGTGCCAGCGCACCGGCATGAGCCTGATTCTCGGCGGCATGGCGGTGAACTACGGCGCCCTGGCCGGGGCGAACTTCGTGTCCAGCCAGAGCGGCATCATCTTCCGCGGCCTGATGACCAGCGCCGGCATGCCGGAGAGCGAAGCCTTCGTCAATGCCCTGGCGATCTTCGCCAGCACGGCGATCATCCCGGTGCTGGTGATCAGCGCTTTCGTCTTCCTCGGTGGCCATGGCCGCAACCTGAAGAACGCGGTGATCAACGCCGACCTGCCCGAGCCCTTCAACCGCGAGCAGAAACTGACCCTGCTGCTGACCGTGCTGATGATGCTGCTGGTACTGGCTGCGCCGCTGGCGCTGCTGGCCTTCCCGGACAATGCCACGGTCAAGTTCATCAACAGCAAGGTGGACATCGGCCTGATCGCCAGCCTGTTCTCGGTGATCGCGCTGTTGCTGAAACTGGGCGACGAGCGCAAGGCCATCGCCTCGGTGCCCTGGTCGACGCTGATCATGATCTGCGGTGTCGGCATGCTGATTACCGTCGCGATCAAGGCCGGCACCATCGCTGCCCTGGCGTCGTGGATCAGCGGCAACATTCCGCCCGTGATGATTCCGGTAGCCTTCGGTGTGGTGGCGGCGCTGATGTCGATCTTCGCCAGCACCCTGGGTGTGGTGACCCCGGCACTGTTCCCGATGGTGCTGCCGCTGGCGGCCTCGATGTCGATCGACCCGATGATCATCTTCATCGCCATCGTGGTCGGCGCTCAGGCCACCTCGATCTCGCCGTTCTCCTCCGGTGGCAGCCTGCTGCTGGGCTCCTGCACCGAAGAGAAGGCGCGCGCCACGCTGTTCTCGCAACTGCTGCTGCGCGCCGCACCCATCGGCTTCGTCGCCGCCATGCTGTTCAACCTGGCGCTGACCTTCCTGTTCTGATGCAAGCCTGCCGCGTTGGTGTGCCGCTCGTGCGGCGCACCAACGCGGTGGCACCTCCTCCCTACTGCAATCGATAATGCGCCAGGTCACTCTGGCTCAGCAGGCGAATGCGCCCCTCCGGGACCTGCTCGATGGCTTCGGCCAGGCTGGTGTTCACCCCCATTTCGCGGAAGTAGCTGGCCGGGCTGACGAAGGCGCGTGGGCCGGCCGTCTGGGCCAGTGCCGAGTCACCATTGGCGAAGGGCGGGCGGCGCAGCGCCACGGCACCCTTGACCATGCGTTTCTTGCCCGCTGCCAGCAGGTAGATGCAACTGCCCTGGCACAGCCCGTCGGACGGCACCAGCACCTCGAAGCCGGTTTCGCGCAGCAGGCGCCCCATGCGCATGGCTTCCGGCGCGCTGCCGCCGATGCTGTCGAGCAAGACGATCTTGCGCGTGAAGTGGCCTGGGTGGGCGCGCAGTCCTTTGAGCAGGGCTTCGTAATCGCCGGGCACTATCTCTTCGGAAATCTTCGCTGCCAACAGCCCATCGTGGGCTTCAACGGTCACCTTGGCCTGGGCGTGCAGTGAGGTAAGGAGGGCGGTGCCGATCAGGGTGAGGCGCAGAAACTGGGCAATCATCGAATGGGTCATGACGGTGGCTGGGGAGGCAGAAGATACCTGCGCGCGCACCGTCATGCACCTCTGGGCTGTCAGTGCGTTGCGTGTTGCACGCGCCAGGCCCAGGCGAACAGCACCAGGCCGCCGATGGCAGTGGCGGCGCCGATATAGCCGGTGACCGTCCAGTTCATGCCGGCGCTGATGGCCAGGCCGCCGAGCCAGGGGCCGAGAGCGTTGGCGACGTTGAAGGCGGCATGGTTGGAGGCTGCCGCCAGGGTCTGGGCACCGCTGGCGACGTCCATCAGGTGGGTCTGCAACGCCGGGCCGAGCGCGATCATGGTACCCAGGGCGAAGATCGCCGGCAGGATGCTCCACAGGCTGTGCGCGGCGAACGGGAAGACCAGCAGCACCAGGGTGCTCCAGGCCAGGATCCAGGCCACCGCGCGCAGGCGCAGGCGGTCGAACAGCCAGCCACCGGCGCTGTTGCCGACGATGCAACCGGCACCGAACACGGCCATGGCCAGGGGAATCCAGCCTGGACCGACCTGGGTGACGTGGAGCAGTGTGGGGGCCATGTAGCTGAACACGCAGAACATCCCGGCGAAGCCGATGGCACCCATGCCCAGGGCCAGCCAGATCGGCGCACGATTGAAGGCGCGCAGCTCGCCTGTCGGGCTGCTGCGCTCCTCGTGCGGATCGGCTGGCAGGAAGATCGCCACCATGGCGATGGTGCTCAGGGCGATCACTCCGACCAGGGCGAAGGCGTAGCGCCAGCTCATGAACTGGCCGAGCCAGGTGGCCAGCGGATTGCCGATCAGAATGGCCACGGTGAGGCCGGCCAGCACTCGGCTGACCGCCTTGGCGCGCTTGTGCGGTGGTGCCATGGACGCGGCCACCAGCATGGCGACGCCGAAATAGGCACCGTGCGGCAGGCCGGCGATGAAGCGGAAGATCAGCAGCGGCTCATAGGTCGGCGCCAGGGCGCTGGCGAAGTTGCCGAGGGCGAAGCAGGCCATCAGCAACAGGAGCAGGATGCGCCTCGGCAGGCGCGCGCCGAGCAGGGCCAGCGCGGGGGCGCCGACCACCACGCCGAGGGCGTAGGCGCTGATCACATGGCCGACCTGGGGTTCACTGACGCCAAGATCGGCGGCGACGTTGGGCATCAGGCCCATGATGGCGAACTCGCCGGTGCCGATGGCGAAGCCGCCGAGGGCCAGGGCAAGTTGAATGAGAAGGATCGCGCCCGGCGACAGCGAGGTCGCGGCGCTGGGAGCAGGGTGGCTCATGGAAAACCTTGGATTGGGTGGAGCGGGGCGCAGGATTATATTCTCCCAGTGCCTTGCTTGGGTATTGGCGGCCGCTCTATTTCGGGCTTTGTGACGAATGGTCGAGGTTGTTCTGCGCCTTCACGTAGTCGACGAAGGCGCGCAGCGGCGCTGGCACGTGGCGCCTGCTGTGGTAGTACAGATACGGGCCCTCGAAGTGTTGCCACCAGTCCTGTAGGAGGGGTTGCAACTGGCCATTGCTGAGATGCGCGGCAATGTATTCCTCGAAGGTATAGAGGATGCCATGACCGGCACAGGCCGCGGCGATCAGCAGATCCTGCGAGGAGCTGACCAGGCGGCCCTCGGGGGCGATGCGCAAGGTGCGTCCTGCCTGCTCGAACTCCCACACGCCCAGCTTGCCGCTGGCGAAGCGGTAGCCGAGCAGGCGGTGCTCGCTCAGTTCGCTGGGGTGCTGCGGCGTGCCGTGGCGCTGCAGATAGCTGGGCGCGGCGACTGCCATGAAGCGTTGCCGACGCGGCCCGATGGGAATGGCGATCATGTCCTTGGCCAGGCTTTCCTCGTAGCGAATGCCGGCGTCGTACCCGGCACCGATCACGTCGATGAAGGTGTTGTCCATGTTCACCTCCAGCGCAATGCCGGGGTAACGCGCGAGAAAACCGTCCAGCAGGTGCGGCAGGATGTGCCGCGCGATGACCCCCGGCACATGCAGGCGCAACGAACCGACCGGATGCTGCGGGTCTTCCTGCAGGTCGTTGAGCGCGGCGTTGATCTCGTCCAGCGCCGGACGCAGGCGTTCCAGCAGCCGCGCGCCGATTTCCGTGGGCGTCAGGCCGCGGGTGGTGCGATTGAGCAGGCGTACACCCAACTCCTTTTCCAGGCGCCGCAGGCAATCGCTCAGTGACGAGGCCGACATGCCACGGCGTTGCGCCGCGACACGGAAGCCGCCGGCCTCGACCACGGCGGCGAACAGGGCGATATCGGAGAGGTTCGGTTGGCGCATGGGGGGCGGCCGGACTATGGCGAAGCCTTGGATGATGCGGCGTCGTGGCGGGTTTGCCAATCCTGAAGGGGAGACTGGGTGGTTCGTGTGGGAGCGGCTTCAGCCGTGAGCTTCGCCGTTACGGCGCTCATTCCCGGATTGCATCCGGGCTAGGGGGCGCGCCTTTGACACACCGGGTAACTGTCCGCCTGGCCGTATACGCTGTTCGGCTTTGGACGGCTTATCGTACAGGCCGTCTGCCCGCACCCTATGTCCTGTAGCAGCGCCTGTCTGGCGCATCGAGTCAACGGACACGAGGAATAGGTGATGAAAAAGAAAGTTGCACTAGGCCAGGGCCATACGCGCCGTGATGCTCTGAAGCTGTTCGCGATGGTGGGCGGCGGACTGGCCCTGGGGGCGCTCGGCACCTCGGTTGCCTGGGCCGAGGTGGCGCCGCACTGGCAGGCGGCGGACATGCCAGCGCTACGCGGCAAGCGCATGCTGGTCACCGGCGGCAGCAGTGGCATGGGCTTCGAGGATGCCCTGGCACTGAGTCGGGCTGGCGCGCAGGTGATCATCGCCGCCCGCAATGCACAGCGTGGCGTCGAGAGCATCGAGCGCATCCGTGCCCAGGTACCGGATGCGCGCCTGCGTTTCGAGCAGGTGGATCTGGCTGATCTGGCCTCGGTACGCAACCTCGCCCAGCGTCTGAACGACGAGAACGAAGCGCTGGATGTACTGATCAACAATGCCGCGATCATGGCGCCGCCGCAGCGTGGCGTGTCCCGTGATGGTTTCGAGCTGCAACTGGCCACCAACTTTCTCGGCCACTTCGCCCTCACCGGCTTGCTCCTGCCGTCGCTGCTCAAATCCGCCGATGCGCGGGTGGTGACCCTGGCCAGCATCGCCGTGCACCGTGGCCGTATCAATTTCGATGATCTGCAGTCGGAGAACAATTACAACCCCTATGCAGCCTATGCCCAGTCGAAACTGGCCTGCCTGATGATGGCGTTCGAGCTGCAGCGGCGCAGTCAGGCCAATGGCTGGGGCATTAGCAGCATCGCCGCGCACCCGGGGGTTGCCGTCACCGAGCTGGTCGAGCGCGGGCCCGGGTTGCAGAGCGAGTTCGGCCGCCAGTGGGCGGAGGATCGCGAGGCTTACCACTCGGCCGCGCAGGGGGCGCTGTCGTCGCTGTTCGCGGCAACGGCTGCCGAAGCCGAGGGTGGCCGTTATTACGGGCCCACCGGCGAAGAGGAAAAACGCGGCCCGCTTGGCCTGGCCAGGGTGCCGGCTGCGGCAGGGGATGCCGAGGACGCGGCGCGCCTGTGGTCGGTGGCCGAGCGCCTGACGGGCGTTCGCTACGGCTGAGTCATTACCCGTGCGCCAGGTGGGCGCCCCCCTTCGAGGAATTTCCCATGTCATCGTCAACCCTGTCGCAGCGCGTGGCCCTGGCCATCAACGCGCAGCGCGGCGAGCTGTGGCCAGCCCTGGCCGGCTTTGCCCTGTTCTTCTGCCTGTTCTCGGGTTATTTCATGCTGCGGCCGATCCGCGAGGCCATGGGCATCGTCTCCGGGGTGGAGAATCTGCAGTGGCTGTTCACCGCTACCTTCGTGGTCATGCTGGTGGCGGTGCCCTTGTTCGCCTGGTTGAGTTCGCGGGTGCCGCGGATTCATTTCATCGACTGGGTGTATGGCTTCTTCACCCTCAACCTGGCGTTGTTCGCCCTGGCGTTCTTCACGGCGGCTGAGAGCCTGTGGCTGGCGCGCAGCTTCTACGTGTGGATCTCGGTCTACAATCTGTTCGTCGTTTCGGTGGCCTGGAGCCTGATGGCGGATGTGTTCGACAGCGAGCAGGCCAAGCGGCTGTTCGCCTTCATCGCTGCCGGTGCCAGTGTCGGCGGCCTGGTCGGGCCGGCGCTGAGTGCGTCGCTGGTCGGTCTGCTCGGGCAGAGCGGCCTGATCCTGCTGGCCGCCGTACTGCTGGCCATGGCGTTGTCGCTCAAGCAGGTGCTGATGCGCTGGCGCGAGCAAGGTGGGGCTGGGCGTGCAGGCGCGGTGCAGGCGGAAAGCCCGCGGCGCCCGGTGCCGGGCAATCCGTTCAGTGGCTTGCAGCGGGTGCTGGCTTCGCCCTACCTGTTGGGCATCGCCGGTTTCGTCATCCTGCTGGCCACGGCCAGTACCTTTCTGTATTTCGAGCAGGCGCGCCTGGTGGCCGAGCTGTTCCCGCAGCGTGCCGATCAGGTGCGCGTGTTTGGCCTGATCGATTTCATCGTGCAGGGCGGCGCGCTGGTCGCCCAGGTGTTCATCACCGGGCGTATCGCCAGACGCCTGGGGGTGAGGGTGTTGCTGGCCTGCGTACCGCTGTTGGTGTGCGTCGGCTTCATCGGCCTGCTGCTGATGCCGACCTTCGCCATGCTGGCGGCGCTGATGATCGTGCGGCGTATCGGCGAGTATGCCTTCGTGCGGCCGGGGCGGGAGATGCTGTTCGCGCCGCTGGATGCCGAGAGCAAGTACAAGGCGAAGAACTTCATCGACACCGTGGTCTACCGTGCGGGCGATGCCATCAGTGGCTGGTTCAAGAGCCTGCTGGACATGCTTGGCCAGGGCGCCTGGCTGGTGGCGCTGGTGGGCGCAGCCAGCGCTGCGCTATGGGGGCTGCTTGGCTGGTACCTGGGCACCCAGGCGGATCGCAAGGCGACCGAGCAGCGACTGCTGGCGACCCCATAACAGGCCGTTTGCTCAGTCGCGTGCCGGCGTGTTCAAGCCGCGCTTTACCGCCGGGCGTGCGAGGAAGGCATCGAGTACACGGCTGACGTTGCCGAAGCGCTCGAACTGCACCAGTTCGTCGGCTCCGTAGAAATCCACCAGGCAGCGTACCCAGGGCAGTACGGCGATGTCGGCGATGCTGTAGTCGCCCATGATCCAGTCGCGGCCCTGCAGGCGCTGGTCGAGCACGCCGAGCAGGCGTGCGGATTCGGCCACGTAGCGATCACGCGGGCGCTTGTCCTCGTACTCGGCGCCGGCGAACTTGTGGAAGAAACCGAGCTGACCGAACATCGGCCCGACCCCGCCCATCTGCCACATCAGCCATTGCAGGGTTTCGTAGCGCGCCGCTGGCTCCTCGGCGAGCAACTTCCCGGTCTTCTCCGCCAGGTAGACGAGGATGGCGCCAGACTCGAACAGTGCCAGCGGCTGGCCGTTCGGCCCATTGGGGTCGAGGATGGCGGGAATCTTGTTGTTCGGTGTCAGCGAGAGGAATTCCGGGCTGAACTGCTCGTTGTGCTCGAAGCTGACCAGGTGCGCCTCGTAGGGCAGGCCGGTCTCCTCGAGCATGATCGACACCTTGACCCCGTTGGGCGTTGGCAGCGAATAGAGCTGCAGGCGCTCGGGATGGCTTGCCGGCCATTTGTGCGTGATGGGGTAGCTGGAAAGATCGGTCATGGGGTTTCCTTTCGCGGCGGCGTTGAAGGTTCGTGGCATGTGGCGGGTCGGTTTCCAACAGGGGCCTGGTCGGGGTATGTTGCGACCCTCGCATACAGCATAGGGAGCGCCTTCATGAGCCTGATGGGCCAGTACGATTCCGACAACATCTTCGCCAAGATCATTCGTGGCGAAGCACCTTGCTACAAGATCTATGAGGACGAAGATGTCCTGGCGTTCCTCGATCTGTTCCCGCAGTCCTACGGCCATAGCCTGGTGATCCCCAAGCGCGCCACGGCGCGCAACATCCTGGAGATCGATACGGACAACCTGGCCAAGGTCATGGCCGCGGTGCAGAAAGTCGCCCGCGCCCTGGTGGACGAACTGCAGCCGGCCGGTGTGCAGGTGGCACAGTTCAATGGCGCGCCGGCCGGGCAGACCGTGTTCCATCTCCACATGCACGTGATTCCGCGTTTCGAGGGTGAGGGGCTTGGCATTCATGCGGCCAACAAGGCGGATCCGGCCGAGCTGGAGAAGCTTCAGGCGCGCCTGAGTCAGCGCCTGCAGGAATGATGGGCGAGGGCGCCGGTAGCGGCGCCACTCGGCTCAACCTTGCTGGCTGGTCTTGCCGCCCCATTCGAGGAAACGCACCTTGTGCAGTTCGCCCTGGCTGTCGCGGTACACCATGATGGTCGGCACCACGCCACTCTTGTTGGAGTTGTCGGTGCGTTCGAGCACGCTGGCGATATCCAGTTGCATGCCGTAGTGGTAGTTCTCCACGGCCAGCCCATAGCCGGCCTTGCCGGTGTCATCGGCGAACGCCATGGGAGCCAGGCTGGAAATGACGGCGGAAACGAAAGTGGCAATTTTCATCGGTGTTTCTCCATGGGTTGACCTGCACCCAGTGGTGCAGTGGCTAGGTTTCCGATGAAACCACTCGGCGCCGCCTGGCTGAAATCGAAGCCCTTGCTAGTGGGCATCATCCAGATCGATGAAACTTGCTCAAGGCATTGATCACGCCAATACTCATGGCGCACCCGAGACGCCCACGGAGGGCTACATGCGTTCGTTCCTTTTCGCTGTACCGTTGTTGCTGATGGCTGGTTGCTCCTCGTTTCGCGCCGATCCCGAGCACGTTCGTCCGGTGCCGGAGGATCGCCTGCTGGCCTTCCAGAAGGCCGAGGCGAGTAGCGCGCACATCGTGGTCACGCGTGACTTCGGCCTGATGGGGGGCGGCTGTTACGTCGCCATCGAGGTGGATCGTAAGGTTGCCGCGCGCATCGGTGTGGGGGAGGAGGCGAGCTTTCAGGTGCCGCCGGGCACGCATATCGTCGGCATCACCCCGGATCGCATGGACGATACCCTGTGCGGCATGGGGCGCCTGCTGCGCGAGGTCGCCGTGCCGCTCGCGGCCGGGCAAACCCAGCATCTGCGCATCGTCAGCCAGAACAAGGGTGGTTTCGACATTCTGCTGGATGATCCCAGCCAGCGCTGATAGCGGAGATCCTTCGCTCAGGTCGAAGAGCTAGTGCTCGAACTCTTCGGCCATAAGCGCTTCCAGCCAGTCCATGAAGGCGCGTACTCGCCGTGGCAGGTGCGCACCGTGTGGATGCAGCAGATGCACCGGCATCGGCGCTGCCACCCAGTCGTCCAACAGACGGAGCAGACGCCCACTCTGCAGGTGGCTGCGCATGCCGATCAAGGGTGCCTGGATGATGCCCAGGCCACCCAGGCAAGCGCCCTCGTAAGCGTCGATGTTGTTCACCGTGACCCGCCCGGCCATGGCCAGGCGATGCAGCTTGCCGCCGCGCAGGTACTCGAAACCCTCAGGCCGGGTGCCGAAGGCAGTGACGTAGTGGATCAGGCTGTGCTGGGCGAGGTCGTCCAGGCTTTCGGGCGTGCCATGCGCGGCCAGATAGGCCGGGCTGGCGCAGTTGACCATCGAGAGTTGGCCCAGGCAGCGTGCCACCAGGCTGTCGTCATCGACGGCACCGATGCGCAATACGCAGTCGAAGCCTTCGCGCAAGGGCTCTACGCGTCGGTCGCTGCACCCCAGTTCGATCTCCAGGGCCGGGTGTGGGGCGAGAAACTCCTGCAGGCGTGGCGCTACCAGGCGCCGGGCGATTTCCGTGGGCATGTCCACCCGTAGGCGTCCGCTCAGCCCCTGGGTTTCATGACGAAACATATGCTCCAGCTCGTCCATCTGCGCCAGCAGTTCACGGCCGCGTTGGTAGAGCGCCTGGCCGTCCTGGGTCGGGCGCACCCGGCGCGTGGTGCGGTGCAGCAGGCGGGCATCGAGCAGGCGTTCCAGGTCGCGAACCTGTTCCGACACGGTCGAGCGCGGCAATCCCAGGCTTTCGGCAGCCTGGGTGAAACTGCTCAGTTCGGCGACGCGCTGAAAGGTGCGCAGCAGTTCCAGCTTGTTCATCAAGGCAGCCCTCATTGTTCGCTGATGGCGATCAGTATTTCCGAATTTGCTGGATTTATCACCATCCATGCCAGCAATAACCTGTGAGTGAACCTCATCAGTCACCCCAGGAGATTGCTCATGACTCGCAAGATCGCACTCATCACCGGCGCCAGCCGTGGCCTTGGTCGCAGTGCTGCGCTGCACCTGGCCGCACAGGGCGTGGACATCATCGGTACCTATCGTAGCCAGGCCGACGAAGCACAGCAGTTGGCCCAGGAGGTCGAAGCGCAGGGCGGCCGCGCCCTGATGCTGCAACTGGACGTCAGTGATAGCAGCCGCTTCGCCGCTTTCGCCGAGCGGGTCGCCCAGGGCCTGCGCGACACCTTCGCCAGTGAGCGCTTCGACTTTCTCATCAACAACGCCGGCATCGGCATTCATGCCGCGTTCAGTGAAACCAGCGAGCAACAGTTCGACGCGTTGCTGAACGTCCAGCTCAAGGGGCCGTTCTTCCTCACCCAGCGCCTGTTGCCGTTGCTGGCCGAGGGCGGGCGCATCGTCAATGTCTCCAGCGGCCTGGCCCGTTTCACGCTGCCGGGCTACGGCGCCTATGCGGCGATGAAGGGCGGTGTCGAGGTGTGGACGCGCTATCTGGCCAAGGAGCTTGGGCCACGTGGCATCAGCGCCAACGTGCTGGCGCCCGGTGCCATCGAGACCGACTTCGGCCAGGGTGTGGTGCGCGACAATGCCGAGGTCAATGCCTTCCTCGCCAGTAACACGGCGCTGGGGCGGGTCGGTTTGCCCGATGATATCGGCGCCGCCTTCGCATTGCTGCTCAGCGATGCCGGGCGCTGGATCAATGGGCAGCGCATCGAGGCGTCAGGCGGCATGTTCCTCTGATTCGCCTGGCCGGCGTCGCAGTCTCACTTTCAGGTGCCGTTGCGCTTACAATCGGTGGGTCTGCACAGGGAGGCCGAGCCGATGGGATTACCGATAGCGATAGTGGGGGCGGGGACGGCTGGCCTGGCCAGTGCCATCTTCCTCGCTCGCCAGGGCTACAGCGTTCGTCTGCTGGAGCGGGTCGAGCATCTGCAGCCCGTGGGCGCCGGTATCCTGCTGCAGCCCTCCGGCCTGGCCGTGCTACAGCGCCTCGGCCTGCTTGCCGAGTGCACGGCGCTGGGGGCGCCGATCAGCCGCCTGTATGGCACCAGTTGCCAGGGGCGCACCATTCTCGATACCCGCTATCACTACTGGCAGCCCGGCAGCTATGGCCTCGGTATTCACCGTGGCGTCCTGATGACGGCGCTGCTCAGCGCGGCGCAACGGGCCGGCGTGCAGGTGGAAAGCGGCATCAACGTTACCCGATTCCAGCAGAGTGCCACGCACGTTCGCCTGCTGGGTGACGATGAACGACCTCTGGGTGATTTCGCCGCGCTGATCCTGGCCGACGGCACACGTTCGACCCTGCGTGCACAGATGCAGGTCAGGCAGTGGGTGCGGCCTTATCCCTGGGGCGCGTTGTGGAGCATGCTGCCGATGCCCTCGGGGCTGGAATCCCGTGAGCTGCGGCAGTGGTATCGCGGCTGCCGCGAGATGTTCGGCCTGATGCCCAGCGGCTGTACCCACCAGGCGCGTGATAGCGCCCTGACCAGCTTGTTCTGGAGCCTGCCATTGAGCGAGCACGACGCCTGTCGCGAGGCTGGACTCGACGCCTGGAAAACGCGGGTACGGGCGCTCGCCGGTGACACAGCCGAGCCTTATCTGCAGCAACTGCACGACCCCGCGCAACTGACCCTGGCCGCCTATGCCGACGTGCGCATGCAGCGCTGGCACGATAACCGCGTTCTGGCCATCGGTGACTGCGCCCATGCCATGAGCCCGCAACTGGGGCAGGGCGCCAACATGGCGCTGGTGGATGCCGCCGCGCTGGCCGACGCCCTGGGCGCGAGCGATACGAGCGCGCAGCAGGCGCTGGACTGGTCGGCCATTTTCAGCCGCTACAGCGACGCCCGCCGTGATCACCTGTGCTACTACCGCCAGGCCAGCCGCCTACTGACGCCGCTGTTCCAATCCAACAGCAGTGCCCTTGCGGTACTGCGTGATATCGCCCTGACGCTCGCTCGGTACAACCGCTTTGGTCGTCAGCATGCCGTCAGCACCCTGGTCGGTGCGCGCAACGGCTGGCTGTGGTCTGGCGGGCAGAAGCGCGATCTGCATGTATGGACGGGGGAGCGGCAGGCGTGGGAGTGACGGCTCCAGGCTGAGGCTTGTCGTACGCATCAGGCCTTAACGATAGCGTTCGAGGATGGCCTCGAACTCTCCGTCCTGCTTCATCTGCACCAGCGCCCGCAGCAGGGCCTGGGTCGGCACGTCCGGTTCGTCGCGGACGATGCAGGAGATCAGGTCAGCACTGACCTGCGCGAGGGCATGCAGGCGTTTCTCCTGGGGCTGGTTGCGGTTGAACCAGTCTAGGCTGAGTTGGCTGCTGATCGCGTAGTGATAACGGCCTGCCTCGAGTTTTTCCAGGGCCAGTTCCTGCGTGCGGGCATCTTCACGGTGTATGTCGCCGTTGCTCAGGAGCGGCTCCAGAGGGGGATAGCTGAAACCCAGCACCGTCCCCAGGCGCTCGCCCCGCAGCCGTTCCAGGCTGAAGTCGGGGTCGGCATCGCGCGCGACGATCAGGTCGCGCTGGAGCATGAAAGGCAGGCTCCAGATGTACTGGTGATGTGATGCGCCGAGCCAGCTCGGGTTGAGGTAGCAGCGCACGTCGATGCCTCCTGTGACCAGCAACTGCTGGATACGCAGGCGCGGCAGCACCAGCATCTGCGCGCGGCGGCCGACCTTCTGCGCGAGGCGCATCTGCAGGTCGTAGACGATCCCGTCCGTGGCCTGGCCGTCGACGACTTTCATCAATGGCATGGCCCAGCTTTCGGCCACCGAGAAACGCAGTGGGCGCTGCTCCTGTGCGAAGGCTGCAAGGCTGAGCAGGAGCGAGGAGGCGAGAAGCGGAAGGCGCATGCCGCTGCCGCGCAGGATGAGGGGACGAACCCTGTTCAAGCCGGTGCTGGCTCGAAACTGTCGGCGCGCGCCATCTGCCACATGCGCTGATAGAACTCGCCGCTGATCTCGCCACTGAGCAGCTCACCCGGTGCAAGGAACACGTGTTGCTGGGCGAACAGCTTGATCTCGCTGGCCGACAGGCGCTGCACCAGGTGCTTGGCATCGATCTGCGAGGGATGTGCGAGGCCGGCGGCGGCGAGCATCTCGGCCAGCGCCTTGAGCGTGTTGCGGTGGAAATTGTGAACCCGCTGGGCCTTGTCCTCTACCACCAGGGCGCGCTGGCGCAGTGGATCCTGAGTGGCCACGCCGGTGGGGCACTTGTTGGTGTGGCAGCTCTGCGACTGGATGCAACCGATGGCGAACATGAAACCGCGCGCCGAGTTGGCCCAATCGGCACCGATGGCCATTACCCGGGCGATATCGAAGGCGCTGACGATCTTGCCGCTGGCGCCGAGCCTGATCTTGTCGCGCAGATTGCTGCCGACCAGGGTGTTGTGCACGAACAATAGGCCTTCGCGTAGCGGCGCGCCGATATGGTCGGTGAATTCCAGCGGCGCGGCGCCGGTGCCACCTTCCTTGCCGTCGACGACGATGAAGTCGGGGAGGATGCCGGTGGCCAGCATGGCCTTGACGATGCCCATGAATTCCCAGGGGTGGCCCAGGCAGAGCTTGAAACCGACTGGCTTGCCGCCCGACAGCTCGCGCAGTTGGGCGATGAACTGCAGCAGCTCGGTGGGCGTGGAAAAGGCGCTGTGGCTCGAGGGCGAGACGCAATCCTCACCCATGGCTACGCCACGGGTGCTGGCGATTTCCGCGGTGATTTTGTGCTTGGGCAGGATGCCGCCGTGGCCAGGCTTGGCGCCCTGGCTGAGCTTGATCTCGATCATCTTCACCTGCGCCGTGCACGCCTGTTCGGTGAAGCGCTCGGGGTCGAAGTGGCCATCGGCGGTGCGGCAGCCGAAGTAGCCGCTGCCCAGTTCCCACACCAGGTCGCCGCCGTGTTCGCGGTGGTAGGGGCTGATGCTGCCCTCGCCGGTGTCGTGATAGAAGTTGCCCAGCTTGGCGCCCTTGTTCAGCGCGCGAATGGCATTGGCGCTGAGCGAGCCGAAGCTCATCGCCGAGATATTGAACAGCGATGCCGAATAGGGTTGGCGGCACTGCGGCCCACCGATCTCCACGCGAAAGTCGTCTGGATCGCTCAAGGGGGCTGGGCGCATGGAATGGCTGATGAACTCGAAACCGTTCCGGTACACGTCGTTCAGCGTGCCGAAAGGCTTGTCGCCGCCTTCGTTCTTGGCACGGGCATAGACCAGCGAACGCTGCGCGCGGGAAAACGGCAGTTGTTCGGCATCGCCTTCGAGCAGGTACTGGCGAATCTCCGGGCGGATGCCTTCGACCATGTAGCGGATGTTGCCGAGGATCGGGTAGTTGCGCCGCACCGCATGGCGAGTCTGCAACAGATCGAAGGTGCCGATCAGGCTGAGCGCGGCGGTGAGCAGGGTGAAGGGCCACAACCAGTCGTGACTCAGAAAGGGCAGGCTGGCCAGGGTGAACAGCACGCAGAGGGCAAAGAATGCGTAGCGGCTGAGCAAGGAAAGGGTCATGTGGCCTCCTGAGCTTGGCTGAAGCGCAGACTCTAGACTAAAAGGTTATATGTGGTCATGTTCTGTCCTTGCAGACACTCTCAAGGGCTGAGGACGAAAGGCGTTGCGCTGTGGCACACTCAGTGGCCCGGAGCCAACCATCGCCAAAGCTTGGCCCACCTCCCCGATTTTCGGCCGGCGCGCTTGTCGCCGGCCTACTGCCTGAGGCCGCCCGCGGCCGAGAAGAGGAATGAGCGTGCATAACGTCGTGATCAGCGGTACTGGCCTCTACACCCCGGCCAACAGCATTTCCAACGAAGAGTTGGTGGCGTCCTTTAATGCTTATGTGCAGCAGTTCAACGCCGATAACGCCGAGGCCATCGCCCGTGGCGAGATGGAGGCCTTGAGCGAGTCCAGCACGGCCTTCATCGAGAAGGCCTCGGGCATCAAGAGCCGCTTCGTCATCGACAAGGCTGGCATCCTCGACCCGCAACGCATGGTGCCGCGCATCCCCGAGCGCTCCAACGAAGAGTGGGGCATCCTCTGCGAGATGGCCGTGGGCGCTGCCAAGCAGGCGCTTGAGCGCGCCGGCAAGACCGTCGCCGATATCGACGGGGTGATAGTCGCCTGCTCCAACCTGCAGCGCGCCTACCCGGCGGTGGCCATCGAAGTGCAGGCGGCGCTGGGGATTCAGGGCTGGGGCTACGACATGAACGTGGCCTGCTCCTCGGCCACCTTCGGCATCCAGGCCGCGACCACTGCAATCCAGACCGGCCAGGCCCGCGCCATCCTCATGGTCAACCCGGAAATCTGCACCGGCCACCTCAACTTCCGCGACCGTGACAGCCATTTCATCTTCGGTGATGCCGCCACCGCAGTGATCATCGAGCGCGCCGACCAGGCCACCTCCAAGCACCAGTTCGACGTGGTCGGCACCAAGCTGCTGACCCAGTTCTCCAACAACATCCGCAACAACTTCGGCTTCCTCAACCGCGCAGCGGAAGAGGGCATTGGTGCCCGCGACAAGCTGTTCGTACAGGAAGGCCGCAAGGTCTTCAGGGACGTCTGCCCGATGGTGGCCGAGCTGATCGCCGCGCATCTGGCCGAGCACCAGCTCAACGTTGGCGACGTCAAGCGCTTTTGGCTGCACCAGGCCAACCTCAACATGAACCTGCTGATCGCCCGCAAGCTGCTCGGTCGCGATGCCGAGCCGCACGAGGCACCGGTGATCCTCGACACCTACGCCAACACCAGCTCGGCCGGTTCGGTGATCGCCCTGCACAAGAACCAGGATGATTTGCCTGCTGGTAGCTTGGGTGTTCTAAGCTCCTTCGGTGCCGGTTATTCCATCGGCAGTGTAATTTTGCGCAAGCGTTGAACTCTCTGTAGGAGTGCCTGAGCTGCACGGAGCGTTCGGCTGCGTGCGCAGGCTCGATCTACGGGAGTGCCATGTCCGAATCCGATCTGCTGGAGCGCCTGCTCGCTGGGGAGCAAAAGGCCTACCGCGAGCTGGTGGCTCGCTACCAGGGGGCGATGCGTGCGGTGGCTTATGCCATCGTCGGCAGCCGCCATGTCGACGAGGTGGTGCAGGATGCCTGGCTCGCCGTGGTGCGCAACCTGGCGGGCTTTCAGGGGCGCGCCAGCCTCAAGACCTGGCTGCTGACCATCACCGCCAATACTGCCAAGACCCGGCTCAAGCAGAGCCGCCGCGAAGTGCTGCTCGACGACCTGCCCGCCCCTCATGGCACGGTCGGCGACGAGCGTTTCGCCGATGACGGCCACTGGCTGATGGCCCCCCATACCTGGCATCAGGACAGCCCCGACGCGCTGCTCACCGAAGACGAACTGCGCCAGTGCCTGGAACACACCCTGACCAGCCTGTCCGAGCTGCAGAGCAGCGTCCTGCTGCTGCGCGAACGCCAGGGCCTGGAGCTGGAGGCGATCTGTAATCTTCTCGACATCTCGCTCTCCAATGTACGTGTGCTGCTGCATCGGGCACGCCTGAAAGTCTTCGCCACCCTGGAACATTTCGAGGAGACGGGCCAATGCTGACTTGCAAGGAACTGGTCGCTCACTCCAGCGATTTTCTCGATGGCCAACTGACGTTGCGCCAGCGCTTGGCCGTGCGCGCGCACCTGGCCATGTGCGGCAACTGCCGACGTTTTATCCGCCAGATGAAACTGACCCAGGCGGTGATCCGGCAGATGCCCGAGGGCGAACTGCCCGAACTCGACGCGTTGGCCGAGCGCCTGGCGCAGAACCGGCGTAATCAGGGGTGAACCGCGTTCTTGCTGGACGGCTTGGTTGCGTCCTCACGCGTAGGGTGGATGACGCTTTTTTCATCCACCGTTTGCGATGGTTGTTCGGGCTATTTGCTGTCGGAACAGCACCGTAGGATGGGTAGAGCAACGCGAAACCCATCTAATCTGCCCCGGGTTTCGCTGTGCTCTACCCAGGCTACTTGCTTTTTCCTCTAAAAGCGCAGCTTTTGGCTGTCCAGCGAACGAAGTGAGCGAGAGTTGAGCGCATAATTAGTTTACAACCACACCTTTTTTGGTGATGTGACCTCAAGAAAATTTGTTAATCCTTCTATGCTTTCTTGAGTTGGCTTTGCGCCAAGAAGTGAAGTGCATTCGGATAGCAAGGTTGTATTCGCGTGTTTAACAATCTGGTGTAGCTTCCTGCAAAGCGCATTAATAAATGTATGCTCAAATATTATTGGTTTATTTCCATAGCCATTTAAGCGCTTTATTTTTTGAGAGTCGGGCATAGAAAGCCATGCGCCAGTGTGAACTATTGAATGGCGTAGCTGCCACAGTACTTCGAGATCCTCGATTTGACTCGGTGTGAAAATATCTTTCTTTATTTCAAGTGATTTGAAGAATGAATTTACTTTACTAGGGTTGTGCCAGCCGTTAAGCGAGTCAGATACCACGTAGCCGACTTGAGCACTCGTAGTGCGGAAAGATAGAAGCCTGTCGACGGGAATGCTTATGCTACCGCCACAGTGCTTTGAAAAATGTTTTAAAAAGCTTTCTGAATCAAAAGATGGGAAATTTGCTGAAAAATCAATTAGGCCTGCTAATAACGACTTTTGATATGTTTCAAAGTGCCCCATTAGTGAGCCAAGAATAGCGCAAGATATATGTCTCAAACTATCTTCGCTATCCTTGTTGAAATCGCCATTTCCTTTTTTTGTGAATTTATTTTGGCAGTGCTGAAATGCATCATAAGCATCGCATGTATATAGTAAAAATGCGTTCGCCGGGGCTTCTGCGTAGGAGTTCAAAGATGTTTTATGTGCGACTGTTTCGATTAAGTATTTTTCAAATTTCTTTTCGGTAACCATTATCTGTCCTTGGAAGCTAACGATTAAGCTAATGGGCGGACAAAAGCGCAGCTTTTGGACGTCCGGCGAACGAAGTGAGCGACGTTGAGTGCTGTAATGGACTCCCCCACGCCACAGTTCTATACCTGAGGGCTGTTATAGCTGAAATTGGGAGAGCCGTTATGAAGCGCATCGCTGTTGATCTGGCCAAGTCCGTTTACCAAGTTGCCGAGAGTGTCCGTTACGGCCAGGTGGTGCAGCGCAAGCGGCTGAACCGGGAGGCGTTCAGGCGATATATACAGGAGCAGGCCGAGCCGGTCGAGTGGGTGATGGAAGCCTGCGGCACAGCGCATTACTGGGGACGGTTGGCGCAATCGCTGGGACATCAGGTCCGGCTGCTGCATCCGCGTTACGTGCGGCCCTATCGTCGGCGCAACAAGACCGACCGCAACGACTGCGATGCCATGCTGGAAGCCGCGCGCTGCACCGATATTCATCCCGTGCCGGTGAAGAGCCACGATCAACAACAGCTCCAGCAATTGCATGGACTGCGGGAAACCTGGAAGAAGAGCAGAACCCAGCGTATCAACCTGTTGCGCGGCATGCTGCGTGAAGCGGGGATCGAAGCCCCAACCTCGACCGCCGCCTTTATCCGTGCAGCCAGTGAGCTGGTTGAACAACCGGAACTCGCGCCGCTGAGGCGCCTCCCACGGTGCGGTGGATGTTCCTCTGCCTGTGGGAGTGGCTTTCGGCTCTGGCATCCTGCTTCGCTCTACCTACAGCATCCATGCAGTCGTAGCCGCGACTGGTAGCGGGCAAAGCGCCCCCGGATTTCATCTGGGCTACGAAAACTTTTTTCACCCGCTGTAACGCCCGCACCTGTGCCTCGTCCATTACTGCGAGGGCGCCAATCCGGCCCCGCATTCCGAAACGATGGAGAGATGCCATGAAACCACTCAATACCCTGACCGCTACCCTGGGCGCCGCGCTGCTGACTTCCGTGGCCTTTACCGCACAGGCCGCGAGCAATCCCTTTGCCGCGCAGGAGCTGAGCAGCGGCTACAGCCTGGCTGCCGGCGAGAAGGGCCAGGAAGGTTCCTGCGGTGAAGGCAAGTGCGGCAGCGAGAAGAAAGCGGACAAAGAAGGCTCGTGCGGTGCCGAGAAGAAGGCCGGTACCGAGGGTAAATGCGGCGGCGAAAAGAGCGAGTAAGCAGCGAGGGGGACGGGCCATGCAATTGGCAGAACTGGATGGCGCCGGCCTGGGCTTGCGCCGTGGGCTGCTTGCCGAGTTGCTCGATGACGAGGCCAGCGGTGCCGACTTCCTGGAAGTGGCACCGGAGAACTGGATCGGTGTCGGCGGTCGGCTGGGCAAGCAACTGCGTGCTCTGAGCGAGCGCCGGCCGCTGCTGTGTCATGGTCTGTCCCTCAACCTCGGCGGCTTCGCGCCGCTGAATCTGGAGTTGCTGCACGCCATCAAGGGCTTTCTCGACGAGCACGGCGTGCTGGCTTACAGCGAGCATTTGTCGGCCTGCGCCGATGATGGCCAGCTATATGACCTGATGCCGCTGCCGTTTTCCGAAGAGTCGGTGCTGCGCATCGCCGAGCGCGTGCGTATCGTTCAGGACGTGCTGCAGCGACCGCTGATCATCGAGAACGTCTCGGCCTATGCACGCCTGCCGGGCGAGCTGGACGAGGCGGATTTCGTCCGGGCGGTGCTGGAGCGCGCGGACTGCCAACTGCTGCTGGACGTCAACAACGTCTACGTCAACAGCCTGAATTTCGGCTTCGATGCCGCTACCTATATCGCGGCGATGCCCAGCGAGCGCATCGCTTATCTGCATGTCGCCGGCCATTACGACCAGGCCGAAGACCTGAAGATCGACACCCATGGCGCGCCGGTGATCGATCCGGTGTGGGCGTTGCTCAGTGCTACCTATGCGCAACATGGTTTGCGCCCGACGCTGTTGGAGCGCGACTTCAACTTCCCGCCGCTGGCTGAGCTGTATGCCGAGCTGGCACATATCCGCAGCCTGCAACAGGCCGCGCAACCGTTTAACAGGTATGGCACATGAGCGGCGTGCAACTACAGCGCGACTTCGCCGCGCGCATCCGCCAGCCCGAGGCTCAGGCGCTGTTGCCGGGTATCACTGGCGAGCGCATGGCGATCTATGAGGAGCTGTTCTTCAACAATGTCGCCAGCCTGGTTGGCAGTGCCTTTCCGGTGCTGCGCGCGGTTTTAGGAAGCGAGCGTTGGCAGAGGCTGCTGCGCGCCTTCTTCGCCGAGCATCGGGCGGCGACCCCGTACTTTCCGCAGATCAGCCAGGAGTTCATCGCCTGGTTGCAGCAGGGGTATCGCGCCGAGCCGGAGGATCCGCCGTTCATGCTGGAGCTGGCGCATTACGAGTGGGTCGAGCTGGCGCTGGACGTCAGCGCGGCGCAACTGCCTGGGCAAGGCTGGTCGCCATTGGCCTGGCCGTTGGCCTACCGCTGGCCGGTGCAATTGATAGGGGGCGAGCACCGCCCGCTGCAATCGCCAGCACAGCCAACCTGTCTGCTGGTCTGGCGCGATAGCCGGGACAAGGTGCGCTTCATGCAGCTGACGCCCTTCGCCTATCAGCTCGCACTGCGTCTGCAAACCAATGAGCCGGTGAGGCAGGCACTGCAAGGCCTGGCCAATGCCCACGGCCTGCTTGCCGACAGTGCCTATTTCGACAACGCCCGGGCGCTGCTGAACGACTGGCAGGCACGGGATATCTGGTTTCCCCCCGCCGAGGACTGACCCATGATCGCTCTACTCAATCGCTGCCAGGATGCGCTGGAGGCGTCCCGGCGCCTGGATTTTCTCGGCCCGCTGTTGCTGCGCCTGTATCTGGTGCCGGTGTTCTGGATGGCTGGCACGCACAAGCTGGCCGATATCGACGCCACCGCCGCCTGGTTCGGCAACCCGGACTGGGGGCTGGGCCTGCCATTTCCCGAACTGCTGGCCTGGGCGGCGGCGCTGACCGAGGCCGGTGGTGCCAGTCTGCTGCTGTTCGGCTTTGCCGTGCGCTGGATCAGCATTCCGCTGATCGTCACCATGCTGGTGGCCATCTTCACCGTGCACTGGCCCTATGGCTGGCAGGCGATTGCCGACCCGTCGGCGCCCTTTGCCAACGAGCGTGTGCTGGCCGCGGCGGAAAAGCTCGAACGGGCGCGCGCCATCCTGCGTGAGCACGGCAATTACGACTGGCTGACGAGCAGCGGCAAGTTCGTGGTGCTGAACAATGGTATCGAGTTCGCCGCCACCTATCTGGTGATGTTGGTGGCGTTGTTCTTCAGCGGGGCAGGGCGCTGGGTGAGCCTGGATTATTGGCTGGCGCGGAGCTGGCGCCGCTGAAAGCCTGTTCATGATCCGCTGCGCGTCGGCCCTACTGCGTTAAAAACAGGTTCATCGCATTTTCAAGGGGAATGCCTGGTTGACACCGGACTGGCAATACGGTGTTTCGGGTGCTTGTTCCGAATTGCCGCGTTTTTGTTGATGTTTTTTGTTTCGCCCTCCCGGGCGAGTCACTTTTGGGGCAAAAGTAACCAAAACCTCCGCCCTTTCATCCGGCCCTCGCTACGCGAGGGTTCGCTCACTCCATCGCCGCTCCAGAGGCCCACCACGGTGAGCCATCCATGGCCCATCGTGACTTTCGCGACATCCATGTCGCTCAACCTCTTCCACGACGATTCCGTTCGCCCTCCTGGGCGGGCTCTGCACGCGCCTGAACCTGCGGTAACTCTCCGAGACGCTGCAGGCTTGATGGTGGCAGGCGTAGGGCGGATCGGGGCGCCGACCGCTCGTAGCGCCAGCGAACAGTCCGCCGGGCCATGTCGAGTTCGGCGCCACAATCTACGTCCAATACTCCCAACGGCGTACTGCTTCCGAGCGGCCGGCGTCCCGGTACGCCCTACGCGAGATCATGAACAGGCTCCGAGGGTTCAGGATTCTTCGCGAAGGGCATCGATCCACTCCTTGGGCACGTCGCGCTTGAGCGCCAGTTGGCACTGCTGGCTATCGGGATCGAAGACGATCACCGCCTCGCCCTTGTCCAGGGCACGGCGCACGCGTTGCACGCGGGTTTCCAACGGCGTCTCGTCACCATTGTCGGTGCCGTCACGGGTGACGAAGTCTTCGATCAGGGCGGTGAGGGTATCGGCTTGCAGCAGATGAGGCGGTATCAGCACGGTGGGGCTCCGGTGTTGCGCTGTCAGGGCTCCGAGCGTGGGCTCAGGTAGCGCTCCAGGGTGTCGTACAGCAGTGTGCTGTCCAGGGGTTTGCTGAGAAAGTCGTTCATGCCGACATCCAGGCCGTGCTGCCGGTGCTCGTGCAGGATATGCGCAGTCAGGGCGATGATCGGCACCGCCGGCAATTGCCGGTTGCGCTCCAGGCGGCGTATGTCGCGGGTGGCCTCGAAGCCGTCCATTTCCGGCATCTCGCAGTCCATCAGCACCAGATGGAAGGCCTCCGGTGCCTGGCTGTAGGTTTCCACCGCAGCCTTGCCGTTGCTGACCAGGCGCACGTCATAGCCGCGCTTCTTGAGAAAGCCCTGAACCACCAACTGGTTCACCGGGTTGTCTTCGGCCACCAGAATGCACGGCGCATCGCCGTTTTCACTGCGTATTTCTCGAACCAAGGTATGCACCTGTGCGCGGGGTTCCTGATAGAGCTCGTCGAGGGCCTGGCGCAGGCTGTTGACGGCAACGGGTTGGGCCAGGTGCTGCAGGCGCAGACCCTGGCCGGAGGGTAGGGTATGGCAGTGCTCCGGCGGGCACACCAGTAGCACGCGCTGGCCAGGTTGCAACTGCGTGCTCAGTGACTCCAACCAGTGCGTGACGCTGCCGGGCCAGGGGGCGATCAATACCAGCAGTGGTGCGACCTTGAAGTCTTCCAGATATTCGTGCAAGCGCTCCGGTGTCTGGCAGCGCTCGGTGCGCATGCCCCAGCGCCCGAGCAGGCGGCTCATGGCATCCAGCCCCAGGCCATCCAGTGAGGCGAGCAGGGCCATGCGCCCAGCGAGCAGGCGAGCGAGTTCGTCCGGTGGCTCGATGGTCTGCGGCAGGGCTATCTCGAAGGCGAAGCGCGTGCCCTGGCCGAGAGTGCTCTGCACCTCGAAGCGCCCGCCCATCATCTCCACCAGCTCCTTGCTGATGGCCAGACCCAGGCCGCTGCCACCATAGCGGCGCGTGGTGCTGGAGTCGCCCTGGGCGAAGGAGTCGAACAGCTTGGCCAGCACCTGCTCGCTGATGCCGATGCCGCTGTCGCTGACGGCGAAGACCAGACTGGCGGCGCCCTGGCTGTCGTTGCGCCGGCTGATGCTGAGGGCGACGTGGCCTTCGGCGGTGAACTTGAGGGCATTGCTGAGCAGGTTCATCAGTACCTGCTTGAGCCGTGTCGGGTCGCCCTGGATACGTCGCGGTACGCCATTTTCCAGGCTCACGTAGAGGCGCAGATGCTTGTCCAGAGCCTGGCCGGTGAACAGGCTGAGGGTTTCGGAAATCATCTCTTCGAGATCGAAGTCGATCTGCTCCAGGCTCAGCTTGCCGGACTCGATACGGGCGTAGTCGAGGATGTCGTTGATCACCGCCATCAGCGAGCTACCGGAGCTGGCGATGGTGTCCACGTAGAAGCGCTGGCTGCGGTCGAGCTGGGTTTCGCGCAGCAATTGCAACATGCCCAGCACGCCATTGAGCGGGGTGCGGATCTCATGGCTCATCTTGGCCAGGAAACGGCTCTTGGCCTGGTTCTCGAACTCCGCCTGCTCGGCTGCACGGCGCGACTGGAAGCCTTCTTCCTTGAGCAGGTTGATGCGGTCGGCCAGGCCGATGGAGAGGGTGATCAGCTCGATGGTCACGCCGATCTTCACCGCCGCACCACCGAACACGCCGAATAGCTCCAGGCCCAGCGAGCCGGTGGTGGCATGGATGAAGGCGAACAGCAATATGGCCCAGGCCAGGGTGTAGTAGGAGCCGTAGCGCACACCACGGCGCCAGGCGTAGAGGCCGGTCAGCAGAAGGATCAACGACACCAGCGAGACGGTCAGGCTGGCGAGAATGTTCCAGGCGGCGAAGCCGATCAGCGGCACCGACAGCAGGCAACCGACGCACGCCAGCATCAGCAGGCGCAGGCCGATATCCAGGCGTGGGAAGTATTGGCGGATATGGAGGAAATGCCGGCTGAACTGGATGGCGGTGAGGCAATGCAGGTACATCAGGATATAGATGGCCACCGACTGCAGCGCCACGTGTTCGGGCAGCAGCTTGAACAGCATGCCGTCGAAGCAGGTGGCCAGCAGGCCGACGTTGAGGCTGTAGGCCAGATACCAGAGATAGGCCGATTCACGCAGCGACAGGTAGAGGAACAGGTTGTAGCAGAACATGGCGAACAGCACGCCGTAGAACGCGCCGTTGAGACCCATGAGGTTTTCCTGGGCGGCGGCGCTGGCGCCATAGGTGGCGAAGTACATCGGCACGAATACCGTGCTGGTGGTTTCCACCCTGATCAGCAGGGTGCTGGTGCCGGGTTCGAGCTGCAGGGGAAACCAGAAGTTGCGCACTTGCACCGGACGCTGGGCAAAGGCGAAATGGTCGCCGCTTTCCTGTTCCAGGCGCTGCCCATCGGGGCCGAGCTGATAGACCTGGATATGATCGAGCAGCGGGTAGTTGACTTCCAGATAACCGCCCAAGGCATGGCCGAGGCGGTTATCCAGGCTGACCTTGAACCACCAGGCCGAAGCGTTCTTGCCCAGATTCGGTTGGGTGGCCTGGATGGGGGCGAAGGCGTTCGCATCCAGGGCCAGCACCTGATCGACGCTCATTTTGCCGCTCTTGTCTTCGTGATAGCCCAGGTAGGGGCTCAGGGACAGGCGCATGTCTTCCCTGTCCAGCGGCATGGATTGTCCTGCCCAGCTCGGGCAGGCCAGCCAGAAGAGCAAAAAAGCCAGGCAGAAACGAGGCATCCACGAACCTCTGGGCCAGAGTCATTCTTATCGCGAGCAGGCAGCTCGGGTTGGCAGGGCTGAAAAAGGGGGAACTCGCGTCCCCCCTCCAGTCTCGTGTCACTTTGCCTTTATGCAGTGCCGCCTTCAAGCGTCCTGTTCGCGCTGGCCGAGCAGGCTGTCCACGGGGGGAACACGGGTATCGCTTTCCATTTGCGCTTCGTGCTCCAGTTGATGGCTGAAACGCTCCAGCGAGCCTTGCGCGGGTTGCGCGTCGCTGGCGAAGACGGGTGGGCTGAGTACGTAGGCGGTGAGGATCTGGGTCAGCGCCTTGAGGCTGTCGATATGGGTGCGTTCGTAGCCATGGGTGGCGTCACAGCCAAAGGCCAGCAGGGCGGTACGGATGTCGTGGCCGGCAGCGACCGCCGACTGGGCATCGCTGTGGTAATAGCGGAACAGGTCACGGCGCACCGCGATCTCGTTCTCGGCGGCCAGGCGCAGGAGCTGGCGTGACAGGTGATAGTCATAGGGGCCGCCGGAGTCCTGCATGGCCACGCTGACGGCGTGCTCACTGGACTGCTGGCCCGGGGCGACCGGGGCGATATCGATGCCGACGAATTCGCTGACGTCCCAGGGCAGGGCGGCGGCGGCACCGGAGCCGACCTCCTCGGTGATGGTGAACAGCGGGTGGCAGTCGATCATCGGCTGCAGGCCATGATCGCGCATGGACTTGAGCGCGGTCAGCAGCGCCGCCGCACCGGCCTTGTCGTCGAGATGGCGGGCGCTGATATGGCCGCTTTCGGAGAATTCCGGCAGCGGATCGAAGGCGACGAAGTCGCCCACGGCGATGCCCAGGGCGTCGCAGTCGGCGCGGGTGGCGCAATAGGCGTCCAGGCGCAGCTCGACGTGATCCCAGCTCACCGGCAGGGTGTCGACGGCGGTGTTGAAGGCGTGCCCCGAGGCCAGCAGCGGCAATACGCTGCCACGGATCACGCCGTTGTCGGTGAACAGGCTTACGCGGCTGCCTTCGGCGAAGCGGCTCGACCAGCAGCCCACAGGCGCCAGACCGAGACGGCCGTTGTCCTTGATCTCGCGGACGATGGCGCCAATGGTGTCCAGGTGCACGGATACGGCGCGGTCGAAGCGCTCGTACTCGCTCTGGCGCCCGCGCAGGGTGGCGCGGATGGTGCCACGGCGGGTCAGCTCGAAGGGGATTTCCAGTTCTTCCAGACGCTCGGCGACGTAGCGCACGATGGTGTCGGTAAAACCTGTCGGGCTGGGGATGGCGAGCATCTCCAGCAGTACCTTCTGCAGGTATTCGAGGTCGGGTTCGGGGAGTGTCTGCATGGAGTCTCCTTGGTCTGTATTGCTTGCGGAGGCTGTCTCTAGGTAGGAACGAATTCAGCGGCGATCGTTTCGTGACGCCGCAGATGAATCCGTTCCTGCACCCACGGCATCAGCCGGTCGCCTGGCTTAGCGGGAACAGCAGGTCGACGAAGCGCTCGGCGGTCGGCTGCGGCTCGTGGTTGGCCAGGCCGGCGCGCTCGTTGGCCTCGATGAACACGTGTTCTGGTTGATCGGCGGCCGGCACCAGCAGGTCGAGGCCGACCACCGGAATTTCCAGAGCGCGCGCGGCCTTGATGGCAGCGTCGCGCAGGGTCGGGTGAAGGATCTCGGTGACGTCCTCCAGAGTGCCGCCGGTATGCAGGTTGGCGGTCTTGCGTACCGCCAGGCGCTGGCCGGCCGGCAGCACGCTGTCGTAGTCGAGGCCGGCACCGTGCAGGGTGCGCAGGGTCTCGGCGTCCTTGGGGATGCGGCTCTCGCCGCCGGTAGCGGCCTGGCGACGGCGGCTCTGTGCATCGATCAGTTCACCGATGCTGTGGTGACCGTCGCCGATGATCTCGGCCGGGCGGCGAATGGCGGCTGCCACCACCTCGTAGCCGATCACCAGGATGCGCAGGTCATGGCCTTCGTGGTAGCTCTCCAGCAGTACGCGCTGATCGAACACGCTGGCGCGCTCGATGGCTTCCTGCACCTCGCCCGGCGTGCGCAGATCCACCGCCACCCCCTGGCCCTGTTCGCCGTCCACCGGCTTGACCACCACCGCACCGTGTTCGGCAAGGAAGGCAGCGTTGTCTTCGGCGCTGCCGGCCAGGCATTGCGCTGGCACGCTGAGGCCTGCGCGCGACAGGGCACGGTGGGTCAGGCGCTTGTCCTGGCACAGGGTCATGCTCACGGCGCTGGTCAGGTCGCACAGCGATTCGCGGCAGCGGATGCGGCGCCCGCCATGGCTGAGGGTGAACAGCCCGGCTTCGGCGTCATCCACCTGCACTTCGATGCCGCGACGCAGCGCCTCGTCGACGATGATGCGCGCATAGGGGTTGAGTTCAGCCTGCGGGCCGGGGCCGAGGAACAGCGGCTGGTTGATGCCGTTCTTGCGTTTCAGGCTGAAGGTCTGCAACTCGCGAAAGCCCAGCTTGGCGTAGAGTTTCTTGGCCTGCTTGTTGTCGTGCAGCACCGACAGGTCGAGGTAGTTCAGACCACGGCTCATGCCGTGCTCGATCAGATGGCGCACCAGCACCTCGCCGACGCCAGGGCGGCTGCATTGCGGGTCGACCGCCAGGCACCAGAGGCTGCTGCCGTTTTCCGGGTCGCGGAAGGCACGTTGGTGGTTGAGGCCCATGACGCTGCCGATCACCGCGCCGCTGTCCTCGTCCTCGGCCAGCCAGTAGGTGGGGCCGCCTTCGTTGTAGGGGGTGAGCTTGGCCGGGTCGATGGGTAGCATGTTGCGGGTCTGGTACAGGCAGTTGATGGCCTGCCAGTCGGCGTCGTTCTGCGCCCGGCGAATGCGAAAACCGCGAAAGCTGCGACGTGCCGGGCGGTAATCGGTGAACCACAGGCGCAGGGTGTCGGAAGGGTCGAGGAAGAGTTGCTGCGGGGCGTGGGCCAGCACCTGATGCGGCGCGGCGACGTACAGGGCGATGTCACGCTCGCCGGTCTGTTCGCCTAGTAGCGCTTCGGCCAATGCCGTGGCATCCGGGTAGGTGTGGCCGATCAGCAGCCGGCCCCAGCCGCAATGGATGGCCTGCGGCTGGCTCGGCTCGCTGGTGTGATCTTCGGCCAGGCGCGCTTGCAGGCGTTCGTAGGAAGGCGTCTGGCCGCGGATCAGGCGTTGCTTGAAGGCAGGGGAGCGCATGAGTTGTCCTTCGCCGGTCTGAGCCGGATCGAGTGTTGAGTCGTGCCGATCCCGGATTGCATCCGGGCTGCGACCGTTCTTTAGCTCGTAGGAGCGGCTGGGCGGCATTCCGTTTCGGCCGCGAGCCGCTCCCTTGTCATTACAGCCCTTGCTCGCTCAGCCACAGGTTGAGCGCCGCGAGCTGCCACAGCTTGGAGCCGCGTAGCGGCGTGAGCTGGCTCTGCGGGTTGGTCAGCAACTGGTCGAGCATCTTCGGATTGAACAGGCCGCGATCCTGGCTGGGATCGAGGAGCAGGTCGCGTACCCAGCCGAGGGTGGCGCCTTCCAGATGCTTGAGGCCAGGTACCGGGAAGTAACCCTTGGGCCGGTCGATCACCTCACTGGGGATGACCTTGCGCGCTGCTTCCTTGAGCACGTACTTGCCGCCTTCAGGCAGCTTGAACTGCGCGGGGATACGCGCCGACAGCTCGGCCACGCGGTAGTCGAGGAACGGCGTGCGTGCCTCCAGGCCCCAGGCCATGGTCATGTTGTCCACGCGCTTGACCGGGTCGTCCACCAGCATCACCGTGCTGTCCAGACGCAGCGCCTTGTCCACGGCGGCCTCAGCGCCAGGCTGGGCGAAGTGCTCGCGGACGAACTCGCCGGCCATGTCGCCGGTCAGCCAGGCCGGCTGCACGCAGGCGGCATACTCGTCGTGCTCGCGGTCGAAGAAGGCGGCGCGGTAGGCGGCGAAAGCATCGTCGGCGCCATCGACCTGCGGATACCAGTGGTAGCCGGCGAACAGTTCGTCCGCGCCCTGGCCGCTCTGCACCACCTTGCAGTGCTTGGCCACTTCGCGCGAGAGCAGGTAGAAGGCGATGCAGTCATGGCTGACCATCGGCTCGCTCATGGCGCGGAAGGCCTGCGGCAGTTGCTCGAGGATTTCGTGCTCGCCGATGCGCAACTGGTGGTGACGGGTGGCGAAGCGCTGGGCGATCAGATCCGAATACTGGAATTCGTCGCCGCGCTCGCCGCCGGCATCCTGGAAGCCGATGGAGAAGGTCAGCAGGTTTTCCACGCCGGCTTCACGCAGCAGACCCACCAGCATGCTCGAGTCGACGCCGCCAGAGAGCAGCACGCCAACGTCCACGGCGGCGCGCTGACGAATCTCCACCGCTTCGCGCATGGTCTCCAGCGTACGGTCGCGCCATTCTTCCAGGCCGTAGTTCACTTCCTCGCCCTGCGGGCCGAACTGCAGCGTCCACCAGGTCTGTTGCTCGACCTGGCCGTCGGCGTCGACGCGCATCCAGGTGGCGGGCGGCAGCTTCTCCACGCCAGCCAGGATGGTGCGCGGTGCCGGCACCACGGCGTGGAAGTTCAGGTAGTGGTTGAGGGCGACGGCATCCAGCGTCTTGGCGATGTCGCCGCCTTGCAGCAGGGCTGGCAGCGACGAGGCGAAGCGCAGGCGCTCGCCAGTGCGCGACAGGTACAGCGGCTTGATGCCGAGGCGGTCACGGGCGATGAACAGGCGTTGGCTATCACGCTCCCAGACGGCGAAGGCGAACATGCCGTTGAGCTTGGGCAGCAGCTTTTCGCCCCAGGCGTGGTAGCCCTTGAGCAGCACTTCGGTGTCGCCGCCGGAGAAGAAACGATAACCGAGCGTTTCCAGCTCGGCACGCAATTCGGGGTAGTTGTAGATGGCGCCGTTGAACACCATGGACAGGCCGAGATCGCTGTCGATCATCGGCTGGCCCGAGGCTTCGGCCAGATCCATGATCTTCAGGCGGCGATGGCCGAGGGCGATGGATCCTTGGCTATGGAAGCCATGGGCGTCTGGGCCGCGAGGGGCTTGGTGGTGGGTGATGCGTTCGACTGCCGCCAGATCCGCGGGGCGTCGATCAAAACGTAGTTCTCCAGCTATTGCGCACATAAGTTCCTTACCGGTGTTGCCGTTGGGGAGTGGCCCGTCATCGGGCCTTTTACACCAAAACAAAATAATGCTTTCATGTCAAAGTTTTGGTTGTTATGAATTGGTGCTTATGAGTGATAAAAAAGTTCCTGATGAAATAGAATTGTCATCCGTCATGGCGTTCGAGATGCCCCTGTTTCAGGCCCTGCGGCGCCTTCAGCAGGCGGGGGAGGTGCACGCCAAGCGCCTGTCTCGTTTCGGTGGGCTGACGCCCATGCAACTGATGGTGCTGCAGGTGCTGGCCAGCGAGACGCGGCTGACCGCCAGCGTGCTCAGCAGTCGTGTCAGCCTGACGGCCGCAACGCTGTCCGGCTTGCTCGATCGCCTCGAGGAGCGCGGTTTGCTGCAGCGCCAGCGCGACGACCAGGATCGCCGCCGCCAGTGGCTGTTGATCACCGATGCCGGCCGCGAACTGATCAAACAGGCTTCGTCGCTGATGCCACCGGAGTTCAACCAGCGTTTCGCCGCTTTGGCCGATTGGGAGCGCCACAGTCTGGCAGCGGCCTTGCTGAGGGCGGCCGAGCTGTGCGGTGAAATGGACTGAGGCAAGGCGCTTTATTTCAGAAAAATTCAAGCAGGGTGTTGACTTAGCACCGCCGCCTGCATAAAGTGCGCGCCTCGCTAAGGCACATGGGTGGTTAGCTCAGCCGGGAGAGCATCTGCCTTACAAGCAGAGGGTCGGCGGTTCGATCCCGTCACCACCCACCATTAGCGAATTTGGACGCAAGTCCAGCCGACGCGCAGCGGTAGTTCAGTCGGTTAGAATACCGGCCTGTCACGCCGGGGGGCGCGGGTTCGAGTCCCGTCCGCTGCGCCATTATTTCCCGGATCGACCTTGGGTCGGTTCGAGATGGTAAACCCAGCAGGGTGCCATCGGATGCTACAGAGTTTCATGAGTTCCTTGGACGCAAGTCCAACCGACACGCAGCGGTAGTTCAGTCGGTTAGAATACCGGCCTGTCACGCCGGGGGTCGCGGGTTCGAGTCCCGTCCGCTGCGCCATATACGAAACCCGTCGATCGCAAGATCGACGGGTTTTTTATTTCTTGCGGGATCGGCGCTAGCCAGGCTCCGGGCGAGCATGGATTCGCTTTTGCACTGTAATAAAAAAGCCCCGCACTAGGCGGGGCTCTTTTTCAAGCGATCAGCGCAGATCAACCAACGATCTGAACTTCTTCAGCTTGCATGCCTTTCTGGCCACGGGTAGCCACGAAGGAGACCTGCTGGCCTTCCTTCAGGGTCTTGAAGCCGTCAGCCTGGATGGCTTTGAAGTGTACGAACAGGTCGTCACCGGATTGCGGGGTGATGAAGCCGTAGCCTTTCTCATCATTGAACCACTTGACGGTGCCGTTCTGACGATTGGACATGTGATGTCTCCTAAACAGAATTGATAACAGCCTCGGAAAAGCCCAGGCCGGGACTGAGTGCAACGAGTACTAGGAGTCGGACGATGTTTGGATCGAGATCTAGGCATCAAGTAGCGATTCGCGGTGACACATGCAGCACAGTGATCACACCATACGTGTTTTTATCGCCAAGTGCGAATGCTGGATGCAGCTTTTTTCGCAAATATTGCGCAATGAGCCTGTTGCCGGTCTTTGAAGCGTGGCACCAGCCTCGGTAAGATGCGCTCACTTTTCTTGCAACGACCCAATTCAGGACCTTCGCCATGAGCATCAAATCGGACAAGTGGATTCGCCGCATGGCCCAGGAACAGGGGATGATCGAACCCTTTGTCGAGCGCCAGGTGCGTGGCGCCGATGCCAGCCGCGTGATCTCCTACGGGGTGTCCAGCTACGGCTACGACGTGCGCTGTGCCGATGAATTCAAGGTGTTCACCAACATTCACTCGGCCATCGTCGATCCGAAGAACTTCGACGAGAAGAGCTTCGTCGATATCAAGAGTGACGTCTGCATCATTCCGCCGAACTCCTTCGCCCTGGCCCGCACCGTGGAATACTTCCGCATCCCGCGAGACGTGCTGACCATCTGCCTGGGCAAGAGCACCTATGCGCGTTGCGGCATCATCGTCAATGTCACGCCGCTGGAGCCGGAGTGGGAAGGCCACGTGACCCTGGAGTTCTCCAACACCACCAATCTGCCGGCGAAGATCTACGCCAACGAGGGCGTGGCGCAGATGCTGTTCCTGCAGTCCGACGAGGCCTGTGAAGTGTCCTACCGTGACCGGGGTGGCAAGTACCAGGGCCAGACCGGCGTGACCCTGCCCAAGGCCTGAATGCCTGGCAGCGCTACGAAGCCGGGCCATGCCCGGCTTTTTCATGGGCGAAGTCATTGGTCGAAAAGGCTGAATCTTCCCGAGCGGGCAGCACTCAACCTGCTACAGCCCACGCTCAGGAGAGCCCGCCATGTCCCTTGTCGACCTCAATGCTGCCGCCATTCCCGGCCAGCCCAATCCCGACGTGCCGGATCAGCCCGGTAAACCCGTGCCGCCGCAGGAGCCGGGCGAGCCGACCTTGCCCGATCAGCCGCCTCCTGCGCCGGTTGCCGGTTGCCGCCCTCGAGAAATCTGCGAGCGCAGCGCACGTCCGGCCGAGCGAGTGGTCAACGGACGGTTCTGAGAGGGCGCTCCATCCCCATGCCGAATACGAAGAAGCCGGGTAATGCCCGGCTTCTTCGTTATGCCTGCGAATTATCAGGGCACCAGCGGCAGCTCGCGCTTGTGGCGAGTGTTGTCGTAGGTGCGCACGATGGTGGCATAGGCTTCGTCGCTGACCTTTTCGCCATGCAGAAAGGCGTCGATCTCGGCATAGGTCACGCCGTGCGCTTCCTCGTCCGGTTTGCCTGGGCGCAGCTCTTCCAGGTCGGCGGTCGGGGTTTTCATCACCAGGTGCTGCGGTGCGCCCAGATGTGCGGCAATGGCGCGCACCTGCTTCTTCACCAGGCCGGACAGCGGGGCGAGGTCGCAGGCGCCGTCACCGAACTTGGTGAAGAAGCCCATTACCGCTTCGGCAGCATGGTCGGTGCCGATCACCAGGCCATTGTTGGCGTTGGCGATGGCGAACTGGGCGACCATGCGGATACGCGCCTTGATATTGCCGACGACGAAGTCGCGGCGTGCATCGCTGAGTTTCTGCAGATGGGTGACCTGCTCGCCGAGGCCGGTCACGCTGCTGGCGATATTGACCGTGTCCTCTTCATCGGCGCGGATGAATTTCAGCGAATCCTGGGCATCGTGCTCGTCGTGCTGAGCGTTGTGCGGCAGGCGCACGGCGATGAAGCGGTAGGTGCTATCGCCGGTTTCCGCCCGCAGTTCCTCGACCGAGAGCTGGGCCAGACGCCCGGCGGTCAGCGAGTCGACGCCACCACTGATGCCCAGCACCAGCACCTTGAGGCCGGCATTCTTCAGGCTGTTCTTGATGAAGGTCTTGCGCTTCTCGATCTGGGCGATCAGCGCGGCCTCGTCGGCGAAGGGCGGCACCACATCGAGGGCGGCGGCGATTTCGGCTTGGCGGTTGCTCATGTCGGTGTCCTCACTGGGCGTCAGGGACGCGAAAGACGTGTTTGAGGTAGTGGACGAAATTCTCGTCGCGGCATTGGGTCTTGCCGGGTGTATCGGAGATCTTGGCCACCGGCTGACCGTTGCAGGCGATCATCTTGATCACGATGTTCATCGGCTCGACGCCGGGGATGTCGCAGGTCAGGTTGGTGCCAACGCCGAAGCTTACGTGTATTCGCCCGCTAAGTGCACGGTAGAGCCGTAGCGACTTGGGCAGGTCGAGGCCGTCGGAGAACACCAGGGTCTTGCTCATCGGGTCGATGCCGAGCTTCTCGTAGTGGGCGATGGCTTTTTCCGCCCACACCAGCGGGTCGCCGGAGTCGTGACGCAAGCCGTCGAAGAGCTTGGCGAAGTACAGGTCGAAATCCGCCAGGAAGGCGTCCATGGTGATGCAGTCGGTCAGGGCGATACCGAGCAGGCCACGGTACTCACGTACCCAGCAGTCGAGCGCGGCGATCTGGCTGTCGATCAGGCGTGGGCCCAGTTGCTGGTGCGCCATCAGCCATTCGTGGGCCATGGTGCCGATGGGCTTGAGGTCGAATTCGCGTGCCAGGTGCACGTTGCTGGTGCCGACGAAACGGCCAGGGAAGTCGCGCTTGAGGATATGCACCGCCTGCTCCTGCACGCGGTAGGAGAAGCGCCTGCGGGTGCCGAAATCGGCGAGCTGGAAGCCGGCCAGTTCGCTTGGCGAGGCTTCGGCCTTGAGCCAGTCGAATTTCTCGTAGAGGCGTTCGGCGGCCTGCTCCAGCAGGACTTCGCGGTAGCGATAGCGGTTGCGTACTTCGCTGACGACGGCCAGCAGCGGAACCTCGAAGAGGATCACGTGCAGCCAGGGGCCGCGCAGGCGAATGCTCAACTGGCCATCTTCGATGCTGGTGTGCACGTAGCGCAGGTTGAAGCGGAACAGGCTGAGGAAACGGATGAAGTCCGGTTTGATGAAGGAGATGCGCTCGAGGAAGGCGAGCTGGTCGACACTCAGGCTCAGTTCGCTCAGACGTTCGATCTGGTAACGGATCTCGGCCAGATAAGGGGTCAGATCCTCGCTGCTGCGGCAGCGGAATTCCCATTCCACCTCGGCGTTGGGGTAGTTGTGCAGCACTGCCTGCATCATGGTCAGCTTGTAGAAGTCGGTGTCCAGCAGGTTCTGCACGATACGCTCGGCGAAGATGCTCTCGCTCATCGCGGATTCTCCTTGGCTAAGAGGCTGTCCAGCTGTTCCAGGCTGGCGCTGAGGGTGATGCCGCGCTCGCGCATGGCGACGCAGGCGGCTTCGGCAGTTTCGCTGGCGATTGCGCGGCAGGCCGGCAGGTGGACGATCACCTCGAAGCCTGCGCGGCGCAGTTGCAGGGCCGTGGTCTTGACGCAGTAATCCAGCGCCAGGCCGCCGACCAATACAAGGTCGACGCCATTTTGCCGAAGAAATTCGATCACGCCTGTGCTGCGTTTCTCGGCCAGGTCGTGATAGCAGGCGCCGTAGGGGTGCAGATCCGGCTCCACGCCTTTCCACACGAAGTAGTCGTAATCCAGAGGCGCGGGCAATCCGTCCAGCAGCTCGAAACCGGGGGTGCCGGGTACGCAATGGCTGACCCAGGTGAGGTCGGCATTGGCCAGCGGCAGGGGTTGCAGCATCTGCGCAGGTTCCGGCACCACCCAGGCGGCCTGCGGGCTGTGGGCGTCCTTGCTGCCGAGGCGCAACTGCCCGCGCATGGCCATCTGGTTCAGCGCCGGCACTATGGTATCGCCTTCGGGTACGGGCAGTTCGTCGGGGCACAGCGGGGTAAAGCCTTTCTGAGCGTCTACGTCGAGGCTGGCGATCTTCATGGTGCGCCTCCTTCTTGCGCATGGGGTGACTACATATTTCATCTGGTGAAATATGTAGTCAAGAGGTTTTTCTCATCGGGGCGTGAAAGATGGCGGATTATTGGTCAAGATGAAGTAAGTGGTAAGGAAAATTGAGGGACGCGATGAGTGCAGTGGAGGTTCTGGCCGGGGTGGATATCGTGGCCCTGCGTCTGGGCGACGAAGGTGGTCTGCAGGTGCTGCTGCTGCGCCGTCAGCGTGAGCCCTATGCCGGGCAATGGGCACTGCCGGGTGTGCTGGTCAACGGTCGTTGTGCCGATGCCAGCCTGGATGCCGCCGCCGCCCGTGCCCTGGCGGACAAGGCCAGGCTGCAGCCACAGTATCTGGAACAGGTGGCGACGGTGGGCAATGGCGTGCGCGACCCGCGTGGCTGGTCGCTGAGCACCTGCTACCTGGCGTTGCTGGCACCGGACGCCGAGGCGCAGGACGAAAACCTGCGCTTCGTCGAGGCGCAGGCGGTCACCCGCGGCGCGCAGGCGTTGCCTTTCGACCATGCGCAACTGGTACGCCTGGCGGTGGAACGCCTGCAGGGCAAGTCGGTGTACAGCTCGCTGCCGCTATACCTGCTGGCGTCGCGCTTCACCGTGACCGAGGCGCTCGGTGCGTTCCAGGCCTGTCTGGGCCAGCCGCTGCAGCACACCACCTTGCGCGGGCGCCTGGACAGAATGAAGGCGCAAGGCTGGATCCATGACACCGGCGAGAAGAACTACCCGAAGATGGGGCGACCCCAGAACTTGCTGGAGCACCGCCCGGTGGCGACGGGCGCCTTCATCTTCGACCGCAGCCTGCTCGCCTGAACGCTGACAGGCCACGTACGGACTGTCATCCTGTGCCGATGTCGTTCGCGCCACGAGATCTTCGCCATGCCCTTACAGAGCCTCGACTCACTCAATGCGCTGCCGGCCGCTACCTGGGATGCGCTGTTGCCCGAGCCGCAGCCCTTCGTGCGCCATGCCTTTCTCTCCGCACTGGAGGACAGCGGCAGCGTCGGCGGGCACAGTGGCTGGCAGCCATCGCATCGCCTCTGGTGCGATGAGAGTGGGCAGGTGCAGGCGGCGCTGCCGGCCTATCTCAAGCAGCATTCCTATGGCGAATACGTGTTCGACCATGCCTGGGCCGATGCCTGTCGGCGCGCCGGTATCGCCTATTACCCCAAGCTGCTCGGTGGCGTGCCGTTCTCGCCAGTCGCTGGTGCGCGCCTGCTCGGCGCGGCGCAGGCGGCGGAGCAGTTGCTCGATGCCCTGAGCATCGCCCTGGAGGACGAGGGGCTGTCGAGCCTGCATGTCAACTTCACTTCGCCGGCTTGCGATCAGGTGCTGGCCGGGCGTGACGGTTGGTTGCAGCGCCTGGGTTGCCAGTTCCACTGGCACAACCGTGGCTATCGCGACTTCCAGGACTTTCTCGATGCGCTCAGCTCGCGCAAACGCAAGCAAATGCGCAAGGAGCGCGAGCAGGTGGCCGGGCAGGGCATCGAGTTCGACTGGCGTCAGGGCCATGAGCTGAGCGAGGCGGACTGGGATTTCGTTTACCACTGCTATGCCAATACCTACCATGTGCGCGGCCAGGCACCCTACCTGACGCGCGCTTTCTTCAGCCTGCTGGCCGAGCGCATGCCCGAGGCGATTCGCCTGGTGCTGGCGCGCCAGCATGGCCGTGCAGTGGCCATGGCCTTCTGCTTGGTGGGCGGCGATACCCTCTATGGGCGCTACTGGGGCTGCCTGGCCGAGTTCGACCGCCTGCATTTCGAGACCTGTTTCTATCAGGGCATGGCGTTGGCCATCGATGCCGGCTATGCCCGCTTCGATGCTGGCGCGCAGGGCGAACACAAGCTGATTCGTGGTTTCGAGCCGGTCATCACGCATTCCTGGCACCGTCTCTGCCATCCTGGCTTGCGTGCCGCCGTGGCGGATTTTCTCGAGCAAGAGCGCCCAGGCGTGCGCGCCTATGCCGAAGAGGCCCGTGGTTATCTGCCCTTCCGGCAGTTATGATCGCGCGCCTCGCGGTGATGGCACGCACGTCGGTAAGTGCCCGGTGCTGGAGTTTCCTGCAAAAAATCCAGAGTTTTTTGCAAGAAGCAGACGCGGTGCAACCTCTACATTCCGCCGTCGGCTGTTATCAGGCCGTTTTTGCCGGTGTCTTGCTAGGCTCTGTACGAAAGAACGCCGAAGGCTAATGCTTTTCGTAGATAGCCTAGGATGAACCGGGTACCACCTCCCATGATCCGTATCAACACGGCGTGGTGCTTGCGTGGTGTTCGCCCCGAGCGAATGCGTTTTGCCAATGCTGGGAGTGGCCGAGTCCACGCCCTATAACAACAAACGAGAGGGGAGCCCCCCAAATGACAGCTAGTACTCCAATGCTGGTCACCTTCGTGGTGTACATCGCCGCCATGGTGCTGATCGGTCTGATCGCCTATCTGCGTACCAAGAACCTTTCCGACTACATCCTCGGTGGCCGCAGCCTCGGCAGTTTCGTCACCGCGCTGTCCGCCGGTGCTTCGGATATGAGCGGCTGGTTGCTGATGGGCCTGCCGGGCGCCATCTTCGTTGCCGGTATCTCGGAAAGCTGGATTGCCATTGGCCTGGTCATCGGCGCCTACCTGAACTGGCTGTTCGTGGCCGGCCGTCTGCGTGTGCAGACCGAGCACAATGGTAACGCGCTGACCCTGCCGGACTACTTCACCAATCGTTTCGAGGACAACAGCCGCATCCTGCGTATCTTCTCGGCGCTGGTGATCCTGGTGTTCTTCACCATCTACTGCGCCTCCGGCGTGGTGGCCGGCGCCCGTCTGTTCGAGAGCACCTTCGGCATGTCCTACGAAACCGCACTGTGGGCCGGCGCTGCCGCCACCATCGCCTACACCTTCATCGGTGGTTTCCTGGCGGTGAGCTGGACCGACACCGTGCAGGCCACCCTGATGATCTTCGCGCTGATCCTCACTCCCGTGGTGGTGATGATCGCCACTGGTGGTTTCGACCCGGCCATGGTGGCCATCGAGGCGGTCGACGCCAGCCACTTCGACATGCTCAAGGGCGCCACCTTCGTCGGCGTGATCTCGCTGATGGCCTGGGGCCTGGGCTACTTCGGCCAGCCGCATATCCTGGCGCGATTCATGGCGGTCGATTCGGTGCGCTCGATCCCGGCTGCTCGCCGCATCTCCATGACCTGGATGATCCTGACCCTGGCTGGTGCCGTTGCCGTTGGCTTCTTCGGTATCGCCTACTTCTCGGCACACCCGGACGTAGCCGGCCCGGTCGGCGAGAACCCGGAACGCGTGTTCATCGAGCTGGCCAAGCTGCTGTTCAACCCCTGGATCGCCGGCATCCTGCTGTCTGCCATCCTCGCCGCGGTGATGAGCACCCTGAGTTGCCAACTGCTGGTGTGCTCCAGTGCCCTGACCGAAGATTTCTACAAGGCCTTCCTGCGCAAGGGCGCTTCGCAGACCGAGCTGGTCTGGGTCGGCCGCGCCATGGTGCTGCTGGTGGCTCTGGTGGCCATCGCTCTGGCCGCCAATCCGGATAACCGCGTACTGGGCCTGGTGTCCTACGCCTGGGCTGGTTTCGGTGCTGCCTTCGGCCCGGTGGTGATCCTCTCTCTGGTGTGGAAGGGCATGACCCGCAACGGCGCACTGGCCGGTATGCTGGTCGGTGCGGCTACCGTGATCGTGTGGAAGAACTGGATCGGCCTGGGTCTGTACGAGATCATTCCGGGCTTCATCCTCGCCACCCTGGCCATCGTCGTCTTCAGCCGTATCGGTCAGGCGCCGAGCGCCTCGATGATCAGCCGCTTCGACAAGGCCGAGCAGGAATACAAGTCGGTATAATCCGGCAGGCTGTACAGAAGGCGATGATTGCACGGCAGTCATCGCCTTTTTTCATTTCATGCGATCTGAACACGGAACTGCCTCATGCACAGCAACGATCCCTTGCACGGCCTCAGCCTGCAGACAATTCTCACCGCACTGGTCGAGCGTCTCGGCTGGGAGGGGCTGGCGCGCGAGGTGGACGTGCGCTGTTTCAAGCATGAGCCGAGCATCAAGTCGAGCCTGACCTTCCTGCGCAAGACGCCCTGGGCACGGGCCAAGGTCGAGGCGTTGTACCTGCAGACCTTCCGTGTAGGCGATTGAGTGCCTGCCAGCAGCGTGATGCGTTGGCGTCGGTTTACTGCCAACTGATCCGGGTGGTGCTGGTAGGCGTTGTGCACAGCGTGGCGCTGGCGGCTTCGAGGTAGGGGGCCAGGATCGGCGCCATACCCTTGAGCACTTGCACCGGCAGTGCCGAGGTGAAGGAGAACCCCTCGGCGTCGCGCCCAGGCACGAAGGCGGTGAGGGTGCCGTAATGCCGCGGACCGAGGTAGAAGACGAAGGTGGCCGTGCGGTTGAGCGCCCGTGAACTGAGCACGCGGCCCCCAGAACCCACGCTTTCGATGCGGTTGTCGCCGGTGCCGGTCTTGCCACCCAGGGTCAGCAGTTGTCCGTTCGCCAATTGGAAACTGCCCTGCAGGCGCCTGGCAGTGCCGCCTTCGACCACCTGCGAAAGGGCTTCGCGCAGCGCCGCAGCGACCTCCGAAGGCATGACCCGGCGCGCCTTGCGTCCTTCGTTGTGCAGGCGGGTTTCGTAGGGCGTGCCAACGGCGAAGTGCAGGCTTTCGATGCGTAGCACCGGCTGGCGGATGCCGTCGTTCTGGATGATGCCCATGAGCTCGGCCAGGGCCGCTGGGCGATCACCCGAGCTGCCCAGGGCGGTGGCCAGCGAGGGCACCAGATGGCCGAAGGGGTAGCCCAGGTTGCGCCAGCGCCGGTGGATGTCGGAGAAGGCCTCCACCTCCAGCATGATGCGAATGCGGCTGTCGCGGGCGCTCTTATGCCGGCTGCGCAGGAGCCAGCCGTAGACCTCCTGACGCTCGCCGAAGCTGGCGGCGACGGCATCCTCGAAGCTGGCCTGCGGGTGGCTGGCGAGAAAGCCCAACAGCCACAGTTCCAGTGGATGCACCCGGGCGATGTAGCCCTGATCCGGCAGGCTGTAGGCACCGGGGGCATAACGCGTGTAGAGCTGCTCGATGCGTGCGTCGCTCAGCGCCTGTTGCGGTAGCTGTGCGCGCAGGAAGGCGGCGAAGCTGTCGCGCTCGGCGTCGGGGTGCAGGTAGCGATGCACGGCGGCCAGGCGTACTGGGGTTTGCTGCAGACCGCTGAGGAAGGTTTCCAAACGCAGTTGCTCGGGTTGGCCCTGGTACTTGCGCCAGAAGCGCAGGAGGAAGGTGCGCCCTTCGCGGTCGGCGAAACGCTGCAGATATTGCAGGCGGCGTGGATCCTCGTCGTCCTTGAGCAGTTCGGCGCTGTTCTGGTAGGTGCTGTAGCGCACCAGGTCGCGCATCAGGCGTACGAAGGGCAGGTTGATCGACTCGCGCAGCGCCTCGCGCACTGTGGGATTGCGGTCGTTGTCCTGGCGTCGGAAGTTGCCGAAGGTATGCACGCCGCCGCCGGTGAAGAAACGCTCGTGTGGGTTGGCCGAATAGCGCCGTTGTAGCGCGGCATCGAGCATGCTGGCCAGGTCGGCATCAGGATGCCGGCGCAGGTAATCGATGCTCCAGCGACTTAGCGGATCCTGTTCGGCGATATCCAGCGCAGCCAGCTCGGCGGCGGATTTTCCGGCATGGCGGCGATGCAGCTCGGCGATGATCTCCAGATAGGTGGTCAATACCCGCAGCTTGGCGGTGGAGCCCAGCTCCAGCTTGCTGCCTTCGTTGATGTCGAACGGCTGATCGGTGCTGTCGGTCTGCACCCGCACCAGGCTGCCATTGGCGGTGCGCTCGAACAGGGTGAAGCTGTAGCGCACGGCGGCGGTTTTCTGCGGTGACAGCAGGCGTTCGCCGAACAGCCCGATGTCTTCCGCGAAGCCCGGTTCGGCCAGGCGTTGCAGGTAGCGGCTGACGGCCTGCTGGAGATCATGTTGCAGCGTGCTGTGGGCGCTGAGATCGAGGCGGTCGAGGTCATACAGCGGCATGCCCAGCAGGCTGGACAGGCGCGAGCGTACCACGCTGATGCCCTTGTCGTTCTCCACCGTGCGCAGGTTGGGCTGCAGTGCCCAGTCGCGGTACTCCATGGGCTGATCCAGTGCGGCGTCGCGCAGCTTGGAGTCAATCACCCCGGCACTGGCCAGTAGGCGGATATGGCTGTCGGTCAGGGCTTGCAGATCCTTGCGACCCTGGGCCAGGTAATAGGTCGGGCGACGCTGGGCGATCATCAGCGACAGCACCTGACGCAACGCCAGGCCCCGCTCGGCGGCACTGGCCTGGGGCGTGCGTGCAGGGTCGAGCAGGGCGTTGACCTGGGCGAAGTCGGCGCCGTACCAGATGTGCAGACCATCGGCCAGACCATGCACCTCGCCATGCCCGGGCGCCGCCGACAAGGGCACGCTGTTGAGGTAGTCGCGCACGATGCGCTGGCGTGCGGCCAGGGTCTGCGGGCCTTGCTGGTAAGCACGCACGCTGGCGGAAATCATCTGGCGCAGTTTTTCCCCGCCAGACAACGTCAGCCCGTCCGGGGAATGGCGGTACTTCTCCAGTTGCGTGGCCAGGGTGCTGCCACCGGCGGACTGATCCTGCATGTCGAGCAGCTTGCCGAGCTGCGACAGCGCCGCCATGGCGAAACGTGGCCAGTCGACGGCTGGGTTGGCCAGGGGTTGCGTGGGATCCAGCAGATGACGGTTCTCGATGAACAGCAGGCTGCTGACAACCAGGGGTGGGATGTCCGCGAAGCTGGCGTAGCCTTGTCGGGGATAGTGGAAGTCATAGAAGGGCAGGCCACGGCAGTCGGTCAGCGTCAGGCCGCTGCTGCTCTTCTCCACATAGGGCGGGAAGAACCCGCTCTGGCTGTAGCGCAGCAGTGCCGGAGAGAAACGCACCTGCTCGGTGATGCTGAAATCGCGTTGCTGCAGGCGCTCGAGCAGCAGGGGCAGATAGGCGTAGCCCTGGCGTTTGTCGAACGGGCCGTCGCTGGGGTAAACGATGGCCGGGCTCGGCCCCGGCGCCAACTGGTAGGTCAGGGTGGCGGCATAGCGGCTCAGCTCACGGGACTGGAAATGCGCGCTGCGTAGCTCGAAGGCCAGTAGCAGGGCCGCGCCCAGTATCAGCAGCGCCAACAACGCATAGCAGAGCCGGCGTCTGTGCCGTCTCCTTTTGCGCGCCTGCATTCCTTGCTGCGAATGGTCGTACCGCTGAAAAGCGGAGTGCCTTGATACGCCCATGACCCACCACTCGTGCCACGCTCAGCTATCAGATGCTTGTCGTGTAACTGCAGTCTAGCCCGTCTACCCGATAGTTGCTGGGAGCCGTGCGTGCCTCTGCAATAGGCCCTAGAATGCCTAGGGTCTGTTGCCGTTCCGTCGCGGCCGTGCGCGAAACGGCAACAGACCCTAGCACGTCTCGCGCAAGGACTCCCCCATGCAACGCGATCACCGTGAACAATTGCAGTTGAGCTGGCAGGCCAATGCCGATGCCTGGGCGGCGGCGGTACGTGAGCAGCGCATCGAGAGCCGTCGCCTGGTGACCGATGCGGCGATCCTCCAGGCCGTGCTGGCCTTGCAGCCCAGGCGCGTGCTGGACATCGGCTGTGGCGAAGGCTGGCTATGCCGTGGCCTGTTCGAGCATGGCATCGAGTCGGTGGGTGTGGATGCTTCGGCGCCCCTGATCGAACAGGCGCGCGCCGCCTGCAAGGGCGGCAGCCAGTACCGTGTGTGCGGCTATGCCGAATTGCAGAACCATGCCGAGCAGTTGGGGCGCTTCGAGGTGCTGGTGTGCAATTTCGCCCTGCTCGAAGAGCCGCTCGAAGCCTTCATGCAGAGCCTGCACGGGCTGTTGGCGCCGGGTGGCAGCCTGTTGATCCAGACCCTGCACCCCTGGCGCGCCAGCCACGGGGAGCCCTATCAGGACGGCTGGCGGGTCGAGGATTTCGCCGGTTTCGGTGAAGGTTTCAAGGCGCCCATGCCCTGGTTCTTCCGCACGTTGCAGTCCTGGTTGAGCCTGATCGCGGCCACTGGCTGGCGCCTGGAGTGGCTGCAGGAGCCACTGCACCCGGAAAGCGTGCAGCCGGTATCGCTGCTGCTGCTGCTCAAGCCGCTCTGATCATGCAATTGCTGCTGAATCTCGACGTTCCCGATCTGCCGGCTGCGGTGGCTTTCTATCAGCAGGCCCTCGGGCTGAGCGTCGGACGAGTGTTGTTTGATGGCACGGTCGTCGAGCTACTCGGCGCAGGCGTACCGCTCTACCTGTTGCACAAGGCCGCAGCCACTCCAGCGTGTTCGCAGGCCGACGTGCGGCGCGACTATCAGCGGCACTGGATGCCGTTGCATCTGGATCTGCTCGTCGATGATCTGGACACTGCGCTGGCGCGGGTGCTCGCCGCTGGCGCGCAACAGGAAGGTGAGATCAGTGAACATGACTGGGGACGTCTGGTCACATTGAGCGATCCCTTTGGCCACGGACTGTGTCTGCTGCAATGGCGTGGTGAGGGGTATGACCTGGTCAGAAGCCCTGTGGGAGAAAGCGATGCGCAGAATTGAATTGGCAGGCGTGCAGGTGCCGGTGATCGGCCAGGGCACCTGGCGCATGGGTGAGGATGAGCGCCAGCGCGCGCGTGAGGTCGCCGCACTGCGTGAAGGGCTGGATCTGGGGCTGAGCCTGATCGACACCGCCGAGATGTACGGCGAGGGTGGCGCGGAGCAAGTGGTGGGCGAGGCCATTGCCGGGCGCCGTGACGAGGTGTTTCTGGTCAGCAAGGTCTATCCGCACAACGCCAGTCTGGACGGTGTCCAGGCGGCCTGTGAGCGCAGCCTGAAGCGCCTGGGTTGCGAGCGTATCGATCTCTACCTGCTGCACTGGCGCGGTCGCCATCCGCTGGCGGAGACCGTCGAAGGCTTCGAGCGGCTGCGTGAGCATGGCAAGATCGCGGCCTGGGGCGTTTCCAACTTCGATCTGGACGACCTGCTCGAACTGGATCAGCCGGCGTGCCGAACCAATCAGGTGCTGTACAACCTGGAAGCACGTGGCATCGAACATGATCTGTTGCCTTGGCAGCAGCGCGTTGGCATGCCGCTGATGGCCTACTGTCCGCTGAGTCAGGCGGGTGCCTTGCTGCATGAGCCCAGGCTGCGCCAGGTCGCCGAGCGGCATGGGGGGACGCCGGCTCAGGTAGCGTTGGCCTGGACACTCAGGCAGGACGGCGTGATTGCCATTCCCAAGGCGGTCGACAGTTCGCATCTGCGCGATAACGCCGCGGCGGCTGCCATTAGCCTGCAGGCGGATGACCTGGTTTTGTTGGATGAGGCCTTCGCACCGCCGCAGGGCAAGCGACCGCTGGAAATGGTCTGAAGGGGCTGGCAGCGTGGCATTGCCCCGGAACGGAAAGGCGACAGGATCTGCCGCCGGCAATCAGTTGGCTGGATCGGCCGCCAGGCGTCCGGCGTCCTTGAGCAGCGCCTTGAGGAAGGCCTCCTGCAATTCCGGATCATTGCGGGTCAGCTCGATCAGGCTCTGTTCCAGCTCGCTGGCTTCTTCTTCCAGGCCGAGGTCGGACAGGCGTTTGACCCGATGCACCCACTGGGCCACGTCGTCGCCTTCCAGGTCGTCGAAGATCAGGTCATGGGCTTCGCGCAACTTGCTGCGCAGGGTATGGCTGACCAGCAGGCTGGCCTGCGCCCGGGCCTGACCCTGTTCATCCTCGACGCTCAGCAGCAGGGTGCCGATGCGGCCGATGTCCTGTTCACTGAAGGGGCTGTCGAGCAGGTTCAGGCGTAGCACGCCATTGCGATCGGTGAGCAGCTCGAATTGTTGCTGGTTGGCCTTGACCTGCACAGGGCGCTCGGCCCATGGCAGGTTGCTGTACTCCATGCGCCGATCACGCTGGGTTTCGTTGATGCTGGCCAGGTTCTGCTCCGCGCGGCCGTTGGACTCGACGTTCATGAAGGGGTTGAGGCCGGCCATGCCGTAGCTGATCCAGTCACGGGTCGCGGTTTCCGGCAGGCTGCCGAGCAGCACCACGTTGAGCACGTTGGCACCGACACCGGCGACCACCGCCACCGCACCCATGGGCACCTCGTAGAGCTCGCGCCAGGGCTGGTAGGGGGTGTAGCGGTCGTAGCGACGGGTAACCTCGAAGGCAGTGACCTCGAAGCTCTTCTGCTCATGCACGCGCACGCGCCGTTGCGGCAGCTCCAGCACCTTGGGTTCACCGACATCGATCTGCAGGCTGTGATCCAGCAGTTTGCGTTCGATACGCTCCTCGTGTTCGCTGCGCTGCGGCAATTGATTGGCGCAGCCGCCGAGGAAGAGGGCGCCGCACAGGGCGGCGCCGATGAGGCGAAGGTTGTAGCTCGTGTGCATGATGGCTCGGCGGTGCGCTGTGATCAGCGGCTGATACGGGCTTGCAGGAAGGGCAGGATATCGGCCAGGGCGACGGCTTGCGGCTCGGTCTCGGCGCGGCTCTTGTACTCGAGGTTACCCTCGGCCAGGCCACGATCGCTGACCACGACGCGGTGCGGAATGCCGATCAGCTCCATGTCGGCGAACTTGATGCCGGGGCTGGTCTTCTTGTCGCGGTCATCCAGCAGCACCTCGAAACCAGCGGCGGTCAGCTCGGCATAGAGCTTGTCGGTGGCCTCGCGGACCTGCTCGGTTTCGTAGCGCAGCGGTATCAGGGCGATGTGGAAGGGCGCCAGGGCGTCGTTCCAGCGAATGCCGCGCTCGTCGAAATTTTGTTCGATGGCGGCTGCCACCACGCGGGAAACGCCAATACCGTAGCAGCCCATGGTCAGGGTCACCGGCTTGCCGTTCTCACCCAGCACCTGGCAGTTCATCGCCTCGCTGTACTTGGTGCCGAGCTGGAAGATATGCCCGACTTCGATGCCGCGCTTGATCACCAGGGTGCCCTGGCCATCCGGGCTGGGGTCACCTTCGACGACGTTGCGCAGGTCGGCCACGGTGGGCACCGGCAGGTCGCGCTCCCAGTTGACGCCGAAGTAGTGCTTGTCGTCGATGTTGGCACCGATGACGAAGTCGCTCATCAGCTCCACGGAACGGTCGATGATCACCGGCAACGGCAGGTTCAGCGGGCCGAGGGAACCGGCACCGGCACCGATGGCCGCGCGCAGTTCGGCATCGCTGGCCATGGTCAGCGGGCTGGCGACCTGCTCCAGGTTGGCGGCCTTGATCTCGTTGAGTTCGTGGTCGCCACGCACCACCAGGGCGATCAGCTTGCCTTCTTCGGCGGCGTGCACGATCAGGGTCTTGATGGTCTTCTCGATCGGCAGGTCGAAGCCTTCGACCAGGGCGGCGATGGTCTTGGCATTCGGGGTATCGACCAGGCGCAGTTCTTCGGTCGGCGCCGGGCGGCTTTTCTCGCGCGGCAGCGCTTCGGCTTTTTCGATGTTGGCGGCGTAATCGGAGCTGTCGCTGAAGGCGATATCGTCCTCACCGGAGTCGGCCAGCACATGGAATTCGTGCGAGCCGGTGCCACCGATGGAGCCGGTATCGGCCTGCACCGGGCGGAAGTTCAGGCCCAGGCGGGTGAAGACGTTGCAGTACGCCTGGTGCATGCGGTCGTAGGTTTCCTGCAAGGACGCCTGGTCGGCATGGAAGGAGTAGGCGTCCTTCATGATGAACTCGCGGCCACGCATCAGGCCGAAGCGCGGACGGATCTCGTCACGGAACTTGGTCTGGATCTGATAGAAGTTGATCGGCAACTGCTTGTAGCTGTTCAGCTCGTTGCGGGCCAGCTCGGTGATCACTTCCTCATGGGTCGGGCCGACGCAGAATTCGCGGTCATGGCGATCCTTGACGCGCAGCAGCTCGGGGCCGTATTGCACCCAGCGACCGGACTCCTGCCACAGTTCGGCCGGCTGGATGGCCGGCATCAGCACTTCCAGGGCGCCGGCGGCGTTCATTTCCTCGCGTACCACGTTCTCCACCTTGCGCAGTACGCGCAGGCCCATCGGCAGCCAGGTGTACAGGCCGGAGGCCAGCTTGCGGATCATGCCGGCACGCAGCATCAGCTGGTGGCTGATCACCACGGCATCGGAAGGGGTTTCTTTCAGGGTCGAGAGCAGGAACTGACTGGTACGCATGTTTGGCCGTTCTGTCGGTTGCTAGGGCGTGTAGTAGCCCGGCATTGTACGGTGCCTGCACAGTGCCGTACAGGACGTGGGCAAGCCCATTGGCGTGATCGTACGGGGGAGTGGAAGATGTCGACATTGACCGCGCCAGAGGTGCAGGCGCTGATTCGGGCCGGGCTGCCCATGGCAGAGGATATCGACCTGCGCATCGACCGGCTCGATGCCGAGGGTGTAGTGGCGCGTGTGCCGTTTCACGCCAGGTTGGTTCGCCCGGGCGGCACGCTTTCCGGCCCGACCATGATGGCCCTGGGGGATGCCGCCATGTATGCCGTCGTGCTCGGGCGCCTGGGGCGTGTGGAAATGGCGGTGACGTCCAATCTGAATATCAATTTCCTGGTCAAGCCCAGGCCGGTGGATCTGTTGGCGCATGCCACCGTTCTGCGCCTCAGTCGGCGGCAGGCGGTGTGTGAGGTCTCTATCTATTCGGCGGGCAACGAGGAGGAGTTGGTAGCCCATGTCACGGGCACCTATGTGTTGCCGGGTTGATTGGCGAAAGGGTTCTGCCTGAAATGAAACAGCCCGGCAAAAGCCGGGCTGATTTTTACGTGAGTCGTTAAGTAATCGCAGGGATTACAGAACGCTCAGCGGGTACTCCACGATCAGGCGGAAGTCGTTGTTGTCAGAGCCATAGTTAGCATTCTGCGAGCTGTTAGCGCGATAGATGGCGCTACGAACGCGGAAAGACAGGTCTTTAGCGGCGCCTTCTTGAACGACGTATTTGGTCTCGAAGTTGAATTCGTTCTCTTCGCCGTCTTCAGTGCCAGCGCCGTAGCTGACGTTATCACCGGTGATGTAGCGAGCCATGAAGCTCAGACCCGGTACGCCATAGGCAGCCATGTCGATGTCGTAACGAGCTTGCCAGGAACGCTCGTCTTTGCCGTTAAAATCGGAATACTGAACCGAGTTACCCAGCCAGACGGTACCGCCGCCATCGATGCCATAGTTATGGCCGGTGTCGCCGGTGGAGCGCTGATGAACGATGGTGAAGGTATGGGCGCCCAGAGAGTAGGCTGCTGCCAGGCTCCAGATCTTATTATCGACTTTGCCAGCGAGTGCTTGGCCATCGTCGTCCGTTTTATAGAAGTTGAAGTCGAAGTTCATCGACTGCTCCTCTGCGAAGGGCAGAGTGTAGTTCAGGTTAACGTACTTCTTCTTCCAGAAATCTTCGACATCGGATGCGTGAATGGCACCACTGAAATTGTCGGTAAAGCTGTAGCTGGCACCCACGATGTTAGCTGACTTCAGGGTTCTGTTCCCTTGAGTCTTGCTGTCCCTACCAGTTGCAGTTTGGCTGCTCAGGGCAGTGAAACGACCGGCAGTTAGTTCCAGGCCTTCAATCTCATTGCTGGTGATCAGAGCGCCAGTAGCGACTTCAGGCAGGATACGTGCATCATCAGTAGAAAATACCGGACTGGCGACCATCTGGTTGCCGTACTTCAATACGGTGTTGGATACACGGAATTTGACAGCACCGCCAACTTCGCTCTGAGTGTCCTCGGGCTGGCCATCACCGTTTTTCGAGAACTGACCGATACCTGCGCGGCCTTTGCCACTATCCAGTTTGATGCTGCTCAGTGAGTGTGCGTCTACACCTACACCTACGGTGCCTTGGGTGAAACCAGATTCGTACAGCAGGCGGATGCCGAGGCCGAACTCTTCACTGTAGCCATTGCGCTTGCTGGAGGCGCCGTCAGTAGTGGTGTCAGCGCCGTTTTTGTAGTCACGGTTGTGATACAGGGCGCGATTGAAAATGTTGAAGCTGCTGTCTTCGATAAATCCATTGGATTCGGACTGCGCGCTGGCGAAGGCCATTTGGCTGGTGCCCGCGGCGACTGCCAGGGCGATTACGCTCCACTTCATCACTTGCATCGTGAATGCTCCTTGGGGTTTGGAAGAGTTGCGCTGCCCAATCTTTTGTTATATGGGCGGCTCTTTCTTTTTGTGTCGGCGGTAACTTATAGCACGCAACCAGTGTTGGCGATAGTTTCAGTCTATTCCTTGCGGCTTCTGTGGCTCCATGTCGCATGGAGTTGGGAAGGATGTCGCAAATCTGTAGCTGCTCTTGACGTGCTATGGCAAGCCGACGCTCTCGCGGTTCTGTCGTGCCGGATACCGCTGTTATTGGTTGACTGCACGGTGTACCGGGCATTGTGCAGTGCATTAGCAAGAGTCGTGCTCAAAATGGCATTCTCAGGCTAATCCGTTGATTCTCGTGGAGGCATCCGGGTGTAAAGCGGGAATTTCGTCACGTTTGGCTCTATTTTCATGAGCTGCGTTGGTCTGCTGGCGTGGGGCATGGGTGTTGCTCGGTTCACTCGGTCAGGCCTTGGCTACCGGGGGTAGGCTTTTGCTGGTAACGAGGTAGCAGGAGGTATTACCCAAGGAAACAAAATGGTGCGCGCTCGTGACGTGGGTGCATTCTGCTGGTGCACTCTTCTTGAGGTGACCTGTCGGGGCAGGCTGCGTATGCTGCGCGCCTTGTGGCTCGGGGCGATGCCTCGATGTCAAACTGTGCAGGTTATCGCCAGAGGAGTGCTGCCATGTTCAGCCTGGATTCGCGTTTGCAGCAGGACTGCCTGCTGCTGGGGGACTTTCCGTTGTCGCGTCTGTTGCTGATGAATGACGCGCAATATCCCTGGTTCATTCTCGTGCCAAGGCGTGAGGAGGTCAGCGAGCTGTTCCAGCTCGATGCCGAGGATCAGCGCCAGCTCTGGCAGGAAACCACCTGGCTGGCCGAAACGCTCAAGGATACCTTCGCTGCCGACAAGATGAACGTGGCGACGCTGGGCAATATGGTGAGCCAGTTGCATATGCACGTGATCGTGCGCCGTCGCGATGATATTGCCTGGCCGGCCCCTGTCTGGGGTAGGCATACGGCAGTACCCTATACCTCCGCGCAGGTCGAGGCGCTCAAGGGCAAGCTGCGCCTGGTTCTGACCGAGGACTTTCGTTTCGCCGAGGAGGACGCATGAGTCTGGAAGCACGCATTACCGAACTGGAGAGCCGCTTGGCCTTTCAGGACGACACGATTCAGGCGCTCAACGATGAGCTGGTCGAGCAGCAGCGGCGTATTGAGCGCCTGCAGTTGCAGTTGGCGGCTCTGGCGCGGCGTCAGGAGGAGTTGCAGGGGCAGGTGGGGGTGATCGAGAGCGAGGCGCCACCGCCACATTACTGAGTTTTAAAACAAGAAGCCCGCGACGATTCGCGGGCTTCTTGTTTTCTGGTGCTTGAGGGTCAGTGGCGCGAGGGTGCTGCAGCGATCACGTCTTCGGCTTGCAGGCCCTTGTCGCGCTGCATGACCGAGAATTCCACGCGTTGCCCCTCTACCAGCACACGGTGACCTTCACCGCGAATGGCGCGAAAGTGCACGAAGATGTCTTCGCCGGAATCGCGGGAGATGAAGCCAAAACCCTTGGAGGTGTTGAACCACTTGACCGTGCCGGTTTCGCGGTCTTCTTGCGGGGCACTGTGTGCCACGGCCTCATCGCGTGTGCTGATGCGAATGGCGGGGGCACTCGCCGCGGCTGGTAACTGGCAGGCCAGGTGCAGAGTGACGGCGGCGAAGGTGATCAGCAGGCTCAGCCAGATGGCGGGATGGCCGCCAATGCTCGGCAGCGGTGCCAGCAGCACCAATGCCTGCAGTACGGCGGCGAGAATCAGCAGGGCAGAGGCGAGACCTTGCAGTTGTTGGCGTAGCGTGCTGGTGGCGTTGCTCTGTACTGGGGCCAGGGTCAGGTTGAGTAGGGCGATCAGTGCCAGGTACAGCGCATCGGGCGTGCCCAGGAGGCCTTGCGGGGCGGAAATACCGGAAAAGAGCGACAGTAGCAGGGCGGCGAGCCCCACCAGGAGATGGGCGATTTTCAACATGTTTGAGTAACTCACTGATTGAATGACGAGGTGCTGGTGAATAACAGAGGGCGGCGCAAGCCGTTTTTGCCAGATTGCTTGCCGCTGCGGATCGAGAGTGCGGCTAGCGAAGCTATTTAACCGCAAAGGATGGGGCTACTCAAATCAAGCGCTTAGCGTACTTTCGTCTATGCGTGGGTGAACCTGGTTGCGGCCATTGCGCTTGGCTTGGTAGAGCGCGTCGTCGGCGCGTGTGAGCAGGCTTTCCAGGCCGTCGCCTGCCATGGCCAGGGCGAAGCCGAAGGAGGCGGTGATGCTGTCGAGTACCTGGTCGGTGCTGCGCACCTTGACTCGCAGGCCGTGCATCTTGTTGCGCAGGTGCTCGGCAAAGTGCCGGGCTGCTTCGAGGCTCTGGCACTCGCGCAAGACCACGCAGAATTCCTCGCCGCCGTAGCGAGCGGCAAAGGCTCGATTGGGCAAGTTCTCGCGCAGCAGACGACCGACGTGCTGCAGCACGCGGTCACCCAGTGGGTGGCCGTACTGGTCGTTGAACTGCTTGAAGTGATCGATATCCAGCATGATCAGGGTCAATCCGTCCGTGGACTCGTTCAGTGCCTGTTCGAGCAGGCGCGTGAATGCCTGGCGGTTGAGCAGGTGGGTCAGGCTATCGAGGGTGGCGGCCAGTTGGGCGCGTTCCAGTTGGTTGCGCAGGTGCTGTATTTCGCTTTGGGCGGCGCGCAGCTTGTAAAGCAGTTGTTGCTGCTGATCTTGCATCTGCTGCGTGCTTTCCTGCAGCTCACCGATCACGCCAGGCAGGTCTTCGATGAGGGGCTCGTGCAGGGCGCTCAGACTCTGGGCCAGGCTTAGCTGGTAGTGTTGGCTGCTGGTCACGCTGCGCGAGACGTCACCTTCTATGTCGTCCACCAGTTCGATGACTTGCTGCTGTCCAGCGCGCGCCTCTTCGAGTTCGCCATGGATGATGTGTTCGCGGAACAACTTGCGCGCGACCTCTCCCGGGAAGGCGTCGAAATCCTCGACGATTCTGTTCAGGCGCTTGTTCAGCTCAGTGTTCTCGCCACGGCTGTAGGTGTACCACAGCGCATAGTGCACGGGGCTTGGCGGAATGTCATGGCGCATCATCAGAGGTACGGCTTGCTTGAGGAGTGCAGCCGCAGTGCGTGTTTCCTCGGGGTACAGTTCGAGGAGAGTGGGGGGCTTCGGTATCTGGGACATGCGTGCACAGGCGCTTGGCGACATAGATACACAGCATAGAGCAGATGGATTGCAATCGGCTAATGAAAAGGCCCGGCGAGCCAGGCCTTGTAGAAACTCATACCGCCAGCAGGCTGCGCAGCATCCAGGCGGTCTTCTCGTGCACCTGCATGCGCTGGGTCAGCAGGTCGGCAGTGGGTTCGTCGCTGACCTTGTCCAGCAGCGGGAAGATCCCGCGAGCGGTACGCACCACGGCCTCCTGGCCTTCGACCAGTTGCTTGATCATGCCCTCGGCGCTCGGTACGCCTTCCTCTTCCTTGATCGAGGACAGGCGGGCGTAGGCGGCATAAGTGCCTGGCGCCGGGAAGCCCAGTGCCCGGATACGCTCGGCGATGGCGTCCACCGCCAGCGCCAACTCGGTGTACTGCCCCTCGAACATCAGGTGCAGGGTGTTGAACATCGGGCCGGTGACGTTCCAGTGGAAATTGTGGGTCTTCAGGTACAGCGTGTAGGTGTCGGCCAGCAGGCGCGAGAGACCCTCGGCGATGGCGGCACGATCCTGTTCGGCGATTCCGATGTTGATGTCCATTCTCTTCTCCTGTGGTATGGCTCGGGATGTCTTGCCTCAGTTAATGGGGCAAGCCTATCACGGAGGGCGGGCGAGCCGGTTTGGGCTTGTATCAATCGAGTGCATGCTTAGAGGCTATCGATGGTCTGGAGTTCATTGCCCGCATGCCTTTGGCTGCTCATCGAGGGTGGCTATGTTGCGCCTGGCTCCGGTCGATCTGTCGCGGTGTGCTGCACTGGCGGCTGCGTCCTGTCAATTTAGGCGATATAATCCCGCCCTTTGTCAAAGCCGGGTGTGCGCCAAGGCGTGTGGCCGGCGTTGCTCCTGGCCTGAGTGCGCAGGGCAAGACCTGACCTGTCCAAGACCTAATTAGAGAAGCGAACCACGATCATGATGCGCAGCCACTATTGCGGCCAGTTGAACGAGAGCCTGGATGGCCAGGAAATCACCCTTTGCGGCTGGGTACACCGTCGCCGTGACCATGGTGGGGTGATCTTCCTCGATATCCGTGATCGTGAAGGCCTGGCCCAGGTGGTGTTCGACCCGGATCGTGCCGAGACCTTCGCCAAGGCCGACCGCGTGCGCAGTGAGTACGTGGTCAAGATCACCGGCAAGGTACGCCTGCGCCCGGCCGGTGCGGTGAACCCGAACATGGCGTCCGGTGCCATCGAGGTGCTGGGCTACGAGCTGGACGTGCTCAACGAGGCGGAAACCCCGCCGTTCCCGCTCAACGAGTACACCGACGTCGGCGAGGAAACCCGCCTGCGCTACCGCTTCATCGACCTGCGTCGCCCGGAAATGGCCGAGAAGCTCAAGCTGCGTTCGCGCATCACCTCGAGCATTCGCCGCTACCTGGACGACAACGGCTTCCTCGATGTGGAAACGCCGATCCTGACCCGCGCCACCCCGGAAGGTGCGCGTGATTACCTGGTGCCGAGCCGCACCCATGCCGGCAGCTTCTTCGCCCTGCCGCAGTCGCCGCAGTTGTTCAAGCAACTGCTGATGGTGGCCGGCTTCGACCGCTACTACCAGATCGCCAAGTGCTTCCGTGACGAAGACCTGCGGGCCGACCGCCAGCCGGAATTCACCCAGATCGACATCGAGACCAGCTTCCTCGATGAAAAGGACATCATGGACATCACCGAGACCATGGTGCGCAACCTGTTCAAGGAAGTGCTGGACGTCGAGTTCGGCGAACTGCCGCACATGACCCTGGCCGAAGCCATGCGCCGTTTCGGTTCGGACAAGCCGGATCTGCGTATTCCGCTGGAGCTGGTGGACGTTGAAGACCAGCTCAAGGACGTGGAATTCAAGGTCTTCGCGGGCCCGGCCAACGATCCGAAATGCCGCGTCACCGCGCTGCGCGTTCCGGGCGGGGCGAGCATGCCGCGCAAGCAGATCGACGACTACACCAAGTTCGTCGGCATCTACGGTGCCAAGGGTCTGGCCTACATCAAGGTCAACGAGCGCGCCGCTGGCGTCGAAGGCTTGCAGTCGCCGATCGTCAAGAACATCCCGCTGGACAACATCAACGTCATCCTCGACCGCGTCGGTGCGGTCGACGGCGACATCGTGTTCTTCGGCGCCGACAAGGCCAAGATCGTGTCCGAAGCACTGGGCGCGCTGCGTATCAAGCTCGGTCATGACCTGAATCTGCTTACCTGCGAATGGGCGCCGCTGTGGGTCGTCGACTTCCCGATGTTCGAGGAAAACGACGACGGCAGCCTGACCGCCATGCACCACCCCTTCACCTCGCCCAAGTGCAGCCCGGAAGAACTCAAGGCCAACCCGGGTGCGGCGCTGTCGCGGGCCTACGACATGGTGCTCAATGGCACCGAGTTGGGTGGTGGTTCCATCCGTATCCACGACAAGAAGATGCAGCAGGCGGTCTTCGAGGTGCTGGGCATCAGCGAAGCGGAGCAGGAAGAGAAGTTCGGCTTCCTCCTCGATGCGCTGAAGTTCGGCGCGCCGCCCCATGGTGGCCTGGCCTTCGGCCTGGATCGCCTGGTGATGCTGATGACCGGTGCGCAATCGATCCGCGAAGTGATCGCCTTCCCGAAAACCCAGAGCGCCGCCTGTGTCATGACCCAGGCACCGGGTGTGGTGGATGCCAAGTCGCTGCGTGAGCTGCACATCCGCCTGCGCGAGCAAGCCAAGGCCGAGTAAAGGCAGCGGCAAGCTGCCAGCTTCAAGCTGCAAGAGCTTTGCTTGAGGCTTGTAGCTTGCGGCTTGCAGCTAAGAAGTTGATAGGAGTGAGTTATGGCTGGTCATTCCAAATGGGCCAATATCAAGCACCGCAAGGGTCGTCAGGACGCCAAGCGGGGCAAGATCTTCACCAAGCTGATTCGTGAGCTGACGGTCGCCGCCAAGCACGGTGGCCCGATTCCGGCGGACAACCCGCGTCTGCGCCTGGCCGTGGACAAGGCGCTGACCAACAACATGTCGCGCGAGGTGATCGACCGTGCTATCGCCCGTGGCGCGGGCAACAACGAAGCAGATAACGTCGTCGAATTCAGCTACGAAGGCTATGCGCCGAGCGGCGTGGCCATCATCGTCGAAGTGATGACCGACAACCGCAACCGCACCGCTGCCGAAGTGCGCCATGCCTTCAGCAAGTGCGGTGGCAACCTCGGCACCGATGGTTCGGTGGCCTACATGTTCGAGCGCAAGGGGCAGATCAGCTTCGCGCCGGGCGTCGATGAGGACGCGCTGATGGAAGCGGCGCTGGAGGCGGGGGCCGATGACGTGGAAATGGGCGAGGACGGCTCGGCCATGGTGTCTACCAGCTTCACCGAGTTCCATGCGGTGAACGAGGCGCTGAGCGCTGCCGGCTTCAAGGGCGAGGAGGCGGAAATCGCCATGATTCCCTCGATCAGTGCGCCGATCGCCGATCTGGAAACCGCGCAGAAGGTGTTCAAGCTGATCGACATGCTCGAAGACCTGGACGATGTGCAGAACGTCTACCACAACGCTGAAGTGGCCGACGAGATCATGGAACAGCTCGGCTGAGGTGTAGCCCGGATGCGATCCGGGCCACGAACGAGGAAGCCGGAAGCGCTGTGCAGTGCTTCCGGCTTTTTCATGATTGATGGCGCGTCACGGATGACGGCATGCGGAGTGCCCCGTATACTCGCCAACTGGATAAATAGACAGTTGCTGACATGACCCTGATCCTAGGCATCGACCCCGGCTCGCGCATCACCGGCTATGGCGTGGTACGCGACACCGGGCGCGGCTGCGAGTACGTGGCTTCCGGTTGCATTCGCACTGGCAACGGGCCGCTGGCCGAGCGCCTGCAGATCGTCTTTCGCGGCGTCAGTGAGGTGATCCGTAGCCATGGGCCGGTGACCATGGGTATCGAGCAGGTGTTCATGGCGCGCAATGCCGATTCGGCGCTCAAGCTCGGCCAGGCCCGTGGCGCGGCCATAGTCGCGGCGGTGGAGGCGGGGCTGGAGGTCAGCGAATACACCGCCACCCAGGTCAAGCAGGCGGTGGTCGGCACTGGCGCGGCGGACAAGCAACAGGTGCAGATGATGGTCATGCACCTGCTGGGGCTGGTGCAGAAGCCGCAGATCGACGCCTCTGATGCCCTGGGTATCGCCCTGTGTCACGCCCACCACCGGCAGAGTCTCATTCCCCATGGACTGGCTGGCGCCAAGCGGCGTGGCGGTCGTCTTCGTTTGTAATCGGATTGAAGGAAAGCGCTGGTGATCGGACGTTTGCGCGGTACCCTGGCGGAAAAACAGCCACCATATTTGCTTCTGGATGTGAATGGCGTCGGTTATGAGCTGGAAGTGCCGATGACCACCCTTTATCGTCTGCCTGCTGTGGGCCAGCCGGTCACCCTGCATACCCATCAGGTGGTACGCGAGGATGCGCACCTGCTCTACGGCTTTTTCGAGAAGCGCGAGCGTGAGCTGTTTCGTGAGCTGATTCGCCTCAACGGCGTCGGCCCCAAGCTGGCCTTGGCCTTGATGTCCGGGTTGGAGGTGGACGAATTGGTGCGTTGCGTGCAGGCGCAGGATACCGCCGTGCTGGTCAAGGTGCCGGGGGTCGGCAAGAAGACCGCCGAGCGCTTGCTGGTGGAGCTCAAGGATCGCTTCAAGGCCTGGGAGTCGATCCCGTCCATCGCGCCCCTGGTCGTTGAACCTCAACTGGCTCAGGCAGTCTCAAGCGCGGAGAATGACGCCGTCAGTGCCTTGATATCCCTGGGCTACAAGCCGCAGGAGGCCAGCCGGGCAGTCGCAGCGGTCAAGGAGGATGGCTTGAGCAGTGAAGATCTGATTCGTCGCGCCTTGCGCGGCATGGCATAGGGTGGATGACGCCTTTTTCATCCATCGGCTTTCTGGTGGAAAACGCTGCGCGGTTTTCCACCCTGCATTGCAATTCAATGGACTCTTAGTGGAACCCTTCGATGATCGAAGCCGATCGCCTGATCACCGCCAGCCCGCGAGAGCGTGAAGAACAGCAGGACAGGGCCATTCGCCCCTTGCGCCTGGCCGACTATATCGGCCAGCCGGTGGTGCGCGAGCAGATGTCGCTGTTCATCCAGGCTGCCCGGGGTAGGGCAGAGGCGCTCGACCATACGCTGATCTTCGGCCCGCCCGGTCTGGGCAAGACCACCCTGGCCAACATCATCGCCGAGGAAATGGGCAGCTCGATCAAGAGTACCTCCGGCCCGGTGCTGGAACGCCCGGGGGATCTGGCCGCGCTGCTGACCAATCTGGAAAGCGGCGATGTGCTGTTCATCGACGAGATTCACCGTCTTTCCCCGGTGGTCGAGGAAGTGCTGTATCCGGCCATGGAAGACTTCCAGCTCGACATCATGATCGGCGAAGGGCCCGCCGCGCGGTCGATCAAGCTGGATCTGCCGCCCTTCACCCTGGTCGGTGCCACCACTCGTGCCGGCATGCTGACCAATCCGCTGCGTGATCGCTTCGGCATCGTTCAGCGCCTTGAGTTCTACGGCATCGACGACCTGGCCACCATCGTCTCGCGTTCCGCCGGGATTCTCGGCCTGCCCGTCGAGGCCAAGGGCGCCTACGAAATCGCCCGTCGCGCGCGTGGCACGCCGCGTATCGCCAACCGTCTGCTGCGTCGCGTGCGCGATTTCGCCGAGGTGCGTGGTAACGGGCAGATATCCCAGGCCATTGCCGACCAGGCGCTGAACCTGCTGGATGTCGACGAGCACGGCTTCGATCACTCCGACCGCCGCCTGCTGCTGGCCATGATCGAGAAGTTCGACGGTGGCCCGGTGGGCCTCGACAGCCTGGCCGCCGCCATTGGCGAAGAGCGTCACACCATCGAAGACGTGCTGGAGCCCTACCTGATCCAGCAGGGCTACATGATGCGTACCCCGCGCGGGCGGGTGGTCACCCGCCATGCCTATCTGCACTTCGGCCTGAACATTCCCAAGCGCCTTGGCGAGTCGCCGGCGCCTGATCTTTTCTCAGCAGGTGAGCCATGACGAAAAAATTGTTACCGACCCGGATTGGCAAGTCTCGGAGGCGGGACTAGAGTATGCCCTCGCAAAACGGAGTCCAGCCGTTTCGTCATCGTTGTCGTGTCTACTACGAGGACACCGACGCCGGTGGCATCGTCTACTACGTCAATTACCTCAAATTCATGGAACGGGCTCGCACCGAGCGCCTGCGTGAGCTGGGTTATGCCCAGTCGACGCTGGCTGGTGAGGGCCTGTTGTTCGTCGTGCATTCGGCCGAAGCGCGCTACCACGCGCCGGCACGCCTGGACGACGAGCTGTTGATCAGCGCCGATGTGATCGAATTGAACCGTGCCAGCCTGCGTTTTCGTCAACAGGTCAGGCGAGCTGCGGATGATGTGCTGCTCTGCGAAGGGCAGTTCCTGGTGGCCTGTGTGCGCACCGACAACTTGAAGCCCCGGGCCATACCCGAACCGATGCGCCAAGCGTTCGCCGGTTCCCAGGTGTCCGGTCAAATTGCAGCAGGAGAGTAAGCGTGGAAGCCAACGCCGTTGACCATATGTCGATGTGGAGTCTGATCAGCAACGCCAGCTTTGTGGTGCAGCTGGTGATGCTCACCCTGGTGAGTGCATCGATCATTTCCTGGGTGATGATCTTTCAGCGCAGCAACGCCATACGCGCGGCCAAACGCGCGCTGGACAACTTCGAGGACCGTTTCTGGTCCGGTATCGACCTGTCCAAGCTGTATCGCCAGGCTGGTAGCAATCCCGATCCGGACTCGGGTCTGGAGCAGATCTTCCGTGCTGGCTTCAAGGAGTTCTCCCGCCTACGTCAGCAGCCGGGCGTCGACCCCGATGCGGTGATGGACGGCGTCGCCCGTGCCATGCGCGTGGCCATCTCCCGTGAGGAGGAGAAGCTGGAAACCGCGCTGCCGTTCCTGGCCACCGTCGGCTCCACCAGTCCTTACATTGGTCTGTTCGGCACCGTATGGGGCATCATGAACTCTTTCCGTGGCCTGGCGCAGGTGCAGCAGGCCACCCTGGCCACTGTCGCGCCGGGCATCGCCGAGGCGCTGATCGCCACCGCCATCGGTCTGTTCGCGGCCATTCCGGCGGTGATCGCCTACAACCGCTTCTCCGCACGCGGTGAAATGCTGATCGGCCGTTATTACACCTTCGCCGACGAGTTCCAGGCCATCCTGCACCGCAAGGTGCACACCTCGGAAGACTAAGGCGAGCGAAGAGGACAGGTTTTAACCATGGCGAGAATTCGCAACAGACGCAAACCGGTCGCCGAGATGAACGTGGTGCCCTACATCGATGTGATGCTGGTGCTGCTGGTCATCTTCATGGTCACCGCGCCGATGCTCAACCAGGGCGTCAAGGTCGAGCTGCCCAAGGTCAGCAGCGAGGTGCTGCCGCAGGATAATGACGCCCAGGTGCTGACCATCTCCATCAAGGCCGACAAGACCTATTACTGGAACATGGGCAGCGAAGTGGACATCGACACCGAGCAGGAGCGTGCCTCCACGCTGGCACAGATGACCCAGGCCGTCTCGGCGATCATTGCCGAGAACCGTCGGCAGGGTAAGAAGGTGCAGGTGTTCGTGCGCGGCGACAAATCCGTGGATTACGGCACCGTGATGGCGGCCATGGGCGGTCTGCAGCAGGCCGACGTGGGCAACGTCGGCTTGATCACCGAGGCCCCCTGATGCAGCAGCCCGAGCGTCCGCAATCGGAAAGCTACTTCTGGCCCATCGTCTGGGCCGTGGGCTTGCACGTCCTGATGTTCGCCATGCTGTTCGTCAGCTTCGCCTTCTCGCCTGAGCTGCCGCCGGCGCGTCCGGTGGTGCAGGCCACGCTCTATCAGCTCAAGTCGCAAAGCCAGGCCACCACCCAGACCACGCAGAAGATCGCTGGCGAGGCGCAGAAGACCTCCGCACCGCAGTTCGAGACCGAGCGTCTGGAACAGAAGAAGGCCGAGGAACAGAAGGTGGCGGCGGCCAAGAAGGCCGAGGAACAAAAGCAGGCCGAGGAGGCTCGAAAGGCCGAACAGGCCAAAGCTGAGGCGGCCAAGGCCGAAGCGGCGAAGAAGGCCGAGGCCGAGAAGGCCGCCGAGCAGAAACGCCAGGCCGATATCGCCAAGAAGCGCGCCGAGGAAGAGGCGAAGAAGAAAGCCGCCGAGGAAGCCAAGAAAAAGGCAGCCGAAGAAGCGAAGAAGAAAGCGGCGGAAGAGGCCAAGAAGAAGGCCGCTGCCGAAGCAGCGAAGAAAAAGGCGGCCGAGGAGGCCAAGAAGAAAGCCGAAGCAGCCAAGCGCAAGGCGGCCGAGGATCAGAAGGCAGCAGCCCTGGCCGATTTGCTCTCGGACAACGTACAGAACCAGCAGGCGCTGGCTGATACCCATGGCGACCAGGTAGCCGGTAGTCTCGATGATCTGATCATCAACCTGATCACCCAGAACTGGCAGCGCCCGATGTCGGCGCGCCGTGGTATGAGCGTCGAGCTGCTGATCCAGATGTTGCCCGATGGCACCATCACCAATGCCAGCGTGTCGCGCTCCAGCGGCGATGCGCCTTTCGACAACTCGGCCGTGGCTGCGGTGCGCAACGTGGGTCGTATTCCCGAGATGCAGCAACTGGATCGCGCCACCTTCGACAGCCTTTACCGGCAGCGTCGCGTCATTTTCAAACCGGAGGATTGAGCTCTGTGAACAACCTGATTCGTATCGCCCTGTTGGGGCTGGTCATGCTGGTCGGCAGCGTCCAGGCGGCCGATCCGCTGGTGATCTCCCAAGGCGCCGACCGCGCCACGCCCATCGCTGTGGTGCCCTTCGGCTGGCAAAGCGGCAGCGTGCTGCCCGATGACATGGCCGAGATCGTCGGCAACGACCTGCGCAACTCCGGTTATTTCGAGCCAATCCCGCGGCAGAACATGATCAGCCTGCCGACCCAGGCCAGCGAAGTCATCTACCGTGATTGGAAGGCCCTCGGCGCGCAGTACGTGCTGGTCGGTAACATCGTGCCCAACGGCGGCCGCCTGCAGGTGCAGTACGCCCTGTTCAACGTCGCCACCGAGCAGCAGGTGATGACCGGCAACGTCGGTGGCGGCACTGACCAGTTGCGCGACATGGCGCACCATATCGCCAACCAGGCGTTCGAGAAGCTCACCGGGGTCAAGGGCGCGTTCGCCACCAAGCTGCTCTACGTGACTGCCGAGCGCTTCGGTGCCAACAACACTCGCTACACCCTGCAACGCTCCGACTACGATGGCGCGCGTGCGGTGACCCTGCTGCAGTCGCGTGAACCGATCCTGTCGCCGTCGTTCGCGCCGGATGGTCGTCGTATCGCCTACGTCTCTTTCGAGCAGCGTCGTCCGCGTATCTTCGTGCAACACATTGACACCGGTCGCCGTGAGCAGATCACCAACTTCGAGGGGCTCAATGGCGCGCCGGCCTGGTCGCCGGATGGTTCGCGCCTGGCCTTCGTGCTGTCCAAGGACGGCAACCCGGAAATCTACGTGATGGATCTGGGCAGCCGGCAGATGCGCCGGGTGACCAACCACTATGCCATCGATACCGAACCTTTCTGGGGCAAGGACGGTCAGACCCTGTACTTCACCTCGGATCGGGCTGGCAAGCCGCAGATCTACAAAACCAATGTCAATTCAGGTGCGGTGGAACGTGTGACCTTCGTCGGCAACTACAACGCCAACCCGAAACTTTCGGCGGATGAAAAGTTGCTGGTGATGATCCATCGTCAGGAGGGTTTCACCGTGTTCAAGGTGGCCGCTCAGGATCTGGAAACCAACCGCCTGCGGATTCTTTCCGACACAAGTTTGGATGAGTCGCCCACTGTTGCGCCCAATGGCACCATGCTAATCTACGCCACCCGCCAGCAGGGCCGGGGAGTCTTGATGTTGGCGTCCACCAATGGACGCGTGAGGCTCCCTCTTCCTACCGCTCAAGGCGAAGTTCGAGAGCCTTCTTGGTCCCCTTACCTGAACTGATTGCGGTGCTTTACCTTAATTGCTTAACACACTGGGGTTCTTTAGGAGTTACATGATGGAAATGCTGAAATTCGGTAAGTTCGCTGCACTGTCCCTGGCTCTCGCCGTTGCCGTAGGTTGCTCCTCCAAAGGCGGTGACGCTACTGGCGAAGGCGCGGTCGACCCGAACGCTGGCTACGATGCCAACGCCAACGCTGGCATGGACGGCAGCCTGAGCGAAGAAGCCGCTCTGCGCGCTATCACCACTTTCTACTTCGAGTTCGACAGCTCCGACCTGAAGCCCGAAGCCATGCGCGCTCTGGACGTACACGCCAAGGATCTGAAAGCCAACGGCAACCGTGTCGTTCTGGAAGGTCACACCGACGAGCGCGGCACCCGCGAGTACAACATGGCTCTGGGCGAGCGTCGTGCCAAGGCCGTTCAGCGCTACCTGGTTCTGCAGGGCGTTTCCCCGGCTCAGCTGGAACTGGTGTCCTACGGTGAAGAGCGTCCGGTCGCTACCGGCCACGACGAGCAGTCCTGGGCTCAGAACCGTCGCGTAGAGCTGCGCAAGTAATTTGCCATGCTGAACTGCCGCCGTACTCTGACCCTTCTGGCACTGGCCTTGCCGCTTGCGGCAATGGCTGAGGTTCCCGTACTGGATAGCAGCTCCATGCAAGGGAGCAGCTATCCACCGGCGGGTTATGGTACGGCTGGCGCCTCCGTCGGGGCGGGCGCGCAAGCGCCCGTCTCGGCGCAGGGCATGCTGTTCAATCAGCTTCAACAGTTGCAGCAGGAACTGGCGCAACTGCGGGGTATGGTCGAAGAGCAGCAGAATGAAATCCAGCGCCTCAAGCAGGAAGGTCTGGAGCGTTACCAGGATCTGGATCAACGTATTTCCGCCGGTGCTGCTGCCGGTGCTCCCGCACAGAATTCTCCTACCACTGGCACGAACAACGCCAGTGGCACGCCGACGCCGCCGCCGGCTGCTCAGCAGCAGGCCAGCGCCGAGCCGGGTGACCCGGCCAAGGAAAAACTCTACTACGAGGCCGCCTTCGACCTGATCAAGGCCAAGGACTTCGACAAGGCGTCGCAAGCGTTCACCGCCTTCCTCAATCGCTACCCCAACAGCCAGTACGCCGGTAACGCGCAATACTGGCTGGGCGAAGTGAACCTGGCCAAGGGGGATCTGCAGGCCGCAGGTCAGGCCTTCGCCAAGGTCAGCCAGGCTTACCCGAACCATGCCAAGGTGCCGGATTCGCTGTTCAAGCTGGCCGATGTCGAGCGGCGTCTGGGCCACAACGACAAGGCGCGTGGCATTCTCCAGCAGGTCATCGCCCAGTATCCGGGCAGTTCGGCTGCGCAGTTGGCGCAACGCGACCTGCAACGCCTGTAAGCCTGAACGCTTGCCAAGAACCCGCGCCTGTCGCGGGTTTTTCTTGTGGCCTGGCATCTGGCGGCCATCGCACAGCGACGTTAAAAGGTTCATCGCATTTTCAGGGGGGATGCCTGGCTGACACCGGACTGGCAAGTTTGTGTGTGATCTTGTCGGCTTGCATTGGTGTTCTGGACGCCGCTTTGGGTGTATTCAGAGATTCCGGGTTTCGCCCCCTCGGGCGACTCACTTTTCTTTGAACTCGGATTGCCGCCCAGCGCAAAGAAAAGTAAGCAAAAGAAACGCACCCCGCCATCCGGAACTAGGCGTCCCCGTCATGCTTCGCTCGACTTCCCTCACTCCGGCATTGCTCCGGGGTCGGCGTACATGGGCCATCCCTGGCCCATTACGCGGGGCCGCCATCGGTATCTCGTGGCATCCATGCCACTCGCCCCCTGCGCAATGCCTACGTTCGGCCTCCTGAAGGGGGAGTTAGCGCGCCTGAACGTACATTGGCTCCGGGCATACCCGGCGTGTTCTGGTAGCTGTGGAGCCGCGATTTGGCTGTCGAATTAAACCAATAGTTTCATTCGCGCAGTTTCATTCGCCTGGATAGCTTGCCGGCTTGCAGCCGGCATTCAGGCCAGCCCTAAGGCTGACCCATTTTCAAGCACTCCGCACTACTTCTGGGTTACCTCGGGTTCAGGCGCGTGCAGAGCCCGCCCAGGAGGGCGAACGGAATCGCCGTGGAAGAGGTTGAGCGACATGGATGTCGCGAGAGCCGCGATGGGCAGGGATGGCCCACCGCGGCGGGCCTCTGGAGCGGCGATGGAGTGAGCGAACCCTGGCGAAGCCAGGGCCGGATGACCGGGCGGAGGTTTTGGTTACTTTGCCCGCAAAGTGACTCGCCCGGGAGGGCGAAACCAGAAACATCAGCAAAAACGCGGCAATCCGGAACAAGCCTCCGAAACACCGTATTACCAGTCCGGTGTCAATACTGATTTTCCCGAGACTCCGCGAAGAACCCGTTAAAAACACTCCCGATGATTTTTTGTCCGTGTTTTGGCGACTTCCATTAGAATGTGCCGCTGCTTGCGTGGCAGGGTTTCAGCTCGGCTGATGTCCTTGCCGCCTGGCCTCATCGAGCGTTGGCATCTGTCGACGTTCCTGTCTTTCCACGCAACGGAGGCGGATGGCCTGTTTCGTCATCACGCCCGTGGCTACCATGCAAGAAACCCTGCGCATCACCGAGATTTTCTACTCGTTGCAGGGGGAGACGCGTACCGCCGGCTTGCCGACGGTATTCGTGCGCCTGACCGGCTGTCCCCTGCGCTGTCAGTACTGTGACACCGCCTATGCCTTCAGTGGCGGCGAGATCGTCACGCTCGATAGCATCCTCGAACAAGTGGCCGCCTACCGGCCGCGTTATGTCTGCGTCACGGGCGGCGAGCCATTGGCCCAGCCCAATTGCATCCCCTTGCTCGCTCGCCTGTGCGAGGCCGGTTATGAGGTGTCGCTGGAAACCAGCGGCGCGCTCGACGTGTCGGCGGTCGATCCACGGGTCAGCAAGGTGCTCGACCTGAAGACACCTGGCTCGGCCGAAATGCAGCGCAACCGCTATGAGAACATCCAGTGGCTGACGCGCAACGACCAGGTCAAGTTCGTCATCTGCTCGCGCGAGGATTACGACTGGGCGGTTTCCAAGCTGATCGAGCACGACCTGGCCGCGCGCGCCGGTGAGGTGCTGTTCTCGCCCAGCCACAAGCAGGTCGATGCCCGCGCGCTGGCCGATTGGATAGTGGCGGACAACCTGCCGGTACGCCTGCAACTGCAACTGCACAAGATTCTCTGGAACGACGAGCCGGGACACTGAACATGAACGAGAAGAAAGCGGTCATCCTCCTCTCCGGTGGCCTGGATTCGGCCACCGTGGTGGCCATGGCCAAGGCTGAAGGCTACACCTGCTACAGCATGAGTTTCGACTATGGCCAGCGTCATCGCGCCGAGCTGCAGGCGGCCGAGCGTGTGGCCAGGCAGTTGGGCGTGATCGAGCACAAGGTCATCGGCCTGAACCTCAACGGTATCGGCGGCTCGGCGCTGACCGATGCCAGTATCGCGGTGCCCGAAGCCCCAGGCGAGGGCATCCCGGTTACCTACGTGCCGGCCCGTAACACGGTGTTCCTTGCTCTGGCCTTGGGGTGGGCGGAGGTGCTCGGGGCGCGCGATATCTTCATTGGCGTCAACGCGGTGGATTACTCGGGCTACCCTGATTGCCGCCCGGAGTTCGTCGAGGCTTTCCAGAGCATGGCCAACCTCGCCACCAAGGCGGGCGTGGAGGGGCAGGGCTTCAATATTCGCGCGCCCCTGCAGCAGATGAGCAAGGGCGAGATCATCCAGGCTGGCATGCGTCTGGGTGTGGATTATGCGTTGACCGTCTCCTGCTACCAGGCCGACGAGGATGGCCGCGCTTGTGGCAAGTGCGACAGTTGTCGCCTACGCGCCGCCGGGTTCGCCGCTGCTGGTGTGCCCGATGCTACCCGCTACTGCTGAAAAAGTTTTCGCGAAGTGTTGATTTCCTTAATTAAATCAGTATCATGCGCCTCGCCTTGGGTCGTTAGCTCAGTTGGTAGAGCAGTTGGCTTTTAACCAATTGGTCGTAGGTTCGAATCCTACACGACCCACCATCCTTTTCAGGGATTTCCAGTCTTTTCACTGGCTAGTCCCAGCACAGAGAAGTCCGCCCTTGCAGGCGGACTTTTTTGTTTCTGCGCCTCCCAATCATCTTGCCTGCCTGAGCGAGCCGATTTCATCGGCGGCTACCCAGGCCTGTACTCTGTGCTGTTCGATGCCCTGCGCCTTGGCACGCAAACGCAACCTCACGTCCTCGCCGAGCTGCGTGCATTCGTACAGCTCGAAGCCCGGGGCCAGTGCGAGGGAATCTGGCGACAGGCCTTCGACCAAGGGCCTGGCATTGGCTCCCAGCAAGCGTGGCGCTACATAGAGCAGCAGCTCGTCGACCAGGCCGGCCCTGATCAGCGCTCCGCCCAGGCGAGCTCCCGCTTCGATGAACAGGTCGTGGATGGAGCGGTTGCCAAGCGCCTCCATCAACTCCCAGAGCATCTTCTCGTCATCCCTGGCCAGCAGCGGCAAGCGCTCGACGTGATCAGCCAGATCCGTGGCGGGAGGGTTGTCGTAACGATGGGCGACGAGGGTCGGGGCCTGGGTGTCGAAGACCCTGGCCTGCACCGGGACGCGCGACCAGCGATCCAGCACGATTCGTTTCACCGGCGGTACCGGATGATCGAAAGGGATGCGCACGGTCAGTTGCGGGTCGTCCGCCAGTACGGTTGCGCTGCTGGTCAGAATGGCCGAGCTGGCTTGTCGCCATAGCTGCACGTCATGTCGGGAGGCCTCGCTGGTGATCCATTTGGATTCACCATCGGCCAGGGCGGTACGTCCATCCAGGCTCATGCCATATTTCAGGCGCACCCAGGGCCGACCGCGCCGAGCGTTGGAGAGAAAGCCCAGGTTGAGCTCTTCCGCCTCTTCGCGCAGCAAACCCACGTCCACCTCGATACCCGCCTCGCGCAGCAGTCGCAGGCCATTGCCATCGACCTTATGGAAGGGGTCCTGGCAAGCCACCACGACGCGTCGGATACCGGCCTCGATCAGGGCCAGGCAGCAGGGTGGGGTACGCCCATGATGGGCGCATGGCTCGAGCGTTACGTAAGCGGTAGCGCCTTGTGCAGCGGCGCCGGCCTGTTGCAGGGCGAAGACTTCCGCATGGGGGCCACCTGCCCGTTGGTGCCAGCCTTCGCCGACGATTCGCCCCTCGTGCACCAGGACGCAGCCCACTCGAGGGTTGGGGTGCGTGCTGTAACGTCCCCGGCTGGCCAGCTCCAGCGCGCGGGACATGCAGCGTCTATCCGTTTCAGTGAAATTCATTGCAATGATCCATGCCTGCGCTGGCAGGCCAGCGCAGGACCTTTGCTGCCTGCGAGGCGAAGCCGCCCCGCAGGCTGGTGGCATTTCAGGGCCGAGCCTCGATGGGGTACAGATGCCCGTCGTAGGAGCTGGCGATGAAGGTTTCCGTCTCCGGCGAGTAGGTGATGCAGGAGATGCCACTGGTGGTGGGTTTGCGCTGGGTGATCCAGCGCTGCGTTTCCAGGTCGAACAATGCCACCGTGCCACCATAGCTGCCGGTGGCGATCAGCTTGCGGTCCGGTGAAGCGGCGATGCATTTGACCGAGTGCAGGTGCGGGGTCTTGAACACCTCGCTCTTGCCGGCACGCCAGAGACGCAGCTTGAGATCCCGTCCAACGCTGGCGAAGCCACCCTCGATGGTGGTGCAGGCATTGGAGATGCGTTCATGGGCAAGCTCGTTGTAGGCATGCTCGGTGAAGTCGGAAATCCGATGGAAGGCGGCGGCCGTATTGGCGCAAACGCTGAAAAGGTATTCCTCGTCGGCGGATATGCCTTTGATCGCGTTGTCGTGCATCAGGATCTCGCCCTGATAGGCCACTTCGCCCTTGTCATCGAAGGCAAACACCAGGGCCTCGCCGGTATAGGTACCGATTGCCGCGTGCGGTTTACCGGCGCGCATGAAGGCGGTGCCGCAATTGAGTGGCGAGCGGTGCTGGTAGATCATCTTGCCGCTCACCGCATCGAACACCTGGCCCATCTGGCCACCGGTCAGAATGGTGTCGCCAAAGGGCAGGAGGAAATTGCACAGGCTGCCGATCAGGGTGCTTGGCTTGCCGTTCACCAGCAGCAGGCCGGCATCGCCGATGGCGTAAGTATTGCCTTGATGCACGGCGACGGCGTTCAGGCTGATGGCCTGCTCGATACCGTCGAGTTCCCACTCGTTGCTGACATGGTTCCATACCCCGTAGGACGAACCGAAGGTGACGAAGGCGATGCGCTGCTCGCCCAGGAAGGCGCAGCTACGCGGCCAGATGATGTTGGGCAGGGAGCTCTCGGCAAGCTTTCTTAGCTCACCGTTGCCGAGGGCATGCCAGAGCACCACCGAGCGATCGTAGCTGAGGCTGATCAACCAGCGCTTGCGGTCGTCCCAGACGACTCGCTTGACCCCGGCGGCATGGGCCTGGTGGCGACGCTGGCCACTCTTGTCGATGATGGTCAGGCGTCCTTCATCGTCACCCGCGAAGATGGTGCCGTCGCTGGCCAGGGCGATGGTATCGGTTTCCACTCCGCCCAGATCGATGCTCTCGATCTGGACACCGCGCTGGACGTCCCAGCGGCGAATGGTGCCGTCGTCGCTGCTGGAAACCAGGCTGGCGCCGTCGGCTGCCCAGCTCACCGAAATGACATCGGCCTGGTGGCCGCGCAGCACATGACGGCATTGGCCGCTGGCGACATCGAACAGACGGATCGTGTGATCCCGTGAGCAGGTGGAGACGGTATCGCCGGCTGGGTTGAAGACAGCCATTTCGACATCGTCCTCATGGCCGATGAGCGCCGCTTTCAAGCGCATGCTCGGGACTTCCCAGATGCGGGCACTGTAGTCGCTGCTGGCGCTGACCAGCAGTTTGCCGTCCGGGCTGAAGGCGCACTGGTTGGCGAGGTGGTCGTGGAAGACCCGGTGGATGGCTTGCTTGGTCTGGGCATCCCACAGGATGACCTGGTTGTCATAACCAGCAGTGGCGATGTAGCGCTCCTGAAAACTGGCGATGCCGCTGATGGGGGCAAAATGTTTCATCGCAGAACTCCTTGTATGTCAAACCGGCAGATCGAGCTTGATGGCGTGATTCTTCTTCTGGGCTTTGGCCAGCAGGTAGTTACGGTTGTGCGCGGTCACGAAGATGCCCGTGGGAATCACCTCGTCGACCTGCAGGCCGAAGGCGTGCAGCGCCTTGACCTTTTCCGGGTTGTTGGTCATCAGGCGGCAGCGTTTGACACCCAGCGCCGCGAGCATCTGCGCCGCGACGGTGAAGTCGCGGCCGTCATCGGGGAAGCTCAGTTGGCGATTGGCCTCGAAGGTATCCAGCCCGCCGTCCTGTAGGCGGTAGGCGGCCAGCTTGGCGTACAGCCCGATGCCCCGGCCTTCCTGGCGTAGATAGAGCAGCACGCCGCCTTCTTCGCTCATGCGCTCCAGGGCTTCGTTCAACTGGGCGCCGCAGTCGCAGCGATGGGAGCCAAAAATATCGCCCGTCAGGCATTCGGAGTGCACTCTGACCAGAGGTGACTCCTGCTCCAGGGAACCCATGACGATGGCGACATGTTCTTCGGGGGATTCAAGCCCATCGAAGGAAAAGAACTTTCCTACATGGCCATTGGGCAGGATCGGGATTTCGACGCAATTTCTTATACGGTATGCACACATAGCGAATCTCTCTGGAAACAGGTAGCGGATGTGCTGGCTGCCAGGCTCAGAGGCTCTCGGCCAGGCGAAAGCCCATCACGTAGATGGGTCTGGGAAACTTTCCGTGGCGCCGTGTGGCGCGCGCCAGATCACGGAAACGGGAAAAGCTCCCGCCGCGGGCGACCCGATGGTTCCCTACGGCGGCGATCAGGTCGTCGTTCACCTGCTCCCCTCCCGGATATGGGCGGTAATCGTCGGCGACGTACTCCTCGACATTGCCGGCCATGTCCAGGCAGCCGAAGGGGGAGGCGCCGCAGGCGAACAGGCCCACGGGCGTGGTCTGCAACAGGCCGGCCTCGGCGGTATTGGCATGGTCTGCCAGGAACTGCTGTCCCCAGGGGTATTCGAGGTTCTGCGGGCCGGCGGCGGCATACTCCCACTCGGCTTCGCTGGGCAGACGAAAACGCCGGCCGGTCGTCTCTGCCAGCCAGGCGGCATAGCAATCGGCGTCTTCCGCGCGTAGGCCGCTGACCGGGTGATTGGCCTGCTCGGCTGGATAGCGCCCTAGGAACCAGTTGTCCGGCAGGCGCTGTTCGCCGCTTTCCTGCAGAAAGGTTCGGTACTCCAGGTTGGTCACCGGATAACGGGCGATCCGGTAGGGTTCGAGCCGCACGCGGTGGCGTGGCGTCTCCTTGACGATCCATTGGCGGTCGAGATTGAGGTCTGCCAATCTATCCATGACCGTATCCAGCTCGGCCGTGTCCAGGCCTATGCATACCTCACCGCCCGGCACATCGAGCATCTGTGGGGTGAGGGGATCCAGGCGCGGGTCGCCGTATAGGGCGAGTAGACGTCCGGCGTGATAGCGCTGAGCCAGTGGCTCGTCTCGGCTTTCCAGCAGTGCCACCAGGCGCAGCCTGTCGAGCTGGGCCAGGGCCCGCAATTGATCTTCTGGCAGATGCAGTTCACGCGTGGCGGTGTAGGACTCGGGAAGTCCCAGCAAGGCCCGGTCGCTCAATTCCGGTGACGCCTTCGCCAGGAAAGGAGGTGAGTGGAAATGCTTTTCCATTGCCATCTTATCGCTCTCTATTAAATGAATATCAGGCAACGACTATGGCTTAAAGCCGGCAGGTCAAGCCGGTCTGTAGGCAGTTTTCCTGGAAGATGTCCCAGAAGCCCGGGGTATAACGTTTGATATCGCTGTCCAGGAGCATGGGCTTTTGCCAATGCACTTCGCGAAGTCCGGCGTCGGCCATGGCCGCTTCATAGTCTTCGCGGCTCCAGCGGAAGAAGGTGAAGGGGCTGGGTGGGGTGGTGACGAACTCGGCCTGATGACGGAAACCTTCCGCCCACGGCTCTTCGGTCAGTACATTGACTCCGTAATTGGTGAAGTTTCCCTTGGCCAGTTGGAAGTCCGGTTCGACCGTATAGGCGACCAGACGCCCTGAAGGTTTCAGGTTGTTGGCCACGGCCTTGAACATCTTTTTCATGTCATCCAGAGATTCGGCGTAATTGAACAACCAGGCCGCCATCACCATGTCGAACTTGCCAAACGACTCCATGTTGCAGACGTTACGTACATGAAACTCGATGGTGTCGCCGTTCTTGCGCGACTCTTCTCGAGCCAGGTCGATCATCTTTTCCGAAATGTCCACGCCGACCACGCGGCTCGCGCCTTTCCTGAGCAGTTCACGGCCGAAGAAACCATAGCCGCAGGCCAGATCCAGAACACTCTGGCCTTTCACGTCGCCTGCCATGTGCATCAGCGTGCGTACTTCAACCGCACGTTGCGCAGCGGTGTCGGTAAAGTTCTCGAAGAGTCCGCCGATCGAGTCGTAGGTCGATTTCTTTTTCATCTCAAGTATCTCTTGTCATGGCATTGAAATAGTGGGCCTTTGTTTTGCACTGACAGAGCAGGGCGCAAACATTCAAGGTAAGGGTGCGCCAGGGTGTAATGGCAAAGTAATTGTCAGTTCACATCTCTGGCAGGCAGTTAATTGAAGCGAAATCATTCGCGACGCGAATAGATATAGGGGAGTTCTTTGGGGGGTTCCAATTCTTTTGCTGCATCATGAATATTCTTGCGGCGAATCAAGCGTCGTTTGTAATGCGCAAGTTAATCGACTGTTGCGCTGCTTTATAAAAGCGCGCGATATGCAGCGCGGGGTGGGGCGCAGCACTGAACTGCGATAAAAGAACAGTAATGGATGGCCGCCCTGGGCAAAAAAGCGAGGATCGGCGCTTATGGGAAATGAAGGTTTTATTTAATCGATATCCATACCCAACTCAGCCATCATTCGCCACGCGCATGATCATTTGTCGCAACCACGAATGGGCGGGATCGCCTTCGCGACGTTGATGCCAGATCAGGTCGAAGTCGAAAGGCTCGATCGCCAGCGGTGGCTCGAACACCCGCAGTCGCGGATCCACTTCAACCGACTCTAGGCTGCGCCGGGCCACGGTGAGAATCAGGTCGGTGCCGGCGATCAGCTCGTTGGCCACGCCCCAGTGCGGCAGGATCATCGCGATGCGCCTGTGCAAACCTTCCCGTGCCAGGGCGCGGTCGATTTCGTTGTCACCGCCCGAGCGCATGGCGACCAGGACGTGCGGACGTGCCAGCCAGGCTTCGCGATCGAGTACGCCGCTTTCTGGCAGGGTCGACGAGTCGGCCAGGCAGGCGAAGCGCTCGACGAACAGCGTACGCATGCGCAGCTTGCCCGAGTTCTGCCCCGGAAATACACCGAGCGCCATATCCGTTTCGCCATCGATCACATCGGCCAGCATCGACTCCCGGCTGGCCTGGTTGACGACGAGGTCGATGCCTGGGGCGATGGCGCGTAGCGCGCGGGTCAGGCCTGGTAGCAGCACGCGTGCGCCGTAATCCGACATGGCCAGGCGAAATGCCCGTTGCGCGCGGGTGGGATCGAACTGTGGCGGATCGAGCAGGGCGCCCAGTTGATCCAGGGAGTCGGTCAGCGGCTGCATCAACTCGCTCGCCCGCGTGGTCAGCTCGAGCTTGCCTGAGCGTCGAACCAACAGGGGGTCATCGAACAATTTGCGCAGATGGGCCAGTGAGTGACTGACCGCCGGCTGGCTCTTGTGCAGGCGCAAGGCCGCCCGTGAGATGTGTTTCTCCAGCAACAAGGCGTGCAGGGTGACCAGAAGGTTGAGATCGATGCGCCTAAGTTTATTCATTTGAAGAATATCCATTAAAAGAAATATGAATTTCCATTCAGGATATTAATACGTAAAAGTTCTTCCCAGGACAACCCATGAACTTGGAGTGATCGCATGTCTTCTCCGCTTTCTCTCGCTGGCGCAGCGCTGGCCCTGGCCGCCCTGATCGCCGGAGCCCTGGTGCCCTTTCAGGCCGGCAGCAACGCTGCGCTGGGACGGGCACTCGGCCATCCCTTGTGGGCAACCGTGGCCTCGCTGCTGGTCAGCCTGCTCGTCGTGCTGCCGGTCATTCTGGCCATGAGGGCGCCCGCACCATTGCTCAATCAGGCTGGTGCGCTCCCTCTGTGGGCCTGGTTCGGTGGCGTCGCCGGGGTCATCTACATCACCTCGGCGCTGATACTGACTCCGCGCCTTGGCGCGACCGGTTTCATCGTCTGCGTGATCGCGGGGCAGATGCTCACCTCCTTGCTCATCGATCACTTCGGTCTGATGGGGCTGCCTGTGAAGGAAGCCAATCTGGGCCGTGTCGGCGGTGTTCTGCTGATCTTCGCCGGCATGCTTATGGTGCAGTGGTTCACCAATCATTAGCGGCTGGCAGGAGCCAACGACTGGGCGTTCGTCGCGCACACCATCATCAACGCATCGTCAAACGCGGGAGATTTACAGGATGAAGACCTCGCTCGCTCTTGCAGTGGCCGTACTGAGTGCGGCTTCGCTGGCGACCTGGAGCCTTTGGCCGGTGCAGGCCGAGGAGGCTGAGGTGCACAGCATGCCCAAGGTGAAGGTCGCCTTGAGCAGGGTCGAGCGCCAGGACATGCCGCGCTACTACAACAGTGTCGGTACCCTGGAAGCCGTCACTCAGGTGCAGGTGAGCGCAGAAGTGCCGGGCAGGGTTGCCGCCCTGCATTTCGACTCGGGGCAGCGCGTCGAGGCCGGGCAACTGTTGATCAGCCTCAATGACGAGCCGGAGAAGGCGCAAAGACGACGCCTGGAGGCCGTGCTGCGCAATGCCGAGCAGCGTCTGCAACGCATTTCCAGACTGGCGCCCGGTGGTGCGGCCACCCGCGAGCAACTCGACCAGGCCCGCGCCGACCGTGATGCGGCCAGAGGGGAACTGGATCAGGTCAACGCGCTGATCGCGCAGAAGAACATCCGTGCGCCATTCAGCGGCGAACTGGGCATCCGCCAGGTTCACCTGGGGCAATACCTCAACCCTGGCGATCCCATCGCCAACCTCAGCGACAATCGCCAACTGCGGGTCAACTTCTCGCTCGACGAGCAGGCCCGTACCGAGCTCGAACTGGGGCAAAGCGTCGAGCTGCGCTTCCATGCACGCCCGGATCAGATCTTCGAGGCGCGCATCAATGCCATCGACCCGATCCTCGACGAGGCGCGGATGATTCGCGTCCAGGCCAGCCTGGACGGGGGCGACAACCATCTTGCTTCCGGGATGTTCGCCGATGCCCGGGTACGCCGCCCGAGCCGTGGCAAGACACTGAGCGTTCCGCAGACCGCCGTTGTGGCGACCGCCTATGGCGATATGGCGTTCGTCGCCCGCGAGCAGGACGGCGTGCTGCGTGCCAAGCGCGTGGCGGTACGCACTGGTGGCGTGTGGAACGGCCGGGTGGAGATCGTCGAAGGGCTGCAGGCGGACGATCAGGTGGTGGTCTCCGGGCAGAACAAGCTGAGCGACGATACGCCCCTGGAAGCGCTGCCCCAGGACAGCCTGGCCGCTGCCGCCGGGCAGGGGACGCGGTCATGAAGTTCACCGACCTGTTCATCACGCGGCCGGTTCTGTCGCTGGTGGTCAACGCGCTTATTCTGTTGCTGGGGGTGTTGGCGCTGGAGCATCTGCCGATCCGCCAATACCCCTTGCTGGAAAATGCCACCATCCGGGTGACCACCGAATACCCAGGGGCACCGGCCGAGCTCATGCAAGGCTTCGTCACCCAACCGATCGCCCAGGCGCTGGCCTCGGTGGAAGGGGTGGATTACCTGAGTTCCTCCTCGGTTCAGGGCAAGAGCGCAATCGACGTGCGCCTGCGCCTGGGGCAGAACTCGACTCAGGCACTGGCCGAGGTCATGGCCCGGGTCAACCAGGTACGCTACCGCCTGCCGGAAGAAGCCTACGACCCGGTGATCGAACGCTCCAGTGGCGACTCCACCGCGGTCGCCTACGTTGGCTTCTCGAGCAAGGATCTATCCGCCCCGGCGCTGACCGATTACCTGTCGCGGGTGGTGGAGCCGATGTTCTCCTCCATCGATGGCGTGGCCAAGGTGGAAATCTTCGGCGGCCAGCGCATGGCGATGCGCCTCTGGCTCGACCCGGCGCGCCTGGCCGCGCGCGGTCTCACCGCCGAGGAAGTGGCAGCGGCGATTCGTGCGGAGAACTACCAGGCCGCGCCCGGGAAGGTCAAAGGTCAGTACCAGGTTTCCGGTATCGAAGTGGATACCGATCTGACCAGCGTCGAGCAGTTCCGGGAGATGGTGATACACAGCGATGCACGTGGCCTGGTGCGGATCAAGGACGTGGGGACCGTCGAGTTGGGCGCGGCTGCCAGCGAAACCAGCGCCTTGATGGACGCCCAGCCGGCGGTTCACCTGGGGGTGTTCGCGGCACCGCGCGGCAACCCGCTGGTGATAGTCGAGGGGATCAAGCAGCATTTGCCGGAAATCCGCAAGACGCTGCCGCCCGGCGTCGAGGTCGAGCTGGCATTCGAGACCGCGCGCTTCATCCAGGCCTCCATCAATGAGGTCATGCACACCCTGATCGAGGCGCTGTTGATCGTCGTGGTGGTCATCTACTTCTGCCTCGGCTCGTTTCGCACGGTGCTCATTCCGATCATGGCCATCCCCCTGTCGATGCTTGGTGCCGCCGGGCTGATGCTGGCCTTCGGCTTCAGCATCAACCTGCTGACCCTGCTGGCGATGGTGCTGGCCATTGGTCTGGTGGTGGACGATGCCATTGTCGTGGTGGAAAACACCCATCGGCACATGGCCGAAGGCAAATCGGCTGTGGTCGCGGCCCTGCTCGGCGCGCGGGAAGTGGCCGGGCCGGTGATCGCCATGACCCTGACCCTGGCTGCGGTATACGCCCCGATTGCCTTCATGGGTGGGCTCACCGGTGCGCTGTTTCGCGAATTCGCCCTGAGCCTGGCCGGCGCCGTGCTGATCTCCGGTATCGTGGCTCTGACGCTTTCGCCGGTGATGGCCTCCATGCTGCTGCGCAACGATCATGAGAGCCGCGTGGCGCAGGCCGCGAACCGCTTCTTCGAGTCGCTCGCGCAGCGCTATGGCAACCTGTTGGAGCGCTCGCTGGCGCATCGAGGTATTTCCCTGGTGGTCGCCGTGATCGTGCTGGTCAGCCTGCCCTTGCTCTACCAGCAGTCGCAGCGCGAACTGGCGCCCGTGGAGGATCAGGCGAGCATCCTCGCCGCCATCAAGGCGCCGCAGTACGCCAACCTGGCCTATAGCGAACTGTTTTCCCTCAAGCTCGACGAGGTTTTCCAGGAACTGCCGGAAACCACCAGCCGCTGGATCATCAATGGCACCGACGGGCCGGCCACCAGTTTCGGCGGTATCAACCTGTCTGCCTGGGATGAGCGCGAGCGCGACGCCTCGGCGATTCAGGCCGAGCTTCAGCAGAAGGTCGGTGCGGTGGAAGGCACCAGCATCTTCGTCTTCCAGTTGCCGCCCTTGCCGGGTTCCACGGGTGGCATGCCGGTGCAACTGGTGCTGCGCACCTCGCAGGATTACCGCACGCTGTATGACAGCATGGAGACGCTGAAGCGCAAGGCCCGTGAAAGCGGCCTGTTCGCTGCGGTGGACAGCGACCTTGACTTCAACAATCCGGTGCTGCGCCTGCGTGTCGACCGTGACAAGGCCAATGCCATCGGCGTGCGCATGAGCGACATCGGCCAGTCCCTGGCCGTGCTGGTCGGCGAGAACTACGTCAATCGCTTTGGCTTTCAGGGGCGCTCCTATGACGTCATCCCGCAGGGCACCCGCGAAATGCGCATGAGCGCCGAAGCCCTCGGGCAACAATACGTGCGTAGCCGCGAAGGGCGACTGGTGCCGTTGTCCTCCCTGGTGCAGGTGGAGGAGAAGATCGACCCCAACAAACTGACCCAGTTCAACCAGCAGAACTCGGCCACGCTGCAGGCCATTCCCGCACCCGGGGTCAGCCTCGGTCAGTGCGTGGATTTCCTGGAGAAGGCCAGTGCCGATCTGCCGGTCGGCTTCACCCTGGACTGGCAGGCCGATTCACGGCAGTACGTCCAGGAAGGCAATACCCTGGTATTAGCCTTTGGTCTGGCGGTGATCGTCATTTATCTGGTGCTGGCCGCCCAGTACGAGAGCCTGGTGGACCCCTTGATCATCCTGTTCACCGTGCCCTTGTCGATCTGCGGTGCGCTGATTCCCCTGGCCCTGGGGCTGGCGACGTTGAACATCTACACCCAGATCGGTCTGGTCACCCTGATCGGCCTGATCAGCAAGCACGGTATTCTCATGGTGGTCTTCGCCAACGAGATACAGGTCAGGGAAGGGCTCGACCGCCACGCCGCCATACTGCGTGCTGCGCGCATTCGCCTGCGCCCGATCCTGATGACCACCGCGGCGATGGTGGTGGGCCTCATCCCGCTGCTGTTCGCCAGCGGGGCTGGCGCGCACAGCCGGCAGGGCCTGGGGCTGGTGATCGTCTGCGGAATGCTCGTGGGTACCGCCTTCACCCTGTTCATCCTGCCCACGGCCTACAGCTTGCTGGCCCGAGATCATCGGGCGCTGGAACTCGATCCAAGAACCGTCGAGTTGAAGCATGTAACGCAATGAGGCACTGCCAGGCGTCTGGCGACCACCCACGACCTCGCTTGGCGCCTTGGCATAAGCCGACTTTCCTCTGATTCGTTGGTCAGCTCGTTCTTTCCGGGGTTCTTGGGAAGGTATACTCGGCGCGCCGGACAACAATCAGAGCCTGATGAAATGACGCAGATTTCCGAACGTCTCCTCGTTCAAGCCCATCTCGATGCCAAGCAGCCCAAGCCGCTGACGGCCGAGGAGGAGGCTGTCTATCGCCGCGAGATCGCCGCCGAACTGAAGAAACAGAACGCGGTGCTGGTGGCGCACTATTACTGCGATCCAGTGATCCAGGCCCTGGCCGAGGAAACCGGCGGTTGCGTTGCCGACTCCTTGGAAATGGCCCGCTTCGGCAACCAGCACCCGGCGCAGACCGTGATGGTGGCCGGAGTCAAATTCATGGGCGAGACGGCGAAGATCCTCAATCCGGAAAAGCGCGTGCTGATGCCGACCCTGGAGGCGACCTGCTCGCTGGATCTGGGCTGCCCGGTGGACGAGTTCTCGGCTTTCTGCGACCAGCACCCGGAGCGCACTGTGGTGGTCTACGCCAACACCTCGGCAGCGGTAAAGGCGCGCGCCGACTGGGTGGTGACCTCCAGTTGCGCCCTGGAGATCGTCGAAAGCCTGATGGACAACGGCGAGACCCTCATCTGGGCACCGGATAAGCACCTGGGCAATTACATCCAGCGCGAGACTGGCGCCGACATGCTGCTGTGGGACGGGGCCTGCATCGTGCATGAGGAGTTCAAGTCCAAGCAGCTCATGGACATGAAGGCACTCTATCCGGACGCCGCCATCCTGGTGCACCCGGAGTCGCCGCAGAGCGTTGTGGAGCTGGCCGACGCGGTGGGCTCCACCAGCCAGTTGATCAAGGCGGCGCAGACCCTGCCCAATTCCACCTTCATCGTCGCCACCGATCGCGGCATCTTCTACAAGATGCAGCAGTTATGCCCGGACAAGACCTTCATCGAAGCGCCCACTGCGGGTAACGGCGCGGCATGCCGCAGTTGCGCGCATTGCCCCTGGATGGCGATGAATACCCTGGAGCGTGTGCTGACCGGGCTGCGTGAAGGCACTGGCGAGATTCAGGTGGATCCGGCGCTGATCCCCAAGGCGATCAAGCCGCTCAAGCGCATGCTCGACTTTACCCAGGCCGCCAGGCTCAAGGTGGCCGGCAACGCCTGAGAGGAGCAGCGACAAGCTTCAAGCCACGAGCTGTAGCAGGCCGTTGAAAAACTGCTCCCTCTCCCATTTATGGGAGAGGGGAGGCAAACACGTAGCCCGGATTGCATCCGGGCTACTTCAGCTTGCCCAGTTCTGCGGCTCGTTGACCAGGTCGAGCAGGGCGCGTAGCCGTCCGTAGTCGCGGCCGTTGAAGGCGAAGGCCAGGCGCGTCAGGTGACGTAGCTCGGGTTCGTCGTGCTCCTGCTCGCACTGCTGCTGCTGGCTGAAACCGCCGCTCTTGCACAGCCTGGCGAAATCGCTGTTCAAGCGTTCCAGGGCTGCTTCGCTCAGTGGGTGGTTGAGGCGAATCACGAAGCGATCCTTGAGCCAGCGGCTGGAGTGGAAGTTGCGATAGAAGCGGGCAATTTCATCCACCGCCTCTTCGGGGCTGTAGACCAGGTGCAGCAGGTTCAGGTCAGTGGGCAGAATGTAGCCGTTGCCTTCGAGCTGGCGGCGGATGAAGCCCAAAGCATCCTTCCAATAGCTGCCGCCCGGCTGGTCGAGCAGTATCACTGGCACCAGCGGGCTCTTGCCGGTCTGGATCAGGGTCAGCACTTCCAGGGCTTCGTCCAGCGTGCCGAAGCCGCCAGGGCAGAGCACCAGGGCGTCGGCTTCCTTGACGAAGAACAGCTTGCGCAGGAAGAAGAAGTGAAATGACAGTAGATACTGGCTGTCGCGCATGGTGGCGTTAGCCGTTTGCTCGAAGGGCAGGGTGATATTGAAACCCAGGCTGTTTTCCGGGCCAGCACCTTCGTGGGCGGCGGCCATGATGCCGCCTCCGGCGCCGGTAACCGCCATCAGATCACGGCGAGCCAGCATCGCGCCCAACTCGCGAGCCTGCTGGTAGAGCGGGTGATCAGCCGGTGTACGCGCCGAGCCGAATACCGTGACCTTGCGTCGGCGCTTGAGCTGCTCCAGCACGGCAAAGGCCTTTTCCATCTCGCGCAGGGTCTGCAGCATGATCTTGGCGTCCCAGCGGTTGCGGTCGGCCTGTGCCATGCGGATCACGGTGGTGAGCATTTCCCGGTACAGCGGCAGATTGGGGCTGGCGTTGGGCACGCTGAGGTTGATCAGTTCGTCGAGCTTGCTGCTCAGATCGACTTCACTGGTTTGCACATGGCGCGACAGATAGTCGTCCGTTTCATAAGGCATGGACATGCTCCTTTTCTGCGGCCGACGCGAGCGGATCACGCTCGCGCCTTTTCCGGTTCCTTGATTATGGAGTGCTCGGAACATTGCCACAGTCAGGTTGCAGTCGGGCTGCAATCTTTTCGTAAGCGCGGGTTACAGGGCGATCTGCTCGCCTGGCTCGGGGATATTGGCGATCCAGTTCAGGTGCCCGCGCAGAGCCTGCTGCAGCGCCTGCATCTTTTCCAGTTCGCCATGCACCAGGTACAGCTCGGGGTGGTGCTCGAACTGGCTGGCCCAGTCGAGTAGCTGCGATTGTCCTGCATGCGCGGAAAAGCCACCCAGGGTGTGCACCTGGGCTTTCACCGCGATGCGCTGGTGCAGCACTTTCACTGTGTCGGCACCGTCGACGATCAGGCGGCCGAGCGTGCCGCTGGCCTGGAAACCGGGAAAGACCAGGTGGCAGTTCTCGCGCCACAGGTTGTGCTTGAAGTGGTGGACGATACGCCCGCCATTGCACATACCGGCCCCAGCAATGATGATCGCGCCGCTCTTGACCCGGTTGATCGCCATGGACTCTTCCACGGTTGGGGTGCAGCGCAGCACCGGTAGCCAGTCCTCGACGCGTTGTACCCCTTTGGCAGCCAAGGCAGCCCGATCCTTCTCGGCAAACTGCTCGTGGTAACGGCTATAGATGGCGTTGGCGCGAATGGCCATGGGGCTGTCGAGAAACACTGCCTGTTGCGGCAGCAGGCCTTGCTGATAGAAGCGTCCGAGGTAGTAGAGCAGATCCTGCGTGCGGCCCACGGCGAAGGAGGGGATCAGTACGTTGCCATCGTCACGGTGGGCTCGCTGGAGGATGTCGGCCAGTTCCTCGAGGGTGTCTTCACTGCAGCGGTGGTCGCGGTCGCCGTAGGTGGATTCGAGCATCAGCACGTCGGCCTCGTGCAATTGCGTGGGCGCTTGCATCAGAGGCGAACAGGTATTGCCCAGGTCGCCGGAGAAAACCAGGCGTCGGTGCAGATGATGATCCTCCACGCACAGCTCGACGATGGCCGAGCCGAGAATATGCCCGGCATTGTGAAAGGTCACATGGATACCCTTGGCCACTTCGCTGCTTTGACCATAGGGATGGCGGCGTGTCTGGCTGAGCGCTCGTTCGCTGTCGGCGATGGTGTACAGTGGTTTTATCGCTGGCTTGCCCTGGCGGGCACGCCAGCGGTTCTCCCATTCGGCGTCCTTTTCCTGCAGGAAGGCCGAATCCATCAGCATCAGCTCCAGCAGTTCGCAACTGGCCTCGGTGGCATGGATGGGGCCACGGTAGCCCTCGGCGACCAGACGTGGCAGCAGGCCGCTGTGGTCGAGGTGGGCATGGGAGAGCACGACGGCGTCGAGGCTGCGCGGATCGAAGGCAAAGGCGCTACGGTTGCGATTCTCATCTTCGCGTCGCCCCTGATGCATGCCGCATTCGAGCAGCACCCTGGCGCCATCGCGGCTTTCGATGAGGTAGCAGGAGCCGGTGACCTGTTGGATCGCGCCGAGGAAGGTAAGCAGGGCCATGGTTCTGTCCTTGTCAGGAGGGACTATCGAGCTTGGCGAATTCATGCTCGGCTGGTCTTGATGCAGGTCAGTTCGCCTTTATGACAATCCACGGGTACCCTCTGGCGAATGGCGATATCGAAGCGGCCCACTACGCTGATGTCGACTCGTTCACAGTCGGGTGTCTTGCAGCCGTTCGTCTGGGGAACTTGGGGAAAGTCTGACGTCTGATTTACTTGCAGAGACGGGAAAGCAGGCGTTGGCTTTACCCCTCTCTGGACATCGGCACCGTGCCTGTGGTGGAAGTCATATGGCAGATTGTTAACCGCACTTCGTGGCTATCGCGTACTGTTGGCGCGGCAGCCTTAGTGGTCGTAACGGATATTGAAGAGTAAAGGGGGGCAGGTATGCCCAAGCTGATCGTGGAAGTGGATGAAGAGCTTTACCAGATGCTGCAGGAAGCTGCACGGGTGAACCAGCTAAGCCTGGAAGACGAATGCCTGCGTCGTCTCGAAGGCGGCGTGCGTCGCTCGCGCTACATGGATGCGCTGCTGGCGGAATTGCGCGCCGGCGATGCGCAGCGTCGCGCTAAGGGCTGAGGGCGGACGCCACTCAGCCAGGCGGGCTGCTGGCACGGGCTGGGTGTGGCGCCGTCCGAGCGGTGTCACAGGCCGCAGTCGCTGCGCTCGAATACCTCGGTGGTGATCGGCCGATTGCTACGGTATTCGCTGAACTGGTAGCGCAACTGCGCGCCCTGGCTCAGCAGTTGGCGGTAACCCGGATTGCGGCAGACGCTGGCCGCTAGCTGGCTCCTGACGATGTCGGGATTGCCGCGCATTTTCGCCGCATGTGCCGGGCGCACGCTGAGGTGGTTGATCAGGGTGTGGCCATCGACGGTATAACCCTGATCGAGAATGTCTTCGTTGATCGCCCGCGGCGTGCCCACGCTGCTTTCCTGGGCGACCTTTTCCAGCGTTCGCGTCAACTCCATTTCCTTGAGTGATGCCGCCTGAGCGAGCGGAAGCGTCAGGCTGAGCGCGAACGCGGGAAGAATGTAACGCAGCATCTGGGTTGACTCCTGAAAACAAGGACAAGGGGTTGGACAGAATGGCGTGGCCATTGTTCGGCTGCTGGCCATTTGCTCGTAACAAAGCCGGTGTTACCAAATGAGACCTGATGGCATTTGGCTGTCAGTCGCCGTCACGACCAAAGGCTGGGGATCGTCCTCATAGTACGTCCGTCCGAAGAACTAGCCGCTGTGCAAGCGGCGTTCAAGACAGCGTGCAGTGCAGGAGAATAATAATGACAACTTTCTCTCGGCGCTGGCCATCGTCTCTGATGGCTGGCAGTTTATTGGTTTTGCCCTGCCTAGAGGTGCAGGCCTCCGGTTATCACTTCGGTTCCCAGTCCGTTGCCGCTCAGGGCACTGCCCATGCCAACGGTGCGGAAGCGGCTGACCCTTCGACCATTTTCTACAACCCGGCAGGCCTGGCACGGCTCAAAGGCACTCAGGTGACCTCCGGGTTGACCCTGGTGTTGCCCGATGGCAAGTACGAGGACAAAGGCAGTCGTGACGTATTCGGCAATCCGGTGCAGGGCGATGCCGGTGACTTCCTACCGGATGCGGCCGGGGCGCCGAATTTCTATGTCTCGCATGAGATCAACGACCGGGTGACCATCGGTCTGGGCATCTTCACGCCCTACGGCGCCAAGCTCGATTACAAGGAAGACTGGGCCGGACGCTACGGCATTCAGTCCGCCAGCCTGGAAACCGTGACCTTCAACCCCAGTATTTCCTTTCGCTTCAACGAACACCACAGCATCGGCTTTGGCGTCTCGGCGCAGTACATCAAGTCGATTCAACGTGGCGCTGCCGATGTGAAGGGGGCTTCGCGGCAGTTGGCCGGGCAGTTCGTCGATGCCAACTATGAAAGCACTCGTAACGCCGCCGATCCGATTCTGGGGCCGATCGTCGGCGGCATTGCCGGGGTTCCAGTGCCCGAGGAAATCACCTCCTGTCGAGGTGTGGCGGATCGCGATGGCTTCGTCGATTGCGTGGCGAACAACTTCGCCAACAACGTGCAGGGCGATGGCTATTTCCGCGTCAAGGGTGACGACTGGGGTTATGGCTGGAATATCGGCTACATGTGGGAGCCGACCGAGTCGACGCGCTTCGGCGTAGCCTATCGCTCGCATATCCGTCATACCCTGGAAGGTGAGACCAAGTGGAGCTTCGCCGATGTGCAGGGAGCCGTGCCTTCGCCTGCAACCTCATTGGAGGGTGGGTTCACCATCCCTCTCCTCAATATCTATGTGCCCCCCACGGACGCCTTGCAACAGGTCTTTGACGAGAACAACTGGGTCAACCCCGGCGACTTTGCCGCAACCCGCCTGCACCCGAACTCCACGGCCAAGACCGCCATCGATACCCCGGAAACCCTCTCGTTCAGCGCCTTCCATCAACTCAACGACAAGGTGGCGTTGATGGCTGACCTGACCTTCACTCGCCACTCCCGGCTCGACGAAGTGCGCATAGGGATCGACCAGGTTGCCGGTTATCCCTACTTCAATGGCGTCACCGAGGGTGATCTGGCAGTCAAGCAGGATTGGAAGGACACCTACAAGATTTCCCTGGGCATGAACTACCAGTACAGCGACGACCTGCTGTTGCGTACCGGGGTGGCCTACGACAAGTCGCCGGTCAACTCCCCCGAGTTGCGCCATCCGGCTTTCCCGGATGCTGACCGCTACTGGCTGTCCTTTGGTGCCAACTACAAGTTCACCCCCGATACCTCGGTAGATCTGGCCTACAGCTTCGTGCAGTTCTCCAGCGGCAAGATGGACTACCGCGACGGCTGTTCGCCTGCCGGCTGGGTGCCGGGCAGTGGCGGTCTGTACGTGGACAGTGGCGAACGCTGCACCGGCAATGGCGGTAATTACACGGGTGAATATCGCACGCGCATCCACTTCGTTGGTCTGGCGCTGAATCACAGCTTCTGAAGCCGGGCGGCAGGGGGTGTTAGACTTGCGCCCCCTTTGCCGGCCCATCGCGTCATGACCTTACCTTCTTCTCCTGCGCCTCAGCATGCCGTTGCCCGCCTGCGCGCCGAGCGTCTGGCGCGTAGCCTGAAACCCTTCATCGCCCGTGGCTCGCGAGCCGAGCGCTGCCCGGCCTGTCGCATCCAGCCGGCCTATTGCCTGTGCGCCTGGCGCCCGCAGGTTGCGGCGCAGTCGGGCATGTGCCTGGTGATGCACGATATCGAGGCGCTCAAACCAAGCAATACCGGCTGGCTGATCGCCGACGTGGTGCCCGATACCCACGCCTTCGGTTGGGCGCGTACCGAGGTGGATCCGGCCTTGCCGGCTCTGCTGGCCGAGCCACAGTGGCAGCCTTATCTGGTATTTCCCGGTGAATATGCCGGCCAGGAACGCGTGGTCGAGGAGGTCAATCTGGCGCCCGGCAAACGGCCTCTGTTCGTGCTGCTGGATGCCACTTGGACCGAGGCGCGCAAGATGTTTCGCAAGAGCCCCTATCTGGATGCGCTGCCGGTGCTCAGCTTCAAGCCGGAGCAGCTCTCGCGCTATCGCCTGCGCCGCTCGACGCGCGGCGACCACCTGTGCACTGCCGAGGTGGCGGCGTTGTGCCTGGAGCTGGCCGGCGATGACCAGGCCAGTGCCGCACTGGACGATTATCTGGATGCCTTCAGCCAGCACTACCTGGCAGCCAAGCGGCGCCTGCCGCTGGATCTCAACGACGCGCTGCACCGGCGTCTGCAGGCGTACCGCTGACGACCAGCGGTTTCGGCCACAACTGCGCGATCAGCATGCCGGCGAACATCAAGGCGCAACCCAGGTAGCCGCGCAAGGCCAGTACTTCGCCCAGCAGCAGGGCGCCGGCGATGGCGGCGAACACCGCTTCCAGCGACAGGATGATCGCCGCATGCGAGGCGATGGCGTGCTGCTGCGCCACCACCTGCAGGGTGAACCCGACCGCCACACCGAGCAGGCCACCGTAGAGGATGGCCGGTGCGGCGGCAAGGATGCCGTCTGGCGTTGCCGTCTCGAAGATCGTTGCCAGCAGCAGGCTGATCAGCGCGCAGGTGACGAACTGGATCAAGGCCAGGCGCAGCGGGTCATGACGGCTGGCGAAAAAACTCACCAGCAGCACATGGATGCCCCAGACGAAGGCGCCGGCCAGTTGCAGCCAATCGCCGGGCGCGACGCTGAAGCCTTCCCCGACACTGAGCAGGAACATGCCGAGCACCGCCAGGCTGGCGCCCAGCCAGATGCCCAGGCTGCTGCGCTGACCGATGAACAGACCGAGCAGCGGCACCACGATCACGTACAGTCCGGTAATGAAGCCGGAATTGGTGACGCTGGTGAACAGCAGGCCGACCTGCTGCAGATTGATCCCCAGCGCCAGTACCAGGCCCATGCTCACGCCGCCAAGCAATGTGCTGCGATCGAGCGCAGCGGGCCGCTGGCGCTTGCCGCGTTGCAGCAGCATCAGTACCGGCAGCAGGGCCAGGCAGGCGAGGGCGAAACGCAGGCCGGTATAGAGAAAGGGGCCGATGCTGTCCATGCCCAGGCGCTGGGCGACGAAGGCGCTGCCCCAGATCATCGCGGTCAACAGCATCAGCAGATCGGCACGCAGGGCGGGATTTGGCATGGCAGTTCTCGGTGCAAAGCGCAGCATCCTGCCGCAAAGTATCGAGCTTGACCACCTCGTCACGTCTCGGCATGCTGAGCGCCGCCCTGGCTCCGCGAGGGGAGGCGGCGTGCCAGATGCGCTACGCTGAGCGGACAAGGGAGTCGAGGCGCTGTTACAGGGCGCCGCTCATAAAAACAACAGGATCCGCCAATGGCCGTTTATGAAATCCTGATTGCCGATGATCACCCGCTTTTTCGCAGCGCCCTGCATCAGGCGTTGACCCTGGGGCTGGGGCCCGATGTACGTCTGGTGGAAGCTGCCAGCATCGCCGAGCTGGAAGGCCGCCTGGCCGAGAAGGGCGACTGGGATCTGGTGCTGCTCGACTTGAACATGCCCGGCGCTTATGGCTTTTCCGGCCTGGTACTGCTGCGCGGGCAGTATCCGCAAATCCCGGTGGTGATGATCTCCGCTCAGGAAGAGGCGTCGGTGGTCAATCGCTCTCGCGAGTTCGGCGCCAGTGGCTTCATTCCCAAATCCAGCCCGCTGGAAACCTTGCAGCAGGCCGTGCGCCAGGTGCTCGATGGCGACACCTGGTGGCCGCCGCTGGCCGAGGAGAGTGCGCCGGTGTCGGAGGAAACCAAGGCCGCCAGTGCCGGGCTGGCCAGCCTCACGCCGCAACAGTTCCGCGTGCTCACCATGGTTTGCGAGGGCTTGCTGAACAAACAGATCGCCTACGAGCTGAGCGTTTCCGAGGCCACGGTCAAAGCCCACGTTACCGCCATCTTCCGCAAGCTGGGGGTGCGTACCCGGACTCAGGCAGCCTTGCTGTTGCAGCAGATGGAGTCGATCCCGGCGCACTGAGCCCAAGCCCAGTCTGTTCAGACGATGGGAGGCAGCACGATCTGATCGCTGCGACTCACACCTGCGGTGAGGGCACGGCACTGCTCGAGGAATTCGCGCATGGCGGCGGTCTGGTATTTCTGTTTGTGCCAGATGAAGTAGAACTGCCGACGCAGATCCAGCGCCGGGGTTTCCACCGCCACCAGGCTGCCCCGGCGGATGGCGTCGCGCAGGGCCAGGCGGGAAATGCAGCCGATGCCCAGGCCGGATTCCACGGCGCGCTTGATCGCTTCGGTGTGTTCCAGCTCCAGGCGGATATTCAAGCGGTTGGGGTGATGGCGCATGGCCTGGTCGAAGGTCAGGCGGGTGCCCGAACCCTGTTCACGCAGGATCCAGGCTTCGTGGGTCAACTCTTCCAGACTGGCGCTGCCGCGCTGGGCCAGCGGGTGTTGTGGCGCGCAGAACACCACCAGCTCGTCCTCGACCCAGGGCTGCACCTCGATGTCCGGGTGCTGGCAGTCGCCTTCGATCAGCCCCAGATCCAGTTCGTAGTGGGCCACCTGCTGCACCACGTGGGCGGTGTTGTGCACCTGCAGCTTCACCCGGCATTCGGGGTGATGCTGCATGAAGCTGCCGATCAGCAGGGTGGCCAGGTAGTTGCCCACGGTCAGCGTAGCGCCAACGTTCAACGAGCCATAGCCGCTCTTGCCACCGAGCAGGCGTTCGATCTCGCGGGCCTGGTCGAGCAGGGCCACCGCCTGGGGCAGCAGTTGATGGCCCAGGGCATTGAGCGCCAGGCGTTTGCCAGCACGGTCGAACAACTGGCAGTCGGACTGGCGCTCCAGCTCGGTGAGCGAGGTGCTGGTGGCAGACTGCGACAATGCGAGCGATTGCGCGGCGCGGGAAACGCTCTCATGCTGCGCCACGGCGACGAAGACCTGAAGCTGTCTGAGGGTAAATCGCATATCGATATAACCGATAACCTATATCTTGATAATCCACTTAACAGATATTGTTGCCGCGAATAGAATGCCGCGCAATCGCGCCTTTGGGCGCTGTGTTTCTCGAGGAAAACATCATCATGAGCAATATGAACGTCGAGCGCGTGCTCAGCGTCCACCACTGGAACGATACCCTGTTCAGCTTCAAGTGCACCCGTGACCCGGGCCTGCGCTTCGAGAATGGCCAGTTCGTGATGATCGGCCTGCAACAGCCCAATGGTCGCCCGCTGATGCGCGCCTACTCCATCGCCAGCCCGAACTGGGAAGAGCACCTGGAGTTCTTCAGCATCAAGGTGCCCGATGGCCCGTTGACCTCGCAGTTGCAGCACCTCAAGGAAGGCGACGAGATCATCATCAGCAAGAAACCCACCGGCACCCTGGTGCTCGATGACCTCAACCCCGGCAAGCACCTGTACCTGCTCAGCACCGGCACCGGCCTGGCGCCGTTCATGAGCGTGATCCAGGATCCGGAAACCTACGAACGTTTCGAGAAGGTGATCCTGGTGCATGGCGTGCGCTACGTGAACGAAGTGGCCTACCGCGAGTTCATCACCGAGCATCTGCCGCGCAACGAGTTCTTCGGCGATGCGCTGAAAGAGAAGCTGATCTATTACCCGACGGTGACCCGTGAGCCGTTCGAGAATCAGGGCCGGCTGACCGACCTGATGCGCAGTGGCAAGCTGTTCGCCGACATTGGCCTGCCGCCGATCAATCCGCAGGACGACCGCGCCATGATCTGCGGCAGCCCGAGCATGCTCGACGAGACCAGCCAGGTGCTCGACAGCTTCGGCCTGAAGATCTCCCCGCGTATGCGTGAGCCGGGGGACTATCTGATCGAGCGTGCCTTCGTGGAAAAATAAGGTTTTTCGCGGGATCTCGGGAAGTTGGTTTTGATACCGGACTGGCAAGTTTGTGTGTTCTTTGGTGGTCTGGACGCCGCTTCAGTGTGTTCGGAAACTCCTTGTTTCGCCCCCTCGGGCGACTCACTTTTCTTTGAAATGCGCAAAGAAAAGTAAGCCAAAGAAACGCCCCCCCGCCATCCGGGTCTCGCTTCGCTCGACTCCCCTCACTCCGGCACCGCTCCGGGGTCGGCGTACATGGGCCATCCCTGGCCCATTACGCGGGGCCGCCATCGGTATCTCGCGGCATCCATGCCGCTCGCCCCCTGCGCAATGCCTACGTTCGGCCTCCTGAAGGGGGCATTCGCGCGCCTGAGCGGACAGGTATGCCAGGTTGGCGCTGCGTGCTCTGACGGCTGTGAAGTCGCAATGTAGCCATCAAATTAAACCGATACTTTCATTCGCATAGTTTCACCCACTTGCATAGTTTGCCGGCCTGAGGCCGGCATTCTGGTCAGCCTAAGGCTGACCTCATATTCAAGCACTTCCATGCTAATTCTGGGTTACCGCAGGTTCAGGCGTGTGCAGAGCCCGCCCAGGAGGGCGAACGCAATCGTCGTGGAAGAGGTTGAGCGGCATGGATGCCGCGAGAGCCGCGATGGGCCAGGGATGGCCCACCGTGGCGGGCCTCTGGAACGGCGATGGAGTGAGCGAACCCTGGCGAAGCCAGGGCCGGATGACCGGGCGGAGGGTTTTGGTTACTTTTGCCCTACAAAAGTGACTCGCCCGGGAGGGCGAAACCAAAAACATCAGCAAAAACGCGGCAATTCGGAACAAGCACCAGAAAAACACAAACTTGCCAGTCCGGTGTCCAGGTATTCCCCCTGAAAATGCGATGAACCAAAAATGAGCGTTTCCGCTCAACGACAAAGCCGCCGATGGGCGGCTTTGTCGTTTCAGGTGGCTCATGCATGCGTAGCCCGGATGAAATCCGGGCGATGGCGATACATGTTCCCCGGATTTCATCCGGGCTACGGGCTACGGTTTTACAAGCGCTTGGCGTCGAGGATCAGCACCGGCTCGCGCGGTACGTTCTGGTGCATGCCACGGTTGCCGGTGGGCACCTGGGCGATCTTGTCCACCACGTCCATGCCACGGATCACCTTGCCGAACACGGCATAGCCGAAGTCGCGCGAGCCGTGGTCGAGGAAGGCGTTGTCCTTCTGGTTGATGAAGAACTGGCTGGTGGCCGAGTCGCGCACCTGGGTGCGGGCCATGGCCAGCGTGCCACGGACGTTGTGCAAGCCGTTGTCGGCCTCGTTCCTGATCGGGGCGTCGGTGTCCTTCTGGCGCATGTCGGCATCGAAGCCACCGCCCTGGATCATGAAACCGGGCATCACGCGGTGGAACTGGGTGCCGTTGTAGAAGCCGCTGTCGACGTACTTGAGGAAGTTCTGCGTGCTGATCGGCGCCTTGTCGGCGTCCAGCTCCACTTCGATTTGCCCCAGGCTGGTGGTCAGCAGCACCTTGGGGTTTTCTGCCGCCAGCAGGCTGGAGGACAGCAGCAGGGTGCAGGCAGCGAGCGCGAGTTGCTTGAGCATGATGGTCAGTTTTCCTTGTTGGCAGAGCCGTCGACTTCGGCGAGGAAGTCGAGCAGGACGGTGTTGAAGCGTTGCGGTTGATCCAGCGGTGTGGCGTGGCGTGAATGATCGATCACCTGCAGGCGCGCGTCGGGGAGCTCTTTCACATAGGCCTGCTTGAGTTCGATCGGGGTGTAGTCGCGATCGGCGGTGATCACCAGAGTAGGACAGGTGATGCGTTGCAGCCGTTCCCGCACGCCCCAGCCGATGATGGCGTCGAGGCTGGCGAGATAGGCACGCTTGTCGTTCTGCGGCCAACGCTGCTCTACCTTGCGCCGCAGTTCGGCCTGTTCCGGCAGGGGGAACAGCAGTTTGCCCAGGCCCTTGGCGATGGTGTCCAGTGGCAGCAGACGAGCCAGCAGCCAGCGTTTGGCGATTTCCAGGCGCTCGCGCAGGTTGTGCGGCTTCACTTCCGGAGCACTGTTGACGATGGTCAGGCTGCGCAGCAGATGCGGCTGATCAACACCGAGCTGAAAGCCGATCATGCCACCCATGGAAATGCCCACCAGGTGCACCGGTGGCAGTTGCAGATGTTCGATCAATGCCGCGACATCGTCGGCGAAGTCGAGCATGCGATAACGCTGGTGAGGTTTGTCCGAGCGGCCATGGCCGCGTACGTCCAGGGCCAGCACGCGGTAATGGGCGCTCAGCGCGGGAATCTGCGCTTCCCAGTCCAGGGTGCTGGAGCCCAGGCCGTGCACCAGTAGCACGGGTGTGCCGTGGCCACGATCCTCGTAGTGGAGCTGGCAACCGTCATTGTCGAAGTAGGGCATGGAGCGCCTCAGGTGCTCGACTGCGGTGCGGCGAAGGGGGCATCGAGAGGCGCGCAGTCGAAGTTCTTGATCAGCTCGATGAGGATCTGCGTGGCCGGGCCGAGCGCACGATCCTTGTTGTTATAGAGGAAGAAGCGTGGTTTGCGCACGCCGCCCTGGCTCAGGGGCAGAGGCTTGAGCAGGCCCTCCTGCAATTCGCGGGTGATCAGATGGCGCGGCAGCCAGGCAAAGCCCAGGCCGCTGCTGACGAAAGTGCGCGCGGTCGGCAGGCTGCCCACCGTCCAGCGTTGCTCGGCACCCAGCCAGCCGGCATCACGCGGTTGCAGGCGGCCACTGTCACGGGTGACGACCTGCATCTGGCCTTCCAGATCCTGGAAATTCAGTTCGCGTTGCAGGCGATGCAGCGGGTGTTCTGGGTGGGCGACGGCGACGAATTCCACCTCGCTCAGCTCGATGCCCAGGTGGCCGGTGATGTTCAGGGCGCTGATGGCCAGGTCGGCGGTGCCTTCGAGCAGCACTTCCTCGACCCCCGAAAGCACCTCCTCGCGCAGGCGCACGCGGCAGCCACGGCTTTGCGGCATGAAGGCCGACAGGGCGCGCACCAGGTTGGCCGTGGGGTAGGCGGCATCCACCACCAGGCGCACTTCGGCTTCCCAGCCCTGTTCCATGTGGTGGGCCAGTTCCTCGAGCTGGCTGGCCTGCTTGACCAGGTGCCGCGAGCGGCGCAGCAGCACGTCACCGGCCACGGTGAGCACCGCCTTGCGTCCATCGATGCGCAGCAGCGGCACGCCGAGCTGCTCCTGCATGCGCGCCACGGTGTAGCTGACCGAGGATTGCGAGCGGTGCAGCACTTCGGCGGCTTGGGCGAAGCCGCCCTGATCTACCACGGCCTGCAAGGTTCGCCATTGATCCAGGGTTACGCGGGGTACCTTCATTACCTCATCCTGCTGTTGGGGCTCATTGCCAGTTAAACTGGCATTCTTCTGTCGGAGAACAGCGCATGAAAAAACTAGGTTGTCTGCTGTTGCTCATGGGCTTGCCACTGGGTGCCCATGCTTATCCCATCGAACTGGAGAAGCAGCTCAATGGCGCCGAGGTATCGGCTACCACCCAGGACGTCGACCACAACATCGCGGGGTTGATGCTCTACAACTACGGCCAGCGCGACGCCGAGTGCAAGGCCGTGTTCCGCAATGGCCCGGAGGCGCCGCGTATCCGTCAGGCCAGCCTGGCACCCGGAGCCAACAACAACCTGGTGGTCAGGTTCAGCCGTAGCGTCATCCGTCTAAGGGTGGATCTGACCTGCAAGCCCAAGTAAGTCGAGGCTAGCGCTGCTTGTTGATCAAATCAACTTTATCGATATATGTAAGCGGATATTTGCTCTTTTTCATCGATAGGTGTGGGCGTAACCTGCGCTCCATCGACACCCACCCACTTCGATGGAGTCCTTATCATGTCCCGCGTTCTGGTTATCGAAAGCAGTGCTCGTCAACAAGGCTCGGTGTCCCGCGAGCTGACCCAGCAGTTCATCGCCCAGTGGCAGGCCGCCAACCCGGCCGACCAGGTTCAGGTACGTGACGTGGCGGCCAACCCGCTGCCGCACCTGGATCTGACTCTGCTGGGTGGCTGGATGACCCCGGCCGAGCAGCAGAGCGCGGCGGAGAAGGCCGCGCTGGCACGCTCCAATGAGCTGACCGAAGAGCTGCTGGCCGCTGACGTGCTGGTGCTGGCTGCACCGATGTACAACTTCGCCATTCCCAGCACCCTCAAGACCTGGCTCGATCACGTGCTGCGTGCCGGGGTGACTTTCAAGTACACGGAAACCGGCCCGCAAGGTCTGCTGACCGGCAAGCGTGCCATCGTGCTGACTGCCCGTGGCGGCATTTATGCCGGCAGCGCCCTGGATCACCAGGAACCCTACCTGCGCCAGGTACTGGCCTTCATTGGTATTCACGATGTGCAGTTCATCCATGCCGAAGGCATGAACATGGGTGGCGAGTTCGTGGAGAAGGGCCTGGCCCAGGCCAAGGCCAAGCTGGCCGAAGTGGTCTGATCACGTTCGACTCTCCTGAGTGCCCGCTTGCGGGTATTGCTGCCGGTCATGCCCTTGGGGTGGCCGGCTTTTTGTTGTCGCTTCGCGCAGGTGCGGGGGCTGCCCTGTAGGGTGCGCTGTGCGCACCGATACACAAGACCGCGCCTGGCTGTCCCGGATTGCATCCTGGCTACTCGGTTGGCGAGTCTGTAGCCCTGCATAAGCTGTGCAGTTGTGGATTGTCCGCCTTTGCCGAACGCGCTATGGTCGCCGCCTTCTTCCGGAGGTGGCCGTGCGATATCTGTGGATTGTGACCCTGCTGTGGGCCTTTTCCTTCAGCCTGATCGGTGAATACCTGGCTGGCCGGGTCGACAGTTATTTCGCCGTGCTCACTCGCATTCTCATTGCCGGCCTGTTGTTCGTGCCGCTGACGCATTGGCGCGGCCATGCGCCGGCCTTCGTGCGCGGCATGCTGCTGATCGGTGCCTTGCAGTTCGGCATCACCTACGTCTGCCTGTACCTGAGCTTCGCCGTGCTCAGCGTGCCGGAGGTGTTGCTGTTCACCATCCTCACTCCCTTGCACGTGACTCTGATCGAGGATGCCCTGAACCGACGCTTCAACCCCTGGGCGCTGGTAGCAGCGGGGGTGGCGGTGCTCGGCGCAGGCATCATCCGTTACGACGGCATCAGCCCGGGTTTCCTGTTCGGCTTTCTGCTGCTGCAACTGGCCAACTTCACCTTCGCCGCCGGCCAGGTGCTGTACAAACATCTGCTGCTGCGCCATCCCAGTGAGGGGCCGCAGTACCATCGCTTCGGCTTCTTCTACCTGGGCGCCTTGCTGGTGGCCTTGCCGGCCTTCCTGCTGCTGGGCAATGCCGAGCGCCTGCCGACGACGGCGCTGCAATGGGGTGTGCTCGGCTGGCTCGGCGTGATGGCGTCCGGGCTTGGTCTGTATTGGTGGAACAAGGGCGCCAGCTTGGTCGATGCCGGCACTCTGGCGGTGATGAACAATGCCCTGGTACCGGCCGGGCTGCTGGTCAACCTGCTGATCTGGAACCATGACGCCGACCTGCTGAGTCTGGCCCTGGGCGGGCTGGTGATCGCTGCCTCGCTGCCGCTGGCACGGCTCGGACGGGCCCGGGCCGTGCACGGGAGCGTAGCCTGATGCATTTGTCCGGGCGCGGCGTGGCGCTGTCGGTAGGCGCCTCGGTGCTGTTTGCCATGATGCCGGGCTATGTGCCCTGGCTGGCGCCGCTCGACGGCATACAGATCTTCGCCCAGCGCGTGCTCTGGTCGATTCCCCTGGTATTGTTGCTGGTGGTATTGACGCGGCAGAGTGCGTTGCTGCGCGAAACCTTCGGCCGTTTGCGCCGTGAGCCGCTGCTGCTGGCCGCCTGTCCATTGGCCGCTGCACTGATCGGTGTGCAGTGGGGGCTGTTTCTCTGGGCGCCGCTGGCGGGGAAGATGCTGGACGTATCCATGGGCTATTTCCTCCTGCCGCTGGCGCTGGTGCTCAGCGGCCGGCTGTTCTACGGCGAGCGTCTGCGTCCCTTGCAGCGCCTGGCGGTAATCTGCGCCGTGCTCGGCGTGTTGCACGAGCTATGGCGCACTCAGGCGTTTTCCTGGCTGACGCTGATCACCGCAGTGGGTTACCCGCCCTACATGATGCTGCGTCGTTGGATGCGTCTGGATGCGCTGTCCGGCTTCGTGCTGGAGATGCTCATACTGGCGCCACTGGCCATCTGGCTGATCGTCGCGTATGGCCCGGCCAATGCCTTCGCCAACAAGCCTGAACTCTGGTTGCTGATGCCGGGCATGGCGCTGATCGGCACCCTGGCGTTCGCCTCGATGATGGCATCGAGCCGACTGTTGCCCATGGGGCTGTTCGGCATCCTCAGCTACGTCGAGCCGGTGCTGTTGTTCGCCGTGGCGTTGCTGGTGCTGGGGGAGCGCTTCGATGCCGCGCAGTGGCTGACCTATCTGCCGATCTGGCTGGCGGTATTGCTGGTGGGCTGGGACAGTGCGCGCTTGCTGCGCAAGCAGGGCGCGGGTTGATCAGGCGGCACTGTGGCGGGCGTCGGACAGCGGCATGAGTTGGCTGTAGGGGTTGTTCACCCGGTAGTGCAACTGGATGACGCCACTGTTGAAGCGGCGCTGTTCGCATAATTCCAGGTTGCGTTCCAGCCCGGTGGCGAACAGGCGGATGCCGGCGCCGAGCAGGCAGGGTGTGAGGTTGATCAGCACTTCGTCGATCAATCCGGCAGCGTGACAGTTGCCCGCCAGGGTGCTGCCGCCCAGCAGCCAGGTGCGCTGCAGGCCTGCCTCGCGCAATACCGCCATGGCCTGGCTCGGGGTGCAGTGGGTCAATTGCACTTCTGCGCAGGGCCGCCGCAGGGCCGAGCGGGTCAGCACCACGCAGGGCTTGCCGGGGTAGGGCCAGGGGCCGCCCTTGGCCAGCAGGGCCTCATAGGCCATGCGCCCCATCAGCAGCGAGTCGATCCCGGCGTAGAACTGCTGGAAGCAGTTTTCCTCGTCCGCCTGGCGTTCGCTCTCGAGCCAGTCGAGGCTGCCGTCCGGACGCGCGATATAGCCGTCCAGACTGGAGGTGACGTGGTAGATCAGTGAGGGCTGCATCCTGCCTCCGCGAAGGGCGGGTGTTGGCGTTGGAGTGGTACACCGAGGACAAGTTCGCCAGCCGCCGTACCGCTGGTCGGCAGGAGCAGCCTGTCAGTTCAGCACATTGCGCAGGATCTCGTAGACGATGCCCGTGGCCACCGCTACCAGCACCACGTCGCTGCCCACCTGCTTCCACTCGTAACCCTCGTAGTGGGGCAAGCGTGCCGACAGGCGGCTGTCGAAGTTCTTGGCAATACCAGGTGGCAGAGGCTTGCCGCGGGCCAGGTTCTTGGCGATACCGGGCGGCAGGGAGGGGCTCGGGCCGATCAGTTGGCGATTTTCGCCCAGCACGATACGCACCTGGCCGATGTCCACGCTGGGGCCGCGCATGTCGAGTTGCACCTCGTCGTGACCGCCCTTATGCGGATTGCCCTTGCCTGGCGGTGGTGCGGCGAGCAGCGGGGAGGCAGCCAGCAAGGCGCACAGGCCAAGGCATACAGCGGCGTGAGGTTTCTTCGGCATGAGGGACGCTCCCGTGGTGTGATGTCAATTCGACGCTCGGTATGCGGTTTCGGTTCCTGTGAAGGTTAGCCCTGATCGCGCTGTTAATCGGGGGGCGAGTGCAAAGAAACTCGGCCCGGACGCCGGAAACCGTTAGGCTATGCACCGTTTTGTCGATCCTTCGAGGTAGTGTTGCCGTGTTTGCCCAATTCGCCCTGCATGAACGTCTGCTCAAAGCCGTGGCCGAGCTCAATTTCGTCGAGCCGACGCCCGTGCAGGCGGCTGCCATTCCACTGGCGCTGGAGGGCAAGGATCTGCGCGTGATCGCCCAGACCGGCAGTGGCAAGACCGCTGCCTTCGTCCTGCCGTTGCTCAACCGCCTGCTCGGCGATGGCAACTCCCGCCAGCGCCTGAGCATTCGCGCGCTGATCCTGCTGCCGACCCGCGAGCTGGCGCAGCAGACCCTCAAGGAAGTCGAGCGTTTCGCCCAGTACACCTTCCTCAAGGCCGGCCTGGTCACCGGCGGCGAGGACTTCAAGGTGCAGGCGGCGATGATGCGCAAGATCGACATTCTGATCGGCACGCCGGGCCGCCTGATCGAGCATGCCAACGCCGGTAACCTGCCGCTCGACGAAGTCGAAGTGCTGGTGTTCGACGAGGCCGATCGCATGCTCGACATGGGCTTCGCCGAGGATGCCCAGCGTCTGGCCGAGGCCTGCGGGCCGCACCAGACCCTGCTGTTCTCCGCCACCACGGGCGGCAACGGCCTGCGCGAGATGATCGCCAAGGTGCTCAAGGAGCCGCAGCACCTGATGCTCAACAGCGTCAGCCAGCTCAACGAGGGCACCCGCCAGCAGATCATCACCGCCGACCACAATCATCACAAGGAACAGCTTGTGGACTGGCTGCTGGCCAACGAGACCTATGACAAGGCCATCGTCTTCACCAATACCCGGGTGCAGGCCGACCGTCTCTACGGCAAGCTGGTGGCGGCCGGGGTCAAGGCCTTCGTGCTGCACGGCGAGAAGGATCAGAAGGATCGCAAGCTGGCCATCGAGCGCCTGCGACAGGGCGCGGTCAAGGTACTGGTAGCCACCGATGTGGCGGCGCGCGGGCTGGATGTCGATGGTCTGGATCTGGTGATCAACTTCGACATGCCGCGCTCCGGCGACGAGTACGTGCACCGCATCGGTCGTACCGGCCGCGCTGGTGGCGAAGGCCTGGCGGTGTCGCTGATCTGCCATGGCGACTGGAACCTGATGTCGAGCATTGAGCGCTACCTCAAGCAGCGTTTCGAGCGTCGTACCATCAAGGAACTGAAAGGCGCCTACCAGGGGCCGAAGAACCTCAAGGCCTCGGGCAAGGCCGCTGGCAGCAAGAAGAAAAAGACTGAGAAGAAAGACCCGAAGAAGGCCGCCGCGCCTAAGCGCAAGACCGGCCCTCGCCCGGCCGGCAAGCCTTCCGCCCTGGTCAGCGCCGACGGCAGCGCGCCGCTCAAGCGCAAGAAGCCGGCGGCAGAGTAGCGGTGTAGGGTGGACGACGCTTCATTCGTCCACCGTTCTGCGCTGGTAACGCACGGTCTGCCCCTCTCCCATTTATGGGAGAGGGCTGGGGAGAGGGTGGCTCAGGCCATTCGGATCTGTCAGATAGGCCCTCTCCCCCGGCCCCTCTCCCGCTTGCGGGAGAGGGGGGGCTCAATCCACCCCGACGAAACCACCGGTCTGGTGCTGCCACAGGCGTGCATACAGACCGCCACGGGCGATCAGCTCGGCGTGGCTGCCGGTTTCGATCACCTGGCCCTGGTCGATCACCACCAGGCGATCCATGCGCGCGATGGTGGACAGGCGGTGGGCGATGGCGATCACCGTCTTGCCCTGCATCAGGCTGTCCAGACTTTCCTGGATGGCCGCTTCCACTTCCGAATCCAACGCCGAGGTGGCTTCGTCCAGTACCAGGATCGGCGCGTCCTTGAGCAGCACGCGGGCGATGGCGATGCGTTGGCGCTGACCGCCAGAGAGCTTGACCCCGCGTTCGCCCACCTGCGCATTCATGCCGCGCCCGCCCTGGCTATCGTCGAGATTGGGGATGAAGGTATCGGCACGCGCCTTGCGCACGGCTTCCCAGAGTTCCTCATCGCTGGCGCCAGGCTTGCCGTAGCGCAGGTTGTCGCGAATCGAGCGGTGCAGCAGGGCGGTGTCCTGGGTGACCACGCCGATATGCGCGCGCAGGCTTTCCTGGGTGACCGTGGCGATGTCCTGGCCATCGATCAGGATGCGGCCGCTTTCCAGGTCGTAGAGACGTAACAGCAAGTTGACCAGGGTGGATTTGCCCGCGCCGGACGGGCCGACCAGGCCGATCTTCTCGCCAGGGCGGATGGCGATGTCGAGGCCGGCGATCACGCCGCCTTGCTTGCCGTAGTGGAAGTGGATGTCCTCGAAGCGTACCTCACCTCGGGTTACCTGGAGCGGCTGGGCGTCTTCGCGGTCGAGCACCTGGCGCGGCTGGACGATGGTCTGCATGCCGTCCTGCACGGTGCCGACGTTCTCGAAGATGCCGTTGACCACCCACATGATCCACTCGGACATGTTGTTGATGCGGATGACCAGGCCGAGAGCCAGGGCAATGGCGCCGGTGCTGATCAACGTCTGGCTCCACAACCACAGGGCCAGGGCGCCGGTGCCGACGATCAGCACGCCGTTCATGCAGGTGATGAGAAAGTCCAGCGCGGTGATGGTGCGCGACTGCAGGCAGAACTTGTCGAGCAGTTCCTGCATGGCCTCGCGGGCGTAGCTTTCCTCCTCCTGCGAATGGGCGAACAGCTTGAGCGTGGCGATGTTGCTGTAGCCGTCCACCACCCGCCCCATGACCTTGGAGCGCGCGGCAGAGGCAGCAGCCGAACGCGCCTTGATGCGCGGCACGAAGTACCACAGCGCGGCGCTATAGCCGACTATCCACAGCAGCAGCGGCAGCACCAGGCGCAAGTCGGCGGCGGCGAACAGGTACAGTGCGCTGCCGGCATAGACCACTACATGCCACAGGGCGTCGATCACCTGCATGGCCGACTCGCGCAGTGATGGGCCAGTCTGCATCACCCGTTGGGCGACGCGCCCGGCGAAATCGTTCTGGAAGAAGCTCAGGCTCTGCTTGAGCACGTAGCGGTGGTTCTGCCAGCGGATCAGGTTGCTCAGCCCCGGGTTGATCGCCTGGTGTGCCAAGAGGTTGTGCAGGCCGAACACCACGGGACGGATGATCAGCGCCACCAGCAGCATCCACAGCAGGTCGCCCCGATGTTCGGCGAAGAAGCTGTTGGCATCCATGCTGGCCTGGGCCATGTCGATCAACTGGCCGAGGAAGGCGAACAACGCCACCTCGATCAGCGCGGCGAAGAAACCGATGATCAGTATGGCCAGCATCAGCGGCCACACCTGTTTCAGGTAGTGGCCGTAAAAGCGCAGCAGCCCCGCTGGTGGTGCGACATCGGGGCTGGGTTTGAAGACGTCGATCAACGACTCGAAGCGGCGAAACAACATGGAGGCGGCGTCCTGCCCAGAAAGCGAACGCCGATCCTAACGCGAACCTGTCTCAGGTGGCAGTGTTCTCTTCAGCTCACTGGCCCAGGCCAGTAGTGGCACTTCGGTCTGTGGTTGCCAGATGCGCCGCAGCAACAGCAGCAGTTGCTCGGGCTCGCCACGGGCGAAGGGCTGGCGGTCGATGCGTTCGTGTACCTGCCACTTGCCTTCTTGCCACTGGGCGAAGTCGAAGCGGAAGGGGTGGTAACCGGTCATGCCCAGGCGCAGGTCGGTGACGATCAGATGCCCGTCCACCCGGTCATAGCGCAGCACTCCGTTGGTGAACCAATGCAGGCGCTGGTGCATCGGCGAGTCGGCCAGCGCTGCCTGCAGGTGGGTGCCACGGGGCAGGCGCTGCAGTTGCGGTGGTGCGCTGTCGAACCAGCCGGTCAGCGCCTCGTGATAGTCCTCGCCATCCACCACGATGACGCGCCAGAGCAGGGTATTGAAAGGCGTCGGCGTGACGAACAACTGTTCGGCCTGGATGCCCTGGCGGGCCAGCTCACGTTCCACCCGTTGTTCGGCCATGAACTTGCCGGCCAGGCTGAAGCCGATGTACAGGGTCGAGATCGCCAGGGCCACGGCCGGTACGCGCCAGCTCTGCTCGCGCAGGCCAGTGAACAGGCTGACGATCACCGCCACCAGCAATGGCAGGCTGTACAGCGGGTCGATGATGAACAGGCTCGACCAGGCCGTGGGCGTTGGCATCAAGGGCCAGAAGAGCTGGGTGCCGTAGCTGGTGAAGGCATCCAGCAGCGGGTGAGTGATCAGCACCAGCCAGAGGGTGAGCAACAGGCGCCTGCTGCTGTAGCCGGGATGAGGACGAAAGCGCCGGATCAGCCAGGTGAGCAGCAGCGCCAGGCCGCTGAGCACGAACAGCGAGTGGCTGAAGCCGCGGTGATAGGTCATCTCGGCCACTGCATCGCCGTAGTCGATGACCACGTCGAGGTCGGGTAGGGTGGCCAGCGCGGCGCCATAGAGCAGGGCCTTGCGCCCTTGCCAGCGACCGAGCAACGCGCCCTGTATGCTGGCGCCGAGAACGGCCTGGGTAATCGAATCCATTGCGTCGATCCATGAATGACGAGGCCGCTACGTTAGCGGAGCGCCGCCGCCGCTGCCGTAGTGAAATTTCAAGCAAAGGTTACAGTAGGCATCGCACCAGCCAGGCCATTCTTCCATGCTGATCATTTCCAACGCTGTCCACCTCCCGCTGGACGAGATCGAACTGACCGCCATCCGCGCCCAGGGTGCTGGCGGGCAGAACGTCAACAAGGTGTCCAGTGCCGTGCATTTGCGCTTCGACAGCCAGGCTTCGTCGCTGCCGCCGTTCTACAAGGAGCGCCTGCTGGCCGCTCGTGATTCGCGCATCACCGAGGGCGGCGTGGTGATCATCAAGGCGCAGCAGTTCCGCACTCAGGAGCAGAACCGTGCCGATGCGTTGGAGCGTCTGGTCGAATTGATCCGCGGCGTAGCCAAGACCGAGAAGAAGCGCCGCCCGACCAAGCCGACCCGGGGTTCACAGACGCGCCGTCTGGACGGCAAGAGCAAGCGTGGGGCGATCAAGGCCGGGCGGGGGCGGGTCGACTACTAGGGGGCTATGCCGTTCGGGCGTTTCGGCGCGGCCGTACGCGTAACGTCGACAGTCTCTGATGGTTGGTTTTTCGCATGTTAGGGGGAGGGCTTGGTTGATACTGGACTGGCAGGTTTGTGTGTTGTTTGGTGTTCTGGGCGCCGCTTCGGTGTGTTCGGAAACTCCTTGTTTCGCCCCCTCGGGCGACTCACTTTTCTTTGAACTCGGATTGCCGCCCAGCGCAAAGAAAAGTAAGCAAAAGAAACGCACCCCCGCCATCCGGAACTAGGCGTCCCCGTCATGCTTCGCTCGACTTCCCTCACTCCGGCATCGCTCCGGGGTCGGCGTACATGGGCCATCCCTGGCCCATTACGCGGGGCCGCCATCGGTATCTCGCGGCATCCATGCCGCTCGCCCCCTGCGCAATGCCTACGTTCGGCCTCCTGAAGGGGGCATTTGCGCGCCTGAACGAACGGGCAATCCATAGGTTGCTCGGCGTGTTCTAGTAGCGATGAAGTCGCGATTGGGTCGTCGAGTTAAACCAATACTTTCATTCGTGTAGTTTCAGCTTGCCGGCTTGCAGCCGGCATCCCGGTCAGCCCTAAGGCTGACCCATGTTCAAGCACTCCACTCTAATTCTGGGTTACCTCGGGTTCAGGCGCGTGCAGAGCCCGCCCAGGAGGGCGAACGGAATCGTCGTGGAAGAGGTTGAGCGACATGGATGTCGCGAAAGCCACGATGGGCCATGGATGGCCCACCGTGGCGGGCCTCTGGAGCGACGATGGAGTGAGCGAACCCTCGCGCAGCAGGGCGGGGGCGCCTAGCTCGGATGACCGGGCGGAGGGTTTGGTTACTTTGCCCGCAAAGTGACTCGCCCGGGAGGGCGAAACCAGAAACATCCGCAAAAACGCGGCAATTCGGAACGGACACCCGAACACCCAAAACAAACTTGCCAGTCCAGTATCAAAACCGACTTTCCCAAGACCCCACGAAGAACCTGATGTTTCACAGCCTAAAGAAGCTCACCTTCTCCTGCATGCGCGTGGCCAGGTTGGCCAGTTCGCGGCTGGCCACGGCCACCTGCTCGGAGCCGGCCGAGGTTTCCTGAGTGGCCTGGTGAATGCGCCCGATGTTGGCGCTGACATCCGCGGCGACGTTGCTTTGCTGCAGCGAGGCGCTGGCGATCTGCGCGTTCATGCTGTTGATGGCGGTGACTTCCTGGTGGATCTTGCCCAGCGAGCTTTCGGCGATGCGGGTCTGCTCCACCGTCTGCTGCGCTAGTTCGCGGCTGTCCTGCATCACTTCGGCGGCCTTGTTGGTGCCAGCCTGCAAGGTGGCGATCATGCCGCGAATCTCGCGGGTCGACTCCTGGGTACGGTTGGCCAGGGAGCGTACCTCGTCGGCCACCACGGCGAAACCACGGCCGTGCTCGCCAGCACGGGCGGCCTCGATGGCGGCATTGAGCGCCAGCAGGTTGGTCTGCTCGGCGATGGCGGTGATCACGTCGGTGATCTTCTCGATGTTCTCGCTGTCCTGGGCCACCTGCAGCACGCTCTGTGCGGCACTCTCCAGGGTGTTGGCCAGGTTCTGTATGGCACCTGCGGTGCTGGTCACCACCTCATTGCCCTTGCTCACCTCGATATCGGCACTCTGCGTGGCATCTGCCGCCTGGGTGGCATAGCCGGCCACTTCGTTGACCGTCGCCGCCATCTGCTGGATGGCACTGGCGATCTGCGCTGCCTCGCTGGCCTGCAGGTGGATCTGCTGGTTGTTGTTGCTCGAGGTGTGCAGCAGTTGCTCGGAGGCCTGCAGCAGTTCGGCCGCCGCGCTGCGTACCTGGGTGATGGTGTCGGCCAGGCGTCGGGTGGTGTTGCCCAGAGCGGCCATTACGCTCTGTGGGTAGCGGGTGTCGATACGCTGGTCGAGCTGGCCCTCGGCCAGGCGCCCAATGGCCTCGGCAACTTCGTGCGGTTCGGCACCGAGCGTCGACTTCAGGCGCTGGATGATCAGCAGGGAAATGCCAATGCCGAGCAGGATGGCCACCGCCGTGGCCAGCAGCATCAGCCACTGGAAGCTGCCCGCGGTGGCACGCACCGCATCGATGTGCTGGGCGATCTGCCGCTCCTGGAAGTCGATGTAGGCATTGATGTCCTTCAGCCATTGGCTGTAGGCCGGCGACACCTCCTTGAGCAGCAAGGCCTGCGCCCCGGCGCGATCATCCTGGCGGCGCAGGTTCAGCAACTGCTCGGTCAGTTGCAGAGTGCGCTTCTCGGTGGCCTGAATGGCTTCGAGCAGGCGTTGTTCCTCGGCGGTGGCCGGTTGGCTGGCGAGCAGTTGCTGCATCAGCGTGGTCGATTTCTGGTAGTCGCCGCGCAGGCGCTCGATGGTCTGCAGGTAGGCGTTCAGGGCACTGTCGTCCACCAGTACGGCGTCGCGAATGGCGATGGCACGGTCATGCACGCTGCCACGGAAGTTGATCGCGTAACGCTGCTTGAGGGCGGCGCCTTCGTTGACCTCGGTGAGCGTGGAGTCGATGAAGCTAACCCGCTGCACGCCGATCAGGCTGATCAGCAACATCAGGGACAGGATCAGGCCGAAGCCCAGGCCCAGGCGTTGGGCAATGCTGAGTGGGGCGTGCATGGACGATGCTCCTATGAGCGCGCAGACGAAGAAGATGAGGGTGATTCTAGGGAGCGCCGCGACGGCACTACAGTGAATAGTGGCTACATGGCTAATAGCCATTATGCATCTGTTGCACGGCGGGAGTGAGTGGCGGGGGGATTCTGCTGGCAGCCTTGCGCGGGCCAGTTTTTTGCGTCTGCCCAGGACGCTCGTGCAGAGTATGGCGGGGCGCGCCTGGCGCCCCGCCACACATCCGCCAGGGCCTCAGATGCCCTGCGGAATCTCTTCACCGCCGAGGGCGCTGAACAGCTCGGGCAGGAACTCCACCAGAGTCATCATCATCAGGGTGAAGCTGGCATCCTGCTGAGCCAGGGCATCGTCGCCGCCATCCTGTTCGGCCTGCTCCTGGAGGATGTCCTCAAAGCGCAGGCGCTTGATGGTCAGCTTGTCGTCGAGGACGAAGGACAGTTTGTCCTGCCAGGCCAGCGATAGCTGGGTGACCTGCTTGCCGGTGGACAGGTGCAGCTGGATTTCCTCGCTGGTGAGATCCTGGCGCTTGCAGCGCACCACACCGCCATCCTCATGGGTATCGCGCAGCTCGCATTCATCGAGGACGAAGAACCCCTCGGCGGCGCTCTGGCTCTTCAGCCAGTCGGTAAGGGTGGCGGTCGGGGCGATCTTCACCGACAGCGGGCGCACCGGCAGCGAGCCGATGGCCTCGCGCAGGGTGGAGAGCAGGTCTTCGGCCTTCTTGGCGCTGGCGCTGTCCACCAGGATCAGGCCCTGTTTCGGCGCGATGGCGGCGAAGGTGCCAGATTTGCGAATGAAGGCGCGTGGCAGGAAGGCCTGGACGATCTCGTCCTTGATCTGGTCGCGCTCCTTTTTATACACCTTGCGCATCTGGGTGTTCTCGATCTCGTCGACCTTCTCCTTGAGCGCATCACGCACCACCGAGCCCGGCAGGATGCGCTCTTCCTTGCGTGCGCCGATCAGCAGAAAATCGCCGCTGACATGCACCAGCGGGGCATCGGCACCCTTGCCGAAGGGGGCGGTGAAACCGTAGGTGGTCAGTTCCTGGCTGGCGCAGGGGCGTGCCGGTTTGCTGGCCAGAGCAGCTTCCAGTGCGTCGGCGTCGAAGGGGATGTCCTGGGTGAGGCGATAGACCAGCAGGTTGCGGAACCACATGAGCGGGTGACTCTCCATTGGCTTGAGGGGGCGCTGACCGACCAGGCGGGCGCGCCAACGAACGGGGGGCAGGGGCTGCCTGCCGATATGCAGCGCGCATTATTGTCGCCTAGAGCGGCGAGGCCAACCCTGGCAAGTGGCCGTCTGGATAATTCCTGGGCATTCGCTAAGTTCTTGCTGCCTCGATAAATTTTTTTCACATCCAGGCTTGCCAAGGTCATCTGCGCTCACTAGAATGCGCCCCACTTCGAGAGTGAATGGGGTGGTTAGCTCAGCCGGGAGAGCATCTGCCTTACAAGCAGAGGGTCGGCGGTTCGATCCCGTCACCACCCACCAATCTCGCAGTTACGCGCAGCGGTAGTTCAGTCGGTTAGAATACCGGCCTGTCACGCCGGGGGTCGCGGGTTCGAGTCCCGTCCGCTGCGCCATTCTTCTCCTCGCTTCATCCCCTCCTGTGACAATTCTTCGGCGTTCGCCGAAAACTTCAAGAAATCCTTTGTACGCCTGAACTTGTGCGCTTTGCCGGGCTCCTAATGCCGTAGCCAGCAGCGTGCTGCTTCGCAGGCCTCGATCCTGTGATGTCTGCTTGCGTCGAGGCGCCAACAGACCCTAAGCTCGCGCTTTCACACGACGGCCTTCGGGCGCATCAACAAAGGAACAAGCATGAAACAGCATCGTTTGGCGGCGGCGGTTGCCCTGGTGGGTCTGGTACTCACGGGTTGTGATTCGCAGACCAGCGAAGTCGAACTCAAGAGCCCGGCGCAGAAAGCTTCCTACGGTATCGGCCTGAATATGGGACGCAGCCTCTCCGAGGAAGGCATGGACGATCTGGATTCCAAGGCCGTCGCCCAAGGTATCGAAGACGCGATGGCGAAGAAGGAGCCGCGCATCAAGGATGAAGAGATGGTCGAGGCCTTCACCTTCCTGCAGAACCGTGCCCAGGAGCGCATGGTTGCGCTGAGCAAGGAAACCGCCGAAGCCGGCAAGAAGTTCCTCGAAGAGAATGGCAAGCGTGAAGGCGTGGTGACCACCGCCTCCGGCCTGCAGTACGAAGTGATCAAGAAGACCGATGGTGCTCAGCCCAAGCCTGACGATGTGGTCACCGTTCACTATGAAGGCAAGTTGACCGATGGCAGCGTCTTCGATAGCTCGGTCGCCCGTGGCAGCCCCATCGATCTGCCGGTCAGCGGCGTGATCCCAGGTTGGGTCGAAGGTCTGCAACTGATGCACGTGGGCGAGAAGTACAAGCTGTACATCCCCAGCGAGCTGGCCTATGGCGAGCAGAGCCCGTCGCCGGCCATTCCGGCCAACTCGGTGCTGGTGTTCGATCTGGAACTGATCGGCATCAAGGACAAGAACGCCAAGGATCAGGACGTCGCTCAGTAACAACCTGCCCTGATTGAAAAAAACGCCCCGTCTCTTGATGGGGCGTTTGCGTTTTTGCGCTTGACCTGAGCGGTGCGAGCTGATCCAGGTGTTACGCTTATGCACATTGTGCGAATCACTCCCAAGTGATCGCCGTTACACTTGAATGACTTTTTCGTCAACTCACAACTTATTGATTTCATTGGGTTTTGTGGGCTGGGCAAAAAATGCCCGATCTGACTGAAGGCCCCATAGCACGGGGCTTTGGTAAGCTTGTCGAAAGTCTTTGCACAGGTTTATCCACAGCTTCGGTGGATAAACCGGCAACCCCAGGCAGTCACTGGGCTGCCAAGGAGCGATGATGAAAACTCCCTGGAAACTGGCGCGTTACCTTCCGCTTGCGGCGCGCTTCGTGCGTGACGGCAAGCTGCCCGAACTGTTGCGCCAGCTTGCCGACAAGAAGACCCCGGTTGGCGCCCGCTTCGCCGCGCTCAGAGAGGACGTGCAACTGTTGCGTTCGCTGTGCCTGGCCTGGTTCAAGGGCGAATACCGACAGGTCAGCAAGCAGGCCTTGCTGATGGCCGTGGCGGCGTTGCTCTACTTCATCACACCGCTCGATGCCATACCCGATTGGTTGGTGGGCTTGGGGTTCGTCGACGACCTCGCCGTACTGGCCTGGGTACTCAATACCTGGAGGGACGAGCTGCAGGCGTTTCGCCTCTGGCGCGAGCAGCAGTCGCCGGAGCGGCTTGCCGTCATCGAAGCGCTGCCTGCGCCGAGCGATGCCAAGGACGTTTCGCCTCGGGCGACCATCTGAGTCGGCCGCCTGTTAAGATGCCCCGAGCCTTCGGTTGCGCATTTTTCTGGAGAGACGATGACAGTGCAAATCATTGCCCGCGACGGCGAGCCGGAATACGCCGTGCTGCCCTGGGCCGATTACCAGGCCTTGCTGCAGGCCGCCGGGCAGAGCACGCAGGCACCTGTGATGCAGGATGCGGGGGCGCAGGGCAACGCCACGCGCCCGGCTTTGAGCCAGTTGCAGCAACTGCGTGAAGCCAAGGGCCTGGCCGCCGAGGAGTTGGCGCGCAGCGTCGGTATCAGCCCCCATTACCTGGCAATGATCGAACGTGGCGAGCGTCAACCCGATGCCGCCATCCTCCGTTCACTGGCCTGGCAGCTCGGCCTGGAGGGCTGGTCTTGAGCGTGCGCATCAGTCGTCAGCATTGGCAGGCATTGCTTACCGAGCTGGAGGATGCCCGCCGTCAGCGCCACCTGCTTACCTATCGCGCCCTGATCGAGCGTCTGGAACTGCCCAGCCCGGCCATGCAGACGCTCACGGCGGCGCTGGAACATCTCGCGGCGCTGGATGCGCGTGCCGATCGCCCATTGCGTAGCGCGCTGGTGATCAGCCAGGGCGCCAGCCGACTGCCGAGAACCGGTTTCTTCGACTGTGTGGCCCGCCTGGCCCGTTTCAGCGGCGCGCCCGATGGGGTCGCGGCGGCCTCCTGGCACGCTGCCGAAGTGACCCGTGTCTTCGAGTTCGAGTACCCCGACGATGTCTAGGTGGCTCTGGCAGTTACGGGCGCGCCTGGGCTACTGGCTGGCACGGCGCCTGTTCCATTGGCCATGGTTGATGCGCCAGCCGCGCGCCTGGCAGTGGATGCAGGGGCAATATGGGCGCATGGCCAATCTGGGCGATCGTGGGGCGCAGAGCTTCTATGGCCATATCCTGCTGTTTCGCGGTCAGGGCTTCGGCGCCCGCGAGGAGGGCCTGCGCCTGCTGCGCCTGGCGGCCCAGGCCGGTGATGGCAAGGCGGCCTATCAGCTTGGGCAACTGGCGCTCAAGGGCGACACCCGGCAATCGCCCGACGGCCAGGAGGCCGTGCGCTGGTGGGGGATGGCGCTGGCAGCGGGACATCCGCTGGCGGCCGGGCGTCTGGCTGTGCTGTATCGCGAGGGCGCGCCAGGGGTGGCGGCTGACTCCGCGCAGGCCGAGCACTACGCTCGCCTGGACGCTCAGGAGCGCTGAGCCGCCTCGATGATGTGCACGCTGTAACCGGGCATGGCCTTGGCGCCGCGCTTGGCATCGGAGGCCATCTCGGCGAGCAGGGCGGCGTCCAGATGCGCGCAGTCCTGTCCCTGCAACTGCACCACGCCCACCGACAGTGACAGAAGCGGGTATTCCTGGCGCTGGCCCTGGCGGTTATGGGCGACGAAGCAGCCAGCCTGCAGATGCTCCTCACGGTAGAAGCGTCGGCACTGGTTCTGGAAGTCGTCCAGCAGGCGGCTGAGTTTCTGTCGCCAGTCCTCGCTGCCCAGCACCAGCATGAAGTCGTCGCCGCCGATATGGCCGACGAAGTCGCGCGCCGGGTCGACGCGCTCGTTCAGGCACTGGGCCAGGCACAGCAGCACTTCGTCGCCCTTGGCATAGCCATAGAGGTCATTGAAGGGTTTGAAGCTGTCGATGTCGACGTAGCACACCGCTGCCGAGCGCTGCTGCTGCAGCAGGCGGGTCAGGCATTGCTGGATCGGCACGTTGCCGGGCAGCAGGGTCAGTGGGTTGGCGTGGCGTGCCTGCTGCAGCTTCTGCTCGGTGATCAGCTTGAGCACGTCGATGACGCGGCCCAGGCCGCGATAGCTGCCCTGCAGGGTGATGATGAAGTCTTCTTCGATACGCTGTCGGGCGCGGCTGGTGAGCAGGCGGCTGACCTTCTGCAGCGACTGGTAGAGCTCCACGGCGAGAAAGTCCTGACTCATCAGGCGGCTGATCGGCTTGCGCGCGAACAGATCGGTGGCGAAGGGCTTGAGCAGGGCCTCCGATAGCGAGTGGCGGTGGACGATGCCGATGGGCTGCTGGGCTTCGTCGAGCACGGCCAGGGAGTTCAGGTTCGGTTGCGCACGGAACATTTCCAGCACTTCGGCGGTGGCCGTGTGCTGGTTCACCGCAGGCAGCTCGTTGAGCAGCGGGGTAAGGTCATGGTGGTCGTCGTTGAGGACGGCCTGGTTGTCCTGCAGGCTGGTGAGCTGCTGGCGGACATCACGCGGCGGGCGCTCCTGTGGACGGCCAAGCAGGTAGCCTTGCATCAGATCCACGCCCATTTCGGCCAGCACGGTGAATTCCTCCACGCGCTCGATGCCCTCGGCGATCACCTGGGCACGCGAAGCCTGGGCCATCTTCAGGATGGAGCCGACGAACTCGCGCTTGACCGCGTCCTGATGGATGCCGTCGATGAAGTGGCGGTCGATCTTCACGTAGTCCGGGCGCAGTTCCGACCACAGGCGCAGGCTGGAGTAGCCGGCGCCGAGGTCGTCCAGTGCGATGGAGAAACCCATGGCGCGGTAGTGATGCAGGGCGTTGTCGAGCAGGGCGAAGTCTTCGGTCGGGGATTGCTCGGTGAGTTCTATGACCACCTGGCTCGGTGGAATGCCGAAGGCCTGTAGCAGCTTGAGCGTACGGCCTGGCTGGTGGCTGGCTTCGAGCAGAGATTCGGGGGATACGTTGAGGAACAGCTTGCCTTCCAGTCCCAGGTTGCTGAAACGCTTGCAGGCACTCTTGCGGCAGAGCATTTCCAGGTCGCTGAGACGACCGGCATGGCGGGCCACGGCGAAGAGGGTCAGCGGCGAGTGCAGCGGGCTGTTGGATGGCCCGCGGGTCAGCGCCTCGTAGCCGAGGATACGCTGCTCCGAGAGGGATACGATGGGTTGGAACAGGCTGTTGAGGTCGCCGTGAGCGAGGATGTTACCCAGGGCGCTCAACTGCTCGGTGACGGTCATGATGGTCTCGTTATGCCCGGAAACGAAAAAGGCCGATCAATGATCGGCCCCTGTATTTCACGACAGTTTAATGACTGTTTGATGACGAGTTGCGACAGCTTTCATCAATGTTGCGCCAAGGCCGGATTGAGGTTCAGGTAGTCGATGAGGATGTGCCCGGACTCGGCCAGGTAGGCATCGTCTTCCGGCGTGCTCTTGTCGTCTTCGACGGGCAGTGCATCTTCGTCTTGCTTGGCCAGCTCCTTGAGGGGTTCCTCACCCTTGGCCAGGCGTCGATTGTTCTCCAGCTTGAGCTGCTTGGCCTCGATTTCAGCCTGCCTGGCGCGGCGTTTGGCCTCGTTGAGGCTGACGGTGGTTTCGGCCATCAACTGTTTCGACAGGTCGATGCTGGCGCGGGTGAAGAGGAAGTCCGGGTCGTGAGCGGTGCGCTGATCGTGCTTGCTCTGTAGCTGCTTGAGGAACGGCTTGATCGGATCCAGTTCCGGCTTGATTGCCGGGCGGATGCTGTCCCAGGGCATGGCGGCCGGCAGGGCGCTCTCGCCGATGTCCTTGGTGTGCATCACGTCAGGGTAGGCGATATCCGGAAGCACGCCCTGGTGCTGGGTGCTCTGCCCGGAGACGCGATAAAACTTGGCCAGGGTCAGCTTCAGCTCGCCGTGATTGAGCGGCTGGATGGTCTGCACCGTGCCCTTGCCGAAGGTTTGGCCACCGAGGATCAGGGCGCGATGGTAGTCCTGCATGGCACCGGCGAAAATTTCCGAGGCAGAGGCGGACAAGCGGTTGACCAGTACGGCCATCGGGCCTTTGTAGTAGGCACCCTCGTGTTCGTCGGCCAGCACGTCGACGCGACCGTCGGCGTTGCGTACCAGTACGGTGGGGCCCTGGTCGATGAACAGGCTGGTCAGTTCGGTGGCTTCCTGCAGCGAGCCACCGCCGTTGTTGCGCAGGTCGATCACCAGACCGTCGACCTTCTCTTTCTGCAACTCGTCGATCAGGCGCTTCACGTCGCGCGTGGTGCTCTTGTAATCCGGGTCGCCGGCACGGAAGGCCTTGAAGTCAAGGTAGAAGGCCGGCAGTTCGATCACTCCGAGCTTGTAGTCATGGCCGTCTTGGGTCAGGTGCAGCACCTTCTTCTTCGCGGCCTGTTCTTCGAGCTTGACCGCTTCGCGGGTGATGGTGACCACCTTGCTGGTCTGGTCGCTCGGTGGGTTGCTCGCCGGGATGACTTCCAGGCGTACGGTAGAGCCTTTCGGGCCACGGATCAGCTTGACCACCTCGTCCAGGCGCCAGCCGATCACGTCGACCATGTCGTCATTGCCCTGGGCGACGCCGATGATCTTGTCCGCAGGAGCGATCTGCTTGCTCTTTTCCGCCGGGCCGGCCGGCACCAGGCGCACCACCTTGACGTAATCGTTGTCGTTCTGCAGCACCGCACCGATGCCTTCGAGCGACAGGCTCATGTTGATGTCGAAGTTTTCCGCGTTATCCGGCGACAGGTAGGTGGTGTGCGGGTCATAGGTGGTGGCGAAGGCGTTGATATAGGCCTGGAACACGTCCTCGCCACGGGTCTGCTTGAGGCGCGCCAATTGATTCTTGTAGCGCTTGGTCAGCAGCTCCTGAATGGCCTTGGTATCCTTGCCGGCGATCTTCAGGCGCAGCACTTCGTCTTTCACGCGCTTGCGCCAGAGTTCGTCGAGTTCGGCGCTGTCTTTGGCCCAGGGCGCATTCTCGCGATCCACCTGCAGGCTCTCGTCGACCGTGAAGTCGATCTTGTCAACGCCCTTGTCGAGCATGGCCAGGGCATAGTCCAGGCGCTCCTGCAGGCGCTGCAGATGGCGACGGTAGATGGCGAAGCCGGGCTCCAGATCACCGCTTTTCAGCAGGTCGTCGAACTTGGTGCGCCACTGGTCGAATTCGGCGATATCCGCGGCCGTGAAGTAACTACGCGTGGGATCGAGCAACTTGAGGTAGTTGTCATAGATCTTGATCGAGCGTTCGTCATTGAGCGGCGGCTTGTTGTAGTGATGACGGCGTAGCAGTTCCACCACGTTGAGGCTGGCGACCACCTGATCGCGATCCGGCTGCAGGTATTGCCAGTCGGCGCTGGTAGTCTTGGCCGCCAGCGGCAAGGCGCTGAAGCCGAGGGCGAGTGCGAGTGCGGTGCTTGCGATAGAGCGCTTCATGCTGATTCGACGTAGTGGCAAGTGATAACGCATATTAGGCCGTATATGAGGGCGCCAGGTTCCGTTGGCGCTGAGCTAGGTTTCGTTTGCACTATGGAGGCAGCATGAAGGCATTGCAAGGCGTCGAAGGACGGGCCGAGTGGCTCGAGCAACCCGCGCTGGCATGTGACGTGGGGCAGATTCGGGTGAAAGTGGCGGCAGCCGGGCTCAACCGGGCCGATCTGCTGCAGCGTGCCGGGCTCTATCCTCCGCCGCCCGGAGCCAGCCAGGCGTTGGGTCTGGAGTGTGCCGGGGTAGTGGTCGAGGTTGGCCCTGGCAGCGCCTGGGCAGTGGGTGATCGCGTGTGCTGCCTGCTGGCCGGAGGCGGCATGGCCGAGGAGGTGGTGGTCGATGCACGCCATGCGCTGCCGGTGCCGGAGGGCCTCAGCCTGGCCGAAGCGGCTGGCGTGCCGGAAGTCTATGCCACTGCCTGGCTCAATCTGTTCCAGCTCGCTGGCCTCAAACCAGGGGAGAGGGTATTGCTGCATGCCGGTGCCAGCGGTGTCGGCTCGGCGGCTATCCAGCTATGCAAGGCCTTCGGTAACCCCTGCTGGGTCAGCGTCGGCTCGGCCGAGCGGCTGGCCTATTGCGAGGCGCTCGGTGCCCAGGGCGGTGTGCTGCGTAGCGAGGATCTGCAGGCCCTGCGCGATTTCGGCCCGTTCGACGTGATTCTCGACCCGGTGGGCGGCCAGTATGCGGCGCTCAATCTGGAGTTGCTTGCGCAGGATGGGCGTTGGGTCAACATTGGCCTGATGGGTGGGCGCGAGGCGAGGCTGGATCTGGCTCAGGTGCTGGGCAAACGCATCCAACTGATTGGCTCGACGCTGCGCAACCGCGACGACCGCTTCAAGGCCGAGCTGTTGCACGACCTGCAGCAGCAGGTATGGCCTTTATTCGGCGAAGGACGCATCAAGCCGCAACTGGAGCGCACTTTTGCACTCAAAGACAGTGAGGCCGCTTTCGAGACGCTTGCCAGCAATCAGGTCAACGGCAAGGTAGTACTGCTGATTGACCCCGAACTGGCCCAATAGAGCCTCCGCTCATCGATTGAATGAATGCTGCGATTGCCACATTCAATCGATACCATGGGTGTAATCAATAAGCTTTTTTTCGATAGGGGGCTAATATACGCCCCATCGAAGTTATCAACCCTCAGTGAAACTCAACAAGGAGTCAGAGATGTCCCTCATCAACACTCAAGTGCAACCGTTCAAGGTCAACGCCTTCCACAACGGCAAGTTCATCGAAGTGACCGAGGAGAGCCTCAAGGGCAAGTGGTCCGTGCTGATCTTCATGCCGGCTGCCTTCACCTTCAACTGCCCGACCGAGATCGAAGACGCCGCCAACAACTACGCCGAGTTCCAGAAGGCCGGTGCCGAGGTGTACATCGTCACCACCGACACCCACTTCTCGCACAAGGTCTGGCACGAAACCTCGCCGGCCGTTGGCAAGGCTCAGTTCCCGCTGATCGGTGACCCGACTCACCAACTGACCAACGCGTTCGACGTGCACATCGCCGAAGAAGGCCTGGCCCTGCGTGGCACCTTCGTGATCAACCCGGAAGGCGTGATCAAGACCGTCGAAATCCACTCCAACGAGATTGCTCGTGACGTCGGCGAAACCCTGCGCAAGCTGAAAGCTGCTCAGTACACCGCCGCTCACCCGGGCGAAGTCTGCCCGGCCAAGTGGAAAGAAGGCGAGAAGACCCTGGCTCCCTCCCTGGACCTGGTCGGCAAGATCTAAAAATGGGCGCAGAGCTGCTGCGCTAGGTATTGCTGCGTTGAAATCAGGCTCGGGCTGCTCATTTACAGCTCGTAAACTCCGCGCCCTCGCCTGATTTCGCCTTGCACTACCGTCGCTCGCGACGCTCTTCATCCCATTTTTCGCCTTACGAGGCCTAAAAGGCCTTCAAAGGTGCCCGAACGCCCGGGCGCGATCCGTCCGGGCGTTTTTTCGCCCGTAATTCGCTATTTCTAGAGGATTCCCGTCATGTTGGACGCCAATCTGCAAACCCAGTTGAAGGCCTACCTGGAAAAGGTCACCCAGCCGTTCGAGATCGTCGCGTCCCTGGATGACGGCGAGAAGTCCAAGGAACTGCTCGGGCTGCTCGAAGACATCGTCGGCCTGACCGACAAGATCACCCTCAAGACCGATGGCAATGACGCCCGTCGTCCGTCGTTCTCCCTCAACCGCCCTGGAGCGGATATCGGCCTGACCTTCGCCGGCATCCCCATGGGCCACGAATTCACCTCGCTGGTGCTGGCCTTGCTGCAGGTGGGTGGCCATCCGTCCAAGCTCGATGCCGAGACCATCGAGCAGATCAAGAGCATCGAAGGCAAGTTCGAGTTCGAGACCTACTTCTCGCTCTCCTGCCAGAACTGCCCGGACGTGGTGCAGGCACTGAACCTGATGGCAGTGCTCAACCCCAACATCCGCAACGTCTCCATCGACGGTGCGCTGTTCCAGGAAGAGGTCGAGCGGCGCCAGATCATGGCCGTGCCGAGCGTCTACCTCAATGGTGAAGTCTTCGCTTCCGGCCGCATGGACGTGAAGGAAATCCTCGCCAAGATCGATACCGGCGCCGCCAACCGCGACGCCGAGAAGATGAGCGCCAAGGAAGCCTTCGACGTGCTGGTGGTCGGTGGTGGCCCGGCTGGCGCCGCCGCTGCGATCTACGCGGCGCGCAAGGGCATCCGCACCGCCATCGCCGCCGAACGCTTCGGCGGCCAGGTGCTCGATACCATGGCCATCGAGAACTTCATCTCGGTGAAGGAGACCGAAGGCCCGAAACTGGTGCGTGCCCTGGAAGAGCACGTCAAGGAATACGACGTCGACATCATGAACCTGCAGCGCGCCACCGCGCTGGTGCCGGCCAGCAGCGAAGGCGGCCTGCACGAGGTGAAGTTCGATAACGGCGCCTCGCTCAAGGCCAAGACCGTGATCCTGTCGACCGGCGCCCGCTGGCGCGAGATGGGCGTGCCCGGCGAGCAGGAGTACAAGGCCAAGGGCGTGTGCTTCTGCCCGCACTGCGACGGCCCGCTATTCAAGGGCAAGCGCGTGGCGGTGATCGGCGGCGGTAACTCCGGCGTCGAGGCGGCCATCGACCTGGCCGGCATCGTTGCCCACGTCACCCTGCTGGAGTTCGCCGACACCCTGCGTGCCGACGCCGTGCTGCAGAAGAAGCTGTTCAGCCTGCCCAACGTCACCGTGATCAAGAGCGCGCAGACCACCGAGGTCAAGGGCGACGGGCAGAAGGTCACTGGCCTGGTGTACAAGGATCGCACCACCGAGGAGCTGCACAACGTCGAGCTGGAAGGCATCTTCGTGCAGATCGGCCTGCTGCCCAACAGCGACTGGCTCAAGGGCACCGTGGAGCTCAGTCGTTTCGGCGAGATCGTCGTCGATGCCAAGGGCGCGACCAACATCCCCGGCGTGTTCGCCGCTGGTGACGTGACCACCGTGCCGTACAAGCAGATCGTCATCGCCATGGGCGAGGGCTCGAAGGCTTCGCTGTCCGCCTTCGACTACCTGATCCGCCATAGCTGATCGGGCATCGCAGAGACGAGAAAGGCCATCCTCCGGGATGGCCTTTTTCGTTTGTGTACGGTTTATCTACGTTTCAAACCTACCCAGCAGAGCTTTTTCATGACGACGGTATGAAACGATATTTCCACCACTCTGTAGCTATCAATTCTTCAGGTCGCACTCGGCCATGATTCGCTCGCCTTCGGTGATGCGTGCCAGGGCGGGGCCGGCGATCAGCGTCAGGAGGTAGACGCCGAGCATGGCCGAGGTCAGGCCGAGCAGCATGCCGGTGTAGCCCAGGCGATCCAGAAGCACGCCGGCGGCCACCGGCACCGCCAGGCGCGAGACCACGAACAGGCTGGCCTGCAGGCCGTAATCGACGGCCTGGCGCTGGTGGCGGGTGAAGTACATCATCAGGCCGAAGACCATGGCGGAGATCGCGCCCATAGCCGCTGCCACCAGCGTTGCGCCGATGATCAGCCCGAGCGGGCCGGCCTGGCTCCAGAGCACGGCGGTCAGACTGGCCAGGGCGAAGAGGGCGAAGCCGGTGAACAGCGGCATGGCCCGGGCGACCCCGAGCCGGCGCAACAGGCGCCCGCCCATCACGCTGGCCAGGGCACCGACCACGCCGCCGCCGACGCCGGCCACCCAGGCCACCTGGGTGGCCGGCATGCCCTGATCGAGCAGCAACGGCTTGAGGTACAGCCAACTGGCGCCAATGAACGGAAAGCAGGACAGCAGCAGGCAGGTCCACAGCGCTGCCCCGGGTTGCTCGAAGTAGCCGCGCCAGTTCGGCTCGTACCTGCTCTGTGCAGCGTCTGCCGGGCCTTGCGGCGCACCTTCGCCCAGCAACGGCAGCAACAGCGCACCCAGCAGCAGGGCGCCGGCCATCAGCACGAAGGGGGCCTGCCAGCCCCAGTGCGCGTGCACCAGCAGCATCAGGCCGCCACCGACGATGGCGGCCAGAAACAGCGCCGCCGAGCGGATCGCCCCGGCGCGCACGCGTTGGTCTTCCGGCAGAAGCTTGATCGCCAGGGCGTTGACCGGAATGTCGGCCCAGGTTGCCAGCACCCCGGCCAGCAGCGTCAGGGCGAAGAACAGGCCGTGCCTGTCGAGCAGTGCCTCCCTGCCCACCAGCAGCAGAACCACCGCCAGCCCCAGGTTCAGCAGCAGTGCCCAGCTTCTGTAATGCGCGCCGGCGAAGCGCCAGCGCTCCACCGGCAGCGCCAGCAGGAACTTGAACACCGCCGGCAGCCCGGCCAACTGGAACAGGCCGATCTCGGTGCCCGACCAACCGTGCTGGCGCATCACCAGCGGCATGCCGAGCAACAGGTAGATGCTCGGCACCGCCAGAACGAAGTTCAGCCAGCCGAACAGCGCCTGGCGCCCGAGCAGATGCAATGCCTGGGGGGTCATTGCAGGCTCCTGCGGCCGATCACGGCGGTGACCGGGGTCACCGGGAACGGCACCTCGTGCTGCGTCTGCAAGGCGCTGAAACCGGCCCGCTGCATAGCCTGGCGCAGGCCGCCGGCGTGCGTTAGCTGGCGCCCGAGCATGCGCATGGACAGGTAGTAGGAGAGCATCTGCCGCGCCGCATCCTGGCTGTCGGGAATTTCCGCCTGGGCGCAGACCAGCACGCCGCCTGGGCGCAACGCGGCGTGGATCTTGCCCAGAGCCTGGTCGATATCGGGCACGAAATGCAGCACGGAGGAGCACCAGATCAGGTCATAGCCCTCGCCGATCGGGTCGCGGATCAGGTCGCCGCTGCGGCCCCGCAGACGCCCGCCGAGGCCGGCCGCGTGGATGTTCTCTTCGGCCACGCTGATGGTCTCTGGCAGGTCGAACACCTCGCCGCGCAGGTTCGGGTTGGCCTTGGCCAGGGCGATGGCGACCAGCCCGGGGCCGCCGCCCAGGTCGAGCAGGCGTTGGGCACGGGGGAATTCGGGCAGTTGCGAGAACACCGCCAGCGCCGCCTCGGCCGTTGCCGCCCGTTGCTCCTGGGCGATCTGCAGGCGCGCTGCCGCCTGCCAGTTGGCTGCGGTGCCGGCGAGCCGGGGGGCGGTGCTTGCCTCGCCGGTGCGTAGCTGTTCGTCCAGGTGCTGGCCGAAATGGCGCAGCGCCTGCAGGCGCAGGCTCCAGGCGTCGCCGCAATGCTGCTTCGATTCGTGATCCAGGTAGCGGCTCGCCAGCCAGGAGGCCTGGTAGCGCCAGCCTTGCGCAGGCGTTGCGGCTTCCTGACGATCCAGCAGGCGCATGCTCCAGAGTATTTCCAGCAGATGCTCGGTGTTGTCCGGGTGCAGGCGCAGACGCTCGGCCACGCTGCCGGCCGGCATCGGCTCGGCGAGCAGGCGGAACAGCTTCAGCTCCAGGGCCACGCGCAGGGCGTCGGCCTGGACCGAGGCCAGGGCCAGGTTCCAGTAGGGTTGCAGCGGGTGGCCGCTGGTCGCGTCGGTGTGTGGGGTCATAATCGATAGCTCAGGCGTAGGCCGATCTCGCGTGGCTCGCTGTACACGCGGGCCATGCCATTGAGGTAACCGACGGCGTCGTAGCGCTTGTCGGTGGCGTTTTCCACGTAGGCGCTCAGGCCCAGGTGCTCGAAGTCATAGCCGGCGCTCAGGTCGAGCAGGGCGTAGCCGGCGCGGGCGTAGCGGTTGGCCGAATCGAGATAGGTGCGACCCACTCCGCTGACTCCGGCCTGGGCGAACCAGCCGCTATCGGCGTCGTAGCGCAGGCCCAGGTAGCTGGTCAGGTCGGGCGCGAAGGGGGCGCGGTTGCCCTGGTAGTCGGCGCTGCCGTCCTGAAAGCGCTCGAAGCGCGTGCGGTTGATGCCAAGCGAAGCCTGCAGTTGCCAATGGGCGCCGAGCAGGTAGTCGGCCTCCAGTTCCAGGCCGCTGCTGCGGGCCTCGGCGGCATTGGTGATGTAGACCATCCCGGGCTGCACGATCTGCTGCACCTGCATGTCGCTGATCTGCATCCAGTAGAGGGCGGCCGAATAGCGCAGGCGACGTTCCGCGGCCCAGCCCTTGATGCCGAGTTCATAGGCGTCGACCTGCTCCGGGTCGTACCCTGGGTAGCCGGCCGAGGCGGAGAAGGCATTGAAGCCGCCAGCACGGAAGCCTTGCGAATAGCTGGCATAGGCCTGGGTGTCGCTGCTCCAGGCATACTGCAAGGCCAGCTTGGGGGTGAAGCGTTGCCACTGGTCGCTGCGGTTGCCGCTGTCACGGGGTGACAGGCTGACCTCGTTGCGCTCCATCCGCGCGCCCAGGGTCAGGGACCAGTGCGAGGTCAGCGCTTGCGTCCACTGGCCGAACAGGGCGGCGGTGTTGCCGCCCAGATCCACCTGGGTGCGGGTCATGGCCATGGGCAGCTTCTGGCGATAATCCAGCGAGTGGTCGTCGCGATCGGCATAGAGGCCGACGAGCCACTGACTCTCGGCCCCTTCGCCTTCCAGGCGCAGCTCCTGGGACAGGGTGCTCAGGTGGTAGTCGCGCTCCAGATGCAGGGCGTCGATCGGCAGGAAGTCGGTGTCCTGGCGCACGCGATCGTAGAAGTCGTTGCGTGCCGTGATCGAGCGCAGGCGCAGGCCGGAATCCAGCTCATGCTCGATATCCAGCGACAGGCTACGGCCGCTGGAATGGTTCCAGCTACGGGTGCCGGAGCGCACCTCGCGGCGCGACGAGCCGGCCGCGCCCCATAGCGAGCCGCCATCACGGTAGTCCTGGCGGCTGTAACGCAAGGTGGCGCTGGTCGCTGACGCGGGTGTCCAGCGCAGCACGGCGCGGCCGTTGTGGCGCTCGCGATCATCCTCGTCGCGGCCACGGTAGGCGTTGTCGATGAAACCGTCCTGTTCGAGCCATTCGCCGGAGATGCCGCCGTACAGCGTATCGGCCACCAGCGCCTGGCTCAGATCGAAGCGCAGCACGCGCTTGTCGCGGTTGCCCAGGGTGGCATCGATCCGCGCGTAGGGCGCGTCGTCGATGGGGCGGGTATGCAGGTGCATCACGCCGGCCTCTGCGTTGCGCCCGTACAGGGTCGATTGCGGGCCACGGAGGATTTCCACTCGCTCCACCGCCAGCAGGTTGTGGTCGAAGCCCTGACCCATCAGGGTGGGCACGCCATCGACCAGCATCAGCACGGAGGAGGAGAACGCCGTGGCGCTGGAGCTGATGCCACGCATCACCGGCACGTTGGTGCCGGACTGGCCGAACGGCTGGAAGACGAAGTTCGGCGTGCGCCGGGCCAGCGCCTGCAGCTCGTCGGCCCCGGCGTCGCGCAAGGTCTCGCCCTGTACGACCGACACACTGGCCGGTACGTCCTGCAGATCCTGTTCGATCTTGTTGGCGGTAACGGTCATGTCCGGCAACTGCTGCGTTGCCGCCAGCGTCAGAGCCGGCGCCAGCAAGCCTCCCAGCATGCCGGCCGGCAAACGGATACCCATCTTTCCCATCTATCCCCCCGAACCCGGTAAATGACGAACGGGGCCGCAGATGCCCCCGTAGGCAGATACCTTCGCAACATGGCGTGCTATTGATTTGATACCAATGCTATAGATAGATAAGAATGAGTATCATATAGATTGGTATGAAATCTGGATTTTCCCGTATCTGAACAGGAGGAAGGACCCATGGCCGTTGTGCAACGGATCTCCCAGCCGCATCGATTGGCGATGAGCCAGGCACGCTTGGTACGCCGGGAAACCTCTGGCTGGGAGCGCCAGCAACTGCCGGAAGAGTTGGGCGACTGCTATTCGGAGCGTTTCGTGCTGGATCACGATCTGCTGGTGGTTCGCTCGCGCTACCATCCGACCCGCGATCTGATCGAGGAGACGGTCGATCCTCATGACCGCCACATGCTGGTGATCACCCTGGGGCTGCAGGGGCAGTCCGGCTACAAGGCACGCAATGGTGACACGCTGTGTTTCCGTGCCGGCTTCACCACCGTCACCGCGTTCCATGGCAGCCAGGGGGAACGCTGCTACGAAGCCGGCACCACGGTTTCCCAACTGCGTCTGCTGGTGGGTGAGAACACTCTGGTCAGGTACCTGGGCGCGGAGCGTGCCGGGACGTTGCTGGGCTCGGGGCATATCCGCCAACTGGCCTTTCGCAAGACCAGCGGGGCCAGCAGTGCCCATGCCGGAGCGCTGCAGCGGTATCTCAACGACCCGCAGCGTATCGCAGCGCTGGATATGCATATCCACACGCTCAGTCTGCTGTCCGAGCAGCTCAATCTGCTTTGCCCGGCAACGCCCAAAACGCTGCAATTCAGCACTCAGGACATCGAGAAACTGGAGCGCGCTCGCGACCTGATGATCGAACAGCTCGACCAGCCACTGACCATCGCCTATCTGTGCGCAGCGGTAGGGTTGAACGAATTCAAGCTCAAGGAAGGTTTCCACTACCGCTTCAACACCACGCCCCACCGCATGCTCCACGAGATGCGCATGCGCAAGGCCCATGTCCTGCTGGAGAGCGGTCATCAGGTGGCGCAGGTGGCGTACCGCGTTGGCTATCGCTACCCGAACAACTTCAGTGCGGCGTTTTCCGCCTTCTTCGGCCAGGCGCCGAAGTCGGTGTTCGGTGCGCACCGGCGCCCGAGCAAGGAGCTGGCATCGGACGAGTAATCTGGGCGCGAGGTTCGCCCACGTTGCAACGAAAAACGCCGCGCTCTGCGAAGAGCGCGGCGTTGGTGTCGTGGCGAGGGCTGCCTCAGCGCTTCAGGCCACCCAGGGTCAGTGGCATGTGGCGGTTGACGTCCTTGTACAGCAGGTAGCGGAAGCGGCTCGGGCCGCCGGCGTAGCAGGCCTGTGGGCAGAAGGCGCGCAGCCACATGAAGTCACCGGCTTCCACTTCGACCCAGTCCTGGTTGAGGCGATACACCGCCTTGCCTTCCAGCACGTAGAGGCCGTGCTCCATGACGTGGGTTTCGGCGAAGGGGATCACCCCGCCCGGCTCGAAATTGACGATGTTGACGTGCATGTCATGGCGCATGTCGCTGATGTCGACGAAACGGGTGGTGCTCCAGCGGCCTTCGGTGCCGGGCATGACAATGGGCTCGATGTCCTGTTCGTGGGTGACGAAGGCTTCCGGGTAGGGCACGCCCTCGACCGCCTGGTAGGCCTTGCGCAGCCAGTGGAAGCGCACCGCCTCGCTGCTCTTGTTGCGCAGCGACCAATCGCTTTGCGGCGGGATGAAAGCGTAGCTGCCCGGACGCAGGGCATGCTCGGTGCCGTTCAAGGTCAGGTCGCAGGTGCCTTCGACGACGAAGATCACGCCCTCGGCAGTTGGATCCAGCTCCGGCTTGTCGCTGCCGCCGTTGGGGGCGACTTCGACGATGTATTGCGAGAAGGTTTCGGCGAAGCCGGTCAGCGGGCGGGCGATGACCCACATGCGCATGTTGTCCCAGAACGGCAGATGGCTGGTGACGATGTCACGCATCACGCCTTTGGGGATCACGGCATAGGCTTCGGTGAACATGGCGCGGTCGGTCAGCAGTTGCTCCTGACCGGGATGACCGCCATGCGGGGCGTAGTAGAAGGGGGTTTTGCTCATCGAGAAGAGGCCTCGGCGATGGTGAAGCGTCGGGCGGGCGCCCGGCGGGGAAACTGACGTGCCAGCACTATAAGGAAGCGACGGCTGGATTCGGAAATTAAATAGTAGAATGCCTGGCAGTGGCTTTCATGATGGTTATATCCATGCTCGACCCGGTTCTTCTGCGCAGCTTTCTCGCCGTGGTGCAGACCGGCGGCTTTACCCGTGCCGCCGCCAGCCTGCACCTGACCCAGTCCACCATCAGCCAGCAGATCCGCCGTCTGGAGATGCAGGTCGGTGCAGAGTTGCTCGACCGTAGCGGGCGCTACGTGGTCACCACTACCGAGGGCGAACGTCTGCTCGGTTATGCCCAACGCATCGTCGCGCTGCTGGACGAGGCGCAGCAGGCGCTGGGGCGCAGCGCGGAGGAGGGCGAGGTGCGTCTTGGCGTGCCGGACGATTTTGCCGCCAGCAGTCTGACGCCCTATCTGGCCGACTTCGCCGAGGCCTACCCCGGCATTCGCCTGGAGATCACCAGCGGTCTCAGCCATGACGTGTGGCGTGCCTTCAATGCTGGCGAACTGGATCTGGCGCTAATCAAGCAGCGTGCCGGCAGCGTCAAGGGCTTGGCCAGTTGGGCCGAACCGCTGGCCTGGCTGGACAGCCGCGAGCGCCCGGTGCTGGCGCGCAACCCGGTGCCGCTGGCGGTGTTCCCGCCCAATGGCCTGTACCGCCTGGAGATGACCCATGCGCTGGATGCCATGGGCAGGCCCTGGCGTATCGCCTATGTCAGCAGCAGCCTGCCCGGCGTCAGCGCCGCAGCCGAAGGGGGGCTTGGGCTGACCTTGCTGCCGCGCCGGCTGATCACCCCGGCGCATCGCGAGCTGGGCGAGGCCGAGGGGTTTCCCACGGTGGCCCCGGTGGAGGTGGCCCTGCATGCCCGTGCCCAGCTACCCGGCCATGCCCGCGAGCTGGCCACGGCGCTGATCCAGGCCTGTGAAAGGATCATGGCCCTGTAGGGTGCGCTGCGCGCACCACGGCTGGAAGAGCATGGCTGACCTGTGACATGGTTTGAGACCGGACTGGCAAGTTTGTGTGTTGTCTTGTTGTCTTGGTTGGTGTTCTGGACGCCGCCTTGGGTGTTTTCAGATATTCTGGGTTTCGCCCCCTCGGGCGACTCACTTTTCTTTGAAATGCGCAAAGAAAAGTAAGCAAAAGAAACGCACCCCCGCCATCCGGCCCCGGCTGCGCCGGGGTTCGTTCGTTCCATCGCTGCTCCGAGGGTCGGCTTACAAGGGCCATCCCTGGCCCTTTAAGCCTCTCGCGGCATCCATGCCGCTCGCCCCTCTACGCAACGATTCCACTCACCCTCCTGAAGGGGGACATTCGCGCGCCTGAACGAACCGGCATTCCAAGGTACGCCCGGCGTGTTCTGGTAGTTGTGAAATCGCGACTGGGCCATCGAGTTAAACCAAAACTTTCATTCTCGTAGTTTCATTCGCTTGAATAGCTTGCCGGCTTCCAGCCGGCATTCTGGTCAGCCCTAAGGCTGACCTCATGTGCAACCACTCCGTGCTACTTCTGGGTTACCTCGGGTTCAGGCGCGTGCAGAGCCCGCCCAGGAGGGCGAACGGAGTCGTCGTGGAAGAGGTTGAGCGACATGGATGTCGCGACGACTGCATGGATGCAGGAGGTAGAGCGACGCAGGATGCCAAAGCCGAGAGCCGCGATGGCCGGGGCCGCCTAGGTAGGGATGGCCCACCGCGGCGGGCCTCTGGAACGGCGATGGAGTGAAACGTAGCGAAGCGGAGTAACAGCCGAAGGCTGGCCCGAAGGGCGAGCGAAGCGAGTAACGAACCCTCGCGTAGCAGGGCGGGGGCGCCTAGCTCGGATGACCGGGCGGAGGGTTTGGTTACTTTTGTCGGGCCGGCCATCCGGGCAAAGTGACTCGCCCGGGAGGGCGAAACCAAAAACATCAGCAAAAACGCGGCAATTCGGAACAGACACAAGAACAACCAACAAGCCAACACACTTGCCAGTCCGGTATCACGCTGACTTTCCCCGACACTCCTCAAATAGCCTGAAGTCTAAACCGCGCCTCAGCCCTGTAGGGTGCGCTGTGCGCACCACGGCTGACGGCGGGCTGGGTGGCAGTGCCAGGCTTCCCCGGATTGCATCCGGGCTACGAGATGAAACCGAAAGGATCCCGCGGCATGGCCACCGAACCGCGCCTCAGCGCCAATGCAGGATCGGCCAGCCAGCCCGCTCGGCGTGGGCGCGCAGGGTAGGATCGGGGTTGACCGTGAACGGCCTGTCCACCACCTGCAACAGCGGCAGGTCGTTACGCGAATCGGAATAGAAGCTGGCACCGGCCAGGCTCTCGCCCTGTTCGGCGAGCCAGGCATGCAGGCGCGTCACCTTGCCTTCGCGGTAGGTCAGTACCCCTTCGGTACGCCCGCTGTAGAACCCGTGCTGCACCTCCAGGTCGATGGCCAGCGCATCACTGATGCCGAAGCGTTCGGCGATGGCGCTGACCAGAAAATGCGCCGAGGCGGAGATCACCAGCAGGCGGTCGCCGGCCTGACGGTGCGCGGCCAGGCAGCGGCTGGCGTCGCTGTAGAAAATCGGCTCGATCACGTCCTCGACGAAGGGCTCGACCACATGGGCGACTTCCTCGGGCGTGCGGCCAACCAGGGGCGACAGGGTAAAGGCCATGTAGTCTTCCATGGCCAGGGTACCGGCGGCGTACTGGTGCATCAGCTCCTGCTCCTGGGCGATGAAGGATTCGCCATCGGCCCAGCCGATCTTCACCATTTCCTCCGTCCACAGGCTGGCGCAGTCGCCATGGATCAGGGTTTCGTCGAGATCGAAGATCGCCAGCGCCATCACGCCACCTCCCGGATCGCGGCTGCGTCGATCTGCAGGCTGACCGCCTGGCCGTTGCCATGCAGGTCGGCGGCCGAGCGGTTGAGCACGTCCACCAGCAACTGGCAGCCCTGCGCCTCGACGCGGTAGCGGATGACGTTGCCGAGCAGGCTGTGGCCAAGGATTTGCGCGGCGATGCCGCTGTCAGCGAAGGCGATGGCCTCGGGGCGGATGGCCACGCGCGAGGTTAGCGGCTGGCCGAGCAGGCGGCTGGCGGCGTCGGCCTCGAGCAGGTTGTAGTTGCCGATGAAGCCGGCTGCGAAGGCATCCACCGGCGCGGTGTAGAGGGTTTCGGCGTCGCCGCTCTGGACGATCTGCCCGGCGTTCATCAGGAAGATACGGTCGCTCATGGTCAGCGCCTCTTCCTGGTCATGGGTGACGAAGATCGTCGTCAGGTTCAGTTCCTGCTGGATGGCGCGGATCTGCTCGCGCAGGTGCTTGCGGATACGGGCATCGAGTGCCGACAGCGGTTCGTCGAGCAGCAGCAAGCGTGGGCGGGTAACCAGCGAGCGGGCCAGTGCCACGCGCTGGCACTGGCCGCCGGAGAGCTGGTGCGGGTAGCGGGCGGCGAAGTCGCCCAGCTCGACCATCTCCAGTGCCTCGCGCACGCGCTGCTCGCTTTCGGCCTTGGCCACTTTCTGCATGCGCAATCCGAAGGCGACGTTCTGCGCCACGCTCATGTTGGGGAACAACGCATAGCTCTGGAACACCATGCCGATGCCGCGTTTTTGCGGCGGCAGTGGCACCAAATCCTCGCCGCTAAGAACGATGCGCCCGCCGTCGACATCGGTCAGGCCGGCGATGCAGCGCAGCAGGGTGGACTTGCCGCAGCCGGAGGGGCCGAGCAGGGTGACGAACTCGCCCTGGCCGATCTCGCAGTTGATGTCGCTGAAGATACGGGTGTCGCCGTAGCTTTTATGCAGGTTCTGGATGCTCAGCAAGCTCATGCCTTGTCCCTGTTCAAACGGTTGGCCGCCCAGGTGAACACCAGGACGAAGAAGAAGTAGGAGATCACCAGTGCACTGTTGAAGTGGCCGCTGCTGTTGCGCATGTTGTTCAGGTACACCTGCAGCGTCTCGTAACGGGTGCCCACCAGCATGTTGGCGAAGACGAACTCGCCGAACAGGAAGCTGAACGACAGGAACAGCGACACCATCAGACCCTTGCGCAGGTTCGGCAGCACCACCAGAAACGCGGCCTTCCAGGTGCTGGCGCCGAGCAGGTGGGCGGCGTCCATCAGGTCGCGCAGGTTGATCGCCTGCAGGTTGTTGGCGATGGCGCGGTACATGAACGGCAGGGCGATGGTGAAGTAGCAGCCGAGCAGGATCCACGGCGTGCCGGTCATCGCCAGCGGGCCGGAGCCATAGAGTTGCAGCAGGCCCACCGAGGACACCACCGGCGGTACGGCGAACGGCAGCAGGATCAGCACGTTCATCAGCGCGTCGAGTCTGGGGAAGTGGTAGTGCACCACGAACATCAGCGGCAGGATCAACACCACCGACAACGCCAGGGCACCGAAGCACACCAGCAGCGACTGGCCGAAGGCGCGCAGGAAGCGCTCGTCGCTCCACAGCGCGGCGTACCACTTGAGCGTCAGGCCGTCCGGCAGGATGGTCGCCGACCAGGTGGTGGCCAGTGAGTAGAGCAGGGTGCCGGCCAGGGGCAGCAGGAGGATGAGGAATAGCAGCCAGACCACGATGCGGTGGTAGAGGCTGACATCAGCGCGTGACATGCTGGCTCCTTTTCAGCAGTAGCTGGTGGACGACGGTGATCAGCACCATCAGCCCGACCAGAACCATCGACAGGGCGCTGGCCAGGTTCGGGTCCAGCGAGATGTCACCGGAGACCAGTGCCGCGATACGAATGGGCATCACGTTGAAGTTGCCGGTGGTCAGGTAGTACACCGTGGCGTAAGCGCCCAGGGCGTTGGCCAGGAGGATGACGAAGGTGCCGAGCAGCGCCGGGGTCAGCACCGGCAGGCCGATGTGGCGCCAGAAATCCCAGGTGCCGGCGCCGAGCAGTGCGGCGGACTCGCGCCAGTCCTGGCGCAGGGCGTCGAAGGCGGGATAGAGCAGCAGCACGCCGAGGGGGATCTGGAAGTAGGTGTAGAGCACGATCAGGCCGTTCTTCGAGTAGAGGTTGAAGCTCTCGATCAGGCCGAGCTGGATCAGCAGCAGGGTCAGCGCGCCGTTGAAGCCGAGCAGGATGATGAAGGCGAAGGCCAGCGGTACCCCTGAAAAATTACTGGTCATGTTGGAGAAGGCAATGACGAAGTCGCGCAGCTTCGAGTCCACCTGGCGCAGCGAGTAGCTGCCGAGGATGGCGATGGCCATGCCGAACAGGCTCGACCAGAAGGCGATCTCCAGGCTGTGCTGGATCGCCTGCCGGTAGAAGCGCGAGGCGAAGATCTTCTCGAAATTGCCCAGGCCCCAGCCCGTGGGGCTGTTCAGGCTGTTGAGCGCCACCCACACCAGCGGCGCCACCTGGAACACCAGGAAGAATGCGGCGAAGGGCAGCACGAACAGCAGCGGCAGCCAGCGCCGCCGGGAATAGGGCACGCTCATCTCAGCAACTCCGCGCAGTAGGGTTTGTCGTGGGGTACGCCGAGCAACTGGCAGATGCTGCCGCACAGCTCGAGCTGGCGAGGGCGCGCAGTGGCATCGAGGCTGAAGGCATCGCCGATGACGAACAGCGGCACCTGGCGCTCTTCTGCCAGCAGGCCGTTGTGCGAGCGGTCGATGTTCATGCCATGGTCGGCGGTGACCAGCACCTGATAGCCGGCATCGACCCAGTTCTGCAGATGCTCGGCCAGTAGCACGTCGGCCATGCGCGCGGCGTTGCGATACTGGGGGCTGTCCAGGCCGTGCTTGTGGCCGGCGTCGTCGACGTTCATCGGGTGCACCAGCAGCAGGTCGGGCGCGTGCTGCAGGCGCAGGCTTTCGGCGTCGACGAACAGGTGCGAATCCGGGTAATGGTCGGCGTAGTAGAAATGGCCGTACTGGATCGGCAGCGACTCATCGCAGGTATGCCGGTCGCGCACGGCGATGAAGGGCGAGCGGTTGTACAGCTCGCTGACCCAGTGATAGGCCGCAGCGGCGGTGCTCAGGCCGGCATCGCGGGCGTAATGGAAGATGCTGCGTTCGCGCGATAGGCGCGAGACATCGTTGTGCACCACGCCGCTGTCGATGGGGCGCACGCCAGTGAGGATGGCCTCGTAGAGCGGGCGCGACAGCGCCGGCAGTTCGCAGTCGAGGCGGTAGAGGGCGGCGCGACCGGCGTCGCACCAGGCGTGCAGATGGCCCATGGCGTGTTGTGCGACCGAGTGGCTGAGGCCGTCGAGCACGACGAGGATGACCTTGGAGGGCATGGGGAATCCTGAAAAGCGTAGGGTGGATCGCGCTTTATCGATCCACCGTATGGGTAAACGCCAAAATGGCAAGGTGGACGGATGCAGCGTCGTCCACCCTACGCGCGCTCCCACCGAGCGTGGTTTATTCCATATTGATGATCACGTTCTCTTGCCACATCTGCGGCAGGGCCTTGGAGGTGGCTTCCCAGGCGGCAGCATCCTTGATCGGCTTGACCTTGGCGTACTGCTCGTTGGGCAGCAGCTTGGCCTGTACCTCGGCCGGCAGGGTCAGGTGCTCGGCGCGGATCGGCCGGGCATTGCCCTTGGCCAGGTTGATCTGGCCAGCGTCGGAGAGGATGTACTCACGCGCCAGCTTGGCCGCGTTGGGGTGCTTGGCGTACTTGTTGATGATGGTGGTGTAGCCGGAGATCACCGAACCGTCGGACGGGATCAGCACCTCGAAGCGGCTCGGGTCGATCTGGTCGCGGTAGGACAGGCCGTTGAAGTCCCAGACGATGCCGACTTCCACTTCACCCTTCTCCAGGGTCTGGATGGTTGGGTTGGACAGCGACAGGCGGCCCTGCTCGGCGATGGCGGCGAAGAAGTCCAGGCCCGGCTGGATGTTCTTCTCGTCGCCACCATTGGCGATGGCGGCGGCCAGCACGCCATTGACCGCCTGGGCGGCGGCGCTGACGTCACCAATGGCGACGCGGTACTTGCCGTTCTTCAGGTCGGCCCAGGAGCGTGGCACGTCCTTGACCAGTTGCTTGTTGACGATGAAGGCGATGGAGCCGGTGTAGGCCAGCATCCAGTGGCCGTCCTTGTCCTTGGCCCAGTCCGGAATCTGCTCCCAGGTGCTCGGCTTGTAGGGTTGGGTCACGCCCTGCTGCACGGCGATGGGGCCGAAGGCGGCGCCGACGTCGCCGATATCGGCGGTGGCATTGTCCTTCTCGGCGGCGAACTTGGCGATTTCCTGCGCCGAACTCATGTCGGTGTCACTGTGCTTGAGGCCGTATTTGGTGCTCAGGTCGTTCCAGGTGTCCTTCCAGTTGGCCCAACTGTCGGGCATGCCCACGCTGTTCACCGTACCTTCGGCGCGAGCGGCTTTTTCCAGCGCCTGCAGGTCGGGGCCTGCAGCCATGGCGGAGGTGGCCAGAGCAATGGCCGAACCCATCAGAGAAGCCAGCAGCAGTTGTTTCATCGGAAACTCCTTTGCATGTGAGTGTTGGTCTAGATCAGCAATACCTGAGCCAATTTAGGCGCCTTCGATGACAGTTTTGTGTCCAGGCGCCGACGGCAGATGTCCAGTGCCGCCAGCGAGGCGCTTCCAGCAAGCGTAGACCATGGCTAGAGCCTTGATTTTTCTAGGTTGGAGCCTGGCATGAGCGATGCTTGTAGCTTCATTGTCATCGCTTGGTCATCTGCTTTGCCTAGGCTTGTCACAAGCATGAGCTGCAGGTCTTTGCCCTGTAATGGGGCTGGACTAGTCCAAAAGGGAAAAATTGATGCGTATAGAAGCGCCGCGTGCCGTCACCACCATCTGCCGTGCCTTACAGGAACAGATCGACCGCGGCCTGTTGCCCTCGGGCAGCAAGTTGCCCGCCGAGCGCAAACTCAGTGAATTGTTCGACACCACACGCATCACCTTGCGTGAGGCACTGGGCCAGTTGGAAGCGCAGGGGCTGGTCTACCGCGAGGAACGGCGGGGCTGGTTCGTGTCACCGACGCGCATTGCCTACAACCCGCTGGTGCGCACGCATTTTCACGCCATGGTGGCGGGACAGGGGCGGGTGCCAGCCACCGAGGTGCTGAGCGCGCGACTGATTCCTGCATCAGCGCAGGTCTGTCAGATTCTCGAATTGCCGGCCCTTTCCAGCGTCTATCAGGTGTGCCGGGCGCGGCGTATCGACGGGCGCCTGGTGCTGTACGTCGAGCACTACCTGAACCCGGCGTATTTTCCGGGGATTCTCGACTTCGACCTGACCCGCTCGCTCACCGACCTGTATGCCAGCGAGTACGGTATTCATTACGGGCGGGTGCGTTTCGACATGGTGCCCACGGCGCTGCACATCGAGGCGGCGGCCAGTCTGCGGGTGGCACCGGGCAGCCCGGCATTGCGCATCACTCGGGTCAACCGCGATCAGCACGGGCGCATCATCGATTGCGATGTGGAATTCTGGCGACACGACGCCATTCACGTCAGCGTCGAGGTGCCGGAGTAGAGAGGGGCGGCACGCGGGTGGGTGACCGTGGGAGATGCTTTAGCGGCGAGCTTTTGTCGCGGCTAAAGCCCCTCCCACGGTTTGCTTCTGCTGCGGATCAACCGCCGAGGTAGGCGTCGCGTACTTTCGGATCGTTGAGCAGCTCTTCGCCGCTGCCGCGCATGACGATATGGCCGTTCTCCAGCACATAGCCACGGTCGGCCAGCTTGAGCGCCTGGTTGGCGTTCTGTTCGACCAGGAAGACGGTCACACCGTCCTGGCGCAGTTGCTCGATGATGTCGAAGATCTGCTGAATGATGATCGGCGCCAGACCCAGCGACGGCTCGTCGAGCAGCAGCAGGTTGGGCTTGCTCATCAGCGCGCGACCGATGGCGAGCATCTGCTGCTCGCCGCCGCTCATGGTGCCGGCGCGCTGAGCGAAGCGTTCCTTCAGGCGCGGGAACAGGTGCAGCACCTTGTCCAGTTGCGCCTGATTGTCCGCCTTGTTGCCGAAGAAGCCGCCCATGGCCAGGTTTTCCTCGACGGTCAGGCGGGCGAACACGCGACGGCCTTCCGGTACGATGGCGATGCTCTTGCGCATGATCTCCGGGGTGTCCATGCCCACCAGCTCTTCACCCAGGTAACGGATGCTGCCACTGGTGGCGCGCGGGTTGCCGCACAGGGTCATGAGCAGGGTGGACTTGCCGGCACCGTTGGCACCGATCAGGGTGACGATCTCGCCTTTCTGCACTTCGATGCTGACGTCGTGCAGCGCCTGGATCTTGCCGTAGAAGGTGGAGACGTTGTTGAAGCTGAGCATGGATTACGCCTCCCCCAGATAGGCTTTGATCACGTCCGGGTTGTTGCGGATCTGCTCCGGCGTGCCATCGGCCAGGGGCGTGCCCTGGTTGATCACGTAGATGTGGTCGGAAATGCTCATCACCAGCTTCATGTCGTGCTCGATCAGCAGCACGGTGACATTGTGCTGGTCACGCAGCATGGCGATCAGCGCCTTGAGGTCTTCGGTCTCGCGCGGGTTGAGGCCGGCGGCCGGCTCGTCGAGCATGAGGATGCTCGGGCGGGTCATCATGCAGCGGGCGATTTCCAGGCGGCGTTGCTGGCCGTAGGCCAGGGTGCCGGCGCTGCGGTTGGCGAACTCCAGCAGGTCGACCTGCTCCAGCCAGTGCGCGGCGTACTCCATGGCCTCGCGCTCGCTGCGGCGGAACGCGGGGGTCTTGAACAGGCCGGCCAGGTAGCTGGTGTTGAGGTGGCGGTGCTGGGCGATCAGCAGGTTTTCCACCGCGGTCATGTCCTTGAACAGACGCACGTTCTGGAAGGTACGCACCACGCCCTTGCGGGCGATCTTGTGCCCCGGCAGGCCTTCGATGGCTTCGCCGTTCAAGCGGATGCTGCCTGAGCTTGGCTGGTAGAAGCCGGTCAGGCAGTTGAACACGGTGGTCTTGCCGGCGCCGTTCGGGCCGATCATCGACACCACCTGCTTTTCCTTGACGTTCAGGCCCACCCCGTTGACGGCCAGCAGGCCGCCGAAACGCATGGTCAGGCCGCTTACTTCGAGAATCGTGCGGCTCATCGCTTCAGCTCCAGGTGGGGACGTTGCATCGGCAGCAGACCTTGCGGGCGCCAGACCATCATGAAGATCATGACCAGGCCGAAGATCAGCATGCGGTACTCGCTCAGCTCACGCATCTCCTGCAGCATCACCATGACGATGGCGGCGAGTATCACGCCGAGCTGCGAGCCCATGCCGCCGAGCACCACGATGGCGAGGATCATCGCCGACTCGATGAAAGTGAACGACTCCGGTGTCACCAGGCCCTGGCGCGCTGCGAAGAAGCTGCCAGCGAAACCGGCCAGGCTGGCACCGATGGTGAAGGCCGAGAGCTTGATCACCGTGGGGTTCAGTCCCAGCGCGCGGCAGGCGATCTCGTCCTCACGCAACGCTTCCCAGGCACGGCCGATGGGCATGCGCAGCAGGCGGTTGACCAGGAACAGGGTCAATAGCACCAGCAGCAGGGCGATCAGGTAGAGGAAGATCACCTTGTACTGCGAGTTGTAGGCCATCTCGAAGAAGCCATGGAAGGTGGGCATGTCCGCTGGCACGCGGCGCTCGAAGGACAGGCCGAACAGGGTCGGCTTGTATTCGTTGGCGATGCTCAGGCCGTTGGGGCCGCCGGTCAGATCGGTGAGGTTGCGCAGCAGGATGCGGATGATCTCGCCGAAACCGAGGGTGACGATGGCCAGGTAGTCGCCACGCAGGCGCAGCACCGGGAAACCGAGCAGGAAGCCGAATAGCGCGGCCATCATCCCGGCGATCGGCAGGCAGATCCAGAAACCCAGGCCGAAGTAGTGCGAGAGGATCGCATAGCTGTAGGCGCCGACCGCGTAGAAGCCGACATAACCCAGGTCGAGCAGGCCGGCCAGGCCGACCACGATGTTCAGGCCGAGGCCGAGCATCACGTAGATCAGGATCAGCGTGGCGATGTCCACCGCGCCGCGGCTGGCGAAGAACGGCCAGACCAGCGCCACCATGACCATGGCCAGGATGATCCAGCGCTGGGTGGAGGGCAGGGTGAGGAAGTTGCCAACCTGGCCGGAACCACTCGGCAGCTTGGGCAGCGTGGCCCAGGCCGGGGTGAGGTGATCACGCAGCAGTTGCCAGACGAACACCAGCACGGCCGCACCGATGATGCACCACAGCTCGAACGGTGTGGCGCCATGGACTTCCAGGTTGATGCCGACGGTGGTCAGTTTCAGGCCCACGATCGGGTACGCCATCAACAGTACCAGCAGGGCCCCGAAAATGGCGGGTTTGAGATTGCGCGTCATACCTTTTCAACCTCCGGACGGCCGAGGATGCCGGTGGGGCGGAACAGCAGCACCAGCACCAGCAGGCTGAACGCCACCACGTCCTTGTACTGATCGCCGAAGATGTCGGCACCGAAGGCTTCGGCCACGCCCAGTACCAGGCCGCCGAGCACGGCGCCGGGGATGCTGCCGATGCCACCGAGCACGGCAGCGGTGAAGGCCTTGATGCCGGCGAGAAAGCCCAGGTGCGGGTTAATAACGCCGTATTGCATGCTCAGCAACACCGAGGCGATGGCCGCCAGGGCCGCACCGATGACGAAGGTCAGGGCGATGATGTTGTTGGTGTTGATGCCCAGCAGGTTGGCCATCTTCAGGTCTTCGGCGCAGGCGCGGCAGGCACGCCCCAGGCGCGAGCGGGAGATGAACAGGGTCAGGCCGACCATGGCGATGAAGGTGACGATGAAGATCAGCACCTGCATGTAGGAAATCACCACGCCATTGGCCGCGCTTTCACCGAGCACGAAGTTGCCCGGCAGCAGGCTGGGGATGGCCTTGTCCTTGGAGTCCTGGGAAAGCAGCACGGCGTTCTGCAGGAAGATCGACATGCCGATCGCGGAGATCAGCGGGATCAGCCGGTTACCACCGCGCAGCGGACGGTAGGCCACCCGTTCGATGCTGTAACCGTAGGCACTGGTGACGATCATGGTGACCACGAAGGCGGCGATCATGATCACCGAGACGGCGTCGATGCCGAACATGGCCAGGCCGGTGATGACGATGAAGGCGACGTACGCGCCGATCATGTACACCTCGCCATGGGCGAAGTTGATCATGCCGATGATGCCGTAGACCATGGTGTAGCCAATGGCGATCAGGGCATAGGTGCTGCCAATGGTCAGGCCATTGAGCAGTTGTTGTAGGTAGTGATAAAGATCAGGCATAGCCTAACTCCTGGGCAGCGCGTAAAGCGGCGCTTGTGGCGCAACGCGAGGCCGGAATTCTTCCAATAGACAAAAGCCCACTGCGACATGCAGTGGGCTTTGAGCTCAGACGGGTAGCTTACTTGGCTTCGGACTTGGTGCCGTCCTGGTGCCACTCGTACACCACGAAGCTGAAGTTCTTCAGATCGCCCTTCTCGTCGAAGGCCAGGGTGCCGGTGGGGGTGTCGAAGCTGTTGGCGCGCAGGGCTGCGGCCACTTTGTCGGTGTCGGTGCTGCCGGCTTTCTCGATGCCTTCGGCGATGACCTGCACAGCAGCGTAGGCCGGGAACACGAACGGGCCGCTCGGGTCTTCGTTCTTGGCCTTGAAGGCCTCGACCAGTGCCTGGTTCTTCGGATCCTGGTCGAAGGACTTCGGCAGGGTCACCAGCAGGCCTTCGGAGGCCGGGCCGGCGATGGCGGAGATTTCCTTGTTACCCACGCCTTCCGGGCCCATGAACTTGATGTTCAGGCCGCGTTCCTTGGTCTGGCGCAGCAGCAGGCCCAGTTCCGGGTGGTAGCCGCCGTAGTAGACGAAGTCGACACCGGCCTGGTTGAGCTTGGCGATCAGCGCGGAGAAGTCCTTGTCGCCAGCGTTGATGCCCTCGAACATGGCGACCTTCACGCCTTTGCTTTCCAGGGTCTGCTTGACCGCAGTGGCGATGCCTTCGCCGTACTGCTGCTTGTCGTGGATCACGGCAACAGTCTTCGGCTTGACGTGGTCGGCGATGAAGTTACCGGCGGTCGGGCCTTGCAGGCTGTCCAGACCGATGGTGCGGAACACCAGGTTGTAGCCACGGGCAGTGATTTCCGGGCTGGTGGAAGCCGCAGTGATCATCAGGATGCCTTCGTCTTCGTAGATGTCGGACGCCGGCTGAGTGGAGCTGGAGCACAGGTGACCGACCACGAACTTGACGCCGTCGTTGACGATCTTGTTGGCTACGGCCACGGCCTGCTTGGGATCGCAGGCATCGTCGTAGACCACGCCTTCGAGCTGGGCACCGTCGACGCCGCCGGCCTTGTTGATCTGCTCGATGGCCATCTTGGCGCCGATGAACTGCATTTCGCCGTACTGGGCGACGGCGCCGGTGACCGGGCCGGCCAGGGCGATCTTGATGGTGTCGGCTGCCATCGAATAGCTGGCCGCCCCAGCCAGTGCCATTGCGGCGAACAGCTTGGAAATCTGCTTAGTAGCCTTTTTCATAGTGCTCCACTCTTTATATCTTCGTTGTTTTAGTTCTTGCAGCCTTGGCAGCAGAACCGGGTTGGAAAACCCGTCCAGGCCACCGGCAACTGTACCGGAACAGTGTAGAGCGCCAATTTACGCCTTGAAAAGCCAGCAGTTGGAGGCGGCAGGAGGGGTGTCGCTAAATTGCAAGGAACGTATAGAAACACGGCGTGTCCTGCTGCAGGCGCCGAGCGCCTCGCGGCTTGCCAGCGGGTAGGTCGGCGCTATCATTGCGCGCTTCCATACGCCGACCGACAAAGGGCATGCCATGACGGAACACACTAGCACCCTCTATGCCAAGCTGCTTGGCGAAACCGCCGCCATCACCTGGCAGGAGCTGCAACCCTTCTTCGCCCGTGGCGCATTGCTCTGGGTCGAAGGCGGGCAGGATCTGGTGGCAGTGGCCGAGGCCGTGGCCAGTAATGACCAGGTCAGGGTCGCGCAGTGGATGGCGCAGGGCGTGCTGGGCAAGCTCGAAGATGGCCAGGCTGAGGATCTGTTGTCGCGTGACCCGCAGCTCTGGGCCGTGGTGGTGGCGCCCTGGGTGCTGGTTCAGGAAAGAGCATCGAGCGTTTCGTTGCACTGACAAGGTGCGGGCACGAAGCGTATGCCCGGTCTAGACTGCTTGCCTCATGCAATCGTGAACAGGTGAAGGAGTGGCGACATGTACGAGCCCGGTCATTTGCATCGTGACAACCTGCCAGGCCTCCCGGGGCAGCCCGAGTACAGCATCGACTTCTATTACGAGGTGCGCCAGGACGCCAAGGAGGGCCCCATGCTGCATGGGCGGCTCGTCGGTGAGATCGAGGGCAAGCCGTTCGAGGAGACCTTCGAGATGCATCGCGACACCGCCTTCAATTTCGCCAGCGTGATCTCGCGCTTGGTCGCCAAGCACGGCCTGCCTCCCAACCACAGCCCGATCATGCGCGAGCACAAGGAGTATGACGCGATCTTCGAGGACATTCGCGCCAAGCTGCACGCCAAGCCTGGAGAGTCGGTGAATTTCGACCACCTGGAAGAGGATGGCTTCTGAGCAGCAGGGTTGCCGTCCGTTTGCATCGTCTTCGAGGCGCCTCATGCCCTTTGCTGAACCCCTCATCGCCTTCACCCTGGCGGCCATCCTGCTGACCTTAACGCCAGGTATCGACACCGCGCTGGTATTGCGCACCGCTGCCATCGAGGGGCGGCAGCAGGCGCTGAGTGCTGCCACCGGCATGCTTTATCCTGGGTTCTTCGCATTTTAGGGGGGGAATGCTTGGTTGACACCGGACTGGCAAGTTTGTGTGAATGTGCCGTTATTTTCGGTGTTCAGGCTGTTTATCGCGTTCTGCTGATATTTTTGGTTTCGCCCTCCCGGGCGAGTCACTTTTGACGGGCAAAAGTAACCAAAACCTCCGCCCGGTCATCCGAGCTAGGCGCCCCCGCCCTGCTACGCGAGGGTTCGTTACTCGCTTCGCTCGCCCTTCGGGCCAGCCTTCGGCTGTTACTCCGCTTCGCTACGTTTCACTCCATCGCCGTTCCAGAGGCCCGCCGCGGTGGACCATCCCTACCTAGGCGGCCCCGGCCATCGCGGCTCTCGGCTTTGGCATCCTGCGTCGCTCTACCTCCTGCATCCATGCAGTCGTCGCGACATCCATGTCGCTCGACCTCTTCCACGACGATTCCGCTCGCCCTCCTGGGCGGGCTCTGCACGCGCCTGAACCTGCGGTTACTCCATGGGACTCTACGCGCTTGGATATTGGGTCAGCCTAAGGGCTGACCGCAATGTCGGCTGCAGGTGGCGAGATCCATGCGTATGAAACTACTCGAATGAAACTATCGGTTTAATTCTATGGCCACGTCGTGACTTCACAGCCGCTAGAACACGCCGGCCATCCCATGGCGTGCCTGTTCGTTCAGGCGCGCGGAAGCCCCCTTCAGGAGGCCGAACGTAGGCGCTGCGCAGGGGGCGAGTGGCATGGATGCCACGAGAGGCGTAATGGGCCAGGGATGGCCCATGTACGCCGACCCCGGAGCGGTGCTGGAGTGAGGGGAGTCGAGCGCAGCGAGACCCGGATGGCGGGGGTGCGTTTCTTTTGCTTACTTTTCTTTGCGCATTTCAAAGAAAAGTGAGTCGCCCGAGGGGGCGAAACCCGGAATACCTGAAAACACCGCAGCGGCGTCCAAAACACAAAAAACACACAAACTTGCCAGTCCGGTGTCAAAACTGACTTTCTCGAGATTCCGCGAAGATCCTTATTCTGTGCGGCGCAACGACGAACCAGGCGGTGAAGATGGACAGGTTTCAGGAAATGAGGGTGCTGCTGGCGGTGACCGAAGCCGAGAGCTTCGCAGGGGGCGCCAAGCGGCTGGGGATCTCGCCGCCCAGTGTGACCCGCGCTGTGGCGGCGCTGGAGGCGCGCCTCGGCACCCTGTTGCTGGCCCGTAGCACGCGCAGCCTGCGTCTGACCGAAGCCGGCCAGCTCTATGTCGAGGACTGCCGACGTATCCTGCTGGAGCTGGAGGAGGCCGAGGAACTGGTCGCGGGTGGCAACGTGCGGCCGCGCGGCCGGCTGAGCGTGACCGCACCGCTGATGTTCGGCGAGCTGTTCCTGATTCCGCGTATTGCCCAATACCTCGACAGGTACCCGGAGGTGGAGGTCAATGCGTTGCTGGTCGATCGTGTGGTGAACATGCTGGAGGAGGGCATCGATGTCGCCGTGCGCATCGGTTCATTGCCCGAGGGCGATCATACGGCACAGCAGGTTGGGCAGATTCGCCCGGTGGTCTGTGCTTCGCCAGCCTTTCTCGACCGCGTAGGGCGCCCGTGCCATCCACATGAGCTGCGCGCTGCGCCCATCGTCATGTCCACTGCCAGTGGTCTGCTCAGCCACTGGCAGTTCGTCGGCGCCGATGGTGCGTTCGGCTTCACCCCCGCACCGCGCTTCACCGTCAGCTCTAACCAGGCGGCGATCAGTGCCGCGCGCCTGGGTTGGGGCTATACCCGCGTGCTGTCCTACCAGGTGGCTGCCGCGGTGGCCCGTGGTGAGATCGAGCTGGTGCTCGAAGCCTTCGAGCCTCCAGCCTTGCCGGTGCACATCATTCATCAGGGCGGGCGCCAGGTAGCGGCCAAGGTGCGCACCTTCGTCGACCTCTGCGCGGCGAGCTTTCGTGCCGACCCGGCCCTGCGCGCAGCCGGGGCAGCGCCTGCCGCATGAGCCAGCACCGGGAGATGCAGGTGTTTCTCGCCGTGGCCGAGGCAGGTAGCCTGGCCGCTGCGGCCAGGGCACTGCAACTGTCGCAGGCCACGGTGATGCGCACCCTGAATGCCCTGGAGCAGCGCCTGGGCAGCAGGCTGTTGCGGCGCGGGCCACGGGGCGTCCAGCTAAGCCCGCTGGGCGCGCGCTTCGCCAGCCATTGCCAGCGCATCCTGCAGCGCCTGGAGGAGGCCGAGCGCTCGGTGACCGGGCTGCACGCCAGGCCCGCCGGACAACTGACCCTGGCCTTGCCGCTGCTGATGACGCACCAGGTGCTCATGCCTATCGCCGTCGACTACCTGGCGGCTTTCCCCGAGGTGAGCCTGGCCACCTTGGCGCGCGAAGAACTGCCCAGGTTGCTGGAGGAGGGCATCGACCTGGCGGTGGTGGTCGGTCATCTGCCCAGTTCGTCCGGTTTCGCCATACCGCTGGGGCAGGTACGGCCGCTGGTCTGCGCGGCGCCAGCCTACCTGGAACGCTGCGGCCGGCCCGCCAGCCCGGATGAGTTGTCGGCCCACCGTACCATTGCCACATCATCGACCGGCCATGGCGGCGAGTGGCGTTTCGCGGGCTCGGTGGTAAAGCTCGCGCCGCGGCTGATCTGCAACACGCCGCAGGCGGCCATCCGTGCGGCGCTGGCCGGCTTCGGCCTGACCCGCTGCCTGAGCTACGAGGCCCATCAGGAGTTGCACAGCGGGCAATTGCTGAGAGTGCTGGAAGCCTTCGCCGATGCGCCCGTGCCGGTGCAGCTCCATTACCGCGAGGGGCGCCGGGCGGCGGCGCGGGTACGCAGTTTCCTCGATTTCGCCGTGCCGCGCCTGCGCGCTCACCCGGCCTTTCAGGTCTGAGTCGATTGCAGAAAATGAAATGGTGGATTGCCCGATATGGTGATTCTTATCGGGGATGGATGAGGTGAACATGGCTCCATCGTCGCGAATGCCTGGCGTTATCTCGCGATGCGTTCATCCGAACTTTGCCAAGGAGCCATCCCATGTCCCGTCCCGCCATCAAGCTGTACAACTTTCCTCGCTCCGGCCACGCTCACCGCGCCGAGCTGATGCTGTCACTGTTGCAACTGCCCACCGAGCTGATCTTCGTCGACCTGGCCAAGGGTGAGCAGAAGACACCGCAGTTCCTCGCCCTCAACTCCTTCGGTCAGGTGCCGGTGATCGACGATGGCGGCACCATCGTCAGCGATTCCAACGCCATCCTGGTCTACCTGGCCAAGCGCTACGGCAACGACGACTGGCTACCGCAGGAGCCGGCCGCCGCCGCCCGTGTGCAGCGCTGGTTGTCGGTTGCCGCCGGGCCTGTGGCCTTCGGCCCGGCTGCGGCGCGGCTTGTCACCGTGTTCGGCTACTCGTTCAACACCGAGGAAGTGATCGGCCGCGCCCATGTGCTGTTCGCCGTGATGGAGGGCGAGCTGAGCGCCAGCCCCTTCCTTGTCGGCGACAAGCCGAGCATCGCCGATGTCGCCAACTACTCGTACATCGCCCACGCGCCGGAGGGCAACGTCTCGCTCGAACCCTATCCGAACATCCGCGCCTGGCTGGCACGCATCGAGGCGCTACCGGGGTTCGTGCCCATGCCGCGTACGGCCGCTGGTCTGCAAGCCTGATCACAACCGCTGCCGGGCATACCGGCAGCACCTTGTTAAGGAGGGCGCAGCATGCAACGGCTCCCCAGCCATCGACAGTCACCCTGGCACGCCGGTGAAAGACGACTGCAGGAACAGGTCGGCGTCGCCGAACGCATGGAAGTGTTCGGGCAGAAGGTGATTCGCGACTACATGCCGGATCAGCATCGCGAGTTCTATCAGCAACTGCCGTTCATCATCGCCGGCACCGTGGATGCTGCCGGCCAGCCCTGGGCCACCCTGATCGAGGGCGAGGAGGGCTTCGTCAGCTCGCCCGACCCGCGCTTGCTGTCCTTCGATCTTTCCCGCATGGCACTCGACCCGCGCGACCCGGCCACGCTCGGCCTGGGTGCTGGCGAGGCCATCGGCCTGCTGGGTATCGAGCTGCACAGCCGGCGGCGCAATCGCCTCAACGGGCATGTCAGCCAGGCCTCGGCAAAACGCCTGGACATCGCCGTGGAGCAGGCCTTCGGCAACTGCCCGCAGTACATCCAGTTGCGCCAATACCGCCATGGGAACGAGCGCGGCGACGAGCGCCTGGATGCCACCGAACTGGATGCACGTACCCGCGCGATGATCCAGGGCGCCGACACCTTCTTCGTCGCCAGTTACGTCGAGTACGACGATGGCTGCCGTGCGGTGGACGTCTCCCACCGGGGCGGGCGTGCCGGCTTCGTGCGGGTGCAGGGCAAGCGCCTGACCATTCCCGACTACGCCGGCAACCTGCACTTCAATACCCTGGGCAACCTCAGCGTCAATCCGCGCGCTGGCCTGCTGTTCGTCGACTTCGCCACAGGTGACGTGCTGCAACTGGCCGGCCGCGCCGAGATCATCCTCGACAGCCCGCTGATCCAGGCCTTCGAGGGTGCCGAACGGCTATGGACCTTCGATATCGAGCAGGTGGTGTTGCGCCCGGCGGCGACTTCGCTGCGCTGGGAATTCCACGAATACGCGCCCACCAGCCTGATGACTGGCACCTGGGAGCAGACCGAGGCGCGTCTGCGTGAGCGGCGTACTCAGTGGCAGCGCTGGCGCGTACAGAGCCAGCAGCAGGAGAGTGCCGATATCCGCTCCTTCGTGCTGGCGCCGGAACAGGGCCCTGCCCCGAGCATCGTCGCCGGCCAGCATCTGCCCATCCGCATCGTCAGCGCCACGGGCGAAACCCTGCAGCGTACCTACAGCTTGTCCAGCGCGCCGTCCGATGGTTTCCTGCGCATCAGCGTCAAGGCACAGGGCCTGGTCTCGCGGCATCTGCACGAGCAGGTCCAGGTGGGGGATGTGCTGGAGGTGCGTGCGCCGCAGGGTAGCTTCACCCTGAACAGCGCAAGCCGCCGGCCGCTGGTGCTGATCGGCGCGGGTGTCGGCATCACGCCGCTGTTGTCGATGCTGCGCGAGCAGGTGGCGCTGGGGCAGGGCAGGCCCATTCATTTCTTCCAGGGTGCGCGCACGCTGGCTGACTTGCCGTTCCAGGCTGAACTGGCTGAGCTGGTGCAGCGCGCCGCCGGCCTGCTGCATGTTCATCGGGCGCTCAGTGCCGCGGAGGCGTACGCGGTGCTCGGGCGTGACTACGAGCAGCCGGGGCGCCTCGATATGCAGCAGATCAAGGCGGCCCTGTCACTCGAGGGGCAGGACTTCTACCTGTGCGGTCCGACAGCCTTTACTCAGGCGATCTATGATGGCTTGCGTGATCTCGATGTTGCTGACGAGCGCATCCATGCCGAGGCCTTCGGCCCTTCGACGCTCAAACGCCGTACGGATGGTCAGAGCGTCATGCAGCCGCCTGCAGCGATCAAGGCGGTGCCGGTGTACTTCACGGCTTCGAGCAAGGAGGCGCGATGGACGCCAGGCAGTGGCAGCCTGCTGGAGCTGGCGGAAGGCCGTGGCCTGAGCCCCGAGTTCAGTTGCCGGAGTGGTTCCTGTGGCACCTGCAGGACGCGCCTGGTCAGCGGTCAGGTGCATTACCCCAATCCGCCGGCCGAGTTACCTCAGGATGATGGCTGCGTGCTGATCTGCTGTGCAGTGCCGGCTGCAGGCGAGCCGCTGCAGCTAGAACTCTGATGGGCTTCAGGTGCCGTAGGCCTGGATGCTGATGCGATTACGCCCTGCGCTCTTGGCCCGGTAGAGTTGCTCATCGGCCCATTTCAGGTGTTGTTCGAGGCTGGCCGTCGAACTCGGCAAGCGGGTCGCTACGCCGATGGAGAGGGTCAGCTTGTCGGCCACTTCGGAGGCGCGGTGCTCGATGCCGAGCTGCTGGATCGCCGCCTGCAACTGCTCCGCCACTGTCAGAGCACCGGCTTCGTCGGTGTCCGGCAGCAGAGCGGCGAATTCCTCGCCGCCCAAGCGGCCCACCAGGTCGTGAGGGCGGCGCACCGTGGTGTTGAGCGCCTGGGCGACCTCGCGCAGGCACTGGTCGCCCTGCAGGTGGCCGTAGAGGTCGTTGTATTTCTTGAAGTAGTCGACATCGATCATCAGCAGCGACAGCGGCTGCTGCTCGCGCAGGGCATGGGCCCGGGCTGCGGCGAAGCGTTCGTCGAAACCGCGGCGATTGGTGATGCCGGTCAGCCCGTCGAGCACCGCCATCTTGCGCAGTACGTCGCTCTGCAGTTTCAGCTTCAGGTGGTTCATCACGCGGGCGCGTACCACCAGCGAGTGAAAGGGCTTGCGGATGTAATCCACCGCGCCCAGCTCGAAGCCGATGGCTTCGTCGTCCTCGTGATCCTTGCCGGTGACGAAGATCACCGGAATATCGCGGGTTTCGGGCGTCACCTTGAGGCGCCTGCACACTTCATGGCCGTCAATGTCCGCCATCATCACATCGAGCAGGATCAGGTCCGGGGCCAGGTCACGGCTCATCTGCAGCGCCTGTTCGCCGCTGGTGGTCATGTAGACCTCGCAGTCGGCGCGAAATAGCTCATGCAGTAGACGGATGTTCAGCGTCTGGTCGTCGACGACCAGTAGTTTCGGACGCTCGTGGAGATAGGGTTTGAGACGCTCCAAATCAATCCCCTTGTATCGAGTGGTGTAATGCATGAAGCAGTTGCCGCGCCTGTGCGAAGTCCAGCGCGTCCACGGCCTGACGTATGGCTTCGACGCTGCCGCGCCATTCTCGTGGTATCTGCGCGGTCAGGGCCTGTACCGACTCGAGGGCGTTCAGGTTGCCCTGTTGCAATTGCAAGTCAAGGGCTTGCAGTGCCTGTTCCCATTCGCCGTCGGTTGCTACTGGCGTGTCCGCTGGCTCCTCTGTCGCAGGGGCGCAGGCGAACATCGCCCGCAGGCGTTCACAGCTCTCGGCCAGTTGTTGGCGCAGGCTATCGAGCCAGGTGCTGTCCTCGAAGAAGGGGGCGGCGTCCTGCGCGACCTGGCGTTCCAGTTCGGCGAAGTGGGCCGAGAGGCGTTGTGCGCCCATGGTGCCGGAGCTGCCCTTGAGGGTATGCAGGCTTCTGAGCACGGAGCGCAGGTCGCGTTGCTGCAGGTGTGTCTGCAACTGGTCGACTTGCTGCTGCAGGTCGGTGGGTAGCACCTCCAGCATCGAGCGCAGCAGTGGCAGGTTACCGCCGAAGCGCTTGAGGATGGCGGCCTGGTCTTCCAGAGGAGCATTCTGCTCCGTGGGCGGTGTCGTCTGCGTGGCCTGCAGACCGCACCACTGGCGGATCACCGCGACCAGCTTGTCGATGTCGATCGGCTTGCCGACATGATCGTTCATGCCGGCCATCAGGCATTGTTCGCGATCGGCATTGGAGGCGTTGGCGGTCATGGCGATGATCGGCCGAGCCTGGTGCGCCGCATGTTGGCGGATGCGCCGCGTGGCCTCCAGGCCATCGATGTCCGGCATCTGAATGTCCATGAGGATGGCATCAAAGGCGGGGTGGCCGTTCAGGGTCAGTTGCACGCCTTCCAGCCCGCCCTCGGCAAGGCTGACTTCGGCACCTTCACCGGCCAGCAATTCGCGGGCGACCTGGCGGTTCAGCGCGTTGTCTTCCACTACCAGCAGGCGTAACCCCTGCAGGCGCTGGCCCAGCTTGTATCCAGGGGTCGGCGTCTCACCGTTGCTACCATGGCGCGCCTGGAGGATACCGGCAACCAGTTGGCGCGGTGTGACTGGCTTGGTGAGAAAACCGGCGAAGGGCGCATCGGCCTCGCCATGGCGGTCGGCCAGTACCTCACGGCCATGGGCGGTGATCATGATGACGGTGGGCGGCGGGCGATGCTCCACGCTGCTGGCGTGCATGCGCTGCGCCACTTCCAGCCCATCCATCTCGGGCATGCGCCAGTCCAGCAGGACGATGTCGTAGGGAGGCTGCGCCTGTTGCACGCAGCGCAGGGCTTCATCGCCACTGGTGGTGATATCGGCATGCCAGCCCAGGTCGAGGATGGTCTGTTGCAGTAGCTGCAGCGCCATCGGGTTGTCGTCGACGATGAGCACGCGCAGGTGCTCCGAATCGCTGCGGGTTTGTACCAGCAGGTCACTGCCGTTGCTGGTGCCCAGGTCGATGTCGAACCAGAAGCGGCTGCCCGCGCCGAGTCGGCTCTCCACCTGCAGCGTGCCACCCATCAATTCCACCAGACGCTTGCAGATCACCAGCCCCAGCCCGGTGCCACCATAGCGGCGGGTGGTGGAGGCTTCGGCCTGGGTGAAACCGTCGAAGATGCGTTGCAACTGGTGCTCGCTGATGCCGATGCCGGTATCGCTGACGGCCACGCGCACTCTGACCTGCTCGGCGCTGCGCTGCAGTTGCTGCAGGCTGACCACCACCTGACCATGTTCGGTGAACTTGAGGGCATTGCCGGCCAGGTTGATCAGCACCTGCTGCAGGCGCAGGCTGTCGCCTCGCAGCACCTCGGGCAGTGCGGTGTCGATGTCGAACATCACCTCGATGTCCTTGCCGCCCTGATTGCCGGCCAGTACTACCGCCAGGTCACGCAGCATGGGTTCCAGCTCGAAGTCGTGCAGGTCCAGTTGCAACTTGCCGGCCTCGATCTTCGAGTAGTCGAGAATGTCGTTGAGCAGGCCGAGCAGGGAATGCGCTGCCCCCTGTGCCTTGAGCACATAGTCGAGCTGGCGTGGATTGAGTTCGGTGGCCTGAACCAGTTGCAGCATGCCCAGCACCGCATTCATCGGTGTACGAATCTCGTGGCTCATGTTGGCCAGGAAGGCGCTCTTGGCCGCGCTGGCCGCGTCGGCCTGTTCCTTGGCATGGCGCAGACCCGCTTCCAGATGCAGTTGAGCGGTGATATCGCGGTTGATTCCGGTGATCAGGACGGGGTTGCCCTGGTCGTCACGCTCGACATGGGCGCCAGGTTGGATATACAGAATCTGGCCGTCGGGCCTGATGGCACGGAACACCTGGTCGAAGGGCGCCCGGCCAGCCAGCCCGTCCTGCAGGTTGGTCTCGGTGGCTGCCAGATCCTCGGGGTGAACACGGTTGCGCCAATGCTGGTAGTCGAGACCTTGTTCGCGCAATTGCAGCGGGTAGCCGTACAGCTCGAACATGCGGTCGTTCCACTGCAGATGGCCGTCGGCCGGTGTCCAGGACCAGATGCCGAGCTCCGCGACCTTGGCTGCCAGTGCCATCTGATCATGTGCCGCGAGCGCATCGCGGCGCAGCCTGATCTCCTGGGACAGATCCAGGGCGATGCCCAGGTAGCCCATCAGGCCGCCATTGGTATCGCGCATGGTGGTGACCAGCAGCTTCACGGTGATGCGCGAGCCATCCTTGCGCACATAGGTCCATTCGCGGTTTTCGACTTCTCCGCGCTCGGGCTTGTGCACGAACACGCGAAAGCCGCTGATGGGTTGGCCATATTCCGCACTGAGTTCTTCGCCACGGGCCTCGAGCTCTTCGGCGAGGTGGAAGATCGCCGGAGTCTGCAGCCCGATCACGTCCTCGGCGGCATAGCCCAGCAGGCGCTCGGCACCGCGGTTGAAGACGCTGATCACGCCATCCAGGTCCGTGGCGATGATCGATATTTCCGATGCCGACTGCAGTACGGTGTTGAGCAGCACGTTGAGCTCGCGCAGCTCCTGGGTACGTTCGCCTACTTGCTCCTCGAGGCTGGCGTTGAGTTCGAGGATGCGCGCCTGTGCCGCTTTCTGTGCCGAGATGTCACGCACGGTCTTGGACAGGCCGATCAGAGCGCCGGTGTGATCGACCAGCGGTGACACCGAGACGGAAACGTCCAGCAGGTGGCCGTCCTTGTGCCGACGCTGGGTGTCGAAATTGTCCACCGGCTGGCGCGCAGCGATACGTTGCAAGGCGCTGCGTTCTTCATCGGCGAGGTGCTCGGGAATGGTCAGGCCCAGCAGTGGCCTGCCGATGGCTTGTGCGGCGCTGTAACCGAAGATGCGCTCGGCGCCATGGTTCCAGCTCACCACCGTGCCATCGAGATTCTGGCCGATGATGCCGTCGCTGGAGTTGTCCACGATGGCTGCCGAGCGGGCCTGCTCGACGAGGATCTGCCGATGGCGCTGGCGGTTGACCAGGATCACCCCGGTCAACGCCGCCAGCAGCAGGCTGAGCAGGGTGCCGATCAATGCCGCCAGGGGCGTGGGGAGCAGATTCAGTTGTTTGACGAAGGCGCTGGTGGCGTGCAGTTCGATCTGCCACTGCCGACCATAGACCTGCCGCGATACTGCATGCCTGGCAACGTCTTCCTCAGGCTGTGCAGCAGGGTGCTGATCGAAGAAACTCACCGGCTGATCGGCGTCGGTGATGTCGCTCAATTGCAGGTGCAGGCCTTCGCGATCGAGTTTCAGACCCTGGAGCACTTCCTCCGAGAGCAGGGGCGCGTAGCTCCAGCCAATACCTTTGCTCATGCGTGCCGCGACGGTATCGGGGGTGACCGCGCCACGGTAGATCGGCAGCAGGATCAGAAAGGACTGCAAGGGATTGCCAGTGGCCTGCACCAGGGTGATGGGGCCGGTAATGCGCACTTCGCCGCTGGCCATGGCGGCCATGGCGGCGCTGCGGCGGTTGTACTCGGAAGCGATATCGAGCCCCACCGCCTGACGATTGCCCTCTATGGGTTCGATGTACTGGATGATGAAGCGTTCACCGTCATGCACGGCTAGCTGGCGGATCTGGAAGTCGGGCATATCGTCGGCCCGGGCCTGTGCGAGAAAGCGCTCCTGCTGTTGCACCGGCACCCGACGAATGAAGCCGAAACCCCGTGCTCCGGGAAATTCCCGAGCGACATCGCGGGTCTTGCTGTAGTTGATGAAGCCCTGGCGGCTGATGCCATTTTCGCCGCTGGCCAGCACCGCCCCCCGCGCGCCGCGCAAACCATACTGGTAGAGCTCGATACGCTTGGTGACCACGTCCGCCGCACGCTCGGTGGCAGTGCTCAAGGCGTCTTGCAGACGTTGTTGGTTGCTTTGTTGCAGCAGGCCGGTCACCAGTGCGGTCAGTGCCATGCCCGCAGCGAAGCTGAACAGGACGGCACGCCGCACGGAGAGTGTCCCTGTCTTCATCGCTTGTCCAAGTCGGTTTGCAGACCCAGGGTGTCGCATAGCTGCGCGAAGGGCATGGGCCGACAGTAATGGAAACCCTGCATCAGCTCACAACCCAGGGCCAGCAGTTTCTGCGATTGCTCGTGTTGCTCCACGCCTTCTGCCACCAGTTGCATGCCCAGCGCCTGGCCCATGCGCACGATGGCTTCGATGATCGCGGCATCGCTTGGGTCGGTGAGCATGTCGCGGACGAAGCTCTGATCGATCTTGAGCACATCGATCGGTAGTTTCTTGAGGTAGGAGAGGCTGGAGTAGCCGGTGCCGAAATCGTCGATGGCGATGCGTACGCCCATCTGCTTGAGTGTCTCCAGCAGGCTGCGTGCCTGATCCACGTCGCGGGCCAGCACGCCTTCGGTGATTTCCAGTTCGAGCAGTTGCGGGGGCAACCCTGATTCCTTGAGCGCCTCGGTGATCATGCCGATGAAGGAGGCTTCGCGGAACTGTACCACCGAGATATTGACGCTCACGCACAGGCGCTTGCCGAGGTCGAGCAGGCGTTTGGCGTCGCGGCAGGCCTTGCGCAGTACCAGTTTGCCTATCGGTACGATCAGGCCGGTTTCTTCGGCCAGGGGAATGAACTCGGCCGGGGAGATCATGCCGTTTTCTTCGTGTCGCCAACGGATCAGTGCTTCCATTCCGCAGCTTTGCCCGTCGCTCACGTCGACGCGCAGTTGGTAGTACACCTCGAACACGCCCGATTCCAGCGCATTGCGCATGTGGCGTTCGAGCAGGTGGCGAGCACGGGCCGTGCTTTCGATGCTGTTGGAGAAGAAACGGTAGCGATTACGGCCTTCCTGCTTGGCCTGGTACATCGCCGAGTCCGCCTGGCGATAGAGGGTTTCGATATCCGTACCGTCATCGGGAAAGACGCTGATGCCGATGCAGGCGGAGAGGTCATAGCGATTGCCGGCCACCTCCATCGGCCTGGTGATGATCTCCAGCAGGCGTTCCACATGGTCACTGATGGTTTCGGAGCGCTGGATATCGGTCACCAGGATCACGAACTCATCGCCGCCCTGGCGGCTGACGGTATCCAGGTCACGAGCTGCCTGATTCAGGCGTTGGCCGACTTCGCGAAGAATCAGGTCGCCGGTGGAATGCCCCTGGGAGTCGTTGATGCCCTTGAAGTTGTCCAGATCCAGCAGCAGCACGGCGAGTTGGCTGCCATTACGTCGCGCCTTCTGCAGCATCTGTCCGGCGCGATCACGCAGCAGCATGCGGTTGGGCAAGCCGGTCAGGGCATCGACATAGGCCAGGCGCTTGGCCTCGGCGCGCAGGTTGAGGTGAGCGCGGATATGGGCGCGTGCCACCGGGATGCTCAGGGGCTTCTGGATGAAGTCGATACCGCCGAAATCCAGCGCCCGAATTTCATTATCCGTCTGCGTATGTGCTGTCACGAACATGATCGCCGCATCGCAGAGCTTGGGGTCGGCCTTGATCAGGCTGCACAGCTCGAAGCCGCCCATGCCGGGCATTTCGATATCCAGCAGCACCACATCCGGGCGGTAAAAGCGGGCCGCCTCCAGCGCCTGGTAGCCGTCATGCACGATATGCACCTGAGCCAGTTCGCCAACCGCTTCTTGCAGGATTCTGGCGTCACTGGGCTGATCGTCGACGATCAGTATGACCGGGGTGGGATCGAATCTGTTTTCAGGCATCTCGAAAGGGCCGAAAGCTTCAATTGAAAGGAGGATAGTTCAGTCTTGATGGGCATGCGCGGCCTTCGGCTGCGACGTTGTGGCAGGGGGGTAGTCCTGGCCCCGCGCACCAACTTGGCGCGCGGGGCAGGGGTATCAGAAGATGTAGTCGGTGGTCAGGAAGCTCGAGTGGCGGCCCTGGATGATGGCGCTGAATAGCGCCTTGTTGGCCTCCTGGTCACGGGTGGCCACCAGGGTGCGGATGGAGAACACGCGCAGCGCGTCATACACCGACAGGGTGCCCTCGGCCGAGTTCTTGCGCCCGTTGAACGGGTAGCTGTCCGGGCCACGCTGACACTGGGCGTTGACGTTGATGCGGCCGACCTGGTTGGCGAAGGCGTCGATCAACTGGCCAACCTGCGCCGGGTCGTTGCCGAACAGGCTGAGTTGCTGGCCGTAGTCGGATTGCAGCACGTAGTCGATCACTTCGTCGATCTTGTCATAGGGCACCACCGGAATCAGCGGGCCGAACTGCTCTTCGTGATACAGACGCATGTCCGCGCTGACCGGGCTTAGCAGTGCCGGGTAGAAGAAGGTTTCGCGCTGGCTGCCGCCGCCTTCGTTGATCACCTTGGCGCCCTTGCTCAGGGCGTCCTGCAGCAGGCCGTTAAGGTAGTCGACCTTGCCCGGTTCGGGCAGCGGCGTCAGGGCCACGCCCGGCTCCCAGGGCATGCCCGGCTTGAGCGCAGCGAGCTTGGCGCTGAAGCGTTCGAGGAAGGGCTGCAGCACGGCGTGGTGGACGAAGAGGATCTTCAGCGCGGTGCAGCGCTGGCCGTTGAACGACAGGGCGCCGGTCACGGCTTCTTCCACGGCGTTGTCCAGATCCACCTGCGGCAGGACGATACCGGGGTTCTTCGCATCCAGGCCGAGCACGGCGCGCAGGCGGTGCGGGCGCGGGTGCAGTTTCTTCAGGTCGCTGGCGCCCTTGTTGGTGCCGATAAAGGCGAACACGTCCACCTTGCCGCTGGCCATCAGGGCGCTGACGGTGTCGCGGCCCTTGCCGTAGATGACGTTGATCACGCCGGGCGGGAAGCTGTCGCGGAAGGCCTCGAGCAACGGGCGGATCAGCAGCACGCCGAACTTGGCCGGTTTGAACACCACGGTGTTACCCATGATCAGCGCCGGGATCAGGGTGGTGAAGGTCTCGTTCAGCGGGTAGTTGTAGGGGCCCATGCACAGCGCCACGCCCAGCGGTGCGCGGCGGATCTGGCCGAGGGTGCCCTGTTCCAGCTCGAAGCGGCTGGAGCGGCGGTCGAGCTTCTTCAGCTCGTCGATGGTGTCGACGATGTAGTCGCAGGTACGGTCGAATTCCTTCTCGGCATCTTTCAGGCTCTTGCCGATTTCCCACATCAGCAGGCGCACCACGGCTTCGCGCTGCTGGCGCATGCGCGCGAGGAAGTCCTCTACGTGGCGAATACGCTCGGCCACTCGCAGGTTCGGCCACAGGCCCTGGCCGTTGTCGTAGGCGCGCACGGCGGCATCCAGCGCGGCCAGGGCGGCATCGGCGTCCATCAGTGGGGCGCTGCCGAGCACCACTTGTTCGGTCTGGCCGTCCTCACGGGTCAGGCACACCGGGCTACGCACGCTGGCCAGGGGGCCTTGCCAGGTGTGCAACTGGCCATCGAGTAGGTAGTCGCGCTGCTCGATCGGCATGTCCAGCCGGTAGGCCTCGGGAATCTCGGCGGCGCTGGGAAAGAGGGTGTGCAAGCGCTTCTCTATGTTCATGCTTCCAGTCCTTTCAGTCATTACGAGAGAGAGGCCTGCATGCTCCGCAGGCCGTTGGTTCAGACCAGCAATTGCAAGGCCTCGGCGCTGGCCTGGGTGATGCGCTGCCAGTCGCCGCCGCGTACCCAGGTGTCGTCGAGCATCCACGAGCCGCCGACGCACATCACGTTGGGTTGTTGCATGTAGTGTTGCAGGTTGCTCGGGTTGAGCCCGCCGGTGGGGCAGAAGCGCACGTTGCCGAAGGGGCCGGCGAAGGCCTTGAGGGCCGCGACGCCGCCGGCCAGTTCGGCGGGGAACAGCTTGAAGCGGCGGTAGCCCAGGTTATAGCCGAGCATGATTTCCGAAGCACTACTGATGCCGGGCAACAGGGGGGCAGGCGACTGCAGACCGGCTTCCAGCAATGCCTGAGTGCAGCCGGGAGTGACGATGAACTCGGCGCCTGCCGCCACTGCCTGCTGCAGCATGTGTTCGTCGAGCACCGTGCCAGCGCCGATGCAGAGCTGTGGGCGCTGCTGGCGCAGCAGGGCGATGGCGTTCAGGCCGAGCGCCGAGCGCAGGGTGATCTCCAGGGTGTGCAGACCGCCGGCAGCCAGGGCGTCGGCCAAGGGCAGAATGTCCGCTTCCCGCTCGATCCTGATCACCGGGAGGATGCGCGCCGCCGTGCATATCTGGTCGATACGGGCGATCTGGCGGGTCATCTGCGTTGCCGGGGTGTCGAGGAGCGGGTGGCGTTGCGGGTGGTTCATCTTCAATCCTCGGAGGCCAGGCCTCCTGTGCTGTGGCGCGCTCGTAGCGGTCAGGTTGAGGTAGCGCTATCTTTGATTGCCATGCCGCTACGCAACGGGGCGTGGCGGCATGGCCTGTGGTTCAGGTGCTTTCGCGCAGCATCAGCTCGAAGCCCAAGTCGTGCACCTGCTCGGGCGGTGTTTCGCCAGCGATCAGGCCGAGCAGCATCTCGGCAGCGCGGCGGCCGATCGCTTCACGTGGGGTGCGAATGCTGCTCAGGCGCGGCACGCTGAAGGCTGAGGCCTGCAGGTCGTTGAAGCCCAGCACCGAGAGGCGTTCGGGGATGCGGATGCCCTGGCGCAGAGCTTCGAGCAGGGCACCCTGGGCCAGGTCGTCGTTGCCGAAGAAGATGGCGTCCAGATCCGGGTGCTCGGCCAGCAGGCGGGCGAACAACTCGCAGCCCAGGCCGACGGTGGATTGCCGTGGCGTCAGCACCTCCAGGGTTGGGTCATAGAGGCCGGCGCGTTGCAGTACGCGGCGGAAGCCTTCGCCACGCAGCAGGGTGCGTTGATCCAATTGCGCGCCGACGAAGGCCAGGCGGCGACGGCCCCGGCCGATCAGGTGCTCGGCGGCACAGGCACCGGCCTGCACCTGGGAGAAACCGACGCAGTGCAGGCCGGCGCCGGGGTCGATGTCCATCATGTAGACGCAGGGAATGCCACTGGATTCGAGCAGGCGCCGCGCGCTCTCGGTGCGCTCGAAGCCGGTCAGCAGCATGCCGCGCGGCTGATGAGCCAGGTAGTTGCGGATCAGGTCTTCTTCTTCGTCACGCGAGTAGTGCGAATTGCCGATCAGCACTTCCAGGCCGCGTGGGCGCATCACGGCGTGGATGGCCTCCAGGGTCTCGACGAACAACTGGTTGGTCAGCGACGGCACGATCACCGCGATGCTCTGGCTGTGCGAGGAGGCAAGGGCACGGGCGGCCGGGTTGGCCACGTAGCCCAGCTTGCTGGCGGCCTCGCGTACCTTCTGCACCAGCTCTTCGGCGACGCTGGGAATGCCGCGTAGCGCGCGCGATGCGGTGATCGGGCTGACGCCGGCGTGGCGGGCCACCTCGTTGAGGGTCGGGCGCCCCGTGGTACGGGTGCTTCTACCTGTCTTGGACGTGCTCATCAGGGCTTATCGCCTGTCGTGTTTTTTATATTTTGCGGCACTCGAGCCCTGTATCGCGAGCCCTGCGCGTTCATCGGCCCGGGGTGGGCCTGCTTGCCAAGGTGAAATATCGGTTCTAGGATAGCGCTGTCTTTGGGGTGTTACAAATGCTCTGACACCTCATGAAGGCCTAAAAAGCAGAGATATCCTGCATTTTTTTGCCGTGGCGAGAACAAATACAATTTCATGGAGCGCTTTCTCCGTTGTTTTATCTGAGATAGCGCTACTTCTACGAGGTGCTTATGCATCCACCTATCCAGGCCCTGGTGATCATGGGTGTTGCCGGCTGCGGCAAGAGCAGTGTCGGGCAGGCCATCGCCCAGCGCAGCGATGCCCTGTTCATCGAAGGCGATGCCTTTCACCCTGCCGCCAACATCGCCAAGATGAGTGCCGGCATTCCCCTTGACGATCATGACCGCGCGGGCTGGCTGCAGCGCCTCGGCGAGGAGCTGCGCAGCGCCACCCGTGGCGGTCGGCGCGCCGTGCTGACCTGCTCGGCGCTACGTCAGTGCTATCGCCGCCAGTTGCGCCAGGCGGTGCCCGGGCTGGGCTTCGTCTATCTGGAGCTGAGCCGGGAAATGGCCGGGCAGCGGGTCGCCAATCGCCCCGACCACTTCATGCCGGCCAGTCTGATCGACAGTCAGTTCGCCGCCCTCGAACCCCCACACGTCGAGCCACTGACTCTAGTGCTCGACGCCACCTTGCCCGTCGACCAACTCGGCCTCGAGGCCGAGCGCTGGTGGAAGTCGACGGACGCCCTCGCGAGGCCAGCCTGACCACGCCTCGTTCCATTGCATTGCTCTACGACAAGAATAATGAGGTAGACCATGAACTCACTGGCTTCCACGCCCGACGCCACGCTGTTGTTGCTCACGGCTGCAGGTGCCGTTGCCTTGCTGCTGCTGTTGATCATGCGCTTGAAGGTGCATGCCTTTCTCGCCCTGGTGCTGGTCAGCGTCGTCACGGCGCTGGTCACGCGCATACCCTACGATCAGGTGGTGCCGACGCTGTTGACCGGCTTCGGCAATACCCTGGCTTCGGTCGCTTTGCTGGTTGGCCTGGGCGCCATGATCGGGCGCCTGCTGGAAATGACCGGCGGTGCCCAGGTGCTGGCCGATACCCTGATCGGTACCTTCGGTGAGCGGCGCGCGCCGCTGGCGCTGGGGGTGGCCTCGCTGCTGTTCGGCTTCCCCATCTTCTTCGATGCCGGGCTGGTGGTGATGCTGCCGATCATCTTCAGCGTGGCCAAGCGCTTTGGTGGCTCGACCCTGCTCTATGCCTTGCCGGCGGCCGGCGCCTTCGCCGCCATGCATGCACTGGTGCCACCGCATCCAGGGCCGGTCGCCGCCGCTGATCTGCTCGGTGCCAACATCGGCTTGCTGGTACTGGTCGGTGGCCTTATCGCCTTGCCCACCTGGTACGTCGGCGCCTACCTGTTCGGGCAATGGGCCGGCAAGCGCTTCGAGGTGAAGCTGCCGAGCACCTTCCTCACCGACGTCGAGCGTGATGCCTCTGTGACGCCGCCGAGCTTCGCCCTGGTGCTGGCGATCCTCTTGCTGCCGTTGCTGTTGATCTTCCTCGATACCGGGCTCAATACCCTGACGGTGATGGGCTACGTGCAGGCGGGCGACGCCTGGGTGCAGTTGCTGCGCATGCTGGGCAAGACCCCCGTGGCGCTGTTGCTCACCACTTTCCTGGCGCTGGCGATGTTCAGCGGTCGCTACAGCGCCAGGCATCTGGAGAAAGCTTGCGAGGGGGCACTCGGGCCGATCTGTTCGATCGTGCTGGTGACCGGCGCCGGCGGCATGTTCGGCAACGTGCTGCGCACCAGCGGCATTGGTGATGCGTTGTCGTCGCTGCTGGCCGATACCGGCTTGCCGGTGATAGTCGCGGCATTCGTCATCTCCGCCGCACTGCGCGTGGCGCAGGGCTCGGCGACCGTGGCGCTGACCACCGCAGCAGCGCTGATGGCGCCCACCGTGGCCGTGACGCCGGGGCTCAGCCAGTTCGACCTGTGTTTCATCGTGGTCGCTATTGCCGGTGGGGCGACGGTGCTCTCGCACGTCAACGACTCGGGGTTCTGGCTGGTCAGCCGCTTCCTGCAGATGGACGAGAAGACCACCCTGAAGACCTGGACGGTGATGGAGACGCTGCTGGGTGGCATCGCCTTCCTGCTGGCTTTCATCGGCAGTTTGCTGCTCTGAGGCAGCCTGCAGGTCTTGGCGTTCAATGCAAACGCCCCGAATCAATCGGGGCGTTTGGTTGCTAAGCCGTCATCCAGTTGGGACTGACCATCTAGCTGGGCCTGTCAAGGCCTCTGTATCGATGTCGATGCTGTCCATCGGCATCGTGCTCTTGGGCGAAGCCGTTGCCGTTTCGAGGGAAACGGCAACGGCTTCCGTTCATCCTTGTTCTTGCGCCTCTTCCAGCGCCTGGCGGTAGGCATCGGCTTCTTCCTGAGAGCGGAAGATACCGACCAGTTCACCATTCTGAAGCACATCCCAGACCTCGATCCCCATGGCGCGGGCCTCGTGGGAAATATGTTCGTTGTCACGCTCATGCACGATCACGTTCATGCCTGTCTCCTCGAAATGCGGATGCGGCGATATGTCGCAGTTCTTTTATACGCCTCGTTAGCAAGCTAATTAAGTCGTTGTGCTTGTAACTAACTGTTGCGTGCATGCAACGAGCGAAACGGCATTATCGTTGTCGTGGTCGGCCTGCGAGCATCTGAAGTGGGTTGCTGCAGGGGGGGCTGGCTCACTCAAGCCACTGCGTTGGCGCAGTAAAAACCCGTCGCGAGGACGGGCTTAACCTGCTGCGCATCGATCAGTTGCAGACCTGGGCGATGGCGGCCGCCAGATACTCCAGGCGGTTGGCATCTAGGCCGGCGACGTTGGCGCGGCCACTGCCGACCAAATAGATGCTGAACGCTTCGCGCAGACGTAGCACCTGCAGAGGTGAGAGGCCGGTGTAGGAGAACATGCCGCGCTGTTCGGCGATATGCGCGAAACGCTGGCTCAGACCGTGCGGTGCCAGGGCTTCGACCAGGCCGCGCCGCAGGCTGGCGACGCGCAGGCGCATGTCTTCGAGCTCTTCTTGCCACAGGCACTTGAGTTCGTCATCACCGAGAATGCTGGCAACCACGGCGGCGCCATGGGCCGGTGGCGTCGACCACAGATTGCGGGCGATGAAGGCTAGCTGGCTGCGAATGTCGACAAGCTTCTCGGCATCGGCGGCGCAGACGATCAGAGCGCCAGTGCGTTCGCGGTACAGGCCGAAGTTCTTCGAGCAGGAGCTGGTGATCAGCAGTTCCGGCAGCTCGGCGGCGAACAGGCGCACGGCCCAGGCGTCCTGCTCCAGGCCATCGCCGAAACCCTGGTAGGCGAAGTCGATCAAGGGCAGCAGCTCACGCGCCTTGACCACCTCCAGCACGCGCTCGAAGTCCTGCTGGGTCAGATCGAAGCCGGTGGGGTTGTGGCAGCAGGCATGCAGCAGCACCACGTCGCCTTTGGGCAGGTGGGTGAAGGCGCCGATCATGGCCTCCACATCGAGGCGATTGTTCGAGTCGACATAGGGGTAGTGGCCGACCACCAGCCCGGCTTCGGCGAACAGGGTTTCATGAATCGGCCAGGTCGGGTCACTGAGCCAGATACCGCGCCCCGGTAGGCAGTGACGGATGAAGTCGGCGGCCAGGCGCAGGGCGCCAGTGCCGCCCGGCGTCTGCGTGGCGCCGGCACGTCGCTCGGCCAGTAGTGGGGAGTCGGCTCCCAGTACGAGCTGGCTAAGGCGCTCGGCGAAAAGCGCATCGCCATGGCCGCCGATGTATGTCTTGCTCAGTTCGCTATCGACCAGGCGCTGCTCGGCCAGCTTCACCGCACGTGGGATTGGCGTCAGGCCCTGGGCGTCCTTGTAGACGCCGACACCGAGATCCAGCCGGGCTGGATGGGTGTCGAGGAGATAGGCCTGCATCAGGCTGAGGATGGGGTCGCCTGGCACGCGGGCGACGCTGGCGAAATGGCTCACTTGCGGCCCTCGGCGCTGGCGGCGAGCAGATCGGTACGCGCCGCCATGATGAAGTCGTTACGGTGCAGGCCGCGCATCTCGTGGCTCCACCAGGTCACAGTGACCTTGCCCCATTCGGTGAGCAGGGCGGGGTGGTGGCCGACTTCCTCGGCGATGGCACCGACGGCATTGGTGAAGGCCAGGGCATGGCGGAAGTTCTTGAACAGGTAGACGCGCTCCAGCTCCATATGGTCGCCGCGTACCTCGACGTTCCAGTCGGGAATTTCGCGGATCAGCTCGGCCAGCTCGGCATCGGTGACTTTCGGCGCGTCGGCTCGGCAGGCTTCGCATTGGGCTTGGGCAAGGCTCATGGCACTACTCCTGAGTAGGGTTCTGGGTGGTATGGATCGCCGCCTGGTGACGGCCACTGGGCAGTCGTCACCGGCGAGACCTTTGGGGGGCATGGCGTGAAGCGTTCGCCCCCTTGCATGGACAGGCGAGGGCGTCAAACGCTCACGCGGCCTTCGGCGGAAATTTCGGCGCGTGCAATCCGAGCTGCATGGCCTGCTGCACCAGCGCCATGATGTCCTGTTGCGCCAGCTCGAACAGGCGCTTGAGTTGTGGCAGGACGAAATACACAGGTTGCAGGATATCGATGCGATAGGGCGTGCGCATCGCCTCCAGCGGGTCGAAGGCCAGGTGCTCGGGTACATCGGACAGGGCGTAGAGGGTTTCCCGTGGGGAGGAGAGGATGCCGCCGCCATAGATGCGCCGACCGGCTGGCGTGTCGAGCAGGCCGAACTCGATGGTCAGCCAGTACAGGCGCGCCAGGTAGACACGCTGTTCTTTCGTGGCCCGCAGGCCGAGCTTGCCGTAGGTGTGGGTGAATTCGGCGAACCAGGGGTTGGTCAGTAGAGGGCAGTGACCGAATATCTCATGGAAGATGTCCGGCTCCTGCAGGTAATCCAGTTCCTCGGGCGTGCGGATGAAGGTGGCGACCGGAAACTGCTTGCTGGCCAGCAGCTCGAAGAAGGTCTGAAAGGGGATCAGCGCTGGTACCCGCGCCACGCGCCAGCCCGTGCTGGTTTCGAGCACGCGATTGATTTCACCGAGCTGGGGGATGCGTTCCAAGGGCAGGTCGAGTTGCTCGATGCCATCCAGGTATTCCTGGCAGGCACGATTGTTGATCACCTCGAGCTGGCGGGTGATCAGGGTATTCCATACCCGATGCTCGCTTTCGGGGTAGTGGATAAAGCCACTCTCGTCCGGTTCTCGGGCCAGGTATTGCGTGCTCTTCATCGCTGCCTCCTGCGGGGCGCTGTTGTTCTTGTTCGCTCGCAGCATGGCCCTGGCAGGCGGCTGCAGCCAGGGCCTGCAGGGTGCGCCGGCGGACAGTGGTAGCAGGTTTCCGTAAAAATTTCTTTACGTACTGGCCGGTTCCTTGCTTTTTCTCGGTTCCAGCTCCTTGGTTCGTACAGTTTTCTTTACTGCCGATTGCGCGTCTGGGGCTTTTCTATCGTCGGCTTGTTGCCGATGTTTTTTGATGAAGGCTGTTGGTGAGGCGTTCGCCCCATGGTTCTGCGCCCTGGCGTTTTGCCCATGCGAGACAAGGGCAAGGTGCAGTCTCCTTCGTTCTTGTTGTGCCAATAGTTATTGGTGTTCGGCGTTATTAAGGAGAAACGGGTGCGTCATTCCTGACATGGCTAATGGCTTTTTACTAAGTTCAAGTTTTGTTGAGGGAGCAGTGACTAGATATTCATTGGAAGTTGATGACTTATTCGCTACGTCGACTCGTGAAAGAATCGTAGCCAATACTGTTGCTCTTTTACTGTCTGCATTATTGCGTCTTGTTGAGCAAGTAGCAGTCAGGCTGCGTAGGCGTGGTAAATAGAGTGTCCTGAGGTCACTGGCTTGGGGGAGGCGATCAGGCTGTACAGATATCCTGACAATGCGCGTGGCAATTTAATGAACAAATTCAGGTGTTCTGTAAGTTTATTTTTACGTCATGAAAACTTTACGCGCTCCGTTGGGTGGAAAGTAACTTGTACAGTGCCGAAAAGGCACGTTGTTATTGTTATTTGTTTGTGTAACAAAATATTTCAGTGGTGCGAGAAAGTCTGCCGAGGAAAAAAGGCGCCTTCTCCTCCGTGCATCCGATCATGGCTGACGATGCCGTCTTTTGGTCTGCCTTGCCTGAGTGATGAAGCTGTCTCCAGGGTCAGCTTCTGCTCTGGGCGAGCGTCTTGAAAATGGCGTCATTGACTTGTCGGTCACAATCTAGCTGCGCTATAAAAATTTGGAATTCTGCTGGGGGGAGCGGAATTCCAAACCTTTCACGAAGCTTTCATTCCTGTTTATGACGTTTTCTTGACGTTTTGCTCGAGCTCATCGATGAGAATGAATGTCTTTAAATTTCGTATTTATGGAGGCTGGGGCATGGAAACTAAGATACTGACTGCGGCAGGTTTCAATGTGTACACGGAGGTGTACTGGCGTGGTGAGCATGCCAAGACCCTGTTGCTGATCAATGGCGCGCTATCCACCACCGGGTCATTCGGGCAAACGGTCAAATACCTGCAACCACACTTCAACTTGGTACTGTTCGATCTTCCTTTCGCTGGAAAGTCGCGCGAGCACAACAAGTTGGCCAGTGTGGTGAGCAAGGAAGACGAAGTTCGGATCATTCTCGATCTGATCGAGCGCTTTCAGATCAATTATCTGTTGTCGGTATCCTGGGGCGGAGTGTCGGCGATGTTGGCGCTGGCTGAGTCACCACCGAGTGTCGAGCGGGCGATCATCAGTTCCTTTTCTCCGGTGATCAACGAGCCGATGCGTGATTATCTCGACAATGGCCAGGCTTATCTGGCTGCGCGTGACAAGCGCAAGATCGGCAGTCTGCTCAACGACACGGTGGGCAAGTATTTGCCCAGGCTGTTCAAGCTTTATAACTTCAAGCATCTGATCAGTCTGGCCGAGCACGAATACCAGCAGATCGAATTCCATATCGCTCAGGTTCGTGAACTGAGTGCCAAGAATTACGTGGAGCGCTTTGCCCAGATAAAAATCCCGGTATTGTTCGTCAACGGTGAGCGGGATGAGTACACGACCGCTGAGGACGCACGGCAGTTCGCCCAGTACGTGGCCAACAGTCATTTCGCGGTGGTGCCGGGGGCCGGGCATTTCCTCGACCTGGAGAGCAAGTCGGCCTGGTTGACGTCTCGCAAGACGGTGCTGGCCTTCCTGGAGGCCGAAGTCAGGGCGCCTGTGCATAGGGAGCTGTCACCTTCGCTGGTGTGATCGCTGGAGGGATCGGCAGGCAATGGGTCTGGGATTGGAAGCTGCAATGCGCTTGGATTGGCGTCGCTTTGTCGTGCTGGGGTTGATAGGAGCGCTGACGCTGGGTTGTTCTGCCGAGTCGGTGCCCGAGAAGCCGAGCGTGCGGGTGTTGGCGCAGCGGGTCGTGCAGGTGCCGGGGCGGGCGCACAGTCTGATGAGCGGCGATGTGCAGGCGCGCTTCGTCAGCGATCTCGCGTTTCCCAGCACGGGGAAGGTGGTGCAGCTCGCGGTCGATGTCGGCGACAGGGTGGTGGCCGGGCAGGTGCTTGGGCGGCTCGATCCGGTCGAGTTGCGTGCGACCCTGGAACTCAGCGAGGCCGACGTTCAGGCCTTGCAGGCACGGGTCGAGCTCGCCCGCGCCGATCATGCGCGCCAGGCACGCCTGCTGCCCAAGGGCTACACCAATCGCAACGAGTACGAGCGTGCGCAGGCTGCCCTGCAAGGCGCCGAGGCCGAATTGCGGACGGCCACGGCGCGGCGCCAGGTGGCCAGGGATGCCTTGGCCGACGCTGACCTGCTGGCGCTGGCCGATGGCGTGGTGGTCGCGCGTCCGGTGGCTGCCGGCGAGGTGGTGCAGGCCGGGCAGGTGGTGCTGTCACTGGCCCATGACGCGGCGCCCGAAGCGGTTTTCGACTGGTACGAGAAGCTGCCGGCAGGCCTGCAGGTCGGTGCTCCCATTCATCTGTACAGCTTGAACGAACCGGCACGCGAAATCATCGGGCAGGTGCGCGAAATCGCCCCACGGGTTTCCGCCCGTTCGGGCACCTTGCGCATCCGTGTCAGTCTGTCGGACGAGGCCGCGCGCTGGCCCTTGGGAACCGTGGTGGTGGCGCGCCTGAACGAACCCTTGGGGCCGGTGGCCGTGTTGCCCTGGGCGGCCCTGAGTCGCGATCAGGGCCAGCCAGCGGTCTGGCGTATCGATGCGCAGCAGCGTGTCAGCCTGGCGCCGGTCGAGGTCGCCCGTTACGAAAGCGGTCGGGTGCTGGTGGCCGCCGGTGTGCAGGACGGCGATCTGGTCGTGGCCCAGGGCGGGCAGTTGCTTTATCCGGGGCAGCGAGTCGAGGTGGCCGGCGTGCTTGCAGCCAGCGCCGACGAGGTGCAGCCATGAGGTGGGCGCCGTGCTGGCTGACGTTGCTGGGGCTGCTGCTGGGCTGCCGCGAACAGACGGCGGCGCTGTCGGTTGAACGCCCGGTGGCGTTCGCCGAAATCACCGATCAGCAGCACCAGTCCGAGGCGCGTTTCACGGGTACCGTGCAGCCGCGTGAGCAACTGGCAGCAGCCTTTCGCCAGAGCGGTCGCCTGCTCAGCCGGCAGGTGGAGGTCGGCCAGCGAGTGCGCCGTGGGCAATTGCTGGCGAGCCTGGAAAACACCGATCAGCACAGCGAGGTGCGCAGTCGCCAGGGCGAGCACCAGCGTGCCGAGGTGGCGTGGCGCAATGCCCGGGACGAGCTGGCGCGTTACCAGGGCCTGTATCGGCAGGGCGTTGGCAGCCTGGCCCGCCTCGAACAGTTGCACAGTGAGCTGCAGGTGCGCGCCGCGACCTTGCGCCAGGCGCGCATCGCCTTGCGTCGTGCCGAAGAGCATGTGCAGCAGACGCAGCTACTGGCGGATATCGATGGCGTGGTCACGGCCTGGCATGCCGAGGTTGGCCAGGTACTGGCCAGTGGTACGCCGGTGCTCGGCCTGGCGCGGCTGGACAGCCTGGAGGTCTGGGTCGATTTGCCCGCGCAGTGGTTGAGCGCGCTCGTGGCAACACCACCGCGTATTCGTGTGACCTCGCTGAACGGCGCGGACGAGGGCAGTTGGGCGCAGGTGCGGCAGATCGATCCGGTGCTGGATGCTGGCACCCGTGTGCAACGGGTTCGGCTGGCGCTGGAGCGGCTGCCGGCTGAGGTTCACCTGGGGTCGCTGGTCAGTGTGCAGCTCGTTGCGCCGCATACCGCACTTGCGCCGGAGCTGCCAGCTTCGGCGCTGTGGATGGAGGCCGAGCAGCACTTCGTCTGGCGCATCGAGGGGCAGAGTTCGCAGGTGCATGCCGTTGCGGTGGAAGTGCTGGGTGAGACCGGCACGAACGTGCGTGTGCGTGGCTCCCTGCAGCCGGGCGATCGTGTGGTCAGGGCCGGTGTCACGCGGCTTCGCGAAGGACAGCAGGTCAGGCTCGAGGAGCGCAGCGGTTCATGAAGGAAAGCTTCAATCTGTCCGGTTGGGCGCTACGCCACCGGACGCTGGTCTGGTACGCCATGCTGGTCACCTTGCTGATGGGAACCTTTGCCTATCTGCAACTGGGCCGCGAGGAAGATCCTGCGTTTGCCATCAAGACCATGGTGATCCAGGCGCGCTGGCCCGGTGCGACTCTGGATGAAACCCTGCAGCAGGTCACCGATCGCCTGGAGAAGAAGCTCGAGGAGATCGACGCGCTGGATTACGTGCGCAGCTACACCCTGGCCGGCGAGGCCACGCTGTTCGTCTTTCTCAAGAGCGAGACACCGGCACGGGCGATCCCCGATGCCTGGTACGCGGTGCGCAAGAAGATGCAGGACGTTCGTGGCGAATTGCCCGGCGGCGTGCAGGGGCCAGCGTTCAACGACGAGTTCGGCGATGTCTTCGGCAACATCTATGCCTTGACCGGCGAGGGCTTCTCCCCGCGCCAGTTGCGCGACTACGCCGAGCGCCTGCGCCTGGGCCTCAAGGGGGTGCCTGGATTGGGCAAGGTGGAACTGCTTGGCAGCCAGCCCGAGGTCATCTATCTGGACTTTTCCATTCGCCGCCTGGCGGCGCTGGGCATCGATCTGCGTCAGGTGATCCAGAGCCTGCAGGCGCAGAATGCGGTCACTCCGGCGGGCCTCATCGACGGCGCGCAGGAGCGCATCGCCGTGCAGGCCAGCGGCGCTTTCGCCAGCGAGGCGGATCTCGAGGCCGTCAGCCTGCGTTTCGGTGATCGCCTGCTGCGTCTGAGCGATCTGGCGCACATCGAGCGCGGCTATGCGCAGCCACCGACTTCGCTGTTTCGCTATAACGGCGAGGCGGCCATCGGCCTGGCCGTGGCCATGCAGGCCGGGGGCAACATCCAGGATTTTGGCGCGGCCCTGCAGCAGCGTATCGACCAGCTCGCCGCCGACCTGCCGCTGGGCCTGGATGTGCATCAGGTCTCCAGCCAGGCGCAGGTGGTGGACAAGGCCATCGGCACCTTCACCAAGGCCCTGTTCGAGGCGGTGCTGATCGTGCTGCTGGTCAGCTTCATCAGCCTCGGTCTGCGCGCCGGCCTGGTAGTGGCCTGTTCCATTCCGCTGGTGCTGGCGATGGTCTTTCTGTTCATGGCCTACAGTGGCATCACCCTGCAGCGCATCTCCCTGGGGGCCTTGATCATCGCTCTGGGACTGCTGGTGGACGATGCCATGATCACCGTGGAGATGATGATCAAGCGCATCGAGCTGGGCGACTCCCTGCCCAAGGCAGCGACCCATGCCTACACCTCGACGGCCTTTCCCATGCTCACCGGCACCCTGGTCACGGTCGCCGGTTTCGTGCCCATCGGTCTCAACTCCAGCTCGGCCGGGGAGTACGTGTTCACCATGTTCGCGGTGATCGCCGTGGCACTGCTGCTGTCCTGGCTGGTGGCAGTGGTTTTCGCACCCTTGCTGGGGGTATACCTGTTGCGCCGGCCGGCACAGGCCGAGGTGCATGGCCAGCGTGGCTGGGAGCGGCTGTTCTCTGGCTGGTTGGCATTGGCGTTGCGTCATCGTAATTGGACGGTGGGGCTGACCCTGCTGGCCTTCGCCCTCTCCCTGGCGGCGACGCCGTTGTTGCAGCGACAGTTCTTTCCCGACTCGGATCGCCCGGAGATCCTGGTGGACTTCCACCTGCCGCAGCAGGCTTCGCTCGAGGCCACACAGGCGCTGATGGATCGCTTCGAGCAGACCCTGCGCGATGACCCGGACGTGCTGCGCTGGAGCTCCTATGTCGGCAAGGGGGCGGTGCGTTTCTACCTGCCGCTGGATCAGCAATTGAGCAACCCCTTCTATGGTCAGGTGGTGGTCGTCAGCCAGGGCGGCGCGGCACGTGACCGCCTGCTCGCGCGGTTGCGCCAGCGCCTGCGCCAGGACTTCGTCGGCATCGGCTTCAACGTGCAGCCGCTGAACATGGGGCCGCCGGTGGGCTGGCCGATCCAGTACCGCATCAGCGGCGCGGATATCCAGCAGGTGCGGGCTCAGGCCATGAGGCTGGCGGCGATCATCGATGCCCATCCGCACATCGGCCAGGTGGTGTACGACTGGAATGAGCCAGCCAAGGTGCTGCGCATCGACATCGAGCAGGACAAGGCCAGGCAGTTCGGCCTGTCCACGCAGGACACCGCGCAAATCCTGCACAGCGTGGTGTCCGGTACGAGCATCACGCAGATCCGCGACGGCATTCATCTGGTCGATGTGGTGGCGCGGGCGCAGGCCGATGAACGGCAGTCCCCGGAGCTGATCGGTAGCTTGCAGATACCCTCTGCTCGTACGGGTGAATCGATTCCGCTGCTGGCATTCGCTAGTATCGGTTACGCGCAGGAGCAGCCTCTGGTATGGCGGCGCGACCGCCTGCCGACCATCACCCTGAAAGCGAACATCATCGGCGACCTGCAGCCCGATGCGCTGGTAGAAGGGCTGGGCTCGGCGGTCGATGACTTCGCCGCGCAGTTGCCGGCAGGCTACAGGGTGGCGGTGGGCGGCGCGGTCGAGGCCAGTGCGCGTTCGCAACAGCCTATCCTGCGGGTGGTGCCGTGGATGCTGTTTCTGATGGTGACCTTGTTGATGATTCAATTGCAGAGTGTGAAACAGGTGTTGCTGGTGCTGAGCGTGGCGCCCCTGGGGCTGATCGGTGTGGTGGGCGCCTTGCTGATGACCGGCTCGCCGCTGGGCTTCGTGGCCATCCTCGGGGTACTGGCGTTGATCGGTATCATCGTGCGCAACTCGGTGATCCTGGTCAGCCAGGTGGAGCTGTTCCGTCGGCAGGGGCTCGCCTTGCAGGCGGCCGTGGTGCGTGCCACCGAGCATCGTTGTCGGCCGATTCTGTTGACGGCGGCAGCGTCCGGCCTGGCGATGATTCCCATTGCCCGCGAGGCGTTCTGGGGGCCGATGGCCTACGCCATGATCGGCGGCATCGCCGTGGCCACGGTGTTGACCCTGATCTTCCTGCCTGCCCTTTATCTGGTCTGCCATGCGCATGACGAGGGGCAGAGCCGCGCGGTCGATCAGGTGCCCGCTGATGCATGAGCGCGCGATGATGGTCATGGGTTTGCGCCTGCGGGCGTGGCACTCTCTCACACAAGGACAAAAGACCATTGAGAGTTGTTGATTTGCGAGTGACTTGCCGTGCCTTGCCAGCGGCATATCGACAGGAGGGCGCCTCTAAAAACCTAAGCGACGACTGCAGGGATCAGGAAGCCGAGGTGGTTTTTAGAGCTGCTCAGGAGGGCTGCCATGCGCATTAAGGTGCATTGCCAAAACCGTGTCGGCATCCTGCGCGACATGCTCAACCTGCTGGCCGATTACGGCATCAACGTGGCCCGTGGGGAAGTGGGCGGCGAGCAGGGCAATGCCATCTACCTGCATTGCCCGAACCTGATCAACCTGCAGTTCCAGTCGCTGCGGCCCAGGATAGAGGCCATCGCTGGCGTGTTCGGCGTCAGGCGCGTGGGGCTGATGCCCAGCGAGCGCCGCCATCTGGAGCTCAATGCACTGCTCGGCGCCCTGGATTTCCCTGTGCTGTCCATCGACATGGGCGGTGCCATAGTCGCTGCCAACCGTAGCGCCGCCCAGCTTCTGGGCGTGCGCGTGGACGAGGTGCCGGGCATGGCGCTGTCGCGCTACATCGAGGATTTCGACCTGCCGGAACTGGTGCGTGCGAACAAGGCGCGGATCAATGGCTTGCGCGTGACGATCAAGGGCGACGTGTTTCTGGCCGATATCGCCCCGCTGCAGAACGAACACGATGACAGCGAGGCGCTGGCGGGCGCAGTGCTGACCTTGCACCGCGCCGATCGTGTCGGCGAGCGCATCTACCACGTGCGCAAGCAGGAATTGCGTGGCTTCGACTCGATCTTCCAGAGCTCCAAGGTGATGGCCGCAGTGGTGCGCGAAGCGCGGCGCATGGCACCGCTGGATGCGCCGCTGTTGATCGAAGGGGAGACAGGTACCGGCAAGGAATTGCTGGCCCGTGCCTGCCACCTGGCCAGCCCACGTGGGCAGTCGCCGTTCATGGCGCTCAACTGCGCCGGCCTGCCGGAGTCCATGGCCGAAACCGAGCTGTTTGGCTACGGCCCCGGCGCCTTCGAGGGCGCGCGCCCGGAAGGCAAGCTCGGCCTGCTGGAGCTGACGGCCGGCGGCACCCTGTTCCTCGACGGTGTCGGCGAGATGAGCCCCAGGCTGCAGGCCAAGCTGCTGCGCTTCCTGCAGGATGGCTGCTTCCGTCGCGTGGGCAGCGACGAAGAAGTGTATCTGGACGTGCGGGTAATCTGCGCCACTCAGGTCGACCTGTCCGAACTCTGTGCCCGTGGCGAATTTCGCCAGGATCTGTACCACCGCCTCAATGTGCTCAGCTTGCACATTCCGCCGTTGCGCGAATGCCTGGACGGCCTGGAACCGCTGGTGGCGCATTTTCTCGATTCGGCCAGCCGACAGATCGGCTGCGCGCTGCCCAAGCTGGCGCCACAGGCCTTGGAGCGTATGGCTCATTACCACTGGCCGGGCAATGTGCGGCAACTGGAGAACGTGCTGTTCCAGGCGGTATCGCTGTGCGACGGCGGTACGGTGAAGGCTGAGCATATCCGCCTGCCGGACTACGGCGCGCCACAGCCCCTGGGCGAGTTTTCAGTGGAGGGGAGCCTGGACGATATCCTCGGGCGTTTCGAGAAGGCGGTGCTGGAGCGTCTGTATCAGGAGCACCCGAGCAGCCGGCAACTGGGCAAGCGGCTCGGGGTCTCACATACCACCATCGCCAACAAGCTGCGTCAGCACGGGCTGGGCAAGGAGTAGGGGCGGTTACATCCCATGGGGTATCCGCTTCAACGACCGCCGTGCCAGGCCGCGACCACGCGCTCGCGCATGGCTCGGCGATCCTGCAGGCGGTCGATCATCCGCCCGGCCAGGTCGATCCAGTAGGGATCGGCCTGGGCCTGCACCACCGACAGGCCGGAGGCGAGATTGGCCCAGGCTGGCGGCAAGCGGCCGTGACGCAAGGCAAAGCCGCCGTCGCGGTCGCGTGCCAGGTAGCGTACACGGGTGATGCCGGCCAGCAGGATGCGGCCGTAGCACATCAGGCAGGGCTCGAGGCTGACATAGAGGGTCAGGCATCGGCGGTCGACCTGCGCATGCTCGGCTTCGAGCTGGTCGAGTACCTGCATTTCGGCGTGGGCGGCGCTGGCGTAGGTTGCGGCGAATACCTGGTTATGGGCGCTGCACAGCAGCTCACCTGCCTCATCCACCAGCAGGGCGCCGACCGCATAACAGCCTTCTTCGATGGCCAGCAGGGCCTGTTCGCAGCACAGCCTGGCCCAGGTGTCATCGGCATGGGTGCTGGTGGGCGCCTGCTGTAACAGGGCGAGATGCTCGGGGTTCATGCGCGTCTCCTGGGGGCAGGGTGTCGCGGGAGTATGGCCTGCCGTTTGGCCGGCGTTCTACGACCTTGGTGCAATAGGCAGGGCGTGCTCGGGTGGCGACACTGAGGTTGTCCTGATCATCCTGCGTGATCTGGGTGCAAGCGTTTCTGCATTCCTCCCCTGGAATGCCTTGAATGGGCGGGCGACCGAATTGGTCGCCCTTTTTTTGCCTGTTCGCAGGGGCAGTCCTGGCATCGGTCTGGCAATACGGTTCGAGCCTTTCATTGATCGTGCCCGTTTCACCTCTGGCAAACGCCCATAGAGAACGCGAAGGGCTCCTCTCATCATCCGAGCCAGGCGTCCGCCTGGCCTCGCAGCAGATGCGCTGAACTCGTGTGGCGCCCAAGGGTCAGTCTTCTGTCCCTGAATATTTCCAAATATGTCTGATATCGATGTCGAACATTACCAAGTGTGATTGGGCAGATATCTGCCTAGGCAGTATTGTGCATGGCACTAACTGCCTGGGCAGGTAAACACTGATGCCACATTTCGACCGTGAACGTTTCTCGCTGCAGCATTCACCCGGCCACCTGATCGCCCTGATCAACCAGCTCAAGGATCGGATTCTGGAGCGCCACGTGGTGGATCATCAGATCACCGCGGCGCAATTCAAGGTGGTGCTGCTGATCAGCCAGCAGCGCGCCAGTTCACCAGCCGATCTGGTGCGCCTGCTCAACCTCGACAGCGGGGCCATGACCCGCATGCTCGATCGCCTGGAGCACAAGGGCCTGCTGACCCGTGAGCGCAGCCAGGCCGACCGCCGCCAGGTGCACCTGCGCCTCACCGAAGCCGGCGAGGCGCTGGGCGTGCTGGGGCCGCAGATCGCGGCGGACGCCATCAATGAGCTGACCGGCTGCCTGACGCGCAGCGAACTCGACGAATTCCAACGCCTGATGAAGAAGATGCTGATGGCTGCCGACGCCTTGCCGCAGTTGCCAGGAGAATGAAGAACACCATGCCGTTGCGTACTCCCTTATCCGTGATTTTCAGCGCGCTGCTGCTGGCTGCCTGCGCTTCGCCGCAAGGACTGCTTACTCAAGGCCAGACCCTGGATGCCGGAAGCCTGCAGGGGCCTACCTTCAGCGGCGAGCTGTCGCCGGCGGCATGGCCGGCCAGTGACTGGTGGAACCGCCTCGGCGATCCACAGCTCAACGCACTGATCGACGAGGCCCTGCGCAGCAATCCGGATCTGCAGGTCGTCGACGCCCGCGCCCGTCAGGCCAATGCCACGGTGCTGGCGGCCGATGCCCAGCGCCAACCGACCCTGGGCATCGAGGCGGGTGTGACCCGTTCTCGCTCGGCACGGGTCGACGATCCCACTGGGCAGGGCAGGCGCTATGGCACCCTGCGCAGCCTGTCGCTGGAGGGTGGCTACCACTTCGATCTGTGGGGTGGCGACCGCGCCGCCTGGGAAGCGGCCCTCGGCCGCGCCCATGCCGGCGAGGTGGATCGCCAGGGCGCGCGCCTGACCTTGGCTGCCGAGGTGACCCGCGCATACAACGATCTGGGCCTGGCTTATGCCACTCAGGATCTGGCCGAGCAGGATCTCCAGCGCAGCCGTGACATGCTCGAACTGGGCCGCAGCCGTGTCGAGGCTGGCCTCGACAGCGAATACCAGTTGCAGCAGACCCAGAGCCTGGAGGCCGCCGCCGAAGCCAACCTGACCGCTGCCTCCCAGCGGGTCGAGAGTGCGCGCATTCGCCTGGCGGTGATGCTCGGCCAGGGCCCGGATCGCGGCGCCACGCTGCCGCGCCCGCAACTGATCGCACCCAGCGCGGTGAGCCTGCCGGCCAACGTGCCGGCGGAGCTGATCGGCCGTCGCCCTGATCTGGTGGCGGCACGCTGGCGCGTCGAGGCGGCCAGCCATGACATCGAGGCCAGCAAGGCCGACTTCTATCCCAATCTCAACCTGAGTGTTGCCGCTGGCAGCAAATCGCTGCTCGGCGATGCCATGTTCGGCGGTGCCAGCCGCTTCTTCAGTATCGCGCCAGCGCTGAGCCTGCCGATCTTCGACGGTGGTGCGCGCCGCGCAGCGCTGGCCGGGCGCAATGCCGACTACGACCTGGCTGTGGCGCAGTACAACCAGACACTGGTCACTGCGCTGGGGGACATCGGTGACGTTATCCAGCGCATCCATTCCCTGGAACGGCAGATCGAGCAGCAACAACGGGCCCGCGACATCGCCCGCAGTTCCTACGACATCGCCATGCAGCGTTATGCCGATGGCATCGGCAACTACCTCGATGCCCTGAGCGTCGAGCAGCAACTGCTGCAGAGCGAACGTCAACTGGCCAGCCTGCAGGCCGAGCGCATCGACGCTTCGGTGCTGCTGATGCAGGCCCTCGGTGGCGGCTTCGAGGGCGCCACTGTGTCATCCACTTCCGCACGCTGAGTACTCGCCATGACCGACTCTCAAGCCACTTCTGCCACCGATAACTCGGGCAAGCGCAAACGCCTGTTGCTGGGCCTCGGTGCCATCGTCGTGCTATGCAGCGCGGCGGTCTTCGCCTACCACGAGCTCTATGGCCGCTTCTACGAGGAAACCGACGACGCCTATGTCGGCGGCAACCTGGTGCAGATCACCCCACGCATCACCGGCACCGTCACCCGTATCGCCGTGGACGATGGCGACTACGTCGAGGCCGGCCAGCCACTGGTCTGGCTGGACCCGGCCGATACCCAGGTGGCGCTGCAGAGCGCCGAGGCCAACCTGGCGCGCACCGTGCGCCAGGTACGCGGGCTGTACAGCAACGTCGACAGCTACAAGGCGCAGGTGGCCTCGCGCAGGATCGACGTGCAACGCGCCCAGGCCGATTACCAACGCCGGGTGGCTCTGGCCAGCAAGGGGGCGATCTCCCGCGAGGAGCTGGCCCACGCCCGCGATACGCTGAACAGTGCCCAGAGCGCACTGGTCGCCGCCCAGCAGCAACTGGACAGCAACCAGGCGTTGGTCGACGACACAGTGATCGCCTCCCACCCGGAGGTGAAGAGCGCCGCTGCGCAGTTGCGCCAGGCCTTCCTCAACAATGCCCGCACCACGCTGCTGGCGCCGGTCAGCGGTTACGTGGCACAGCGTTCGGTACAGGTGGGCAGCCGCATTCAGCCGGGCGCGGCGTTGATGGCCGTGGTGCCGCTGCATGACATCTGGGTCGATGCCAACTTCAAGGAAACCCAGTTGCGCGAGATGCGCATCGGCCAGCCGGTGACCGTCGAGGCTGACCTGTACGGCGACGACGTGGTCTACCAGGGCCATGTCGAGAGCCTGGGCGTGGGCACCGGTAGTGCCTTCTCCTTGCTGCCGGCGCAGAACGCCAGCGGCAACTGGATCAAGATCGTGCAACGTCTGCCGGTGCGCATCCAGCTAGACGAAGAGGCCCTGGACAAGCATCCGCTACGCATCGGCCTGTCCACCACGGTGACCGTCGACCTGCACGACCAGAGCGGCCCTCAGCTATCGACGCAGATGCCCAAGCAGGCGCGCTTCAGCACGGCGGTCTATGACGAGCCGCTGGCCGAGGCCGATGCGCTGATCGAACGCATCATCCACGCCAACGGGCCACAGGCCTCGAGCGCCGAGCCGGCACGGCAGAACTGAGATGAGCGACGCCAATTTCCGCCCGGCCAGCATGCTGCTGGCCACCATCGGCATCTCCCTGGCGACCTTCATGCAGGTGCTCGACACCACCATCGCCAACGTGGCCCTGCCGACCATCTCCGGCAACCTGGGGGTCAGTGCGGAGCAGGGCACCTGGGTGATCACTTCCTTCGCCGTGTGCAACGCCATTGCCTTGCCGTTGACCGGCTGGCTGGCGCGGCGCTTCGGCGAGGTGAAGCTGTTCCTCGCCGCGGTGGTGCTGTTCGTGATCAGCTCGTTCCTCTGCGGCATCGCCCGCTCCATGCCCGAGCTGGTGGTGTTCCGTGCGCTGCAGGGGCTGGTGGCCGGGCCGCTTTACCCCATGGCGCAAACGCTGCTGCTGGCGATCTTTCCCAGTGCCAAGCGCGGCATGGCCCTGGCCTTGTTGGCGATGGTCACGGTGGTGGCACCGATCATCGGGCCGATTGCCGGTGGCTGGATCACCGACAGCTATAGCTGGCCGTGGATCTTCTTCATCAACGTACCCATCGGCATTCTCGCCACCCTGGTGGTCTGGGCGCAGATGCGCAACCGCCCGGAAGTCACCGAGCATCAACCCATCGACTACGTAGGGCTGATGCTGCTGGTGCTCGGCGTCGGCGTGCTGCAGGTGGTGCTGGACAAGGGCAACGACCTGGACTGGTTCGAGTCTGGCTTCATTCAGATCGGCACCGCCATCTCGGTGGTCTCGCTGGTGGCCCTGGTGATCTGGGAGCTGACCGACAGGCACCCGATCATCAACCTGCGCCTGTTCATGTATCGCAACTTCACCTTCGGCACCCTGGCGCTGGTGCTCGGCTATTCCGGCTTCTTCGGCATCAACCTGCTGCTACCGCAGTGGTTGCAGACCCAGCTCGGCTACACGCCGGTCTGGGCCGGACTGGCGGCGGCGCCCATCGGCATCCTGCCGTTGTTCCTGTCGCCGCTGGTGGGCAAGTACGCGCACAAGGTCGATCTGCGCCTGCTGTCCGGTGCCTCGTTCCTGGTGATGGGCGTCTCGTGCTTCATACGCGCCTCGTTCAATACCGAGGTGGATTACCGGCATATCGCCGAGGTGCAGGTGTTCATGGGGCTGGGCGTCGCACTGTTCTTCATGCCCACCACCAGCATCCTACTCTCCAGCCTGCCGCCGAGGGACATCGCCGACGGTTCCGGCCTGGCCACCTTCCTGCGCGTGCTGGGTGGTAGCTTCGCCTCGTCGCTGACGACCTGGATCTGGCACCGTCGGGAGATCTACCACCACGCGCAACTGACCGAGCACATCACGGCCTACGACCCGACCACCCAGCACTATCTCGAGCAACTTGGTGGCGCTTCGCAATCGGCTTATGCGCAGATCGACCGGGTGGTGGAAAGCCAGGCCTACATGCTCTCCACCGTGGACTACTTCACCCTGCTGGGCTGGTTGTTCCTCGGCCTGATCCTGATCATCTGGCTGGCCAAGCCGCCATTCTCGGCCAAGGGCGCGGAGGCGAGTGGCGGGCATTGAACACGGCGTTCGCGTCTCAGCCTTGCGCTTCGCTCATCCACTTGGGCTTGGGATAGCGACGATCCGCCTTGCCGGCCTTGAGAATCGCGCCGGGCACGTCGTGGCCGATCAGCTCGGGTAGGGTGGCGGCGGCTTGGAGCAGGGCGTCGAGATTCACGCCGGTATCCAGGCCCATGCGCTGGAACATGTGCACCAGATCCTCGGTGCAGATATTGCCGCTGGCGCCGGGTGCATAAGGGCAGCCGCCGAGCCCGCCGAGCGAAGCATCGAAACGGTCGATGCCGGCATTCAGCGCCGCCAGGGCGTTGGCCAGGCCCATGCCGCGGGTGTTGTGAAAGTGCGCGGTGAACACCGCCTCGGGCCAACGCTGCAGGGCCGCGCGGCAGATACGCTCGACCTGCGCCGGGTCGGCCATGCCGGTGGTGTCGCATAGGGTCACGCCTTGCACACCGATTGCCAGCAATCGCTCGGTCAGCTCATGCACGCGGGCCTCGGGCACTTCACCCTCGAAGGGGCAGCCGAAGGTGGTCGACAGCGAGGCGTTGATAAATACGCCGCTGCCCCGAGTGACCTCGATGATCTCGGCGAACTGCGCCAGCGACTGCTCCGGCGTCATGCGCAGGTTGGCCAGGCCATGGGTGTCGCTGGCCGACATCACCAGATTGATCTCGTCCACCTCGCAGGACAATGCCCGCTCGCAGCCCTTCACGTTGGGCACCAGCACGGTGTACTCCACGCCTGGCACGCGCTGGATGCCGCGCATCACCTCTTCGGCATCGCGCAGGTTGGGAATCGCCTTGGGCGAGGTGAAGGAGGTGACCTCGATCTTCGCCAAGCCGGTGTGGGACAGGCGGTCGATGAGGGCGATCTTGTCTGCGGTGGGCACGAAGGCGGCTTCGATCTGGAAGCCGTCACGGGTGGCGACGTCCTGGATATAGAGGCGTTTGTTCATGGGTAATCCTCAAGAGGAGCTGCAAGCCGCAAGCTTCAAGCTGCAAGTAAAAGCTTGTAGCGGCGTAGGGTGCGCTGTGCGCACCGGCTTGGGCTGCGGTTGTTCTGGTGCGGCTGTTCCGGTGCGCACGGCGCACCCTACGCGGTAGCTGCCGTTAAATAACCCCGCGCTCGCGCAGCCCCGCGACCTGCTCATCGCTCAGGCCGAGGCCGGCGAGGATGTCGTCGTTGTGCTCACCGAGTTGCGGGCCGCCGCTGCCGATACGGCCTGGCGTGCGGCTGAGCTTGGGCAGCACGCCCGGCACCTTGAGCGGGCCGACGCTGGTCTGTACCTGCTCGATCATCTGCCGCGCCAGGTAGTGCGGGTCCTGCACGATATCGGCGGCGGTATAGGGGTAGCCGGCCGGCACGCGGGCGCCCTTGAGCGCTTCGATCACCTCGTCGCGGCCGCGCTGGGCGGTCCATTCGGCGATGGCGCCGTCGATCAGCTCGGCGTGCTGGCTGCGCCCGTCGTTCTGCGCCAGGCGTGGGTCGTTGCCCAGGTCGTCGCGGCCGATCAGGCTCATCAGGCGCTTGTAGATGCTGTCGCCATTGCCGGCGATCAGTACGTAGCTGCCGTCCTTGCAGGGGTAGGAGTTGGAGGGGGTGATGCCGGGCAGGGCGCTGCCGGCCGGCTCGCGGATGTAGCCGAAGGCATCGTATTCGGGGATCAGGCTTTCCATCATGGCGAACACCGATTCGTACAGCGCCACGTCGATTTCCTGGCCCTCGCCGCTACGTGCACGTTCCTGCAGGGCCAGCAGCACACCGATCACCCCGTACAGCGACGACAGCGAGTCGCCGATGCTGATGCCCACACGCACCGGCGCCTGGCCGGGGTAGCCGGAGAGGTGGCGCAGGCCGCCCATGGCTTCGCCGATCACGCCGAAACCGGGCAGGTCGCGGTAGGGGCCGGTCTGCCCGTAACCGGAGATGCGCAGCATGATCAGCCGCGGGTTGATCGCCTTCAGCGCCTCGTAGCCCAGGCCCCAGCCTTCCAGTGTGCCAGGGCGGAAGTTCTCCACCAGCACGTCGGCCTCGGCTACCAGCTTGCGCACGATGTCCTGGGCTTCGGCCTGCTTCAGGTCGAGGGTCAGCGAGCGCTTGTTGCGCGACTGCACATGCCACCAGAGCGAGGTGCCGTCCTTGATCTTGCGCCATTTGCGCAGCGGGTCGCCGACGCCCGGCGGCTCGATCTTGATCACATCGGCGCCGAATTCGCCGAGCAGCTTGCTGGCGAAGGGGCCGGCGATGAGCTGGCCCATCTCGATCACCTTGAGCCCCTGCAGGGCCATGTTGCTGGTGTTGCTCTGAGTCATGGCTGCACCTGATATGCCTGTGCGTTTCTCGTGGTGCGCAGGATGGCGCAGCGGCGCGGTGGCGACAATTGCCCAATGGCCAAGCTAGGCTTCGCGTATCGCGAAGTGGCATGCTGTAAATCAGCTTTCTGGCAACTTCGCTTCGCCAGGCACGAAATGGAGACCCTCATGCGCCGCATCGATTTCGTCACCCTCAAGCTGTTCGTGGCCATCGCCGACGAGCGCAGCCTGACCCGCGCCGCCGAGCGCGAGCACCTGGCTTTGGCGGCGGTCAGCAAACGCGTCAGCGATCTGGAAAGCCAGCTCGGCATCGCGCTGCTCTATCGTCAGTCCAAGGGTGTCGAGCTGACCCCGGCCGGCCACGCGCTGCTGCACCATGCACGCAACATGATGGACAACCTCGAACAGCTCAACGCTGACCTCAGCGAGTTCAGCGAAGGGGTGAAAGGCCATGTGCGCATCCACGCCAACACCTCGGCGGTGATCGAATTCCTGCCCGAGGATCTGGCCAGCTTCAGCCGCCTGCACCCACAGGTGAAGATCGATCTGGAGGAGCGGGTCAGCAGCGAAACCATCCGCGCCGTGCGCGAGGGGCTGACCGATATCGGCATCTTCGCCGGCCACGTGCCGGCCGAGGATCTGCAGGTGTTCACCTACCGCCATGACCAACTGGTATTGGTCACTCCGCGCGAACATCCGCTGGCCGAACGCGACGGCCTGTTCCTGCGCGAGGCGGTGGGCTTCGATTTCATCGGCCTGCAGCAGGACGCCTCCTTGCACGGCCTGCTGCAGCAGGCGGCGCACAGCCAGGGCGTGAACTTGCGCCTGCGCATCCAGGTGCGCAGCTTCGAGGCCATCTGCCGGATGATCCACACCGGCATGGGCGTCGGCGTGTTGCCGGATCTGGCGGTGCGTACCTACCTGCCGGCGCTGGATGTGCGGGTGATCCCGCTGCACGACCCCTGGGCCCGGCGCGAACTCAAGGTGGCGGTGCGCAACCAGGACAACCTTTCGCTGACCGCGAAGCAGATGCTCGATCACCTGCGCCATAGCTCATCAACAGAGGGGGACTTGGCGCTGCCTTCGTGAATGCCGAAGGCTCGCTTGTCCAAATGTGAATTTCAGCCCGGGGAAAGGGCGCAGTAGAGTTCCGCCCAATCGACGGCGATCGCCCTCGAGGCTCAGACAAAAACAACAGGAGCTCTCCATGAAGTTCTCATTCGTCCGCCGTGGCCTGGCCGGCGTGCTCGCCGGTTGCGCACTGCTTGGCGCGCTGACGGCCCACGCAGCCGATCCGATCTTGATCAAGTTTTCCCATATCACCGCTGACAGCACGCCCAAGGGCCAGGGCGCGCTGCTGTTCAAGAAGCTGGTTGAGGAGCGCCTGGCCGGCAAGGTCAAGGTCGACGTCTATGCCAACTCTTCGCTGTATGGCGATGGCAAGGAAATGGAGGCGCTGTTGCTGAATGAGGTGCAGATGCTGGCGCCGGCACCTTCCAAGTTGGAGCAGTACACCAAGCAATTGCAGTTGTTCGACCTGATGTTCCTGTTCGACGACGTGGCCGCCGCACAGCGCTTCCAGGCCTCGGAAAAGGGCAAGGCGCTGCTCAAGTCGATGGAGAGCAAGGGCATCACCGGCCTGGCCTACTGGCTCAACGGCATGCGCCAGCTCACCGCCAACAAGCCGTTGCTCGAACCCGCCGACGCCCGTGGCCTGAAGTTCCGCGTGCAGCCGTCCGACCTGCAGGCCGCGCAGTACAGCGCCCTGCGTGCCGTGCCACGGAAGATGGCCTTCGCCGAGATCTACCAGGGCCTGCAGACCGGTGTGGTCAATGCTCAGGACAACCCCTGGTCGAACATCTACTCGCAGAAGTACTTCGAGGTGCAGAAGTACATGACCGAGTCCAACCATGCCATCGGCAACTACCTGCTGATCACCAACACCCGGTTCTGGAACGGCCTGCCGGCGGACATCCGCAGCGAGCTGGAGCAGATCGTCGACGAAGTCACCGTCGAGGTGAACAAGCAGGCCGAGGCGCTGAACGCCGAGGCGCGCCAGGCCATTCTCGACACCGGCAAGAGCGAGATCATCACCCTCACGCCCGAGCAGCGTGGCAAGTGGCGTGACGCCGTGCGTCCGGCGTGGAAGAAGTTCGAGGTGGAGATCGGTGCCGACGTGATCGAGGCTGCGCAGGCCGCCAACCAGCCTTGACCCCAGGTTCGGGCGGCGATCGGCTCAAAACGGCGCATATCGCGCCGTTTTGCCCGTTGGCTTGACGACGATCCGAGCGGCCGTGACAGGCTGCTGCGCCTGAGAGTGCCCTGTATTTACGACATATCCTTGGCGCTGCCGAATTGGCTTTGCATGCGCCGGGCAGGCCTGCACGACCATGGTCTTATCCTGGTAAGACCATGGTCGAATGGCCTCACGAAGGGGCGGGGGATACAAAAGGCAGCATAGAAAAACAACTAACTCGCCGAGGTGATTCCATGAGTGCTGCGTCCCTTTACCCTGTACGCCCCGAGGTGGCCGCGCGAACCCTGACCGACGAGGCCACCTACAAGGCCATGTATCAGCAGTCGGTGGTCAACCCCGAGGGCTTCTGGCGCGAGCAGGGCAAACGCATCGACTGGATCAAGCCCTACAGCAAGGTCAAGCAGACCTCCTTCGACGATCACCACGTCGACATCAAGTGGTACGCCGACGGCACCCTGAACGTCTCCTACAACTGCCTCGACCGCCATCTGGAAGAGCGCGGCGATCAGATCGCCATCATCTGGGAAGGTGACAACCCGTCCGAGCACCGGGAAATCACCTACCGTGAATTGCACGAGCAGGTGTGCAAGTTCGCCAACGCCCTGCGTGGTCAGGACATTCACCGCGGCGACGTGGTGACCATCTACATGCCGATGATTCCCGAAGCTGCGGTGGCCATGCTGGCCTGCGCCCGTATCGGCGCCATCCACTCGGTGGTGTTCGGCGGCTTCTCCCCGGAGGCGCTGGCCGGTCGTATCATCGATTGCCAGTCGAAAGTGGTGATCACCGCCGACGAGGGCGTGCGTGGCGGCAAGAAGGTGGCGCTGAAGGCCAACGTCGATGACGCGTTGACCAACCCGGAAACCCATAGCGTGCAGAAGGTCATCGTGGTCCAGCGCACCGGATCCGAGATCAAGTGGAACCAGCACCGTGACATCTGGTACGAAGACCTGATGAAGGTGGCCGGCAGCGTTTGCGCACCCAAGGAAATGGGCGCCGAGGAAGCCCTGTTCATCCTCTACACCTCCGGTTCTACCGGCAAGCCCAAGGGTGTGTTGCACACCACCGGCGGCTACCTGGTATATGCCTCGCTGACCCACGAGCGGGTATTCGACTACCGCCCGGGCGAAGTCTTCTGGTGCACCGCCGACATCGGCTGGGTCACTGGCCACACCTACCTGATCTACGGGCCGCTGGCCAACGGCGCCACCACCCTGATGTTCGAGGGCGTGCCGAACTACCCGGACGTGACCCGTGTCGCCAAGATCGTCGACAAGCACAAGGTCAACATCCTTTACACCGCCCCGACCGCCATTCGCGCCATGATGGCCGAAGGCAAGGCCGCCGTGGCTGGCGCCGACGGTTCCAGCCTGCGCCTGCTCGGCTCGGTGGGCGAGCCGATCAACCCGGAAGCCTGGCAGTGGTACTACGAGAACGTCGGCCAGAGCCGTTGCCCGATCGTCGATACCTGGTGGCAGACCGAAACCGGTGCCTGCCTGATGACCCCGCTGCCGGGTGCTCATGCCATGAAGCCGGGCTCTGCTGCACGGCCGTTCTTCGGCGTGCAACCGGCGCTGGTGGACAATCTGGGCAACATCATCGAGGGGCCGGCCGAAGGCAACCTGGTGATCATCGATTCCTGGCCGGGTCAGGCGCGTACCCTGTACGGCGACCACGACCGCTTCGTCGATACCTACTTCAAGACCTTCAAGGGCATGTACTTCACCGGTGACGGCGCGCGCCGCGACGAAGACGGCTACTGGTGGATCACCGGTCGCGTCGACGACGTGCTCAACGTTTCCGGCCACCGCATGGGCACTGCCGAGATCGAGAGCGCCATGGTCGCCCACCCGAAAGTGGCCGAGGCCGCAGTGGTCGGTGTGCCGCACGACATCAAGGGGCAGGGCATCTACGTCTACGTCACCCTGAATGCCGGCGAGGAGGCTTCCGAGCAACTGCGTCAGGAACTGAAGAACTGGGTACGCAAGGAGATCGGCCCGATCGCCACGCCGGACGTGATCCAGTGGGCGCCTGGCCTGCCCAAGACCCGCTCGGGCAAGATCATGCGCCGTATCCTGCGCAAGATCGCCACCGCCGAATACGATGCGCTCGGCGACATCTCCACCCTGGCCGACCCGGGCGTGGTGCAGCACCTCATCGACACCCACAAGCAGATGCAGGCCGCCTGCGCCTGATCGCTGACGGCACGGCGAAAACCCCGCCCGGCTAACGCCTGGCGGGGTTTTCTTTTGTGCATTGCAGGTGGGGCAGGGCTATCGAGCATGCCCAGGCACCTCTAAAAATTACCTCGGCTTTGCCTTCCTGCGGCGCTCTGCCTCCTGCATCCCTGCAGTCGTCGCCTAGGTTTTAGAGGCTCCCTACAGCTCGGGGAACCTTTTCTTTCTTTATCTTTCTTATGCGCAAGTTGTACAGGATAATTTTGTTTGTACAATTTTTTGCTTTGTGCATAATCGCACTGTGCCATCTTCAGTGGCCGTTCCATCCCGTTTCAGTGCTTTGCGTTGCCGCGCCCATGCGCGTTGGCACGAGGATTTCGTGCGCCCTTCAATTGCCCAGAAAAAGAGGCTCTCATGTTTGCCAACCTCAGCATGTCTCAAAAGCTGTATGCGGGTTTTGGTGTCGTCCTGTTGGTGATTCTCGTATTGGTGCTGTCTACCTGGCGTGGCTTCGATCAGGTCGATAGCACGGTCAAGCGCAACATTCACACCTATACCGTGATCAACGAGTCGGCCGATCTGCTGGCCAGTTTGATCAATATCGAAACTGGCGCCCGTGGCTTCATCATTACCGGGCGCGATCAGTTCCTCGGCCCGCTGGAGGCTGGTGAAAGAGACTTTCAAGAGCACATCGCCGAACTGCGCCAGATGACCCGCGACAATCCGGCCCAGCAGCGCCGCTTCGACGAATTGCAGGCGTTGCACGAGCAATGGTTGCACGAAGAGATCAACGCCAATCTCGAACTGCGTCGTCAGGTGACGGCTGGGCAGAAGACTTTCGATACGCTGGTCGAGCACGTTGCGGCCGGCGGCGCCAAGGTCAAGATGGATGCCATGCGCCGGCTGATCAACGAGATTCAGGGTGAAGAAAGCGCCTTGCTGGAGCGCCGCACGGACTCCATGAACGCCGCCAAGTCGCTGTCGCTGATCATCCTGCTGGTGGGGGGCGCGATTACCACGGTGCTCGCCATGAGCGTGGCCTTTACCCTGTCGCGCAGTATTGCCGGGCGTCTGCAACAGGTGGTGGAGGTGGCGCGCAATATCGCACAGGGTCGCCTGGACTCGAAGATCGAACGGGCAGGGGGCGATGAGATCGGCGTTCTGCTCGATGCCTTCGTCACCATGCAGGAGCGTCTGCGCGAGATGATCGGACAGATTCGTAGTGGCGCCGGCCAGTTGGTGACCTCGGCGCAGAGCATCTCCACGGCGTCGAGCCAGCTAACGGTGGCCGTGCAGGAGCAGTCGCATGCCGCATCGAGCATGGCGGCCACGGTGGAAGAACTGACCGTCAGCATCAACCATGTGGCGGACAACGCCAACGAGGCTCACGAGCTGTCCAGCGAGTCGGGGCGGCAATCGGCCGAAGGCGGGGCGGTGATCCAGGAGACGCTGGGCAGCATGCAGCGCATCGCCGATACCGTGCAGGGTGCGGCGGCACAGATTGCCGAGCTGGGTCAGCATTCCGATCAGATTTCCTCCATCGTCAACGTGATCAAGGATATCGCCGATCAGACCAACCTGCTGGCGCTCAACGCAGCCATCGAAGCGGCGCGGGCCGGCGAGCAGGGGCGCGGGTTCGCCGTGGTGGCCGACGAGGTGCGTCTGCTGGCGCAGCGCACGGCCAACTCCACCCAGGAGATCACCGAGATGATCAAGAAGATTCAGAGCGGCACGCGCAATGCCGTGAGCAACATGGAAGTGGGTGTGGAGCAGGTCAACGGCGGTCTGGAGCAGGCCGGTCAGGCGGGCGACGCCATTGTCAGCATCCGTTCGGCATCTGCTCGCGTAGTCGTGGTGGTCGATCAGATTTCCCTGGCTTTGCGCGAACAGACCGTCGCCAGCCAGGACGTGGCACGCAACGTCGAGCGCATCGCGCAGATGTCGGTGCAGAACAGCGAGGCGGTCAGCGATACCTCACGCACGGCGCATGAACTGCAGCAGTTGGCCGTATCTCTGGAAAAAACTGTTGCGCTGTTTCGCTTTTGACTAGTCTGATGGCGGTGCGTTGTTCATGTTTGCACGAGGAGTGGGGCATGCAGATCCAGACAGAAAACCGCACCACCTTCCCCCGACCCTTTCGCGCCCTGGGCTGTGCCGAATGTCGTAACGCCAAGGTGCTGGGCTTCGACTTCACCATGGCCTTCCAGCTCATACTCGATGTGCCGCAGCAACGTCCGTTCGCCTACGAGGCACTGGTGCGCGGCACCCGGGGTGAGGGCGCGCGTGAGGTACTGGAAAGGGTCAACGAGAACAATCGCTATCGCTTCGACCAGGCCTGCCGGGTCAAGGCCATAGAGCAGGCGACCCAGCTCGGTTTGCTCGACATTCCCGATTGCCTGCTCAGCATCAACTTTCTGCCCAATGCGGTGTATCGCGCCGAAACCTGCATTCGCGCGACCCTGGAAGCCGCCACGCGTTTCGGTTTTCCGCAGGAGCGCGTGATGTTCGAGGTGACCGAGGGTGAGCAGATACACGATGCCGATCATCTCAAGCGGATCTTCGCCGAGTACAACAAGCAAGGTTTCACCACGGCCATCGACGATTTCGGCGCCGGCTATTCGGGGCTCAACCTGCTGGCCGAATTCCAGCCCGACATTCTCAAGCTGGACATGGCCCTGACTCGGGGTATCGACCGTGATGCGGTGCGCCAGGCCATTGTCGCCGGTATCGTGCTGGTGGCGCAGCGCCTGGGTATTCGCATCGTCGCCGAGGGTATCGAAACCGCCGGTGAGCGCGATGCCCTGCTCGACCTGGGTGTTCGTTACATGCAGGGGTACTTCTTCGCCAGGCCGCAGATCGACAGGCTCTGCCTGCCCTGAGGCATCAACGAAAACGCCCTGATGATCAGGGCGTTTTAGGGGCTGTTGACGTTTCGCTCGCGGTTCGCGCCGAAACGTCAACAGACCCTAGCAGGCCGTTGAAAAACGTAGGCGAGGCAGCCAGTGCAAGGCAAAAACAGGCGAAAAAGCGGAGTTTACGAGTTGTAAATGAGCATTTTGAGCCTGTTTTTAACGCAGCAATGGCAACGCAGGTAGTTTTTCAACAGCCTGCTAGTGCGTGCCGAGGTTTCAGAGTACGCCGAACACCTTCTTCGCCAGGCTGGTAGCGGCTGCTGCCGGGTTCTCGCGGATGCTGGCTTCCTGCTTGGCGATCATCTCGAACAGGCCATTGAGCGCCTGCTCGGTGACGTAGCCTTCGGCCGTGGCGTTCTTCGCATCGCCCACGCCGAAGCTGGCCGCCTGGCCAGCGAAGGCGTTGTACTGCTGGGCCAGGCCGACCTTGTCGGTGGCCTGCTTGACGATGGGCAGGAACTTGGCGCGAATCTGCTCGCGGCTGCTCTTGTTCAGGTACTGGGTGGCGGAATCCTGTGGGCCGGCGAGAATCGCTTTGGCGTCAGCCACGGTCATCTTCTTAATTGCATCGACCAGCAGTGCCTGAGCCTGTGGCACGGCGGCTTCGGCGGCCTTGTTCATGCTCTCTTCGAGTTGTTCCACCTGGGCGCCCATGCCCATCATCTTCATGGTCTTGGCGGCCTTGCCGAGCTTGCCCGGCAGCTCGATGCGCACGTCCGGGTTGTTGCTGAAGCCACCAGGCGTGCCCAGTTGCTTGACCGCCACCTGGGCGCCCTGGATCAGTGCATCCTTGAGGCCGCCACTGGCGTCCTGCTGGCTCAGGTCGGAGAGGGACAGGGCGAAGACGTTGGCCGAGAGCAGCAGGCCGGCGGCGAATGTGGTGAGGCGCAGCATGGTGTCGTTCCTTGCGTCGGGGGAATGTTTCGAGCTTAACAGGCTGTTGGGAAACTGGCTGCGTTGCCACAGCAGACTTGGGAGGTTCTTTGTGAGATGGCGGGGAAGTTGGGGTTGATACTGGACTGGCAAATTTGTGTTTTTTTGGTGTTCTGGACGCCGCTACGGTGTGTTCGTAAACTCCTTGTTTCGCCCCCTCGGGCGACTGACTTTTCTTTGAACTCGGATTGCCGCCCAGCGCAAAGAAAAGTAAGCAAAAGAAACGCACCCCCGCCATCCGGGTCTCGCTGCGCTCGACTTCCCTCACTCCGGCATCGCTCCGGGGTCGGCGTACATGGACCATCCCTGGCCCATTACGCGGGGCCGCCATCGGTATCTCGCGGCATCCATGCCGCTCGCCCCCTGCGCAATGCCTACGTTCGGCCTCCTGAAGGGGGCATTTGCGCGCCTGAACGAACCGGCATTCCAAGGTACGCCCGGCGTGTTCTGGTAGCTGTGAAGGCGCGATGTGGCTGTCGAGTTAAACCAAAACTTTCATTCGCGCAGTTTCATTCGCCTGGATAGTTTGCCGGCTTCCAGCCGGCATCCCGGTCAGCCCTGGGGCTAACAGATGTACAAGCACTCCGCACTCCTTCTGGGTTACCTCGCGTTCAGGCGCGTGCAGAGCCCGCCCAGAAGGGCGAACGGAGTCGTCGTGGAAGAGGTTGAGCGGCATGGATGCCGCGAGAGCCGCGATGGGCCATGGATGGCCCACCGCGGCGGGCCTCTGGAGCGGTGATGGAGTGAGCGAACCCTCGCGCAGCAGGGCGGGGGCGCCTAGCTCGGATGACCGGGCGGAGGGTTTTGGTTACTTTTGCCCTACAAAAGTGACTCGCCCGGGAGGACGAAACCAGAGACATCAACAAAAACGCGGCAATCCGGAACAAGAACCCGAACAAGCAACAAGCAACAAGCACTCACACAAACTTGCCAGTCCGGTATCAAACAAGCGCTCCCCCAAAAATACTCATTCTCACCTCATGCCCTCAGCCAGCCGATAGCCGTGGATGGGCAGCGCGCGCGGCGATGGCTATGATCAGAACCATGAATTCCCCATTACCCCTGCGTAATCCCTGCCCACCGGGCGCCTGTGACTGCCAGCGCGATGAGCTGCTGGATGTGCCGGGCGCCGACACGCGCGTGCTGCTGCTGACCCGCAATGAGGAGCAGCGCCTGCTCGAGCGCCTGGAAAACCTGAAAAGCTTGGAAGACCTCGAACGCATGCAGCAGCGTATGTTCGAGCAATTGGGCATTCGTCTGCATATCGAGCCGAGCCATGGCGAGGTGCGCAGCATGCGCGGCATTCACATGCGCTTCGACGCGCACCCAGGGTTGTGCCGCAAGACGCGGCAGAGCATTCCGGCGGCGATCCGCCGGGCCATGGAAAAGAACCCGGAAATCGCCTGGCGCCTGCTGGATTCCTTCGATCTGTTTGGTGGCCTGTAGCGGCTCTCACCAGGGCAGGGGCTGCCCATCGTAGGCGTGGAAGCTACCGCTGTGCTCGGGCCCCAGGCTGTCGATCACCTGCAGCATTTGCGCGGCGGCCAGTTCGGCGGGGCGCGCGGCTGTGGCGCCGCGAAAGGGTTGCGACAGCGGTGAGATCACCGTGCCGGGATGCAGGCTGAGCAGGCGCGCCTTGGGCTTGCTGCGTGCAAGTTCGATGGCGGCGGTCTTGATCAGCATGTTCAGCGCAGCCTTGGAGGCGCGGTAGGCGTACCAGCCGCCCAGGCGGTTGTCGCCAATGCTGCCGACCTTGGCCGAGAGCATGGCCATGGCGCCTTGCTTGTCGAGCAGCGGCAGGAAGTGACGCAGCACCAGTGCCGGGCCCAGGGCATTGACCTGAAACACCGCCTGCAAGGCATCGGCCTCGATGGCGTTGAGGCTCTTCTCCGGGGCGATGCCAGGGCGATGCAACAGCCCGGCTGTATGCAGGATCAGTTGAAAAGGGCCTTCCTCGACCAGGGCCTCAGCGGCGACGGCGATACTGCTCGGGTCTTCCATATCGATTGCCGGCGTGCTGCCGCGGCTCAGCTCACGCACGCTGGTGCAGTTACCATCGCCACGCAGCAGTTGGCAGAAGGCCTGGCCAAGGGTGCCACTGGCGCCGATCACCAGCGCCTTGTAGCCGCTGCCCAGGCTATTGAGACTCACGGCTGGGCGGCGCCACGGCGGAAGAACAGGGTGACCTGGCCAAGCTCGACGCCGAACTTGCTCATCACCGAACGGTTGATCATGGTGTCGTCGTCCATCAGGTACATCCAGTCATCGAAATGGACGACGTAGGTGCTGTCATCCACTGGCAGGTTGAGGTGGTAGCGCCAGTGCAGGGCATTGCCGGCCACTTCGCCGATGGCCTCGCCGACCACATCGCTGGCGGTACCGATCCAGCGCCCGCTTTCATCCGGGGTGAGCGTCCAGACGCGGCGCTGGCGGGTGCCGTCGCTATACAGGAAGCGCTCGTCGAGGATCAGCTTGTCGCCATCGCGGCGGCTCTGGATATCGACATGGAAGCGTTTGATCACCTCTCCGGAGCGATCCTGGAACATGCCCCAGGCCTGTACCGGGCCGGAGAAGAAGCTGGGTAGATCCAGCACGGGTTTCTCGTGGGCATAGCGTTCCACCGGAACCTGGCCACAACTGATCAGCAACAGGCTGGTCAGCACAATCACAAGGGCTTTCATGGGCTACCTCAAGGGTTGCGGCCGAGCAGCGCCGCACGCAGTTTCGGACTGCGGGTCTGCGGATCGAGCCAGATGGAAAAGAAGGCACGGGCGAAAGCCGGATCTTCGATGACGTGTTGCAGCTTGCCGTCGACATAGAAGCGGCAGCCTTGGCCGGGCAGATAGACGCCGGTGATGTGCGTGCCATCGCGAACATCGACGAAGGCCTGACGCATCTCTTCTGCCCACTGGGCTTCGCGCCCGCCCTGCAGGGCCTTGGCATCGATGCGACGAATTTCGTCGAGGCTGGTTTCCACCAGGGTTTCGCGGCTGATGTTGCGGCGGTAGGTGAGCTCCAGCGCGAAGGGCTGGTCGAAATTCACTGGCTGCGCCGGGCTCCAAAGCTTGGCGTTGTAGACCGAGAAGCCGAACCAGGTGAAATCACCGCTGCCGATCAACTCGGCCCGTGGCAGTTGTTCGCGCCAGCCGTTCTGGGTATTGGCCTGCGCCACAACGCTGAGTGCCAGAACGAGCAACGAGGCCGAACACAGACGCGCTAGCAGCGTCTTCATGAGCCATCCCTCCGCGGGTGGTGGCCGCGACCCGTCATGGTCACGACCCTGGAATAAAAAAATCCGACAACCAAAAGGGGAGTGGTGGGTTGCCGGATTGCGCAGCTTGTCGTCAGGCGGCGAACTCCTCGTCGGAGAAGGCCATCAGGGTCTCCTTGCCGGCCTTGATCTCAGCCAGCAGGGTGCCGGCCTCCGGCAGGATGCGGGCCATGAAGAAGTCGGCTGACTTGATCTTGGCGTTGTAGAAGTGGGTCTCGGAGCTGCCGCCATCGAGTTGCCGGCGTGCCACCTGGGCCATCCGCGCCCACAGCCAGGCCAGGCTGGTGAGGCCGAACAGGCGCAGGTAGGGCGTGGCGGCCGCAGCGGCCTGCTCGGGATCCTTGCTGCCTTCGCTGGCCAGCCACAGGGTGGCTTGCTGGAGTTGCTTGACCGCCTGGGTCACCTCAGCAGCATGCGGCGCCTCGGCGTTGCGCTTGAGCCAGTCGTCGACCAGGGCGAAGAAGGCGCGCACCGCGCGGCCGCCACCCAGGGCAAGCTTGCGGCCCACCAGGTCGAGCGCCTGGATGCCGTTGGTGCCCTCGTAGATGCGTGTGATGCGGCAGTCACGCACCAGTTGCTCGATGCCCCAGTCTTCGGTGAAGCCGGAGCCGCCAAGCACCTGCAGGCCCTCGTTGGCACAGGCGAAGCCCTCGTCGGTGAGGAAGGCCTTGACCACCGGGGTGAGCAGTTGCACCAGGTCATCGGCACGGCTGCGCGCTTCGGCATCCTCGGCGCCGTGGGCGATGTCCTGTTGCAGGCCAGCGAAATAGGCCAGGGCGCGGCACCCTTCGATCATCACCTTCTGGCGCAGCAGCATGCGCCTTACGTCCGGGTGCACCAGAATCGGGTCGGCGGGTTTGTCGGGCGCTTTCGGCCCGGCGATGGATCGGCTCTGCAGGCGCTCGCGGGCGAAGCCCAGGGCGATCTGGTAGGCACTCTCGGCCACGCCGAGGCCCTGCATGCCAACCATCAGGCGCGCCGAGTTCATCATGGTGAACATGCAACTCAGGCCCTTGTTCGGCTCGCCGATCAGCCAGCCCCGGGCGCCCTCGAAGTTCATCACGCAAGTGGCCGAGCCCTTGATGCCCATCTTGTGCTCCAGTCCGCCACAGAAGGCTTTGTTGCGGCTGCCGTCGTCGAGGAACTTGGGCACCAGGAACAGCGAGATACCCTTCACGCTGTCCGGCGCATCCGGCAACTTGGCCAGTACCAGGTGGACGATGTTGTCCACCAGATCATGTTCGCCGTTGGTGATCCAGATCTTGGTGCCGCTCAGGGCGTAGCTGCCGTCGGCTTGCGGCACGGCGCGGGTGCGGATCAGGCTGAGGTCGGTGCCGCACTGCGGTTCGGTGAGGCACATGGTGCCGGTCCACTCGCCGCTGATCAGGCGCGGTAGGTACTTCTCCTGCAGCTCGGGGGTGCCATGGCTGGTCAGGGCGTTGATGGCGCCGTGGGTCAGGCCGGGGTACATGCCCAGCGCCAGGTTGGCCGAGCAGGTCATTTCCTCCACCAGCATGTTCAGCACATGGGGCAGCCCCTGGCCACCGAACCGGGGCGGGCAGGCCAGTGCCGTCCAGCCACCTTCGGCGAATTGCCTGTAGGCCGCCTTGAAGCCCTCCGGCGTGCGCACGGAGTGGGTTTCCGGGTCGTACTGGCAACCCTGCTTGTCACCAGGGCCATTGAGCGGTGCCAGCACGTTCTCGGCCAGCCTGGCTGCCTCTTCGAGAATCGCGCCGCCCAGATCAGCGCTGAACTCACGCTGCTCGGGCAGCGCTTGCAGCACCTCGTAGGCTTCGAGCAGTTCCTCGAAGACGAAACGCATATCACGGAGCGGAGCGTGGTAAGACGGCATGGTGTTTTACCCTAAGTTGTACAATTTATTCGTGTGTACAGTTTTTGTAGAGTTATTTGGGGCGTATTGCAAGCTCTTTTGCTTGGGTATCGATGATGACCGATGAGTCAGTCTGATTCTTCTCCAGGTGGTTCAGCTTTTTGCCTGCCCGAAACGGCGCCGGATACCTGCTGCCGGTTTGCTTGTCGAGCACCGCGCATTGGCAGCAGGAGAAGTCACCGTCAGCGACTTGCATTCGGCCAGCGACCTTCGAGAATGAAGTGATGGCACCTTGGATATCACCTGCATGCTCCAGACATTCTTCAAGCGTGTGGCTCTGCTCTGGGAGGCGTCCGATCTCGCCCTGATCGGCCAGCGCCGTGAGCGGCGCATGCGCCTGCTGGCCAGTCTGATGATGCCGCTGGTGGGGCTGGGCTGGGGGCTGTTCTTCGCCATTCGCGGTTACTGGCCCATCGTGCTGATGGATCTGGCGATCATCCTCTGCGGCATCGTCGTGTTCATCCTCACCCTGAACCACCGGCCGCGTAGCGCCAACCTGGTGCTGTTCGGCGCCTTGCTGCTGCTCATCGTCGGTTCGACCCTGCTGCTCGACCCGCAGACCCTGGCGGCACCCCGCGCCACTCACCTGTACCTGCTGCCGGTGGCGGTGGGCGCACTGATGGCATTTCGTGACGAGCCGCTCTGGCTGCGCTACGGCGTGTGTCTGACAGGCCTGCTGCTGTTCGTCGGCCTGGCGGCATCCACCTGGCGCCCCAGCGATCTCTACGTCTTGCCTGACGATCTGCGCATGGTCGGCTCCTGGGTGCAGGCGGGGACGGCTACGCTGCTGCTCTTTTTGCTGTTGCACATCCTGCAGAGCGATGCTGCCGAGCGTTCCGGGCTGGAGCGTGACCTGCAGGTGGCGCTGCGTGAGGAGCAGTTCGTGCTGCACTACCAGCCGCAAGTGAATCACGCCGGCCGAGTGATCGGCGCCGAGGCACTGATCCGTTGGCAACACCCGCAGCGGGGGCTGCTTGGCCCGGGCGAGTTCATCGATCACGCCGAGAAGACCGGGCTGATCATCCCCATTGGCCAGTGGGTGCTGGAGCAGGCCTGTGCCTGCCTGCGCCAATGGTCAGGCGACCCTGCACTGCGCGAGGTCAGTCTGGCGGTGAATATCAGCCAGAAGCAGTTTCACCGGTCAGGTTTCGATAGCGAGATACTGGCGCTGATCGAACGTCAAGGTATCGACGCGCAGCGTCTGGAGCTGGAGCTGACCGAAACCCTGATCGTGCAGGACATGGAAGACCTCGGTCGCAAGATGGCGCTATTGGTCGAGCATGGCGTGCGCTTTTCCCTGGACGACTTCGGCACTGGCTTCTCTTCCCTCAGCCACCTCAAGCGTCTGCCATTGGGCAAGCTGAAGATCGACCGCTCGTTCATCTGCGATGTGCTCAGCGATGCCAGCAGCGCAACCATAGTGCGCAGCGTCATCGCGCTGGGGCAGAGCATGGGCATGATGGTGATCGCCGAGGGGGTGGAAACCGAGGCCCAGCACGCTTTCCTGGTCGACAATGGTTGCAGCCAGTTCCAGGGCTATCTGTTCGGCCGACCGATGCCGCTGGCGGATTTCGTCCCTTTCGTCCGTCGCCTCGACACCTGAACCGCCCATCCCGCATTCGCTGCTCGAATGAACTCCGGGGGCGTCAGCAATGTCTGTCTGCTGTCGACTTGTCTGGGCAGGATTTGATGGCTATTGGCCGCCATCGCGTGGCTTTCAGCGGTGATCCTGTATGCAACTTCCGGTTGCCGGGCGCATGTCGACCATTGCCATGCCCGTCAGCCGGGCTTCGTACCACTCAGTCGAAGATTGCTCATGTTCCCATCCCGCCCTTTTCCCGTTCGATTCTCTCCGCTTCCCTCCCGCGCATTGGCGGCCTGCCTGCTCGGCGGTCTGCTCGGCACAGTCAGCCCGGCTCAGGCCGAAGAAGCCGCCAGCAATCAGCGTTGGGTCAGCGACAGCCTCAATACCTACGTGCGCAGTGGGCCCACCGACGGCTACCGTATCGTCGGTACCCTGACCTCCGGTGAGAAGGTGGAACTGCTGCGTACCCAGGGCGATTACAGCCAGGTGCGCAGCGAGAGTGGCAATACGGTGTGGATTCCCAGCCGCGATCTGCAGTCGGTGCCGGGGCAGGCCGAGCGCCTGCCACAACTGGAACAGAAGGTCACCGACCTGACCGCCGAGCTCAAGGGTATCGACGATGCCTGGAAGGCACGGGTACAAGGCATGCAGGAAACCCTGGATTCGCGCAAGCAACTGATCGAAGAGTTGCAGGCCGCACGCAGTGCCCTGGATGCCGAGCTGACCAGCACCCGTTCGCAACTGCGCGATGCCCAGGCGCAGTTGGGCAACGAACAGCAGCAGGTGCTGATGCGTTACATGGTCTATGGCGGCAGCATCGCCGGCGCCGGCCTGCTGCTTGGTCTGATCCTGCCGACCATGCTGCGGGTGCGGCGCAAGCGTAATGATCAGTGGGTGTGAGCCCTCAGAACGTCTGCTGCCCCTGATGTTCGCAGCGCCCGTCGCAGGTGCCGGGGCAGGCGCAGCCGCTGGTGCTGCGCCCGGTGTCGCGTTCGACACGACGTGCCACGGCTGGGTCGTCGGCAAACGGCAGCATGGTCGCCTCGTCGAGGTCACGCTGGCTGCTGCGGCCCAGACTTAGCTGTACGCCGACGAAGAACACGGCCAGGGCCATCATCCACCAGGCTTCAGCCGGCATGAGCGACTTCCCCGCTGTGCTGTGTCACTCTGGCCTTGCTGCGCAGGGTCAGCCAGGTATTGAGCGCCATCAGTAGCATACCGCTGAGGAAGCACAGGCCACCGATCATGCGCACCACGAAGCCCGGATGGCTGGCTTCCAGCGCCTCGACGAAGGAGTAGGTGAGGGTGCCGTCCTCGTTCACCGCGCGCCACATCAGGCCCTGGGTGATGCCGTTGACCCACATTGAGGCGATGTACAGCACGGTACCGATGGTGGCCAGCCAGAAGTGCGCGTTGATCATCCCGCTGCTGTACATACCGTCGCGGTCGAAGACTTTCGGGATCAGGTGGTAGAGCGAGCCGAAGGTGATCATCGCCACCCAGCCGAGGGCACCAGCGTGCACGTGGCCGATGGTCCAGTCGGTGTAGTGGGATAGGGCGTTGACCGTCTTGATCGCCATCATCGGGCCCTCGAAGGTGCTCATGCCGTAGAAGGCCAGGGACACCACCAGAAAGCGCAGAATCGGGTCGGTGCGTAGCTGGTGCCAGGCACCGGACAGCGTCATCATGCCGTTGACCATGCCGCCCCAACTTGGCGCCAGGAGGATGATCGACATCACCATGCCCAGACTCTGCGCCCAGTCGGGCAGGGCGGTGTAGTGCAGGTGGTGTGGGCCGGCCCAGATGTACAGGGTGATCAGCGCCCAGAAGTGGACGATGGACAGGCGATAGGAATAGACCGGGCGATTCACCTGCTTGGGCACGAAGTAATACATCATCCCGAGGAAGCCGGTGGTGAGGAAGAAGCCCACGGCATTGTGCCCGTACCACCACTGCACCATGGCATCGGTGGCGCCGGAATAAACCGAATAGGACTTGAACCAGCTCACCGGGATCGACAGGTGGTTGACCACGTGGAGGATGGCGATGACCAGGATGAAGGCGCCGAAGAACCAGTTACCGACGTAGATATGGCGCGTCTTGCGCTGGGTCAGCGTGGTGAAGAAGACGATGCCATAGGCGACCCAGACGATGGCCATCCAGAGCGCGCCGGTGAATTCGATCTCGGCGTATTCCTTGGTGGTGGTCAGGCCCATGGGCAGGGTCACGAACATGATCAGGATGGTCGCCTGCCAGCCCCAGAAGGTGAAGGCGGCCAAGGTGTCGGAGAACAGCCGCGTCTGGCAGGTGCGCTGTACCGCATAGTAGCTGGCCGCGAACTGTGCGCTGCCGGCGAAGCCGAAGATCACCAGGCTGGTGTGCAACGGGCGCAGGCGGCCGAAACTGAGCCAGGGGGTGTCGAAGTTGAGTTCCGGCCAGACCAGTTGGGCGGCGATGAGCACGCCGGTGCACATGCCCACCACGCCCCAGAAAATGGTCATCAGGGTGAACTGGCGGACGACCTTGTAGTTGTAGGCCGGATGGGAAGCAGCAGGTTGCATCGCGGTTACCTTCCATACAGTGATTGCGGGCGTAGCCGCACGAGTGGCGAAACTGTAGGGAGGCTGAGTAAAACAAAACAGACTCAGAAACTTCTGTCTGATGCATATCAGATGGCACGCGCCGAGCTCGGCGCGCGCTTTCAAGACTCAGGCCTGGGCGGTCAGATGACGGGCGATGCCCTTTTTCAATGGCAGCAGACCCTGGGCCAGGCGCAGGCTGGCACCGCGCAGCAGGCGCGCAGGCAGATGGTCGTTGGTGTACAGCTCCACCAGCAAATTGGTGGCCTGGTACAGCGGCCAGGTGGCCAGGCGTAGCTGACGCTCGTAGCGCGCCAGGGGGGCGACTGCGCCGATGTCCTGACGCTTGGCATGGGCGGCCAGCAGTGCGTCACTGAGCAGTTGCACGCCGATCAGGCCGAAGTTGAAACCGTGCGCGGTGACCGGGTGCATGCCCACGGCGGCATCGCCGAGCAGGGCGCAGCGGTTGCCGACCATGTGCCGCGCATAGGCCCCCACCAGCGGGTAGGCATGGCGACTGCTGACCAGTTGCATGGCGCCCAGGCGGCGGTCGAAGCGTTGTTCCATCTCGCGGGCGAAGGCGGATTCGTCCAGCTTCTGCAAGCGCTCGATCTCGCGCGGTGGCAGGGTCAGCACGGTGGACGACTGGCGGCCATTGAGCGGCAGCAGAGCGAGGGTCTGGCCGTAGCCGAACCACTCCCAGGCCACCTGCTGGTGATCCTTTTCATGCTGCATGCGGCACACCAGCATGGTCTTGCCGAAGTCCTTGAGCTGCGCACCGATGCCGAGCTGACGACGGGTTTCCGAGAAGCGGCTGTCGGCGGCCACCAGCAGGCGTGGTTGCAACACCTGGCCGTCGTTGAGTACCAGCTTTACCTCGTCCTGACCTTGCTCAATGGCGCGCAGGCTGCTTTCACACAGTAATTGCACATCGGCACATTCGCTCACGGCCTGGTAGGCGGCGCGGCGAATGGCCTGGTTGGCTACCAGATGGCCAAGGCGTTCGGCGCCGGCTTGCTCGGCGCGAATCTTCAGGGCGAACAGCGAAGGGCCGTTGAATACCTGGGCATCGCGCAGCACGGCGATCTCTTCAGCGGGCAGGCGCGCCCACAGGCCGAGGCGTTCGAGCAGGGCCTGCGAACCATGGGTGAGGGCGATCTCGCGGCCATCGAAGGCAGGTTCCGCCAGTGCCTGTTCGGCCTGGCGCTCCAGCACGAGGATGGACAGTCCGTGCCCGGACAGGGCGCGCGCCAGACACAGACCGGCGGGGCCGGCACCGACGATGACGATATCGGGTGACATGCTGCTCTCCTTGCGAACTCGGAAAGAGCCGAGTCTAGGCTGCAGAAGAGGCGCGGATATTGTCCGGGATCATGTCGGCAGTGCGGGCGTTGTTTTCGGTGCGCACGGCGCACCCTACGGGTTAGGCATGGCCGCGGACGATTGTAGGGTGCGCTGTGCGCACCTGCGGTTTGGCCCGGATGCCATCCGGGAAAATCCACCCTCCGGCCCCGGATTGCATCCGGGCTACAACTAGGCTGGAGAGGTACGGGGGATATGGTTCGGGATCATGGGCGTTGTTTCCGGTGCGCACGGCGCACCCTACGGGTTGGGCATGGCCGTGGACGAGTGTAGGGTGCGCCGTGCGCACCAGCGCTGTAGCCCGGATGCAATCCGGGGAATCCCTCCAGCGGCCCCCGGATTTCATCCGGGCTACAGCAACCCCGCCAGCAGGCGCCCGAGCACTTCCATGGCCTGTTCGCTGCGGGGGTTCCAGGGGTGGCCGTAGTTCAGCCGCGCGCAGTGGCGAAAGCCCTGACTGGCGGAGAAGATCGGCCCCGGCGCCAGGCTGATGCCCTGGGCCAGTGCCAGGCGCAGCAGTTGCAGCGAGTCCAGGCGCTCGGGGAACTCGAACCAGAGGAAGTAGCCGCCCGCTGGCCTTGTCACCCGCGTGCTGGCCGGAAAGTGCCGGGCGGCCGAGGCGAGCATGGCGCTCTGCTGCATTTCCAGCGCATGACGCAGCTTGCGCAGGTGGCGGTCGTAGCCGCCGTGCTGCAGGTAATCGGCCAGCGCCGCCTGGGCCGGCACCGAAGGGGAGATGGTGGTCATCAGCTTGAGCCGGGCGATCTGTTCGGCATAGCGCCCGCCGGCCACCCAGCCGATGCGATAACCCGGCGCCAGGCTCTTGGAGAAGGAGCTGCAATGCATCACCAGGCCGTCACGGTCGAAGCTCTTCACCGGCTTGGGCGGGTGGCTGCCGAAGTACAGCTCAGCGTACACGTCGTCCTCGATCAACGGCACCTGATGCTCCACCAGCAGCTCGTATAGCGCCTGCTTCTTCGCTTCGCTCATGCTCGCGCCGAGCGGGTTCTGCAGGCTGCTCATGAACCAGCAGGCCTTGATCGGCAATTGCTCCAGGCTCTGGGACAGGGCGTTCAGGTCGATGCCCTCGCGCGGGTGCACGGGGATTTCCACCGCCTTGAGCTGCAGGCGTTCCAGCACCTGCAGGCAGGCGTAGAAGGTGGGCGACTCGATGGCCACCAGATCGCCCGGCTGGGTCACGCACTGCAGGCAGAGGTTGAGCGCCTCCATGGCGCCGTTGCTGATCACCAGCTCTTCCATCGGCAGCATCACGCCGCTGACCATGTAGCGCAGGGCGATCTGCCGACGCAGGTCGGCGTTGCCGGCGGTCATGTCGGCGATGATCTCGTGCGGCGAGAGCCTGCGCAGGGCGTGCGCCATGCTCTTGGCCAGGCGCGGCAGGGGGAACAGGTCGGGGCTGGGGAAGGCCGAGCCGAAGGGCACGGTGTGCGGATCCTTGAGCGAGGCGAGCACGGAGAACACCAGCTCGCTGACGCCGACATCGGTGGTCTGCGCGGCATGGGCGGTCAGCTCGGGTTCGTGCAGTGGGCGCTTTGCGTGCTCACGGACGAAGTAGCCGGAGCGTGCCCGCGCCTGGATCAGCCCGCGATCTTCCAGCAGGTAGTAAGCCTGGAACACGGTGGACGGGCTGACGCCATAGGTGCGGCTGGCGTGGCGCACCGAGGGCACTTTCTCGCCGGGGCCGAGTACGCCGGTGCGGATCAGCTCGGCGATCTCGTCGGCGAATTTTTCGTAGCGTTTCATCCTGTCCTGGTTCACCGCCGCAAAGGGTATGGGCGGACACTTTACGGGGTGAGCGGCAGACATGGCAGTGCCTCGTGAATCGTTCAGGAGGGTTATGGCGGATGTAGCCCGGATGCAATCCGGGGAGCGGATATCGAGCCACCCCGGATTGCATCCGGGCTACAGATTCAACGCAGCGGCGCCAAGAAGGTGCTCTTGGTGCTCACATGGCTTTGCGAGTCGGCCTGGTCACGCACCTCGAAGCGGACGGTTTGTGGCCCAGCGCCATTGCTCGTGGCCGTCAGCGCGACGCTTACCGGCAAATCGCGAATCTCCCCCGGCGCCAGGTTCAACGTGCGCGGGCCGTGCAGCTCGAAGTCACCGGGCTCGACCAGTGCGATGGCATAGCTGCGTGGCTGCTGGGTCTTGTTGATGATCTTCAGGCTGTAGATGTTCTCGATCTGACCCTGGGCGTTCTCGCGGAACAGGCCACGGTCGCGGGTCACGTCCAGGGAAATCAGCGGGCGTTCGGCCAGTGCCCAGACGAAGGCGCCAATCATCACCGCCAGCATCGCCGCGTAGCCGACCAGGCGTGGGCGCAACCAGTGGGTCTTGCCGCCGGCCAGCTCGTTCTCCGAGCTGTAGCGCACCAGACCACGGGCATAGCCGAGCTTGTCCATGATGCTGTCACAGGCGTCGATGCAGGCGCCGCAGCCGATGCACTCCAGTTGCAGGCCGTCACGAATGTCGATGCCGGTGGGGCAGACCTGTACGCACATCGTGCAGTCAATGCAATCGCCCAGGCCTTCGGCCTTGTAGTCGGCGTCCTTGCGCCGTGGGCCACGGTTCTCGCCACGGGCGGCGTCGTAGGAGATTACCAGCGTATCGCTGTCGAACATCACGCTCTGAAAGCGCGAGTAGGGGCACATGTCGCGGCACACCTTCTCACGCAGCCAGCCGGCGTTTATATAGGTGGCGGCGGTGAAGAACAGCACCCAGAAGGCCGTGGTGGCGCCGACCTCGAAGGTCGCCAGGTCCAGGGTCAATTGGCGCACCGGGGTGAAGTAGCCGATGAAGCCCAGCGCGGTAACCAGGCTCACCGCCAACCACAGGCCGTGCTTGGCACAGCGCCGGGCCAGCTTGTGCACTGACCAGGGCGCGGCATCGAGCTTGATGCGCTGGCCGCGGTCGCCTTCGGTGATCTGCTCCACGCGCATGAAGATCCAGGTCCATACGCTCTGTGGGCAGGCGTAGCCGCACCAGACGCGGCCGGCCAGCACGGTGATGAAGAACAGGCCGAAGGCGGCGATGATCAGAATGGCCGACAGCAGGATGAAATCCTGCGGCCAGAAGGTGGCGCCGAAGATATGGAACTGACGGTTCTGCAGATCCCAGAGCACCGCCTGGCGACCGTTCCAGTCGATCCAGGCGGTGCCGAAGAACAGCAGGAACAGCAGGCCGGCGCCGAGCAGGCGCAGGTTGCGAAAGCGCCCGGTGAAGCTGCGGGTGTGGATCGGGCCGCCGGCCTGGGCTGGTGTCAGGCGGATGGGTTTGTTCGGGTCGATGGTCTCGACGCTGCGCACGGGGATCAGATCGGTCATGTCGTTGCCCTCATCAGGCGTTTATTCAGGCTGGCAGCATGATCCGAGTGGGGCTGTTCGCAAAACAGACTCAGGTTTTCGATAAAAAAGCGGATCAGATGCTGGCGTCGAAAGCAGGGAAAAGTGCCTGGCAGGTCACCAGCCCGCGCCATTTCTGGCGTCTGCAGCTTTGCTGGCTGACAATACAGAGGTCGCCCTGCGACATCGCGCCACGCCAATCAGTGACCTGTGCTGGTCACTACCGCACCCATCTGATCCGCTTTTTTAAGGCTTTTCTGGCGCTGTTTTCAGTGCACGCCTGGCAGGCATAGTCGACGCCCCGTGATCAGGAGGCATGCCTGCATGTACCAATACGACGATTATGACCGCGCGCTGGTGCGCGAGCGCGTGGCCCAGTTCCGCGACCAGGTACAGCGGCGCCTGGCTGACGAGCTGAGCGAGGAGGAGTTCCTGCCGCTGCGCCTGCAGAACGGCCTGTACCTGCAAAAGCATGCCTACATGCTGCGCGTGGCCATCCCCTACGGCACCCTGTCGGCCAAGCAGATGCGTGCGCTGGCGCATATCGCCCGTGAATACGACCGCGGTTACGGCCACTTCACCACGCGGCAGAACATCCAGTTCAACTGGATTGAGCTGGAGCGCGTGCCGGACATCCTCGACTGGCTGGCCGACCACGACATGCACGCCATTCAGACTTCTGGCAACTGCGTGCGCAACATCACCACCGAGGCCTTCGCCGGCGTCGCCGCAGACGAGTACCTCGACCCGCGCCCGCTGGCCGAGATTCTGCGCCAGTGGTCGACGGTCAACCCGGAATTCCTCTTCCTGCCACGCAAGTTCAAGATCGCCTTGTGCGCCGCCGAGCAGGATCGCGCAGCGGTGCAGGTGCACGATATCGGCTTGCAGGTCTATCGCGACGCTGCCGGCGAGCTGCTGCTGCGCGTCTTGGTCGGCGGCGGTCTGGGACGTACGCCGATCATCGCTCAGCAACTGCGTGAGGGCCTGTCCTGGCGCGACCTGCTGTCGTACGTCGAGGCCATCCTGCGCGTGTACAACCGCCACGGCCGGCGCGACAACAAGTACAAGGCGCGGATCAAGATCCTGGTCAAGGCCCTGGGCATCGAGGCCTTCGCCGCCGAAGTGGAGCGTGAGTGGCAGATGATCAAGGACGGCCCGGCGCAGTTGACCGAGGACGAGTATCAGCGTGTCGCCGCGTCCTTCCGTCGTCCTGCCTACGCATCGCTGGCGCAGACCGATCTGGACTTCGGCACCCATCTGGCGCGCGACGCCGGCTTTGCCCGTTGGGTCGCGCGCAATGTCATGGCGCATCAGGTACCGGGTTACGTCAGCGTGGTGCTGTCGACCAAGCCCGGTATCAGCGCGCCGCCCGGTGACGTCACCGCCGAGCAGATGCAGGCCGTGGCCGAGTGGAGCGAGCGCTACGGTTTCGGCGAGATTCGCATCGCCCACGAGCAGAACCTGGTGCTGCCCGACGTACGCAAGGCCGATCTGCATGCGCTGTGGCTGGAGGCCCAGGCGGCCGGGCTGGGCGCGGCCAACGCTGGCCTGTTGACCGATATCATCGCCTGCCCCGGTGGTGATTTCTGCTCGTTGGCCAATGCCAAGTCGATCCCCATTGCCCAGGCCATTCAGCAGCGTTTCGACGACCTCGACTACCTGCATGATCTGGGCGAGCTGAGCCTGAACATCTCCGGCTGCATGAATGCCTGCGGCCATCACCATATCGGCAACATCGGCATCCTCGGCGTCGACAAGAACGGCAGCGAGTGGTACCAACTCACCCTCGGCGGCAGCCAGGGCCAGCAGGCGGCGCTGGGCAAGGTAATCGGCCCGTCGTTCGCCGCCGAGCAGGTGCCCGAGGTGATCGAGCGCATCGTGGGTACGTACGTGGACTATCGCGAGGTGGGCGAGGGCTTTCTCGACACCTTCCAGCGCATCGGCCTGGAGCCGTTCAAGGAGCGCGTGTACAGCCGCGAGGAGGTGGCATGAACAACCTGATACGCCTGATCGACGGCCAGGCCTGCATCGTCAGCGACGACCCCTGGAAACTGCTGGGCGAAGAGAGCGGCGCGTCGCTGATCCTGCCGCTGGCCGCCTGGCGCGAACGGCAATCGGCCGAGGTGCTGGAGGGCAGGGCGATGAGCTCCGACGGCCTGCTGCTGCAGGTGGATGACGAGCCGGAAGCGCTGCAGCCGTTTCTCGCCAGCCTGCCGCTGATCGCCATCGACTTTCCCAGCTTCCGCGACGGCCGTGGCTACAGCCAGGCTTACCTGCTGCGCACCCGCCTGGGCTGGCGCGGCGAGTTGCGCGCGGTGGGTGACGTGCTGCGTGACCAGTTGGCGCACATGCGCCAGTGCGGCTTCGATGCCTTTGCCGTGCGCGCCGACAAATCGGTGGAGGATGCACTCAAGGGGTTGGCAGGCCTGAGCGTGCTCTACGGTCGCTCGGCAATCGAACCGCGCCCCTTGTTCCGGCGCGGACGGCTCAAGGAGGAGTCGTTATGACGCTGCTGCGCGGCCTGTTCTGGCTGGTGCTGCTGCAGCTCGCCGGTGTCGTGCTCAATCACTGGCTGTTGCCCATGCTGCCAGCGGCGATCATTGGTCTGTTGCTGCTGTCGGTGTGGCTGATGTGGCGCGGCAGCGTGCCCGAGCCGCTGCAGCAGGCCGCAGGGGGCTTGCTGCCATTTCTGCCGCTGCTGCTGGCCGTGCCGGCCTCGGGGATCATGACCAGCGGTGATCTGCTGCTCGCCGAACTGCCGGTGATCGCCACGGCGCTGGTGCTGTCGCTGCTGATCACCGTGCCGTTCTGCGGCTGGTTGCTGCAAACCCTGATCCGCCGCCAGGAGCGCAAGCGATGAGCGTGCTGACTCAGCATCCGCTGTTCGCCGTCGCCCTGACCCTGGCGGCCTTTTTGATCGCTGCCTGGCTCTATCGGCGCAGCGGTTGGCTGCTGTTGCAGCCGGTGCTGGTGTCCGTGGTGCTGATCGTCAGCACCTTGTTGGCTTGCGGCGTCGACTACGCCACCTACCGCGCCGGCGCCGAGCCCATCGCCTGGCTGCTGGGGCCGGCCACCATCGTCCTGGCCGTGCCGCTGCAGCACAATATCGCGCGCATTCGCCAGTTGTTCTGGCCGGTGCTGATCACCCTCTGTGCCGGTGGCGTGCTGTCGGTGGTGCTGACCCTGGCCATTGGCTGGGCACTGGGCGCCGACTGGAGCGTGGTGATGAGCCTGGCGCCCAAGTTCGTGACCATGCCGATTGCCATGCCGGTGGCCGAGCAGATCGGCGGTGTGGCCTCGCTGGCGGCGGTGATGGTGATGCTCACCGGGGTGATTGGCACGGCCATGGGGCCGCTGTTGTTGCGCTGGGCTGGGGTCGAGCATCCGGCGGCGCGTGGCCTGAGCTACGGCATCAACGCTCATGCCATCGGCACCGCCCACGCCCTGCAGGAAGGCGAAGAGTGCGGCGCCTTCGCCGCATTGGGCATGAGCCTGCTGGGCATCGCCACGGCGTTGCTCCTGCCGTTACTGCTGGCTTGAGCGGGCGGAATCCCGCCATCTGTCACGGCTGCCGCTCAGGCATCTGGCGAGTTCTCGCCAGATCTTGAGCCTGGTATGCGACAGAAAGCCGCGCAGTTACAGCTAAATCCTTTCAGCGGCACGCAATTTGCTCTAGTCGGCGACGCGATCGGAACAGGCCCGCCAAGAGGTCCGGAAACATTCCGCCGCGCCGTAGCGATACGGCTATCGCCCTGTTCGGCTTACCCGCCACAACCTGAAACCTTGCGCGCACGGCTAACTGTCGTGCGTCAACACTGGACTGTCTCATGAAAAGAACTCTGCTGGCGCTACTCTGCCTCAGCGTGATCGGTTGCTCCAAAACCCAGGAGCCCGAGAAAACCGTCGACGTCGTACTGATTGGTGCTGGCGTCATGAGCGCCACCCTCGGCACTTACCTCAACGAGCTGCAGCCCGACTGGAGCATCGACATCTATGAGCGTCTCGACCGCGTCGCCGGTGAGAGCTCCAATGCCTGGAACAACGCCGGCACCGGCCACTCGGCGTTCTGCGAGCTGAACTACACGCCGGAAACCGCCGACGGCGGTATCGACATCAGCAAGGCCATCGCCATCAACGAGTCGTTCGAGATCTCCAAGCAGTTCTGGGCCACCCAGGTCGAGCGCGACGTGCTGAGCAAGCCCAAGACCTTCATCAACAACGCCCCGCACATGAGCTTCGTCTGGGGCGACGAGAACGTCGAATACCTGCGCAAGCGCCACGCCGCCCTGCAGCACAGCAACCTGTTCCGTGGCATGGAGTTCAGCGAGGATCACGCGCAGATCGCCCAATGGGTGCCGCTGATCATGCAAGGTCGTGATCCGCAGCAGAAGGTCGCGGCAACGCGCATGGCCATCGGCACCGACGTCAACTTCGGCGAGATCACTCGCCAGTTGATCGACTCGCTGATCGGCAAGGACAAGGCCAGCCTGCACCTGGAGCACGAGGTGCGTGACCTGCAGCGCAACGCCGATGGCACCTGGCGCGTGACCGTGGCCGACCTGGCCAAGGGTGGCGTCGAGCAGAGCGTCAATGCGCGCTTCGTCTTCATTGGCGCCGGTGGTGGCGCACTCAAGCTGCTGCAGAAGTCCGGCATCGAAGAAGCCGAGGGCTACGCCGGCTTCCCGGTGGGTGGCCAGTTCCTCATGACCCGCAACCAGGACGTGGTCGCCCAGCACCTGGCCAAGGTCTACGGCAAGGCCTCGGTGGGCTCGCCGCCCATGTCCGTGCCGCACCTGGACACCCGTGTGATCGATGGCGAGACCGTGCTGCTGTTCGGCCCCTTCGCCACCTTCTCCACCAAGTTCCTCAAGAACGGCTCGCTGCTGGACATGTTCAGCGCCATGACCACCGACAACTTCCTGCCGATGGTCAACGCCGGCATGGACAACTGGTCGCTGAGCACCTACCTGATGGGCCAGTTGATGCTGAGCCAGGAAGAGCGCATGGCCTCCCTGCGCGAATACTTCCCGCAGGCGCGTGACGAGGATTGGGAACTGATCAATGCCGGCCAGCGCGTGCAGATCATCAAGAAAGACGCCGAGAAGGGTGGCGTGCTGCAGTTCGGCACCGAGGTGGTGACCTCCGCCGACGGCAGCATCAGCGCGCTGCTGGGCGCTTCGCCGGGTGCCTCCACCGCCGCACCGATCATGCTGCACCTGATCGAGAAGGCCTTCGCCGACAAGGTCGCCACCCCCGAGTGGCAGGCGCGCTTGAAGGAGATCATTCCGTCCTATGGGCAGAAGCTCAACGATGACCTGGAACTGACCAACCGCATCCGCCAGTGGAGCAGCGAGCGTCTTGGCCTGCTGCATGTCGAAGTGGCCCCGGACAAGGACATGGCCATCGAGCCTGAGCCGACGCCCGTGACCCTGTAAGGCATAAAGTGCTTTGCAAGAACCCGCCCTGCGTTATGCGCATGGCGGGTTTTTTGGGCGCCGCATCCGGGCCAGGACGGGGGATCGCCCCAGGCATTCACTCGGTCAGGGTCATCAGAATATCGGCGTACCAGGTGCAGTTCAGGCCCAGGGCTTCGTCTTGTTCCTCGTCACGATTGCCCAGCAGGCGGGTGGAGTGGATACCCAGCAGATGCCAGGGCAGTTCGCCATCGACGCTGGCGCGCTTGACCACCGGGGCGCCGCTGAGGCCACGATGGGTGCGGCCATCGGTGAGGAAGTAGCCAAGGCCATGAAAGCGCAGGCCGAACGATGAGGCCAACCCGGCGTGGCGCGCCACCGGCATGCGGTGCAGAGTGTCCTGGAAACCCAGGGGGAAGCCCACCACCAGCAGCGTCGAGCCAATCTCCACGGACTCATCGGCCTGCAACAGATGCTGCGGGGTGAAGGCCTGGTACAGGCTGCCCGGCGGCAGGGCGGGTTGCTGCAGCTCAATCACCGCCACATCGATCTCCCCGGCGCTATCGATGGCCTGGCGCCATTGGCGCTGATCGCCGTTGTACAGGGGGATGCCGAAATCGGCGGTGCTGGCCAGGTTGTCGGCATCGGTATGCAACTCGATGCACAGGCTGTCCGGGTGGTGGCCGCTAGGCTCATCGAGCACGACATGGCGACTGGTCACCAGGTACAGGCGGCCATCGCGCTGGAAGAAGAAGCCACTGGCGTTGGTCAGGACCTGCCCACCCGCCAGGGTGGTGATACGCGCCGCGCTGAGCATCAGTGAGTCGATCATGGGCAATGGCCTCCTGCCGGGAGTGGCTTAATGGCTGACCGCCAAACATGGCAGGGGTTCGTTCCGTAGGGTGCGCTGCGCGCACCTTGGCCAGTAGTTCGGTAAGGTGCGCCGTGCGCACCGGGGCTACGGTGATTTGAAGGTGCGCACAGCACACCCTACACACATTACGGTGGTGTCGGCTCGTCCTCGTTGCGATCCAGCGCCACCTGGCGGATCGACAGGCGAATCTCCGCCGGCAACACGCGTTTGGCGGCGCCTTCGGCCAGTTCGCTGAGCAGCGGATGATGGCTGAGCTTGCCGGCTTCGTCCTGACGCAGCACGCCCTGATCCAGCAGGCTCTGGATGAAGTGGCGGAACAGGCTCTTGTCGAAGAACTCCGGCGCGTTCAGGCCATGCAGAATGGACAGGCGCTGAGCCATGACCGTACACAGGTCTTCCAGCTCTTCGGCGCTGATCGCGTTCTGCCCGGCGTTGAGCAGCAGGGCGATGGCCATGTAGAAGCGCTGCAGGGTCTGCGCCACCGAACGCGACAGCAGGGTCAGCAGCACGAACTGGCGCGAGCTGGGCGCCGGGCGCACGTACACGTCGCCCTCGACCTTGAGCAGACCCTGTTCGACGAAGGCCGCCAGCCACTGGTCGATCACGCCTTCCAGCTCGCTCTGCTCCCAACGGATGAACAACTCGGACTGCAGATAGGGGTACAACGCGCCGGCGTAGCGCAGGATCTGTTCGCGGCTGATCCGTGCGCTGCTCTGGAAGAAACTGGCCAGCAGCGCCGGCAGGGCGAAGATATGCAGCACGTTGTTGCGGTAGTAGGTCATCAGGACGGCATTCTGCTCGTCCAGATAGAGAATCTTGCCCAGCGCGTCCTTCTGCTCGGCCAGCAGGTCCATGTCCTTGACGTGCTCGATCAGCGCCGCGCCGTCATCCTCAGGCAGGGTGGTGTGCGGCGAGTAGGGCACGGCACGCAGCAGCGCCAGGTACAGGTCGAGCACACGGGCCAGGGCGCGGTCGTCCAGGGCCAGCTTGCTGGTGGACAGCAGGGCCAAGGCCACCAGGTTGACCGGGTTGATCGACGCCGCTTCGTTGAGGTGACGCGCCACGCGCTCACCCAGACGGTTGGTGGTGTCGTTGAGCCAGGCTGGGCGATACTGCGGGCCCAGCTCCTGCTGGCGCCAACCGGGCTGCTGCTGGTCGAGGAACTCGGCCAGCTTGATCGGCTCGCCGAAGTTCACCGAGACCTGGCCGAAGCGCTGCTTGAGCGCGCCGAGCACCTTGAACAGGTCGAAGATCGACTCCTTCTTCTTGCTCGCGCCGCGCAGCTCGCCCAGGTAGGTACGGCCTTCCAGCACGCGCTCGTAGCCGATGTACACCGGCACGAAGACGATGGGCAGGCGGTGGCTGCGCAGGAAGCTGCGCAGGGTGATGGCCAGCATGCCGGTCTTCGGCTGCAGCATGCGCCCGGTGCGCGAGCGGCCACCCTCGACGAAGTACTCCACCGGGAAGCCCTTGCTGAACAGGGTGTGCAGGTATTCGTTGAACACCGCCGTATACAGCGGGTTGCCCTTGAAGGTGCGGCGCATGAAGAAGGCACCGCCACGGCGCAGCAGGCCACCGATCACCGGCATGTTGAGGTTGATGCCGGCGGCGATGTGCGGTGGCGTCAGGCCGTTGCGGAACAGCAGGTAGGACAGCAGCAGGTAGTCGATGTGGCTGCGATGGCAGGGCACGTAGATCACTTCGTGGCCCTGGGCGATGTCACGCACGCCTTCGACGTTGTGCACCTTGATGCCGTCGTAGATCTTGTTCCAGAACCAGGAAAGCACCAGTTCAAGGAAGCGGATTACCGTGTAGGTGTAGTCCGAGGCGATCTCGTTGCCATAGCGCAGTGCCTGGGCTTCGGCCTTCTCCAGGCTGATCTTCTCGCGTTCGGCTTCCTCGGCAATCGCCTGGCGCACCATCGGGTCGTGCACCAGGCCTTTGACTAGGTTGCGCCGGTGCGACACGTCCGGGCCGATTACCGCGGCCTTCTGGTTGCGAAAGTGCACGCGCAGGATGCGGTGCACCATGCGCAGGGTGCGCTCGTGGCCCTTGTCCTGCTCGACCAGTTCACGCAGGTGGATGGGGCTGGAGAACTGCACGCGGGTCTTGCGCCCGAGAATCAGAATGCTCACCAGGCGGCGCAGGCGCCCGGTGACGGCCCAGCTATCGGCGAACAGCAGCTTCCAGGCGCTGGTTTCGCGATCCGGCGACTGCCCCCAGAACACACTGACCGGCACGATCTGCGCGTCATCCACGTCATGTCGGGCGAGGGCGGCGACCACCCGTGCCAGGGTCGGCGAGATGCCGCGCTTGTCCTGGCGGCCGAACCAGTCCGGCTCCGGGGTCAGGTAGAAGAAGGCCGCCGGCTCGATGTGTTCCCCCACCGCCAGCGGCAGCACCGGGCGTGGCAGGCCAGCCTTGGTGCATTCGCGATCGAGCACCGCCAGGTCGCTCACCGAGGGCTGCTGCAGCACGTAGAACACCGGCTTGCTGCGGTCGAGCTTGAGGGTGAAGGCGGACTGGTTGATGGTTTCCGAGCGTACCCAGAGGTACAGCAGGCGGCGCAACGCGCTGAAGGCCATGCGGCGGAAGGGGGAACGGGTCATACGGGCTCTTGAACGATTAAACGAGCGCATGCTCGGGAAGGGCGCTAGTGTGCCGCAAGCCACGGCAGACGGGCAAAAAATCGTCGGGAACGATTTTGGCAAGTCACCAAAAATGCTCGCGTCCGTGCGTTCAGCCTGGCCAGCATACACAAGACAGATGACGGAAAAACGCGCGATGGCTCAGCACCCATTGATCAACAGAACGGCAAACTAGGTGTTGGGTTCCCGAACCGAATGCCGAATCAGGCCGACCCGATGCAACGAATCGCCGCCTGACCGGGTGATTGCCCCTGCCTGTCCGTAGCCTGGATGTAATCCGGGGAAGGCGGCGGCCTTACGCCAGTTTCATCACCACCACCCCAACGATGATCACCGCGCAGGCCAGCAGGCGAATGGGGCGTAGGGTTTCCTTGAGCAGCACCACCCCCAGCAGCACGGCGAACAGTACGCTGGTTTCGCGCAAGGCGGAGACCAGTGCCACCGGCGCCTGGGTCATGGCCCAGATGACGATGCTGTAGGCCGTCATCGACATCGCCCCACCGGCCAACCCGCCGCGCCAGTGTGGTCCCAGTTGCAGAAAGGCACGCGGCCCGCGGCTGATGGCCAACACCAGCGCCATTACCACGCCGTTGACGGCGAACAGCCACAGCGAATAGCTCAGCGCATCGCCATTGGCGCGGGCGCCCATGGCGTCGCTCAGGGTGTAACCGGCGATGAACAGTGCCGTCATCAGGGTGCAGAACAGCATCGCCGCTTGTGGCGCCTTGTGTTGCCCGCCGCGCAACGCCATCAGCCAGATGCCCATCACCAGTATCAGCAAACCGCACAGTTGCCAGGGGCTGAGGTCGTCATGCAGCAACAGCAGCGAGAGCAGGGCGACCATCAAGGGCGAGCTGCCGCGTGCGATAGGGTAGACCTGGCCGAGGTCGCCATACTGGTAGGCGCGGGCAAGAAAGACGTTGTAGCCGATGTGCAGCAGCGCCGAAAGCCCGATCCAGAACCAGGCCGAGCCCTGTGGCACTGCTACCCATGGCAGGGCGCAGAGTGCCACCAGGCCGGCACCGATCTGGATCAGGGTAGCCGTGAGGAAACGATCCAGGCCGATCTTGAGCAGGGCGTTCCAGCCGGCATGCAGGGCGGCTGCGGCGATGACGGCGAGAAATACCGGAGTGTCCAAGGTTGGCCTCTATGACGATGCGGGCGAGCGCGCCAGGCTACTGTCTTTTGCGGCAGCGCGCACGAAACCCAGGCCAGAGCCTTGATCCCTTGGCAGATTCGCTGCATTGGGTCAGGCTGGTGGCCAAGCAACGGCTATGCTTAGTCGAGCTCTTCGCCCTCCTCAAGGCTCCAGGCTGACCATGTGAAGCACAGGATCATCACCACAGCGTTGCTCTACCTAGCTCTCGGCTCCGCTTTCGCTGCCGAGCCCTATCGGGTCGTCATGGATGAGTGGGCACCCTACAACTATCAGGAGAACGGCCGGCTCACCGGTATTTCCACGGATATCGTGCGTGCCATCATGGCGCTGACCGGGGATGATTTCGAGATTCAGCTAATGCCCTCCATGCGTGCCACGCTCACCCTGCGTAACCGGCCACGCACCATTATGTATTCCCTGTTCCGCACGCCCGAGCGCGAGGAACTCTACAAATGGGTGGGCCCCATCGTGGAGGAGTCCATCTACCCTTACCAACTGGCCGCTACCGCGCAGCCGATCAACTCCCTGGAGCAATTGATGCATGCCCCGCGAATCAGCACCCGGCACGCCGGCTTGGTGCCTGCACTGCTGCAGGAGCTGGGGTTTCGCAATCTGGACAAGAGCGCCACGAGCAGCATGCAGCTCTATCTCATGTTGCTGGCCGGACGCACCGATATCATCATCGGCGACACCCCTGCCGGGGTGGCTTACTACAGCCGAGAGCTGGGCATCGCGCCCGGTACGCTGCGGCGCATCCCCCTCGAACTGTTTCGCGCCCCCCTGTACATCGCCTTCAGCCACGACAGCGACGACGCCCTGGTCGCTGCCTGGGCCGACGCGCTGAACCAACTGCGCCGCTCGGGCGAGCTGGAGCGCATCGTGCAGCGCTATCTGCCGGCGCAGGGTAGCGATCATGCAGCGCCCTAGTGTTTCAAGTGTCTGCCTTGGCTGGCGAAGCTTGGCGTAGCTGATCCAGGCGCGCGCGGGTCGTCGCGTCCGCACCTGGCCCGGGCAGCAGCCCGAGATCCTTCAGGCCGACCGGCCGGTCGTCGACATCACGCAGTTGCACGGGAGCGAGTGGTGCCCCCGTGCGGCGATTGACGAGAAGCACCGGCGATCCTTCGGGCAGCGGGTTCCACTCATCGCCCCACTGCAGCATGGCAATGATGATGACGTGCAGGGCCCGGCCCTTGTCGGTCAAGGCGTATTCGGTGCCGGCACCGACGGCGTTCTTCACGACGATGCCGTACTCCTGCAGCGACTTGAGGCGCTTGGACAGGATGCCTTTGGAGATATCCAGGTTGCGCTGGAAGTCATCGAACTTGTTCGTCCCCCAGAACAGCTCGCGCACGATCATCAGATTCCACCAGTCGCCCAGCACGTCCACCGAGCGGGCGATAGAGCAATTGCGATCCTCGAAGGTGACTCGTTCCACTGTGAAGGTCTCCGGGTATGCAGGCCTTTTCAGTGCCTGGCGAGAAAGCGGTTGACAGGTTCCATGATAGCACCTAATGTCTGGCTTGCATGGTTCTTTTATAGAACCTTTAAATCCAGTCCGACCGAGGTTCCGCTCATGATCAAGCATTTTCTGGCCGTAACGGCCTTCATCGTTGTAACGACGGCCCATGCCGCCCCTTTGCAAACCTGCCTCACCAATGAGCTGGAGCCCGGCTCGATCACGGCACAGATTGCGCTCGCTGCAGGCAACTGCTACCTGGCCCAGGCCAGTGACAATACGCAGCGCATCGTGGCCCTGGAGTATGCCCATAGCTGGTTTCTGCACGCTCAGGCACTCGGCGCCAGCCAGGCCAGCGAAGGCTTGGAAAGGGTCGAGCGGGGGCTGGCGCAAGTCGCTCAGGAGAATCGCTACGCAGTGCGGCCCTGAGCGTCGGGCCGGATGAGAGCAGGGCGCCGTAAGGCGCCCGGAATGGAGTGGCTATCTGGCCGTTTGGGCACAGTGCGGAATGCAGCAGGGATGGCCCAGGGCGGCTCGTTCAGATCCAACGGTCATTTTCCGCCGTAAGTTCGCCGCCTTCGTTGCCCGTATTCAGAACCCCACGGGGTTCGATGAGCATCATCTTCACTTCCTCGGCCGCATAAGGTTTGTGCTCGACTCCCTTGGGCACCACGTAGAGTTCGCCAGCCTGCAGAACGACATGGCCGTCGCGAAAATCGATACGTAGTTGTCCTTCGAGCACCAGAAAGGCTTCGTCGGTGTCGGCATGGGAATGCCAGACGAAGTCGCCTTCGACGCGCACCACCTTGAACTGGTAGTCGTTCATTTCCGCTACCACCCGAGGCGACCAGTGTTCGCGGATGAGTGAGAGCTTCTGCTGAAGGTTGATCGCGCCAGTAGCACGGTTATCGACGGGGTGAGACATCGGGGGATCCTCGTTGTGGTTTTCTTCAGACTAACGAGGTGCGATGGCGGCGTCTTGTACGATCCTACCGCTTCAGCATGGCTAGCCAGCGTGCCGGAGGTAGGCCGAAGCTGCGCATGAAGTGGCGCGTCATATGGCTCTGGTCGAAGAAGCCGGCAATCAGGGCGGCATCGGCCAGGCTCACTCCAGAGCGCATGAGCGTTCGGCAGTGGTCGAGGCGACGCAGGGTCACATAGCGATAGGGACTGGTCCCGAACAGCGCACGAAAGTCTCGCGACAGGCTCCAGCGCTCCTGGCCACAGGCATGCTCCAGATCATCCAGCGAAATGGTGCTGTCGAGGTGCGCGTGGATGTAGTCGCGAGCACGGCTGGCGGCGTGGTAGTCCGGCGTCCGGCGTCCACGCCGCCAGTTGGCCACGGCCTGCAGCGCCTGGGCCAGGTCGTAGATGGCGTCGTCTTCTTCCAGTGGGTCGAGCCTGTGCTCCATCGCTTGCATGAAGGCTTCCGTGGCCTGGCGCAGGCGTATGTCATCGCTGATGCCGCCCTCGACGAAAGGCAATGGTTTGCCGCCGAGCACCTGCTGAATCAATGCCGGATCGATGTACAGCATGCGATAGCGAAAGCCTGCGTCGGTGCCGGCCATGCCGTCATGCAATTCATCGGGGTGCAGCACCAGTGTGCTGCCGGGCAGGCTGTGGCGCATCGAGCGGCAGTAGCGAAAGCTCTGCACGCCGGAGAGGGTGCGGCCTATGGCGTAGGTGTCATGTCGGTGCGGATCGTAGCCGTGGCCGCTGAAGTAGGCCTCGATACGCTCTATCCTGCCTGGCAGGTTGCTGTGCCGCACCCAGTCACTGGCGTTGCTGCGCCGGCTCACGCAAACACGCTTTGCAGGTCGTGCTGGCGCACTCGCAAGCCGTTTGCCCTCACTGGCGCAAATCCACCGCCGGTGTGCCCTGGCCGTCGAAGAGTTGCGTCGGGGTGCTCGGCAGGATGCTCGGGCTGCCTTGCCCGCCGCCATTGCCGAGAATGCGGATGTCGCCGTATTTCTTGCCGGAAAGCGCCGCCAGGCCGGCGCCGTCGCGCACCACGGTGGGCCGCAGGAAGACCATCAGGTTGCGTTTGATGTGCGAGTCGCGGGTAGAGCGGAACAGCCCACCGATCAGGGGAATGTCACCCAGCAGAGGCACCTTGGACACAGCCTGGGTGACGTCGTCCTGGATCAGCCCGCCGAGCACGATCACCTGGCCATCGTCGGCGAGGATGGTGCTCTTGATCGAGCGCTTGTTGGTCACCAGATCCACCGCCTGGGCGTTGAGCCCGGTGCTGGGGGCGATGGAGGAGATTTCCTGCTCGATTTCCAGGCGCAGGGTGGCGCCTTCGTTGATGTGCGGGGTGACCTTGAGGGTGACGCCGATATCCTTGCGCTCGATGGTGGTGAAGGGGTTGCTGGAGCCGGCGGCATCGGTGGTGTAGGAGCCGGTCTGGAAGGGCACGTTCTGCCCCACGAGGATTTCCGCCTTCTGGTTGTCCAGGGTCAGCAGGCTCGGCGTGGACAGCAGGTTGCTCTTGCTGTTGGCCGACAGCGCGGTGATCAGCGCGCCGAAGCGGTCGCTGCCGACGCCGATGATGGCGCCATCGGGCAGGCTGGTGTTGTCGGGGATTTCGCCGCTCTGCAGGATTTGCAGCACGGTGCCGACCGACAGCCCGGTGCCGCCGAAGTTGACGCCGCCGAGGCTGCCACGGCCGCCGCTGCCGCTGCGACCATCCACCGCCCACTGCACGCCGAGGGCGTCGGTGATGTCGCCGGAAATCTCGACGATGGCCGCCTCGACCATCACCTGGGCGCGGGGTACGTCGAGCTGGCGCACGATGTCTTCGAGGGTGGCCACCATGTCCGGTTCGGCCAGCAGCACCAGGGCGTTGAGGCTCTCGTCGGCGCGGATGAGGATATTCGCCGGTTTGCTGGTGGCATCGCTGCCTTGTTGGTTCTTCAGGCCTTCGGAGATTTCCCCGAGGGTTTCGGCCAGGGATTTGGCGTCGTTGTGGCGCAGGCGGATGACTCGGGTATTGGCCGAGCGGCTGCTGGGGCCGTCCAGCGAGCGGGCCAGGTCGGCCAGCTTGGCGCGGGCTTCCGGTGGGCCGAGCAGGATCAGGCGATTGGTGCGGGCGTCGGCCACCACCTGGGTGGCGCTGGTGCCCTTGGCCTGACCGCGGGCGATGCTGTTGTTGAGCACCTCGGCGGCGTCCATCACCCAGGCGTTCTGCAGGGTGACCACGGTGAAGTCCTGGGCGCCGCTGTGGTCGAGCTGGCGCACCAGCTCTTCGATGCGCGCAATGTTGGCGCTGCGGTCGCTGATGATCAGGGCGTTGGCCGAGGTGACGGCGGCCAGGTGGCCGTACTGCGGCACCAGCGGGCGAATCAGCGGTATGAGTTCGGCCACCGGCGTCTGCTGCGCCTGGATCAGGCGGGTCTCCAGGCGATCCGGGGCGGGGCGGCTGCTGTCGGCTTCGGCCTTGGCCTCGGCATTGGGCACGATGCGCGCCTGGTCGCCCTGGGTCATCACGCTGAAGCCATGGGTGGCCATCACCGAGAGGAAGAGCTGGTAGACCTCGGACAGCCCCAGCGGCGTGCTGGATACCACGGTGACCTGGCCCTTGACCCGGGGGTCGACGACGAAGGTCTGCCCGGTGATGGCGGCGATCTGGTCGATGAACTCGCGGATGTCCGCGCCCTTGAGGTTGATGGTCCAGCTTTCTTGCTGCTGGTTGCCACCGGCGGCCGGGGTTATTTCGGCGTACAGCGGCAGAGGGGCGCTGGCGAGACTGGCCAGGAGCAGGGCGAAGGTCAATCGGCTACGGAGGGCATGCATCGGTTCAGTCGCTTTCCTGGGGCTGATCGGTGGGGTTTTCCGGCTCGACGGCACCGGCTTCCATTTGTTCACGCAACGCCTGCATGCGCTGGCGCAGTTCTTCGCTGTTGTCCTGCTGCAGTTGCTCGAGCTGGTCGAGGGTGCTGTCGGTGGTCGCGTCGGGCATGGCCGGAACACTGTACGAGCTGCTGCTGGGACGAGGGAAACCTAGGCTTTCGCGGCGGCCGTTGCGCAGCAGCTCAACATGGTCGGCGTAGACCGCGTCGAGGCGTACGCCGTTGTCCACTTCGCTGCCCAGGCGATAAAGCTGCGCCGGCTGGCCCTGGCGCTGGATCAGCGCGCTGGAGCGTTGCGGGTCGCTGTGCACGAAGCTGCCGAGCAGGGTCAGTTGCAGGTTGGTGGCTGGCGGCGGGCCACTCTCGGGCCGTTGCGCCGTGCCGAAGAGCTGGGCGATGGGGGCGCTGGTGGTCGGTGTCGGGGCGCTGTTGCTGGCGCTGCTGGCAGTGGGCAACGGGCCACGCACCAGGCGCAGCAGGTCGGCGCTCTGCCAGGCGAGGGCGAGACTCATGATGATCAGCAGCGAGGCGCCAATCAGGGTTGGGGCTCTGTCCTTCAAGCGCAGGTGAACGGGCAAATGCATCACTCCGGAAACGGCGTTCTAGTTCTTCTTGGAGACGGCGCGGGCCGATCATAGCAGCCTGAACCCGCTTGGTATCCCCTGAATTAGATGGGTGAATGGCTCTCGGCAATGTGTTAAAGATGGCTGCATCATTACCACAAGAAACCCTGGCCAGCACATGTGCGGCGCGTTGAACCCTTCGATGCTGCCGGACTTGGGTGACAACTCTGTGTATCAGTTGTCGCATTAGGCTGCGAGACTCCAGGCATCAGGTTCAGATTCAAGGTTCGCTGCATGAATGCTTCGCTGCCGGAAACGCCATTGCGCCGCTTGCCCTTCAGTTTTGCCAAACGCCATGGCGTGGTATTCGGCCTGCACGAGGGGCGCGTCTGCCTGATCCACCGCGCCGACTGCGAGCTGGCAGCCCTGGCCGAGGCGCAGCGCTTCGCCGGGCGTAGCCTGCCTTTGCAGGCGCTCGGGGCCAGCGAGTTCGCCCAGGCACTGGGCGCTGCCTACCAGCATGACTCGGCCTCCATGCAACTGGCCGAGGACATCGGCGGCAGTTTCGACCTGGCCTCGCTGGCCGAGCAGGTGCCGGAAACCGAAGACCTGCTGGAGCAGGAAGACGACGCGCCGATCATCCGCCTGATCAACGCCATCCTCGGCGAGGCGATCAAGGAAAACGCTTCCGACATCCACCTGGAAACCTTCGAGAAACGCCTGGTGGTGCGCTTTCGCGTCGACGGCATCCTGCGTGAAGTGCTCGAACCCAAGCGTGAGCTGGCCGCCTTGCTGGTGTCGCGGGTGAAGGTGATGGCGCGCCTGGACATCGCTGAGAAGCGCGTGCCGCAAGACGGGCGCATTTCTCTCAAGGTGGGCGGGCGCGAGGTGGACATCCGTGTGTCCACGCTGCCTTCGGCCAATGGCGAGCGGGTGGTGCTGCGTCTGCTCGACAAGCAGGCCGGGCGCCTGTCGCTGCAACACCTGGGCATGCGCAGTGAAGACCGCGCGCTGATGGAAGAAACCGTGCGCAAGCCGCACGGCATCCTGCTGGTCACCGGCCCCACCGGCTCGGGCAAGACCACCACCCTCTACGCCAGCCTGGTCAGCCTTAATGACCATACGCGCAACATCCTCACCGTCGAAGACCCCATCGAGTACCACCTCGAAGGCATCGGCCAGACCCAGGTCAACGCCAAGGTGGACATGACCTTTGCCCGTGGCCTGCGCGCCATCCTGCGCCAGGATCCGGACGTGGTGATGGTCGGCGAGATCCGCGACAAGGAAACCGCCGAAATCGCCGTGCAGGCCTCGCTCACTGGTCACCTGGTGCTCTCGACCCTGCACACCAACAGCGCCATCGGTGCCATCACCCGCCTGGTGGACATGGGCGTGGAGCCCTTTTTGCTGTCGTCATCCCTGCTCGGCGTGTTGGCCCAGCGCCTGGTGCGGGTGCTGTGCCCGGCGTGCAAGGAGGCCTATACCGCCGATGCCACCGAATGCGTGCTGCTCGGCGTGCCGGCCAACTCGCCGCCGACCCTGTACCATGCGCGCGGTTGCGCCCAGTGCCATCAGCAGGGCTATCGCGGGCGTACCGGCATCTACGAACTGGTGGTGTTCGACGAAACCATGCGCACCCTGGTGCACAGCCGGGCCTCCGAGCAGGACATGACCCGCCACGCCCGCACCCTGGGCCCGAGCATCCGCGACGATGGTCGGCGCAAGGTGCTGGAAGGGGTGACCACGGTGGAGGAAGTGTTGCGCGTGACGCGAGAAGAATAAATGGCCGCCTTCGAGTACATCGCCCTCGACGGTCGTGGTCGCCAGCAGAAGGGCGTGCTGGAGGCCGACAGTGCGCGCCAGGTGCGTCAGCTTTTGCGTGAGCGGCAGTTGGCACCGCTGGAGGTCAAGGCCACGCGCAGCCGCGAGCAGAGCAGTGGCGGCACGCGCCTGGGCTTTGCCCGTGGCCTGTCGGCACGCGACCTGGCTCTGGTCACGCGGCAACTGGCGACCCTGATCCAGGCGGCGCTGCCCATCGAAGAAGCCCTGCGCGCCGCGGCGGCGCAAGCCACCCATGCACGTATCCAGGGCATGTTGCTGGCGGTGCGCGCCCGTGTGCTGGAGGGCCACAGCCTGGCCGCCAGCCTCAAGGAGTTTCCCGCCGCCTTCCCCGAGCTGTACCGCGCCACGGTGGCCGCGGGCGAGCATGCCGGGCACCTCGGCCCGGTGCTGGAGCAACTGGCCGACTACACCGAACAGCGCCAGCAGTCGCGGCAGAAGGTGCAACTGGCGCTGCTCTATCCGGTGATCCTGATGTGTGCCTCCCTGCTGATCGTGGGTTTTCTGCTTGGCTACGTGGTGCCGGACGTGGTTAAGGTGTTCGTCGATTCCGGGCAAACCCTGCCGCTGCTGACCCGTGGGCTGATCGCCCTGAGCGACTGGGTCAAGGCCTGGGGCCTGCTTGCGGTACTGGTGCTGGGCCTCGGCGTGGTGGCCTTGCGCATGGCCTTGCGCGACGAAGCGCTGCGCCTGCGCTGGCATGGTTTTTTGCTGCGTCTGCCGCTGATCGGGCGGCTGGGGCGCGCCACCGATTGCGCGCGCTTCGCCTCGACATTGGCCATCCTCACCCGCAGTGGCGTGCCATTGGTGGAAGCTTTGGCAATTGCCGGCGAGGTGATCGCCAACCGAGTGATCCGTGGCGAGGTGCAGGTAGCGGCGCAGAAGGTGCGCGAGGGCGGCAGCCTGACCCGTTCGCTGGAGGCCACCGGGCAGTTTCCGCCGATGATGCTGCATATGATCGCCAGCGGCGAGCGCTCCGGCGAGCTGGATCAGATGCTGGCGCGCACGGCGAAGAACCAGGAAAACGACCTGAGCGCACAGATCGCCTTGCTGGTCGGATTGTTCGAGCCGTTCATGCTGGTCTTCATGGGCGCAGTGGTGCTGGTGATCGTACTGGCCATCCTGCTGCCGATTCTTTCCTTGAACCAAATGGTGGGGTAACTAGGTGAAAAGCAGACAAGCAGGTTTCACGCTTATCGAAATCATGGTGGTGGTGGTGATCCTCGGGATCCTCGCTGCCCTGGTGGTGCCGCAGGTGATGAGCCGGCCGGATCAGGCCAAGGTCACCGCCGCGCAGAACGATATCCGCGCCATCGGCGCGGCGCTGGACATGTACAAGCTCGACAACCACAACTACCCCAGTACCCAGCAGGGCCTGGAGGCGCTGGTAAGCAAGCCGGGTGGCAACCCGCTGGCGAAGAACTGGAACAAGGACGGCTACCTCAAGCGCCTGCCCATCGACCCCTGGGGCAACCCCTACCAGTACCTGGCACCCGGTACCAAGGGCGGCGCCTTCGACCTCTATTCCCTCGGCGCCGACGGCAAGCAGGGCGGTAGCGACCTGAACGCCGACATCGGCAACTGGGATCTCTGACCCGATCATGCCGTCGCTCGCCCCTACACATTTTGGCCAGCGCGGCTTCACCCTGATCGAGCTGCTGGTGGTGCTGGTCATCCTCGGTTGCTTGATCGGCCTGGCGGTGCTCAGTACCGGCATTGCCGGCCCGGCACGCGAGCTGCGTAGCGAGGCCGAGCGCCTCAGCGGGCTGATCGGCGTACTGACCGACGAAGCGGTGCTGGACAACCGTGAGTACGGGCTGAGTTTCACCCGCGAAAGCTACCGGGTGCTGCGCTACGACCCGCAACGTGCCGAGTGGCAGGCGTTGGATGAGCAGGCCCATCGTCTGCCTGGCTGGGCCGAGCTGACGCTCGAGGTGGAGGGCGAAGATGCCGACCAGGCCGCGAGCCTGCCGGCCAAGGCCAGCGCCGATAACCCGCAACTGCTGATTCTCTCCAGCGGCGAGCTGACCCCTTTCCGGCTGCGCCTGGGCGAACGCCGGCGTGATGGCCTGCGCCTGCAACTGTCCAGCGATGGCTTCGGCCTGCCGCGTGTCGAGGAGCTGGGCACGGGGCGCAGCGGATGAAATCAGCACGCGGCTTTACCCTGCTCGAAGTGCTGGTGGCCCTGGCCATCTTCGCCCTGGTCGCCGCCAGCGTGCTGACGGCCAGCGCCCGCAGCGTGCGCACCGCTGGCCAACTGGAGGACAAGACCCTGGCCATGTGGGTGGCCGACAACCGCTTGACCGAGCTGCAACTGGCCGACACACCGCCCGCCGATGGTCGTGATCAGGGCCAGGTGGAGTTCGCCGGGCGCCGTTGGGTGTGGCAGAGCGAGATCGAGGCCACCAGCGAGCCGGCCATGCGCCGCGTGACCCTGTGGGTGGCGCCCGAGCAGCGCAGCGCCAGCGGCGACCTGCGCGAGCGCGCGGTGGTCAGCCTTAGCGGCTTCCTGGAGACGCCGCAGTGATCCGTCTCCCTACGGTTTCACTGCAACGAGGCTTCACCCTGCTGGAGTTGCTGATCGCCATTGCCATCTTCGCCCTGCTGGGGCTGGCCACTTACCGCATGCTCGACAGCGTGCTCAGCGCCGATGCCGTCACCCGTGAGCACGAACGCCAGTTGCGCGAACTGACCCGCGCCATCTCCGCTTTCGAGCGCGATGTGCGGCAAGTGGCGGTGCGCCCCGTTCGCGACGGCTTCGGCGATGCACAACCGGCCCTGCACAGTGATCTGAACGATGCCTCGGCGCTGGAGCTGACCCGCGCCGGCTGGCGCAACCCGCTCGGCCAGCCACGCGCCGAGCTGCAGCGGGTGCGCTGGCAACTGAGCGGCGAGCAATGGCAGCGGCGTTACTGGCGCGTGCTCGACCGCGCCCAGGACAGCCTGCCGCAGGTGCAGCGTGCACTCGATGGCGTGACCAGCCTGAGCCTGCGCTACCTCGACAAGGACGGGCAGTGGCAGAGCGACTGGCCGCTGCCCGAGCGCAGCGGAGAGGCGCGGCTCGTCGAGCTGCCGCGCGCGCTGGAGCTGCGCCTGGAGCATCGTCGCTACGGTGAGCTGCGCCGGCTGATACGCCTGCCGGATCTGCCCCCGGAAACGGCGCCCGCCGGCACGCAGGTGCAGCCATGAGGCTTCAGCGCGGCGTGGCCCTGATCACCGTGCTGCTGGTGGTGGCCGTGGTCACGGTGGTGTGCGCCGGCCTGATCGCCCGTCAGCAGCTATCGATCCGCAGCAGCGCCAACCAGTTGCACGTCAACCAGGCCTGGCAGTACGCCCTGGGCGGCGAGACCCTGGCCAAGGCGATTCTGCAACGCGACCTGCGCCGGGGCGATCCGCGCCTGCCGGTGGATCACCTCGGCGAGCCCTGGGCACAGCCCATGAGCTTCCCGCTGGACGAAGGCGGCGAACTGCGCGTGCGCATCCTCGACCCCAGTGGCCGTTTCAACCTCAATGGCCTGGTGCGCCGAGGCCAGGTCAATCAACTGGCGCTGCAACGCTTTCGTCGCCTGCTGCTGCGCCTGCAGATCGACAAACCCTATGCCGAGCGCCTGGCCGACTGGCTCGATGCCGACAGCGAACCGCTCGGCAGCCAGGGCGCCGAAGACAACCAATACCTGCTGGCCACGCCGCCTTATCGGGCCGCCAACCGCTCCCTGACCGACGCCTCCGAACTGCGACTGCTGCTGGAGATGGACGAGGCTGACTATCGCCGCCTGCTGCCCTTCGTCACGGCCCTGCCGAGCGAGGTGGCCCTCAACGTCAACACCGCCAGCGCGCTGGTGCTTTCCAGCCTGGCCGATGGCCTCGATGGCAACGCAGCGACGGCCTTGGTCGCGGCGCGTGGCCGCGAGGGCTTTGCCAGCCTGGCGGCGTTCACCGCGCAGCCCATGCTGGCTGGTCTGGGCACGGGCATCGGCCAGGGTGTGGCGGTGGGCAGCAATCATTTCGAGGTGATCAGCGAGGTCAGCCTCGGTGAGCGTCGCGTGGTATTGCGCAGCCTGCTGCAGCGCAGCAATGATGGCCAGGTCAGCGTACTGGCCCGTGATCTGGGGCAGGGCGGCGCCGCGCCGCCGCCCGTCGAGGAACCGCAACCATGAATCAACGATGGATCTTTCTGCCGCCCCAGGCCTGTCAGGGGCTCGACCTCGAGTTGCCGGTGCAACTGGTGACCGCCGACAGCAGCCGGGCGTTGAGCCTGCAGGCCGCGTTGCAGGCATTGGACGGGCCGTGGCAACTGGTGCTGCCGGTGGAGGCCGTGACCTGCTGCGCGGTGCAGTTGCCGACGCAGAAGGCGCGCTGGTTGCGCCAGGCCCTGCCGTTCGCCGTGGAGGAACTGCTGGCCGAGGAGGTGGAGGCGATGCACCTGGCGCTGGGCGAGGCCCTGGCCGATGGTCGTTATCGGGTCTATGCCCTGCGTGCCGCCTGGCTGCGCGAATGCCTGGCGCTCTGCGCCGCACGGCCGCCCGAAGCGATTCGCATGGATGCCGATATGCTGCCGCATGAGGGCAGCCAGTTGCTCTGGTTGCACGAACGCTGGCTGCTCGGCGGCGAATCGGCGGTACGCTTGGCGTTGCAGGCCGAGGACTGGCCGCTGCTGGCCGCACGCTGCCCGACGCCCCAGGTGGCGCATTTGCCCGAGGGCATGAGCGCTCCGGGCCCGGTGGACGAACTGCGGCGCCTGGCGCATCCCTTTCAATGGCTGGCTCAGGTGGGGCAGGGCGTCGATCTGGCCCAGGGTGAGTTCACCGTGCGCGAGGCCGGTAGCGGCTGGCGCCGTTGGCAGTCGCTGGGCAGCGTGGTGGCCTTGTGTCTGCTATTGCAGTGGGGCTTCAACCTGGCCCAGGGTTGGTATCTGCAGCGTGAGGCCGGTGCCTATGCCGAGGCCAGCGAAGCGTTGTACCGCGAGCTGTTCCCGCAGGACAGCAAGCTGATCAACCTGCGTGCGCAGTTCGATCAGCACCTGGCCGAAGCGCAGGGGCGTGACAGCCCGCTGCTCGGCGTGCTCGGCGACGTCGCCAGCGCCTTGCAGGCGGGTGGGGCGGCTCAGGTACAGGTCAGGCAGGTGGACTACAGCGCCACCCGCGGCGACCTGGCGTTGCAACTGCAGGCGCCGGGGTTCGCCGAACTGGAGGGCCTGCGTGAGCGCCTGGAACAGACTGGCCGCGCGGTGCAGATGGGCTCGGCCAGCCGCGAGGACGACGGCGTCAGCGCGCGCATGGTGATAGGAGGATGAGCATGGCGACCTGGCGTGACCTCAATCAGACGCTGCACCAGCAGTGGCAGCGCTCGACCTTGGCGCAACGCCTGCAGACCCTGCCGCCGCGTGATCGTCTGGCGCTGTTGCTGCTCGGCGCCTTCCTGCTGCTGGTGCTGCTTTACCTGCTGCTGTGGCAGCCGGCGCAGCGCCAGGCGCGCGAAGCGCGTGCCGCCTTCGAGGAGCAACTGGCGCTGTATGGCTACTTGCAGAGCCGCGCTCCCGAGCTGCGCGGCCGTGACCTGCAGGCCCGCGCCAGCCTTGACCCGGCCCGCCTGCAAGGTCTGGTGACCGCCTCGGCGGCGGAGCAGGGGCTGGTCATCGAGCGCCTGGATGCCGAAAGCCAGGGTGCCGTGCAGGTCGGTCTGCAGCCGGTGCCCTTCGAGCAACTGCTGCGCTGGGTCGAGACGCTGGAGGCCCAGGGCGTGAGCGTTGAGGAAGCCGGTTTCGATCGCGCCGAAGACAACCTTGTGGTGGCGCGTTTGAGCCTGCGCGCCGGCTGACAGCTACTCCCGGCGCTGCTGGCCGGTGAACTGCAGCGTCGCCTTGCAGCGCCGGCAGTAGTAGCGTCGGCCCTTGGCCACCAGCGCATGGCGCTGGGCGGAGAAGGGAAATTCGCCATCGGCGCAACTGCAGCGATAGATGAAGCGGCTGACCTTGCGCCGCTCCACCTCATAGTTGTGGCAGCGGTGCGCTGGCAATTCGTAGACGCCACGCATGATCAGTTGCCACTCTTCGCCATGGGGCTGGATGCGCGGGCCGAACAACTGATGAGCGACCAGGTGGGCCACTTCGTGGGCCACGGTCTGGCGCAGGAAATCCTCGCGGTTGTCACGATAGAGCTGCAGGTTGAAGCGCAGCTTGTTTTCCGTCAGGTGAGCGACGCCGGCCTTCTGCCCACGCAGCTTGAAGCTGATCTCGGGGCGGGCGAAGCGTTGCTTGAAGAAGGCCTCGGCCAGTTGGTAGCAGGCTTCGACGCGGGCGTGGAGCTGTTCGGGCATGATCGCTGCCGAGGTATTGCGGTCGGCCGATTATGCCGCAAGCTGCGGCCTGGCGCAGGCCTCATTCGTCGCCGGGGGGCTGCGCGCGTTCCTCCTGGGTGCCGTAGCTCTGATCCTGCTGCACGCTGCGCTGGTAGGCCGGCTCCAGGCTGTAGCTCCAGAACAGGATCATGCTGACCAGGATGGTGACCAGCACCAGCAGCGCCACGCCCCAGGCCGAGGCGGCATAGAGCATGCTCTGCTGCTCGTCGATGCGCATGAAGCGCGGCAGGCCGACATACAGCAGGTAGCTGGCATGGGCACCGGCGATCAGCAGCACGGTGAGCGCCAGCCAGCGTGTTGGATACAGCGCGGCGATACCGGCGAGGAACAAGGGCGTGCAGGTGTAGGCGATGAAACCGACGCATTGGTTGAAGGTCGGCCTGGCCTCGAACGTGCGTGACATGTAGCGCATGAAGTAACCCATGATGGCCACGCCCAGCAGGATCGACAGATACAGCAGCACGCTCAGTTGCAAGGCGCTAGAGGCGTCGAGGCGAATGCGTTCGCGTTCGACCAGGCTCCAGCCGACCCAATGGGTGCCGATGAACAGGCAGAGCGCCGGCAGCAGGCTGATCAGCAGCAGGTACGGCAGGTAGTTCGCGCTGTTGCGTTCCTCGTCCTGGCGAATGCGCGTCCAGGCCTGATCGGGACGGGTGAGCAGGGTATAGAGATTCGTGTACATGGGGAGCACCATCCGCTGACTGCTTTAAAGAATCCGGCAGTGGCCAGGGCGGGTGGTTCAACCTGAATTTTTCGGCGGGGTTTCGAGCGTCCCCGGAAGCTGCATCCCTCCGTGGGGGGCGAGACTCTGGCGCGACGCTCTGGATGGCGCCTTTGGTCACCATCTGAGCAACCGTTCGTCCTGCTTCATCAAATTGTCATGCTTATGTGGCAGCGCCGTCGAATGACTTTCATCAGACTCGCATTTCAGTGGGGTTCTGCGTTTCTGGTGTTTTCCATGCGTGCATTGATCTTTCTCGCCGCGCTACTGTGCGGCCTGCCGTCCTTTGCGGCCAATCGTTGTGACCTGAGTGAGCCAACCCGGTATGCCGATGTCGGCGACGTGCGCCTGGCCTATCAGAGCGTCGGGAGCGAACGCGATCCGACGTTGCTGCTGATCATGGGCCTGGGCGGGCAACTGATCCACTGGCCGAACGAAGTCGTGGCGCGTCTGTGCCAGCAGGGGTTCCGGGTCATCCGTTTCGACAATCGCGATGTCGGCCTGAGCAGTTGGTTGCGCCCGGTGCCGAGCATCAACCTGGGCTACGAGGTGGTGCGCTATCGCCTGGGCCTGTCGCTGGGTGCGCCTTATCACCTGCGGGACATGGCCGGCGACGCCCTGGGCCTGATGGACGACCTGGGTATCGCCGATTTCCACGTGCTGGGTGCGAGCATGGGTGGCATGATCGCCCAGCACCTGGCAGACATGGCGCCGCAGCGTGTGCTCAGCCTGACCCTGGTGATGACCAGCTCCGGTGCCGAGGGCCTGCCAGCGCCCAGTGACTCGCTGCTCAAGTTGCTGGCCCGCCGCGAGGCCAGCACCCGAGAGCAGGCCCTGCAGCAGCAGGCCGATCTCCTGGCCGCGCTGGGTAGCCCGGAAGTCAGGGATGATCGCCAGGCGCTGCTCAAGCAGGCGCAGGTGGCTTATGACCGCGCCTTCAACCCGGAGGGGGTGCAGCGCCAACTGCTGGCCATTCTCGCCGAGCCCAGCCGTGTGGAACTGCTCAACCGTCTGCGTGTACCGACCCTGGTGGTGCATGGTACGGCCGACCCCCTGCTGCCAGTGATGCATGGCGTGCACGTGGCGGCGCATATCAAGGGTTCGGAACTGAAGCTGATTCCCGGTTTGGCGCATCGCTTCCAGGATGCTTTCAAGGAGCCGTTGCTGGCGGCGGTGTTGCCCTATCTGGCCGGGCATCGTGGCGACGGGGCGCAGTTGGCGCACCTGTGACGGGCGTTCACTCGGGCTTGCGCGGCGCCTTGCGATAGAGACTGTCGATATGCTCGCTGCAGTGCTTGAACAGCTTCTCGGCGAGCAATACCCGCTCGATGTAATCGGCGATGCCGCGCTCGGCGTCCTGTAGCGAGCGAAAGGGGCCTTCCAGAGTGCCTTCCCGGGTTGAGAAGAAATACCGACCATTGACCGAGCTGACGCGGGCGCTACGGAAGTAGGTGCCAGGCTGCTGATCGACACTGCGCTGGATATGCATGGTGGACTCCCGAGAAAGGGAAGGTCTGAGCGATGAGTCTAATGTGCGTCAGTTCACAGCATCAAGCGAAGCGATAGATGGTTGCCGTTTTCTGCTTTTTACCTACTTTTTCAGGGTTTTTAATGAATTTTGGCGCCTGAAAGATGACACTGCTGGCGCGTCGATCGGTACAGTTGCGGCAGCAGGCCTCGACGAACTGTTACTGTGGTGGTCCCGGGCACTGCACTACAATGGTGCCCGCAGCCCTGGCATCAGGCCTGGCTGCCTGTTCGAGGTCGTCATGCATATCTCCTCCGGCCGTTGGCTTTACGGCCTGGCGCTCGCCCTGAGCACATCGCTGCTCTGGGGCATCCTGCCGATCAAGCTCAAGGAAGTGCTGCAGGTAATGGATCCGATCACGGTCACCTGGTATCGCCTGGCGGTGGCCGGTTCCCTGCTGCTCGCTTATCTCGCCGCTGCCCGACGCTTGCCACGCTTTCGTCCGTTGGGGCGCAAGGGCGCCTGGCTGCTGCTGTTGGCAGTCGGCGGGCTCACCGCCAACTACGTGCTGTACCTGATGGGCCTGAACCTGCTCAGCCCTGGCACCACACAGTTGGTGATCCAGGTGGCGCCTATCCTGCTGCTGATCAGCAGCGTATTCGTCTTTCGCGAGTCCTTCAGTCTGGGCCAGGACATCGGCCTGCTGGTGATGCTGCTGGGCTTCGGCCTGTTCTTCAACCAGCGCCTGGATGAACTGCTCGGCTCGCTGACCACCTACACCACCGGCGTGTTGATCGTACTGGCTGCAGCCTTCGTCTGGACCTTCTACGGCCTGGCGCAGAAGCAGTTGCTGAGCCTGTGGAATTCGGTGCAGGTGATGATGGTGATCTACCTGGCCTGCGCCCTGTTGCTCACGCCCTGGGCGCAGCCGTTGCAGGTGCTGCAGTTGAGCCCTTTGCAGGGGTGGCTGTTGCTGGCCTGTTGCCTGAACACCCTGGTGGCCTACGGTGCCTTCGCCGAGGCGCTGGCGCACTGGGAGGCTTCGCGGGTCAGCGCGACCCTGGCGCTGACGCCGTTGGTGACCTTCGTCTCGGTGGCGCTGGCGGCGAGCTGGTGGCCTACGCACGTGCAGCCCGAGCAGGCCAACGGGCTGGCGTATGCCGGCGCGGTGATCGTCGTGCTGGGCTCCTCTCTGACGGCACTCGGCCCCTCGTTGCTGGCCAGTGTGCGGGCGCGCCAGGCGCGGCGCCTGGCCAGGGCGCAGGCTGCTTCAATCCAGCGGTAGCTCGGTGGTGCGTTTGACCTCGCTCATGGCGATGTGCGAGTGCGCCTCCTGCACGTGCGGGCGCTGCAGCAGGTGGTCACGCAGGAAGCGCTCGTAGTCGCCGATGTCCTTGGCCACCACCTTGAGCAGGTAATCCGAGCCGCCGGCCATGCTGTAGCACTCCAGCACCTGCGGATAACCCACCACCGCCTGCTCGAACTCCTCCAGATTGCCGCGCCCGTGGGCCGACAGCTTGATGTCGACGAACACCGTGATGCCGAAGCCCAGGCGCTTGGGATTGAGCAGGGCGACCTTGCGCTCGATCAACCCCTCTTCCTGCATGCGATGGATGCGCCGCCAGCAGGGCGACTGCGACAGCTCGACCTTTTCCGCCACCTCGGCGGCGGAAAGATCCGCATTGTGCTGCAGCAGGCGGAGAATGCGGCGGTCGATGGGGCTGAGCTTGTCCTGCATGATTGTTTCCATTTTCTTGTGATTGTTGGAAGGTTCATGCGCAGTATCGTCGCGTAAGCCCGAAAATAGAAAGAAAAAAGCCGAACCTCGCGGTCATGATTTAGACAAAATCTGTCGCAGTGATCCTGTGACGGCTTCCAGCGGAGCGTGTCTACCGTCGCGCTCCTTGTGCTCGCATAAGAATAAAAGGAGCGCTCCATGTCACTGGCCGAAATCCGCCTGGATGACAAATACCGCCTCGCCACAGGTCACCTCTATCTGACCGGCACCCAGGCGCTGACCCGCCTGCCCATGCTGCAGAAACAGCGTGACGCCGCCTTCGGACTCAATACCGCCTGCTTCATCTCCGGCTATCGCGGCTCGCCCCTGGGCGGCCTGGACAAAAGCCTGTGGGACGCGCGCGAGTATCTCAAGGAAAACCACATCCACTTCCAGCCCGGCGTCAACGAAGAGCTGGGGGCTACCGCCGTGTGGGGCAGCCAGCAGGCCAACCTGTTTCCTGGGGCGCGCTACGACGGCGTGTTCGCCATGTGGTATGGCAAGGGGCCGGGCGTCGACCGCAGTGGTGATGTGTTCAAGCACGGCAACTCGGCTGGTGTTTCCAAGCACGGTGGCGTGCTGCTGCTGGCGGGTGACGACCACGGCTGCAAGTCCTCGACCATCGCCCACCAGAGCGAGCATGCGTTCATCGCCGCGTCGATCCCGGTGCTCAATCCGGCCAACGTCCAAGAGGTGCTGGACTATGGCATCATCGGCTGGGAGCTGTCGCGCTACAGCGGCTGCTGGGTGGCGCTGAAGACCATCGCCGAGAACGTCGACTCCTCGGCCGTGGTGGATGTCGACCCGCTGCGTATCCAGGTGAAGATTCCCGAGGACTTCCAGCTACCGGAAGACGGCGTGCATATCCGCTGGCCCGATCCGCCCCTGGCCCAGGAAAAGCGCCTCAACGTCTACAAGATCTACGCCGCCCGCGCCTTTGCCCTGGCCAACAACCTCAACCAGGTCAAGCTCGATTCGCCCAACCCGCGTCTGGGCATCATCACCACCGGCAAGTCCTACCTCGACGTGCGCCAGGCTTTGGATGACCTCGGCCTGGACGAGGCACTGTGCGCCAAGGTCGGCTTGCGCGTGCTCAAGGTCGGCATGAGCTGGCCGCTGGAACCAGTGTCGGTGCACCAGTTCGCCGAAGGTCTGGATGAAATCCTGGTGGTGGAAGAAAAGCGCAGCATCATCGAAGACCAGCTCACCGGCCAGCTCTACAACTGGCCGGTAGGCAAGCGTCCGCGCGTGGTCGGCGAATTCGACGAGCAGGGCAATTCGCTGTTGCCCAACCTGGGCGAGCTGACCCCGGCGATGATCGCCCGGGTGATCGCCAAGCGCCTGGCGCCGATCTACAGCAGCGCCACCATCGAAGAGCGCCTGGCCTTCCTCGATGCCAAGGAGCAGGCCCTGGCCGCGCCCAAGCACAAGACCCTGCGCACCCCGCATTTCTGCTCCGGCTGCCCGCACAACAGCTCGACCAAGGTGCCGGAAGGCAGCCGCGCTCTCGGCGGCATCGGTTGCCACTACATGACCCAGTGGATGGATCGCAGCACCGACACCTTCACCCAGATGGGCGGCGAGGGCGCCACCTGGATCGGCCAGGCGCCGTTCACCGACACCCCGCACGTGTTCCAGAACCTGGGTGACGGCACCTACTTCCACTCCGGTCATCTGGCGCTGCGTGCGGCCGTGGCCGCCGGGGTCAACATCACCTACAAGATCCTCTACAACGACGCCGTGGCCATGACCGGCGGCCAGCCCATCGACGGCGAGCTGCGCATCGATCAGCTCAGTCAGCAGGTGCATGCCGAGGGGGTGAAACGCATCGCCCTGGTCAGTGACGAGCCGGACAAATACCCGAGTCGCGCCACCTTTGCCCCAGGCGTGACCTTCCATCACCGCCGTGAACTGGATGCCGTGCAACGCGAGTTGCGCGAGTTCAAGGGCGTGTCGGTGATCCTCTACGACCAGACCTGCGCCACCGAGAAGCGCCGCCGACGCAAGCGCGGCAAGTTGGTCGACCCGGCCAAGCGGGTGTTCATCAACCCGGCGGTGTGCGAAGGCTGTGGCGATTGCAGCGTGAAATCCAACTGCCTCTCGGTGCTGCCGCTGGAAACCGAGCTGGGGCGCAAACGCGAGATCGACCAGAGCGCCTGCAACAAGGACTTCAGTTGCCTGGAAGGCTTCTGCCCGAGCTTCGTCACCGTGCATGGCGGCAGCCTGCGCAAGCCTGAGGCGGTGGGCGCCAAGGCACTCTTCGTGACGCTGCCCGAGCCTCGTCGCCCAGCTCTGGCTCGGCCATGGAACATCCTCCTGCCCGGTGTCGGTGGCAGCGGCGTGACTACGGTCGGCGCGCTGCTGGGCATGGCCGCGCATATCGAAGGCAAGGGCTGCACCGTGCTCGACCAGGCCGGCCTGGCGCAGAAATTCGGCCCGGTGATCAGCCATATCCGCATCGCCGAGCGGCAGCAGGACATCTACGCCGTGCGCATCGCCGCCGGCGAAGCCGACCTGCTGCTGGGCTGCGACCTGGTGGTGGCCGCCAGCGAAGATGCCCTGGCCAAGCTCAACGACAAGATCGCCCATGCGGTGATCAACAGCCATGAAACCCCGACCGCCGAATTCACCCGTAACCCCGATGCCCAGGTGCCCGGCGCCGCCATGCGCGAGGCGATCAGCGAGGCGGTGGGCGAAGGCAAGACCCACTTCGTCGACGCCACCCGCCTGGCCACCCGGCTGCTTGGCGACAGCATCGCCAGCAACCTGTTTATGCTCGGTTTCGCGTACCAGAAAGGATTGGTGCCCGTATCGGCCGAGGCCATCGACAAGGCCATCGAACTCAATGGCGTGGCCGTGGCCTTCAACCAGCAGGCCTTCCTCTGGGGGCGGCGCACCGCCCACGACCGGGCAGCGGTGGAAAAACTCGTCGCCCCCCAGGTGGTCGAGGCGCCGCATTGCAGCACGCTCGACGAGATCGTCGAGGATCGTGCTCAGCGTCTGGCCGCCTACCAGAACGCCGCCTATGCCGAACGCTACCGCGAACTGGTCGCGCGCGTGCGCCAGGCCGACAGCGATGCCGAGCAGCGCCTGAGCAAGGCCGTGGCGCGCTACTACTACAAGTTGCTGGCCTACAAGGACGAGTACGAAGTGGCGCGCCTGTACAGCGATGGCAGCTTCCGCCAGCAGCTCGAAGCGCAGTTCGAGGGGGATTACCGCCTGCAGTTCCACCTGGCACCTAGCTGGCTGAGCAAGCCCGATGCGGTCACCGGCGAACCCATCAAACGCAGCTTCGGGCCCTGGATGCTCAAGGCTTTCGGCCTGCTGGCGAGCCTGCGCTTCCTGCGCGGTACGCCGTTTGACCTGTTCGGCTACAGTGCCGAGCGACGCCAGGATCGCGAGCTGATCGAAGAGTACGAGGCCAACGTGGCCTACCTGTTGGCTGAACTCAAGCCCGACAACTACCGCACGGCGCTGGCGCTGGCCGAGCTGCCCGAGCATGTCCGTGGCTACGGCCATGTACGCGAAGCGGCGGCGCGCCAGGCTCGCGAACAGGCCGAGCAGCTCAAGGCGCGCATGCTGGTCAGCGAGATCCACGCCGTGAGCCTGTTCGAGCCGGCAGCCTGAACAAGAGGAGGGGTAGGCGGCATGACAAACCGCATCAACGCCGCTAAGATGCCGCCCGGCCGTTGCAAATACGGCCCTGTCCCCTTAGTTCAACGGATAGAATAAGCCCCTCCTAAGGGCTAGATGCTGGTTCGATTCCAGCAGGGGACGCCATCGATTCAGCAACGAAAAAGCCGGCTATCGCAGCCGGCTTTTTCGTTTTGGGTGTGGAGCAGGTCGAGGGCCACCTCGATCGAAGTGCCCCTCTCACTCACTTACCAGTTGAAGTTCACCGAGGTCAGCAGGGTGCGCTCGTCACCGTAGGCACAGGTGGAGAAGCTGCACTGCGTGTAGTGCTTGTTGGTCAGGTTGCTGGCGTTCAGGGTCACGGCCCAGTTGTCGTCGATCTGGTAGCGCGCCATGGCGTCGAACAGGGTATAGGCTGGCATGGGCGAGTCCATTTCCGAGGCCTGCGTGGTACCCATGTAGCGAGCGCCGGCGCCTACGGTCAGTTGCGGCATGCCCCAGTTGACGAAGTCGTAGCTGGCCCACAGGGCGGCCTGGTGGTAGGGCGTTTCGTCGGTGCGTTGATCCACTTCGGAGGCAATGCTGCTCTTGGTGGTGCGCGAATCGGTATAGGCGTAGGTGGCGATCACGCTGAGTGCTTGGGTGACATCCGCCTTGGCTTCCAACTCCAGACCGCGGGAGCGTACCTCGCCGGTTTGGCGGTATTGGTCGGTAATTGGATCCTGCTTGAGCACGTTGGTCTGGGTCAGCTCGTAGACTGCTGCGCTGAGCAGCATGTTGCTGTCCTTGGGCTGATAGCGCACCCCGACTTCATACTGCTTGCCTTCGGTGGGGTCGAAAGTCTGGCCGGTGACTGACGCAACCGAAACCGGGAAGAACGACTCGCTGTAGCTGATATAGGGCGCCAGGCCGTTATCTGCGAGGTAGACCAGGCCAGCACGGTAGGTGGTGGCTTCATCGCTTTGGCTGGCCTTGTCGCCATTGCGATGCGCTGTTTGCTGTTGATCGGCCCAGTCATGGCGACCACCCAGAAGCAGAATCCACTTGTCGTCGAATTTGATCTGATCCTGCAGATAGATACCTTTTTGCAGGGTGTCGAGCTGCGAGCCGCGATCCGCTGCGGGGTTCTTGTTGACCACCACCGGCTGGCCATAGTTGTAAGTTCTCAGATCCAGGCTGGGGGCGTTACCACGGAAGTTATGCGAGTCATAAGAGCTGTCGTAGCCGTCGAAACCGACCAGTACGGTGTGCTCGACGCTGCCAAGCTGCCACTTCGACTCGATATTGGTATCGCTGGCCCAGGTTCGAGCACGTTCGTGGCGATCACTGTAGCGACGCAGCAGGGTGCCGGTACGTGCGGAGAAGTTGATGGCGGCGGTCGAGGGTTGAATCTGCAGGTAATTCCACTTCACGTCGGACTCGGAATAGCGCAGCTTGTGATTGAGCGTGATGTTTTCGTTGAAGCTGTGCGTGAACTCGTAGCCGAGCGCCGACATCTCGCCGTTCATGTCGTCATAGTCCGGCTCGCCGACGAAATCATGGCGACCAATCTTGAAAGCACCATCGCCCACGCCTTTCACCATCTGATAGGGCAGGGGCGCGAGGAAACGCGTATCGGTCTTCTGATAGAAGGACAGCAGGGTCAGCGAGGTATCTTCGTTGGGGCGCCAGGTCAGTGCCGGGGCGATGTAGAACTTGTCGTCGTTGATATGATCCTGCTGGGTGTCGCTGTTGCGGCCGAGCAGGGTCAGGCGATAGCTCAGGGTGTCGCTGCCAGCCAGCGGGCCGCTGAAGTCCGCAGAGAGTTGCTTGCGGTCGTGGGAGCCTACTTGCAGGTTCAGCTCATGGAAGGGCGTTTCGGTCGGGCGCTTGCTGACGCCATTGATCATGCCGCCGGGCGAGAGCTGGCCATAGAGCACCGAGGCAGCGCCGCGAATGACCTCGACGCGCTCCAGGCCATAAGGTTCCTGAATGCCGTCGTAGGAGTTGTTCTGCAGGCGCAGGCCGTCGCGCAGCGAGCCGCCGGTGGCGGATTCGACCGAGAAACCGCGGAGGCGGAAGCGGTCCGCAGTGCGGTTGAAAGCGGTCGAACTGGCGGTGAACCCTGGCGTGTAGCTCAGTGCCTGGGCCAACGTTTCCGACTGGCGGTCGCGAATCTCGTCGCTGGTCACCACCGACAGCGACTGCGGCGTTTCGGTGATCGGCGTGTTGGTCTTGGTGGCACTCATGTTGCGCTTGGCAACATAGCCCGTCACATGCTCGGTGGGTTGCTCCACGACTTGGCCGGTGACATTGATGCTGCCGATTTCCACGGGATCTGCTGGGTTTGCCAGAGTAGCTTCTGCGGCGGCCAGGTTGCCTGAGCTCAGGCTGGCCATGGCCAGAGCCAGAGCGGAGAGACTGAAGGCGGGACGGCGAGCATCCTGTTTCGGGCGGTTCTGCATGAAATGGCGCATGGCGAACGAGTCCTGTTGTCGTCTGGTTAGGTGTCGGTGCAAGGCTGAGGATTTTCTGGTGATCCTGCATGCCGTCGCGCAGGTGGCAGATTGCTCTGGCGGTGTGGACTGTACATCTAAATGAGAAAGATTTGTACTAGCTCACAATTTATTGTCATCACCCAGCTATTGCTGCAAGCTACGCGCGGATGTTCATGGCTCGGACGCTGGCTCGAAGAACGCGACGTTCGCGAGGGAGCCGAGCAAGATTTTTCCTGGTGAATCCCGTATGCCTCCGAGCCTGCACGCCATGCGCGTTGGGCAGGTGGCGATGCGATCCGAATTGAGTGTGTGTGCATGTTGAAAGCGACGCGACTTCGGCTGCAGTTCGACGAGCTGAAGGTGCTGGATGACATCAGCCTGACGATTCCCGAGGGCTGCTTTACCGCGCTGATTGGCGCCAATGGCTGCGGCAAGACCACCTTGCTCAACGTGCTGGCACGCATGCAGCGCCCGGCCAGTGGTGAGGTGTTGCTCGAGGGTAAGCCCCATGCGCAGTTCTCACGACGTGAGTTGGCCAGGCGCGTTGCCCTGCTGCCGCAGCGCACCGCCTCGCCGGCAGGCCTCACCGTGCGCGAGCTGGTCATGCAGGGGCGCTACCCCTGGCAGAACTGGTGGCAGCAGTGGAGCGAGCAGGATCAGCAGGCGGTGGATCGAGCGGTGGAGCTGGCCGATATCGCCATGCTGCTGGATCGCACCCTGTCCACCCTTTCCGGCGGGCAGCTCCAGCGTTGCTGGATCGCCATGACCCTGGCGCAGGACACGCCCATTATCCTGCTCGACGAGCCCACCACCTTTCTCGATATCGCCCATCAGATCGCCCTGCTCGAGTTGCTGGCTGTGCTGCGTGACCAGGGCCGCACCATAGTCGCGGTGCTGCACGACCTGAACCAGGCGGCACGTTACGCCGATAACCTGGTGATGTTGTGCCAGGGCAAGGTGCATGCGCAGGGCGCGCCTGCCGAGGTGTTCACGGCGAGCAATCTCAAGGCCGTGTTCGACCTGGATGCGCACATCATCAGCGACCCGCATTCGGGCGATCTCTTGTGCGTGCCGGTGGCGCCCGCTCGATTACGAGCAGTCGAAGCCAAGGTCTGTTCATGAGCCGGGCGTGGAGCTGGCCACTGTGGCTGTCGATCCTGCTGGCGATCGGTCTGGCGTCGATGCTGCACCTGGCGGTGGGGGCCAAGTCGATTCCCTGGGCGGATGTCTGGCAGGCACTGGTGGCCTACGACCCGAGCAATGCCGATCACAGTGTCATCCGCGGCTCGCGCCTGCCACGCCTGTGGATTGCGATGGTGGTGGGAGCCTGCCTGGGCCTGGCGGGCACCGTGATGCAGGCGGTGGGTGACAACCCCTTGGCCGACCCGGGCATTCTCGGCATCAACAGCGGTGCGGCCTTGTTCGTGGTGGTCGGGCTGTTGGTATTGCCTGGCAACGATATGAGCATGATTCCTCTGTTCGCCTTCAGCGGCGCCCTGGTGGCCGCCGTCGGCGTTATGCTGCTGGCCGGGCGCACGCCCAATCCGGTGCGCTTGACGCTGTCCGGGGCGATGATGGCCGCGTTGTTCGGCGCCATCACCGCGATCCTGCTGCTGCTCGATCAGCAGGGGCTCGACAGCCTGCGCCGTTGGCTGACCGGCTCGCTCGGCATCACCGGTGCGAACCTGCCGACCTGGCTCTGGCCCTATGTCGCTGCCGGCCTGCTGCTGTGTCTGGTGAATGTGCGGGCATTGAATGCCTATCGCCTCGGTGCGCAGGTGGCCTCCAGCATGGGGGTCAATCTGCTGCGCATGCGCTTGCTCAGCCTGGCCGCCGTGGTGCTGCTGTCCGGTTGCGCGGTGGCGCTGGCCGGGCCCATCGGTTTCGTCGGGCTGGTGGTGCCGCATGCGGCGCGGCTGCTGCTCGGGCACGATCTGCGCCGTCTGCTGCTGGCGGCGCCGCTGCTCGGTGGCTTGCTGCTGATCCTGGCCGATGTGGTCGCACGCACCCTGGTCAGCCCCTACGAGCTCAACACCGGCATCGTCACTGCCCTGATCGGCGGTCCGGTGTTCGTCGTGCTGGTATTGAGGAAGATGAAATGAGCCGTTGGCTGACGACCCCGAGGCGTTTGGCCGGGCTGCCCTGGATCGGGCGGCCGATCGACCTGTTATCGGCTTTGCTGCTGATTGCGCTGCTGCTGGGGCTGGCACTGTATGCCGCCAGCGTGGGCAGCTATTCGATGGACATGGCGCAGCTCTGGCGGAGCCTGTTCTCCGGTGACGCCAGCGCAGCGCAGGCCAATGTGCTGTGGGAGCTACGCCTGCCGCGCATCCTGCTGGCAATTCTCGGCGGGGCGGCGATGGCCCTGGCTGGCGTGCTGATGCAGTCGCTGACGCGCAACCCACTGGCTGCGCCGGGATTGGTCGGGGTGGAGGCGGGCGCCAGCGTCACCATGTTGCTGATCCTGGTGCTCTGGCCGCAGGCCTTGCCGCTGCCGCTCTATCCCCTGGCAGCGTTGCTCGGTGGTCTGGCGGTGGCGCTGTTAATCGTCGGCCTTTCCTGGCGTGGTGCCATTGCACCGCTGCGTCTGATTCTGGTGGGCGTGGGCCTGACGGCCATGCTTGGTGCCGTCGCCGATCTGTTGATCACCTACGGCAATATCGATCGCGTCGAGTCGGCGCTGATGTGGCTCGGCGGCAGCCTGCATCGTGGTGATTGGCCGCAGGTGCAGAGTCTGGCGCTGTGGTTGCTGATCGCTGGTCTGCCGCTGTTGTTCTGCCATCGCCAGCTCAATCTCATGCAACTGGGCGAGGGCGTGGCGCTCAGCCGAGGCCTGAACCTGACCTGGCTGATGCTTTTGCTGTTGCTGTGCAGCGTGATGCTGACCGCGGCGACGGTGGCCAATATCGGCGTGATGACCTTCGTTGGCCTGGTCGCGCCGCATCTGGCGCGGCAACTTTGTGGTGAACGACACGGCGCGCTGTTGCCGCTGTCGGCGCTGTTCGGGGCCGTGCTGGTGCTGCTCGGTGACACCCTGGGCCGTGCCTTGCTGCCGCCGCTGCAACTGCCGGCCGGCCTGGTGGTGGCGCTCATCGGTGCGCCTTATCTGTTGGTTTTGCTGGCGCGACAACGCAACCGCTGACGCGCCCCCATACAAGCTCATGAGGAAAATGATGCTGAAGCTCAAAGCCCTTTTGCCAATGGCCTGCGTGCTGCTCGGCCTGGCCTCGATGCAGGCTGTCGCCGCTGATACCCGTGTGTTCGAGAACCGCTTCGGCCGTGTCGAGGTACCGGTGGCGCCACGCTGCGTTGTGTCTCTGCATGACCTCAGCCTGACCACGCAACTGCTCGAACTGGGCGTGAAGCCTTGCGGCTCCACCGGGCGCAAGAAGCTGTTTTCCGATGCCTTGTTTCGCGGTGCGCAGCAACGCTTCGATGTCTCCGGCATCAGTTATGTCGGTTCGCACCAGTCGCCCGATCTCGAGGCCATCGCCGCGCTCAAGCCTGATCTGATCGTCGGGCTCTCCTATCACGAGGAACTGAAGGAGCGGCTCAGCAAGATCGCTCCGGTCGTGTTGTTGCCAGCGCGCGAGGCCGATATCAAGACCTATGCCAGGGAGCTGGCCGACCTGGTGGGCAAGCAGCAGCGCTATGAGGAGATGCTCAAGGAGTACCAGTGGATCGTCGGCGAGTTCGCCAAGCGGGTGAAGGATCCAGGGCGCATTACCGTGACTACTTTGGAGGTCTACCCGGATGGTTTCCAGCTAATCGGCCGGTCCGGCATGGATGACGTGATCGCCGACTTCGGCCTCGGGCGTGTGGCGGCCTACAAGGAGGCGCGGCAGAACGTGCCGTACAGCCTGGAGCGTATCGGCGACTTCGACAGTGATTTCATCATCGACACCTATGAGGAAATGCTCGGATCGGAAGCTGACACCGAGGCTTTCCGCCGTTCGCCGCAGTGGCAGAACCTGTTCGCGGTGAAGAACCATCAGTTCCTCTACTTCAACCGCAGCCGCTTCGCCGACACCATGCAGGGCATGATCGGCTCGGCCTACCTGCTGCTGTCGCATATCGGTGAGCGTGCCTACAACCTGCAGGACAAGTAAGGGGCTGGCCGTAGATAGCAGCTTGTGGGGTGGCCAAATAATGGCCATGGAGCCTTCTATCTCGGGCTTTTCGCAAAGGTGTGAGTGATTCATGGTTTATTATCAAATAATATTAATTCCTGTTTGATAGTGAGTGTGTTTTGCGATAACTTGGTGGGCCTCATCAGTAGCGCCAAGGAATCCAGATGCTTACCGATTTGCTCAGTCGTGCAGACCAGTCACCGGTTCAGGTGGGTATCGAGGGATCGCTGCCCTTCGTGTTGCGCGCCCCTGTGTCAGGTGACTCCTGGCGCGATCATGCGGAGCTGATCAAGGGAACCGTCGACCGAGAGTTGCACACCACCGGCGGTATCCTCTTTCGCGATTTCGCCTTCCGTGATGCCAGCGATTTCGAGGATTTCGCTCGCAGCTTCGGTCACGAGCTGCTGACCTACGACTACGCCTCCACGCCGCGCACCAAGCTCAACAGCCGCGTCTACACCTCCACCGAGTACCCCGCTCACCAGGTCATTCCGCTGCACAACGAGCAGTCCTACTCGCTGAACTGGCCGATGAAGATCTGGTTTCACTGCATCCAGGCCGCGCCGGTCGGCGGCGAAACACCCATCGCCGACAGCCGCCTGGTCTACCAGCGCATCAATCCCGTCATCCGCCAGCGTTTTGCCGACAAGCGCCTGATGTACGTGCGCAATTACGGCAACGGTCTGGATCTCACCTGGCAGCAGGCGTTCAGTACCGAGGATCGCAATGAGGTCGAGCGTTTCTGCCGGCTCAGTCATATCGACTTCGAGTGGAAGGACGACGGCGAGCTGCGCACGCGCCAGGTCTGCCAGGCCGTGGCGCAGCACCCGGTCACCGGCGAGTGGGTCTGGTTCAACCAGGCGCACCTGTTCCACATCTCCAACCTGCCGGCGGCACTACGCGAGACGCTGGTGTCCATCGTTGGCGAGGAGGGCGTGCCGCGTAACGTCTTCTACGGCGATGGCTCGGCCATTGAACTGGAGGCGCTGGAGCATGTACGCGATGTACTGCAGCGCACCCAGGTCATTTTCCCCTGGCAGGCGGGCGATGCGCTGATGCTCGACAACATGTTGGTTGCCCATGGCCGCTCCACCTTCCAGGGGGCGCGCAAGGTGGTGGTGGCCATGGCCGAGCCTGCGCCATTGGGCTGACGCCCCTCACTCTCGATGCCGCCGCGAAGGCGGCAGAACTCGACTCTGCAAGATGAAGGACGACATATGCTCGATCGCCTGATGCGTGATTGCTGGCTGCGCGGTATTCGCCTGTCCGCCAGTGAAGGCCGCCTGATGATTTCCGCTGGCTTGCCAGAGGCGTTGAATTCGCCCTTGGAGCAGGAGCTGCAGGCACGCGCAGGCGAGATTCTGCCGTGGCTGCAGCGTCATCCGGATTACTTCGAGGCGCGTCCGCTCAGCGATAACGAGCAAGCCCTGTGGTTCCTGCAGCGCATGGAACCGAACAGTTGCGCCTACAACATCGCCCTGGCTGGGCGAGTCAGGCCGCAATACCTCTGGGCGGATCTGCCACAGCGTCTGGAGCGGGCCTGGCAGGTCGTACAGCGGCGTTATCCGCACCTGTGCAGTGCCTATGTCGAGCGTGACGGCCAGTTGCTGCAGTGGGACAGCCGCCCACAGCCCAACTCGCTGCAATGCGAGACCTGGCAGGGCGCGGATGCAGCCAGCGTGCAGCAACGCGTGATCGAACTGGCCGACAAGCCCTTCGATCTGGCTGCCGGTGAAGTCAGCCGGCTGGTGCTGTTGAGCAACCAGTTGGATGACCGCGTCGAGCACACGGTGCTGCTGGGCATTCACCATATCGTCTCCGACCTGACCACCTTCGATGTGCTGTTCAGCGAACTGTTCGCCCTGGTCGATGGCGAAGTGCTTGCCGATGTCGACCCCCAGGCCTATCGCAACTGGTGCAGCGCCCTGCATATCCGCAGCGAGGCGATCGAGGCCGAGGAGCTGACCTGGTGGCAGGCGCAACTGGCCGATGCACCAACGCTGGAACTGCCCACCGACTTCGCCCATGGCAGCACCCAGGGCTTCGAGGGCGGCGAGCTGTCGTTCCATTTTGGCGCGGACAACAGCGAGCGGCTGCGCACGGTGGCCAAAAGCCTGGGCGTTACGCCCTACGTTTACTGGTTCTCACTGTTCCAGCAGTTTCTCGGCATGCTCTCCGGGCAGGATGATTTCGTCCTCGGTACCCCCAGTGGCTGGCGTCTGAAGCGCGAGCAGGCCGAATTGCCGGGCTACCTGGTCAACCCCTTGCCGGTGCGCTGCCGGGTGCGTCGCGACCTGTCCAGTGCTGAGTGGGCAAGGCAGGTGGCGGCCAATGTCAAACAGGCGCTGCGCCACCGTCACTATCCCTTCGCGCGCCTGGCCAAGCACCTGGATCTGCCGCGGCAGATGGGTCGGGCGCCGGTGTTCCAGCATATGTTCACCCTGAACAAGGAGCGTGACGTACCCTTCGAGCGCTATATCGAGCGCATGATCGGCGAGCAGCGTGGCGCGGCCCACGAGCTGAACCTGGTGATCATCGATGACCTGCCCGAGTTCATCGGGCGCTGGCGCTACAGCAAGGCGTTGTATCGCCGCGAGAGCGTCGAGCGCTTCCAGGCGCAGTTCCTGGCCCTGGTCATGGCGGCCATGGAGCAGCCGGACGTGCCTTTCGCTGAACTGGACTGGCTGGCTCCAGAACAACGTTCGCAGTTGTCTGGCGAAACCTTGTCGGTGTCGGAGGAGGGCGCCTGGCAGGCCTTCACCAAGCACTGTTTGGAAAAACCCCAGGCCATCGCCCTGGAGGATCGGCAGGGTCAACTGACCTATGCCGAGCTGGTCGGAGCCGTGGTCGCCCGTGGCGAGCGCCTGCAAGGCTCGCTGAGCGCCCTGGGCGATCGGGTTGCCCTGTGCCTGCCGCGCAGCCGTGAACTGGTGATGCATATGCTCGCCGCCTGGCAGTGCGGCGCCACCTATCTGGCCCTCGACCCGCAGTGGCCCGAGTCGCGTCTGCAGGACATCTGCCTGGATGCCACACCCAGGGTCTGCGTGGGTGAGGGCGAGCGGCCAGACTGGTTGCCAGAGCAGGTGCAGTGGCTGGCCGTGCCGGGCGAGGCGGCATTTAGCGATGCACCGCTGCGCACCAGCGTGCCGGCGGACTTGCCGGCCTACGTGGTCTACACCTCCGGTTCCAGTGGGCGACCCAAGGGCGTGGAGGTGACCCAGGGCAACCTCATCCACTACGTCAGCGCCTGCCTGGCGCGACTGCACCTGAGCAGCGATGCCAGCCTGACGAGCCTGGCCAGTTGTGCCACGGATCTGGGCCACACTGCCTTGTTCGGCGCGCTGCTCAGCGGCCGACGCTTGCGCCTGCTGGACGAGGCGCTGGCCTTCGATGCCGAGGAACTGGCGGCGTTGCTCGGCCAGCAACCCGTGGACATGCTGAAGATCGTGCCTTCGCACCTCAACGCCCTGCTGGTGGCCAGCGAGCCGCAGCGCCTGTTGCCGCGCCAGTGCCTGGTGCTCGGTGGCGAAGCCCTGGGCGCCGACCTGCTGGCGCGGGTGCGTGCCCTGAGCCCGCACCTGCGTATCGTCAACCACTACGGGCCCAGCGAAACCACGGTGGGCGTGCTGACCCACGAAGTCGAAGGCGAGGGTGACGCACCGCTCGGCCGGCCCCTGGGCAACGTGCGCATCAGCGTGCGTGGGCCGGATGGCGCCGTATTGCCGGCTGGCGTCAGCGGCGAGCTGTATATCGAGGGCGCCACCGTGGCGCGTGGTTACCTGAGTGCCAGCGAGGTCGATCAGGCGCGTTTCGGTAAGCAGGGTTACCGCACGGGCGACCGCGTTCGCCTCGATCATCTGGGGCGGGTGCTGTTCCTCGGGCGCCTGGACGAGCAGGTGAAGATTCGCGGCTACCGCGTCGAGCCTTCGGAAGTGGCAGCGCAATTGCGTGCGCTGCCCCAGGTGGCGGACGTGTGCGTGCTCAACGCGCCGACGCCGCTGACTGGTAACCGCCTGGTAGCCTTCCTGGTCGCTGCCAATGGCGACCTGGCGGGTATCCAGGCCGCGTTGCAGGCACGCCTGCCGGACTATATGCAACCGGCGCAGTGGCATTGCCTGGAGGCCATGCCGCTGCTGGCCAACGGCAAGGTCGACCGTCAGGCGTTGTTGAACCTGGCCGAGCAAGCGCCACGCAGCGTCGAGGCACGTGCCGAGCAGCCGCTGAATGCCGTGGAAAGCACCCTGCTGGCCATCTGGCGCGAACTGCTGGGCAACCCGGACATCGGCCCGGACGACAACTTCTTCGCTCAGGGCGGCGACTCGATTCTCGGCCTGCAGATCATCGCCCGTGCGCGCCAGCAGCAGATCACCCTCACGCCCAAGCAACTGTTCGCCGAGCCCAGCGTGCGGGCGCTGGCGCGGGTGGCGCAGACGCCGCAGCGGGCCAGGGTCGAACGCCTGCTGGCGATTGCCCGGGAGATTCTGGAAAAGCCCGACCTGCAAGCCGACGACAACTTCTTCGCGGTCGGTGGCGACTCCATTCTCAGCCTGCAGATCATCGCTCGCGCCAAGCAGCAGGGCCTGCAGCTCAAGCCCAAGCAGATCTTCGAGTTCCCATCGGTCAGCGGCTGGGCCGAGCAGGCCGTGGAGCTCGCCAGTGTGGCCGAGCCGGCCAAGGTCGATAACGCCGAGCCAAGCGCCGCTTTCGCCCTGACGCCGATCCAGGCCTGGTTCTTCGATCAGCAGCAGAACACCCCGCAGTACTGGAACCAGTCCCTGCTGCTGGCCGTTCAGCAACCGCTGGAGCCGGCGCGCCTGGCCCAGGCACTGGCCACCTTGCTGCAGCGTCACAGCAGCCTGCGGCTGATCTTCGAGCAGAGCGCGCAGGGCTGGCAGCAACGCTATCAGCCGCTGTCGGCGGACATGGCCGGCAAGCTGCTGCAGGTGGTCGAACAACCGCTGGACGACGCGCTGCTGGAGCAGTGGCAACAAGGCTGGCAACTGGATCGCGCGCCCTTGATCCGCTGGGTGTACTTCACCGGCAGTGGGCATCTGCTGTGCACGGCGCATCATCTGCTGGTCGACGCCGTGTCCTGGCAGGTGCTGCTGGAAGAACTGGAAAGCCTCTACCTCGACCCGCAGGCTTCGCTGCCGGCGGTTTCCACCAGTTTCCATGGCTGGAGCGAGGCCTTGCAGCGACATCGCCAGAGCGCAGAGGTGCTGGCCCAGCGTGACTACTGGCAAGCGCAGTTGGCCGAGGAGGGCGAGGTCGCCCGTGACGTCAGTCTGTACGGCGAAAGCCGCACGCTGGAAACCAAGCTGTCCGTCGAGAAAACCGAACTGTTGCTGGGCGACTGCCATGGGGCCTACGGCACCCAGGTGCAGGATCTGCTGGTTGCGGTACTGGCCGGCGTGATCGGCCAATGGCTGGGGCGCGAGCAGGTCACCCTGGAGATGGAAAGCCACGGTCGCAGTGGCTGGGAGCAGGGCCCGGATCTGTCGCGCTCGGTGGGTTGGCACACCAGCCGCTACCCCTTGGCCGTGCGGGCCGCCGAACAGCCGGAGGAGGCGATCATCGCCGCCAAGGAAGCACTGCGCCGCGTACCGGAACAGGGCATCGGCTACGGCCTGCTGCGCCTCGATCCCCAGCACGGGCTCGGCGCCGCTTCGCTGCTCACCTTCAACTATCTGGGGCGGGTCGACCAGTGGCTGGGTGGCTCGCGCCTGTGGCGCCTGGCGCAGACGCTGTGCCCGGCCATGCGTGCCCCCGACACCCGCCGCACCCATCTGCTCGACGTCACCGCCCTGGTCGACCAGGGTCAGTTGCACATCGAATGGCGCTACGCCCCGCAGGTGCATGAGCAGACCCTGATCGGCGCACTGGCGCAGCAGTTCCAGCAGCGTATCGAAGCCCTGCTCGAACACTGCCTGGATCCCGAGGCCGGTCGCGCCACCGCTGCCGACTTCGCCGACTCGGGGCTTTCCGACGACGAATTCCTCGGCCTGCTCGAGCAACTGCAATGACCACACCTGGCGCCCCCACATCCCCAGCCCACGGCAAGGAGACCCTCGGCATGAACGACAAGGTCAAGGCACTTTCCCGCAATATCGAGGCCATCTACCCACTGGCGCCCATGCAGCAAGGACTGCTGTTCCACAGCCTGATGCACCCGGGTAAGGGCATGTACCTGCTGCAGTACCGCCATGTGATGGTGCTGCCGCAGCTCGACCTGGACGCCTTCCGCCAGGCCTGGGCACAGGTGGTGGAGCGCCACGAGCTGCTGCGCACCTCCTTCGTCTGGAAGCAGCAGAAGCGGCCGATGCAGGTGGTGCACAAGCAGGTCGAATTGCCGATCACCTACGAGGACTGGTCGGCTATCGACGAGGCCGAGCAGCAGGCGCGCCTGGAGCATCTGCTGGCCGAGGAGCGTCGCGAGGGACTGGATTTCACCCAGGCGCCGCTGATGCGCGTGCGTCTGTTCAAGCTGGCGCCGGACACCTACCAGTTCGTGCGCAGCTATCACCACATCCTCATGGATGCCTGGTGCTTCTCCATCATCATGATGGACTTCCTCGACGGCTACCGCGCCGCGCGTGAGGGTCGGCGCCTGGAACTGCCCAAGCCACGCCCGTACCGCGATTTCATCCGCTGGCTGGAACAGCAGAAGCCCGAGGATCATCAGGCCTTCTGGCAGCAACGCCTGGCCGGTTTCGACACGCCCACCACTTTTGGTTTCGGCCATGCTGGCCGCGTGCTCGATGCGCCGGAGCCGGTGGAGGATTGCGTCGAACACCTGAGCCTGGAGCAGACCCAGGGCCTGCAGCAGGCTGCCAGCCGCCTGGGTATCACCCTCAACACCCTGGTGCAGGGTGCCTGGGCCTTGCTGCTGGGGCGCTACAGCGGCAATCGCGACCTGCTGTTCGGCGTCACCGTGGCCGGGCGCCCGGTGCACATGCAGGGCATGGAGAGCATCGTCGGGCTGTTCATCAACAGCCTGCCGCTGCGCTGGAGCTGGCAGCCTCAGCAGTCCCTCGGTGCCTGGCTCAAGGCGCTGCAGGCGGAGAACCTCAGCCTGCGCGAGCATGAAAGCGTGTCGCTGGCGCAGATCCAGGGCTGGAGCGAAGTGCAGCGCCAGGATCTGTTCCAGAGCCTGTTCGTCTTCGAGAACGCGCCGATCTCCGCCAGCCTGCGTCAGGGCCAGTTGGACTACCTGATCAGCGACATGGCCAACCGCACCCACACCAACTACCCGATCACCGTGGTGATCGTGCCCGGCGAGCGCCTGCACCTGCAGTTGACCTACCAGACCGACTGGTTCCTGCGTGAGGAAGTCGAGCAGATGCTGCGCCACTTCCGCACGTTGCTGCTGAACATGGGCGAGGCCCTGGCGCGCGATACGGACATGCCGCTGCAACGCCTGGCCATGCTCGATGCGGCGGAGATCGCCCAACAGCATGCCTGGGCCGCTGGCGACCTGGCGGCGGATCAAGCGCAGTTGCAGCCGCTCTACGTCGAGCGTGTGCAACAGCAGGTGCGCCGCACCCCCGAGCGCATTGCCGTGGTGCATGGCGAGCGCAGCCTGAGCTTCGATCAGCTAAACCGGGCGGCCAACCGCCTGGCCCGTCATCTGCGCGCCAACGGCGTGCAGGACGGCGACCTGCTGGCGTTGCTCGATGAGCGTGGCCTCGACCTGGTGGTGATGATCCTCGCCGTGCTCAAGGCGGGTGCCGGCTGGCTGCCGCTGGACCCACGCAACCCGCCGCAGCGCCTGGCTCAGGTGCTTACCCAGAGCCGTTCGCCGCTGCTGCTGCATAGCGCGGAGCAGAGCGAGCTGGCCCAGCAGGCGCTGCAGCAGATGGCCCAGCCGCCGGCGGCGATCCGCTACGAGCCGGCGGATCTGAGCGGCTACAGCGATGCCGACCTGGACATTCCCGTGCACGATCTGTCGCTGGCCTACTGCATCTTCACCTCGGGCTCCACTGGCACGCCCAAGGGCGCCATGGTGGCCCACGCCGGCATGCTCAACAACATTCTCGGCAAGTTGCCGGGCCTGGGCCTGAATGAAGATGACGTGATCGCCCAGAGCGCGCCGCAGTGCTTCGACATCTCCGTCTGGCAGACCCTCGCCGGCCTGGTGCTGGGGGCACGCACGGTGATTCTCGGCGACTGCGTGATGCAGAACCCCGAGGCCCTGGCCGAGGCCATCGCGCGCCATGGCGTGAGCATTCTCGAAGCGGTGCCATCGCTGATGCAGAGCCTGCTCGACGCCGGTCTGGAGCGCACCGCGCTGCGCTGGGTACTGGCCACTGGCGAGGCGCTGCCACCGGCGCTGGCGCGGCGCTGGTTCGAGCGCTACCCGGGTATCCCGCTGATGAACGCCTACGGCCCGGCCGAATGCTCCGATGACGTGGCCTTCCATCCGCTCATCGAGTGCCTGCCGGAATCACGCAGCAGCGTGCCGATTGGCCGCGCCACCCTGAACAACCGCCTGTACCTGCTGGATGCCGAACTGCAGCCGGTGCCACGCGGTGCGGTGGGGGAAATCTTCGTCGCTGGTGTCGGCGTTGGCCGTGGCTATATGGCCGACCCGGCGCGCACGGCGGCGGTGTTCCTGCCTGACCCCATCGCCAACGACGGCAGCCGCCTGTATCGCACCGGCGACCTGGCGCGCTTCCTGGCCAATGGCGAACTGGAGTACGTCGGGCGTACCGACCACCAGGTGAAGATTCGCGGCCACCGTATCGAGCTGGACGAGATCGAAGCCTGTCTGACCCGTTACCCCGGTGTGCGTGAGGCGGTGCTGCTGGCCCGTGACGACCAGCAGCGCGCCAAGGTGCTGGTGGCCTACGTGGTGGCCGAGCCGCAGCCCTCCATCGAGGCGCTGCGCGAGTTCGTCGCCGCCAACCTGCCACCCTACATGCTGCCCAGCGCTTTCATGCTGCTCGAACGCATGCCGCTCAACGCCAACGGCAAGATCGACCGCAAGGCGCTGCCGGCGCCCGATTTCGCAGCGCAGAGCGAGGCGCGCTATGTGGCGCCACGCAGCGAGCTGGAAGTGCAATTGGCCGAAGCCTGGCAGGGCGTGCTGGGGCTGGCGCGGGTCGGCATCCAGGATCACTTCTTCGAGCTGGGCGGGCATTCGCTGCTGGCCACGCAACTGATCGGCCAGATCGGCAAGCTCAGCGGCAAGGAACTGCCCCTGCGGGTGGTCTTCGAGCGCCCGACCATCGCCGCCATGGCCGAGTGGCTGGAGCAGCAGGAAGCTGGCGAGAGCAATACGCCGAAGCGCCTGCCGCGTCCGCAGAGCTTGCCGCTGTCGTTCGCTCAGCAGCGCCTGTGGTTCTTGCAGCAACTGCAGCCTGAAAGCCCGGCCTACAACCTGGCCGGCGCGGTGCGCCTGAGCGGCGACCTGCATGTGGCTGACCTGCAGGCAGCGCTACAGGCCCTGGTCGATCAACACGAAGTTTTGCGTACTCGTTTCGTCAGCGACGGCGGCGAGCCGACGCAGGTCATCCTCGCCAAGGCCGAGCTGGCCTTGCCGTTGATCGAGGTGGCCAGCGAGGCGCAGTTGCACGAGCTGCTGCGCCAGGACGCGATGACCCCGTTCGCCCTGGACAGCGCGCCGCTACTGCGTGCCTGCCTGTATCGCCTGGGGCCGCAGGCCCACGTGCTGGCGCTCAATTGCCACCATATCGTCGCCGACGGCTGGTCGCTGCAACTGATCATCGACGGCCTCTGCGCCCATTACCGCGCGCTGCGTCAGGGGCGTCAGCTGGCATTGGCCGAGACGCCGATGCAGTACGCCGACTATGCCCTGTGGCAACGCCAGTGGATGGACAGCGCCGCCTGCCAGAGCGAGCTGGCCTACTGGCGCGAGCAGTTGTCCGGCGAACTGCCGGTGCTCGAACTGGCGGCGGACTTCCCCCGTCCGGCCCATGCCCGCCAGGCTGGCGGGCGCGTCGAGCAGCGCCTGCCGGATGCCCTGGTGGCGCGCCTGCGGGCATTCAGCGCGAGCCACGGCTGGAGCAACTTCATCCCCATGCTCTGCGCCTTCCAGTTGCTGCTGCGCAGCCGCAGCGGCGAGCACGACATCCTCGTCGGGGTGCCGGCCGCCAACCGCCATCACGCGGCCTTGCAGCCGCTGGTGGGCTGCTTCGTCAACACCCTGGTGTATCGCCAGAAGCTTTCCGGCACGGCCAGCCTGTTGCAGCACATGAACGCCTTGCAGGCGCTGTCCGTGGCAGTGCAGTCGCACCAGGATCTGCCCTTCGACTACCTGATCGAACAGCTCGGCGTGGCCCGCCAGGTCAGCTACAACCCGCTGTTCCAGGCCATGTTCAACTACTTCCCGGGGCATGCCCTGGAGCGTTTCGAGCTGACCGAGCTGATCGCCGAGCCCCTCGACAATCGCCCGGACAGCGCCCTGTGTGACCTGCATCTGGACGTACGCGACAGCGAACATGGCATCGCCCTTAGCCTGCAGTACAGCAGCGAGCTGTTCCGCGAGCAGACCGCCCAGGCCATGCTCGAGCAATACCTGGCGCTGCTCGATGCCGTGCTCGAACAACCGCAGCAGGTGCTCGGTGAGCTCGCCTGGCAGCCCGAGCAGCGCGCCCTGGCCCGCTTGCATGGCGAGCCTGTGCAGGGCCACGAAGACATCCTGCAGGCTTTCGCCCGGCAGGTCGCCGAGCAGCCCGAGGCCATCGCCGTGCAGGCCGGCCAACGGCGCCTGAGCTATGCCGAACTGAACCAGGCAGCCGAGCGCCTGGCCGCTGCCTTGCAGGCCCGTGGTGTCGGCGTCGAGGATCGTGTGGCTCTGCGCCTGCCGCGCGATGCGCGCCTGCCCATGGCCATGCTGGCCATCCTCAAAACGGGCGCTGCCTACGTGCCGCTGGCCGAGGACACCCCGGCCGAGCGCGGTCGCTACATTCTCGCCCACGCGCAGCCGCGGCTGTGCCTGAGCAATGCCGAGGCCCTGGCGGAACTGGCCGAGTGGGGCAGTGCCGTCGAACTGCTGGATATCGATGCGCTGAGCACCACCGAGCCTTACCGTGCGCCAAGCGTGCATCCTGCCCAGCTCGCCTACGTGCTCTACACCTCGGGTTCCACCGGCCAGCCCAAGGGCGTGGCCATCGCCCGTGGCAACCTGATGAACCTGATGCTCGGCGTGCAGCAGGTGCTGCCGTTGACGGCGCAGGACAGGGTGCTGGCACTGACCACCGCGACCTTCGATATCGCCATAGTCGAGCTGCTGCTGCCGCTCGCTCGCGGGGCCAGCATCCTGCTCGCCGACCGTGAGCAGGCACGCGACCCACAAGCCCTCGACAGTCTGATCGAGGCCGGTCAGCCGACGGTGATGCAGGCCACGCCGGCCACCTGGCGCATGCTAGTGGCGCACACCCAGCGCAGTTGGCAGGGCGTGCGCGCCATTTCCGGTGGCGAGGCGCTGCCGAGCGCGCTGGCCGAGGCCATGGAGCAGCGTGGCGCGCGGGTGATCAATGGCTACGGGCCGACCGAAGCCAGCGTCTACAGCACCTTCGAGGTGCGTCAGGGTGAGAGCGGCGGGGTGGAGGTGCCGATTGGCCGGCCTGTGGTGAACACAGCCGCCTATGTGCTGGATGCCGACCTGCAACCCGTGGCGCCTGGCGTGCCCGGCGAGCTGTACCTGGCCGGCGCCAACCTGGGCCGTGGTTATTTCGCCGCGCCTGCCCTGAGCGCGGCCAGCTTCCTGCCCGATCCCTTCGTGCCGGGGGCGCGCATGTACCGCACCGGCGACCGTGTGCGGCGCAATGCCAATGGCAGCCTGGACTACCAGGGGCGCCTGGACTTCCAGGTCAAGCTGCGCGGTTTCCGTATCGAACTGGGCGAAATCGAAGCCTTATTGGCGCGCGTCGCCGGGGTGCGCGAAGCGGCCGTGGTGCTGCTCGGCAGAGGCGACAGCGCGCGCCTGGTGGCCTACTACTCGGTCACCCAGGCGGCGAGCGCCGAGCTGAACGACGCCGCGCTGCGCGCGCAACTGGCGCAGCACCTGCCGGATTACATGCTGCCAAGCCAGTTCGTGCGCCTCGACAGCTTGCCGTTGAGCCCCAGTGGCAAGGTGGAGCGCAAGGTGCTGCCGGCGCCCACGCAACATGAAGGCCAGCGCGATGGTGAACTGAGCCAGCCCTGGGAGGCGCAACTGGCCGAGCTCTGGTGCGAGCTGCTTGGTTGCAATGCGGTGGGCGCCGGCGACAACTTCTTCGCCCTCGGCGGCCATTCGTTGCTGGCGGCACGGCTGGTAGCACGTATCGCCGAACGCCACGGGCGGCAACTGCCGCTGCGCAGCGTATTCGAGTGCCCGACCCTGGGCGCACTGGCGGCCAGCCTGGCCACTGCCGAGGGGGCAGACGAAAGCATCCTGCGACCATTCGGCGAGGTTGCGGCGCCGCTGCACTTCACCCAGCAACGGCTGTGGTTCCTCGACCGCTTGCAGGGCGACACCCAGGCCTACCACCTGTCACTGGCCATGCACCTGCACGGCAACCTGCACGCCGAGGTACTGGAACGCGCCCTGGCGCAACTGGTGCAGCGTCAGCACAGTCTGCGCACTGTGTTCTGCGAGACGGATGCTGGCGCGCAGCAGCAGGTCGTGCCGTTGCACGGCCCCCTGCTCAGCGTCGAGCCGTTGCAGCAGGATGTGCAGTCACCGGCCTTCGCCCGCACCTTGAGCGAGGAAGCGCAGCGCGCCTTCGACCTGAGCGCGACGCCGCTGTGGCGCGTGCGCCTGTATCAGGGCGAAGGGCAGAGCGTGCTGCAGGCCACCTTGCACCACATCATCGCCGACGCCCGTTCGCTGGAGATCTTCTTCGACGAACTGCAACGCCTTTACCAGGCCGAGCTGAGCGGAGCCCAGGCGACGTTGGCGCCGCTGCCGCTGCAATTCAGCGATGTCGCCGCCAGTTGGCAGAGCCCCGCCGGGCAGGCGCGCATCGACGCACAACTGGACTACTGGCGCCAGGCCCTGGCCGGCGAGCCGCCGGTGCTGGATCTGCCCACCGACCTGCCGCGCCCTGCCGAGCAGGGCTACCACGGCCGGCGCCTGCGTTTCGAGCTGCCTGCCGAGTTGGTCGAACGCCTGCGCAGCACCGCGCAGCGCCATGGCCTGACCGCCTTCGCGCCCCTGCTGGCGGCCTGGAAGGTGCTGCTGGCCAGGCATTCCGGGCAGCGCGAGCTGTGGATCGGCCTGCCGGTGGCGCAGCGTCAGCAGGCGCACACCGACAACCTTATCGGCTATTTCGCCAGCACCCAGGTGCTGCGCAGCCAGGTCGACCCGCTGCAATCGGTGGCGTCGTTCTGGCAGGCGTTGCAAGCCACCCACCTGAGCGCCCAGCAGCACGGCGACGTGCCCTTCGAGCGGCTGGTAGAGGCCTTGCAGGTACGCCGCGATCTGAGCCATACGCCGTTGTTCCAGGCGCTGTTCAACCTGATCCAGCGCGACGACGTGGCGGCGGTCGGCCAGGGCTTCGCCGGCCTGCCGGCGCAGCGCCTGGATGTCGAGAGCGACAGTGCCCTGGTGGACATCGGCCTGCATATCGAACAGCACGGCAGCGCCTGGCACTGCGTGCTGGAGTACAACACCGAGCTGTTCGTCGCCAGCACCATGCAACGCTACGCCGACGAGTACCGTCATCTGCTCGACGGCATGCTGGTGCGGCCCGAGGCGCGGCTGTGGGACATCGACCTGGCCAATGCCGATCACGCCCTGACCCGCCGCCCGTGGAACCTGCCGGCGCACGCGCTGAGCGAAACCGAGGATCTGATCGCCCGCTTCGAGCGCCAGGTCGCGCTGACCCCGGACGCACTGGCGGTGGATTGTCAGGAGCAACGCTACAGCTATGCCCAGCTCAATGCCCTGAGCAATCGCCTGGCCCATTGGCTGCGCGCCCAGGGTGTCGGTTGCGATGATCTGGTCGCCCTGTGCCTGAGCCGTGGCCCCTGGCTGCTGCCCAGCATCCTGGCGATCCACAAGGCGGGCGCGGCCTATCTGCCGCTGGACCCGCAGCAACCGGGCGAACGCCTGCGTTTCATCATCGAGCATGCGCGGCCGGCCCTGGTGCTCAGCGAGCAGGCCTGCGCCGAGGTGCTCGGCGCTGTCGACAGCACGCTCGTCGAGCACCTGCCGCTGGCCGAGCAGCCGGCGCATGATCTGGGATTGCCGGTGGCGCCGCTGCAGCGTGCCTACGTGATCTATACCTCGGGCTCCACCGGCACGCCCAAGGGCGTGCAGGTCACCCGTGGCAACCTGAGCAACCTGCTCGCCGGCCTCGACCGCCAGTTGCCGCTGAGCGCCGAGGACGTCTGGTTGGCCAGCACCACCTACGCCTTCGATATGTGCAAGCCGGAGCTGTTCCTGCCGTTGCTCAAGGGCGCATCCATCCTCCTGGCACGCCGCGAGCAGGTGGTCGATGGCCACCGCCTGTTCGAGCTGCTGCGTCGCGCCACGGTGTTCCAGGCCACCCCGGCTGGCTGGCAGATCCTGCTGGAAACCGGGCGTGACGACTGGCCGGCCCTGCGCGGCCTGATCGGCGGTGAAGCGGTGCCGGCCGAGCTGGTCAAGGTGCTGCAGGCCAAGGGTGTGCAACTGATCAACGCCTATGGCCCCACGGAAACCACCGTCTGGTCGACCACCCAGGCGCTGCGCGAGGTGCCGGCCGGTGTCGCCGATATCGGCATGCCGTTGCTCAACACGCGCTGCTACGTGCTCGACGAATGCCTGCGGCCGGTACCGCTGGGCAGCACTGGCGAGCTGTATATCGCCGGCAGCGGCGTGACCCGTGGCTACCAGCGTGCGCCGACTATTACCGCCGCGGCGTACCTGCCCGATCCGTTCGCCAGCGAGCCTGGTAGCCGCATGTACCGCACTGGCGACCTGGTGCGCCGCCGTAGCGATGGGCGCCTGGCCTATGTCGGCCGCGCCGACTTCCAGGTCAAGGTACGCGGCTTCCGTATCGAACCGGGGGAGATCGAATCGCTGCTGCGCCGTTACCCCGGCGTGGAAGAGGCGGTGGTCATGCTCGATGGTCGCAGCCACAGCCTGTTCGCCTGGCTGCAGGCCGCGAGCCCGGTCGACGAGGCGGCGCTGCGCCGCCATCTGGAAAACCTGCTGCCGGCCTATATGGTGCCGGCCGGTTTCATCCAGCTACCTCGTTTCGCCCTCAATGCCAACGGCAAGATCGACCGCAAGGCCCTGCCGGCGCCGCAAGCGCAGGCCGAGCAAGGCGTAGCGCCGCGCACGGCACTGGAGCGCGAACTGGCCGAGCTGTGGCAGGAGCTGCTCGACCTGCCGCAGGTCGGCGTGCTCAGCAGCTTCTTCGAGCTGGGCGGCCATTCGCTGCTGGCGATGCGACTGATGACCCGGGTGGAGAGCCGCTTCGGCGTCAAGGTCGAGCTGCGCAGCCTGTTCCATAACCCGACCATTGCCGGCCTGGCCGAACAGATCGAAAACCCGCAGCGGCCTTCGACCGATCAGGCACTGGATGAGATGCAGCGTTTGCTGGCAGAGATGGAAGACTGAAGATGAATGCGACCAACCAACAGGCCTTTGTCGAGATCGCCCAGCGCTTGGCCTCACTGCCGGCGGACAAGAAGCAGCTATTCCGCCAGCGCCTGGCCGAGAAGGGCATCGATAGCTGGCGCCTGCCCATAGTCCCGGCCGCTGGCGGGGAGGGTGAAACCGCGCCACTGGCCCATGCGCAACTGCGCTTTCTCTCGGCCGAGGCCCTGAGCAGCCGTGCGCTGTACAACCTCTGCTCGGTGCTGCGCTTCGATGGCCGCCTGGATCTGGCCTGCCTGCAGCAGGCCATGCAGCAACTGGTGGAGCGCCACGCCATCCTGCGCACCCGCTACCTGGCCGATGCCGAGGGCCGTTTGCAGGCGCACTGCGAGCCCTGGACGGCGGGCCTGCCGGCGGTCGAGCCGTTACCCCGCGAGGCGCTTGCCGACCCGCAGCAATGGTGCGCCGACGAGTACGCCCGGCAACTGGCCGAGCCCTTCGACCTGAGCCGCGAGGTGCCCTGGCGCTGGCGTGTGTTCAGCGATGCCGAGCAGGGCTGCACCTGGCTGTTCTTCACCATCCACCACGTCGCCTACGACGCCTGGTCGGCCCAGCAACTGACCCGCGAACTGGCCGAGGGCTACCGTGCCCTGAGTCTGGGTGAGCCGCCCCAGTTGCCGCCGCTCGATATCCAGTACGCCGATTACGCGGCTTGGGAACACGAATGGCTGGCCAGCGATGCCTGCCGCCAGCAGCTCGACTACTGGCGCAGCCAGTTGGCCGATGCGCCCGGCCCGTTGCCACTGCCATACGACCACCCGCAGCCGCCGGCCAACCAGCGCCGTCACAGCGGCGCGGTGCGAGTGCGTGAGCTGCCGGCTGCCTTGTCGGCGCAGGTGGATGCGGCCATCCGTGAGCAGGGCGTGACCCTGTACATCTTCGGCCTGACCGCCTTCGCCTGCCTGCTGGCGCGCTACAGCGGCGAGCGCGACCTGTGCCTGGGCACCTCGGTGGCGCAACGTGATCGCCCCGAGCTGGCGCCACTGATCGGCCCGCTGCTCAATACCCTTGTGATTCGCCAGCGCCTGGAGGATGACCCGGACTTTCGCAGCGCCCTGCTGCGCACCCGCGACAGCGTGGCGGCGGCGTTCGACCAACAGACCCTGCCGTATGAAAAGATCCTCGAAGCCCTCGACCGGCCCCGTTCCAGCCCGTTGTTCCAGGCCATGTTCGTGCAGGTCGAATTGCCGGAAAGCCGCACCCTGAGCCTGCCGGGAGTCAGCGTCGAGGTACTCGACCCGCCGCAGCGCCATGCCCGTTTCGACCTTACCCTGCGCCTGGTACGCAGCGCCGACCAGCGCCTGCGCTGCGAGCTGGAATACAGCGACGAGTTGTTCGAGGCGGCCACCATCGAGCAACTGCTCGACGATCTGCAGGCCATCCTGCAGGACGCTTCAGTCAATCCCGGGCAGCGCCTGTCGGCACTGCGCCTGGCCTCGCCGCGTAGCGAACTGCAGGGCCCTGCGCTGGACGCCAGCCCCGAGCCGCTGGATCGCCAGGTGCAGCAGTGGGCCGCGTGCACGCCGCAGGCACCCGCCCTGTGCGATGCCCGGCAGTCGCTGGCCTATGGCGAGCTGGCCAATGCCGTGCAGGCACTGGCGCTGCGTCTGGCCGAGCAGGGCGTCGGCCCGGGCCAGGTAGTGGCCCTGTGCATGCCGCGCAGTGCCGAGCAGGTGCTGGCCATGCTGGCCTGCTGGCAACGTGGCGCTACCTGCCTGTTCCTCGATCCGGCGCAGCCCGTGCAGCGCTTGCAGCAACTGCTGGAAAGCAGCGCGGCGAGCCTGCTGCTGACCCTGGCCGAGGCGCCGGCGCTGAATGGCGCGCTCGCGCGTCTGCAACTGAGCGCTGCCGATCTCGCTGCACCCGCCCCGCAGCAGCCGGAGGCCAGCCTTAGCCAACCTGAGCAGGCCGCGTACCTGATCTACACCTCGGGCTCTACCGGCCAGCCCAAGGGCGTGCTGGTCAGCCATGCCAACCTGGCGCACTACGCCGCCGCCGTCAGCCAGCGCCTGCAGGCCTGCGCCGGCAGCCGTTGGGCGACCCTGGCCACGGTGGCCGCCGACCTGGGACTGACCTGCGTATTCGCTGCCTTGCAATCCGGTGATCCGCTGATCCTGCCGGAGGCCGCGCTGGCCTTCGATCCACCCGGCTGGGCCGATTTCCTGGCGCAACATCCCGTGGACTGCCTGAAGATCGCCCCTTCGCATTTGCGTGGCCTGCTGGCGCTGGACGATGCCCGGCGGGTACTGCCGCGGCAGTTGCTGATCCTCGGCGGTGAAGGCTTCGATGCGGCGCTGTTCGCCCGTATCCGCGAACTGGCGCCGGAACTGCGTGTGTTCAACCACTATGGCCCGTCGGAAACCACCGTTGGTGTGGTCTGTGGCGAGGTGACGGAGACCGGGCAGGGCTTTTACCTGCCCCTGGGCCAGCCGCTGGCCGGTGCCGAGCTGCGTATCGTCGATGCGGCGGGCCAGCCGGTGCCGCGTGGCGTGGCGGGCGAGTTGCTGATCGGCGGCCCCCAGGTCGCGCTAGGCTATCTCGGCCAACCCGAAGCCACGGCCGCTGCCTTTATCGAGGACGCAGGGCGGCGCTTCTACCGCAGCGGTGATCGGGTACGCCTGGATCACCATGGGCGTCTGGCGTTCCTCGGGCGCCAGGACGATCAGGTGAAGATTCGCGGTTTCCGCGTCGAACCCGGTGAGGTCAGCACCTGGCTGAGCCGACAGTCGCTGGTGCGCGAAGCCGCCGTGCTGGCACGCGAGATCCAGGGCCGTATGCAACTGGCGGCCTATGTCGCGCCGCGCCTGAGCGCGGACGAACTGAGTGCCCTCCAGGCGCAGGCCCGGGCGCAACTGCCCGAACCGCTGCAGCCGGCGTACTGGTCGAGCCTGGATACCTTGCCGCTGACCGCCAACGGCAAGCTGGACCGCCGCGCCTTGCCCGAGCCTGAAGCGAAGGTGATGGTAGAAGAGGGCGGGCAGGCGCCGCAGAGTGCCAGTGAGCAATTGCTGGCCCGCTTGTGGTGCCAGGTGCTGGGTTGCGCCTCGGTCACCCGCCAGGACGATTTCTTCGCCCTCGGCGGCGACTCGATTCTCAGCTTGCAACTGATCGGCCTGGCCGCGCGCGAAGGGCTGCGCCTGCAACCGCGCGATGTGCTTACTCAATCAACCTTAGCGGCCATGGCGGCGAGCGCCGATTGCCGCGCGCAACCGCGCCTGGCCAGCATCCTGGCGGCCTTCCGCGAACTGCTCGGCCAGCCGCAACTGGGGCTGGACGACGACTTCTTCGCCGCTGGCGGTGATTCGATCCTCAGCCTGCAACTGATCGCCCGGCTGCGCCAGGCCGACCTGCGCCTGATGCCGCGCCAGTTGCTGGAAAACCCCACGCCACGGCAACTGGCGGCCGCGCTGGAGCCAGTTGCTGAACCGGCAGCGGCGCCGCCAGCACAGGTCAGCACCGTGGCGCGCCTGTCCCATGCTCAGGAGCGGCTGTGGTTCATGCAGCAGCTCGAACCCGATGCCACCGCCTACAACGTCACCCAACTGCTGGCCTTGCACGGCGAGCTGGACGTGCCACGCCTGCGCAGCGCCTGCCTGAGCCTGATCGAACGTCACGAAGCCCTGCGTTGCCGCTTCTTCGAGGACAACGGGCAGGTGCGTCAGCGCCTGGACACGGCACCTGAGTCCAGCTTTGCCCTGCACGATCTGCGCGCCTCGCCGGCAGAAGTGCGCGAGGCGGCGATCGCCCAGGCCGCGCAGCGGGTCTTCGATCTGGGCCAAGGGCCGCTGGTGGCCATCGATCTGTTTCAGCTCGCCGAAGACGACTATCGCCTGCTGTTCAATGCCCACCATATCGCCGTGGACGGCTGGTCCATGGGGTTGCTGGTGCAGGATCTGGCCGCACTCTACGAGGGCCGTCAGTTAGCGCCCAGAACAGGCCTGCTGCAGGTGATCGAAGCGCAGCGCCAGACGCTGGAAGGAGATGCCGGCCAGGCACTGCTGAATTACTGGCAGCAGCGCCTGCAGGGCTTGAGCGATGAGCCGCTGACCCTCAGCGAAACCCCGCGTCCGGAACTGCAAACCTATGCCGGCGCGCGTGAGCAGTTCCCGTTGCCAGGCGAGCTGACCTCGGCACTGGCGGCCCGCGCCAGGCAGCTCGGGGTGACCCCCTTCGTGCTGTATTTCGCCGCGCAGCAACTGCTGCTGTGGAAACATTCCGGGCGCCGCGATTTCGCCATCGGCCTGCCGGTGTCCGGGCGCGAAGCGGTGGACAGCCAGGCGCTGGTCGGTCTGTTCGTCAACACCCTGGCCTACCGCGTGCAGCTCGACGAGCGGGAAAGCCTGGAGCATTTCCTGCAACGCCTTGGCCAGCGCCTGGCGGATGACCGGGCCCACGAGCAACTGCCATTCGAGCGCCTGCTCGACGTGCTTCAGGTGGAGCGCAGCCTCGACCGCACGCCATTGTTCCAGACCCTGTTCAACTACCAGGTCGATCACCTCGGCGAGCGCAATCTGCAACTGCCGGGTGTTACCGTAGCGCCGCTGGCGTTGCCGCAGGAGGCGATCAGCGCCAAGTTCGACCTCACCTTCAACCTGTTCAGCCAGGGCCGTGGCGATGAAGCCAGCAGCCAACTGATAGTCGAATACGCCACCGCGCTGTTCGATCCGGCGCGCATCCAGTGCCTGGTGGGCGACTACCTGGGCGTGTTGGCCAGCCTGGCGCATCTGGATCTGCAGCGGCCGCTGCTGGCGCTGCCACTGCCCTCGGTGCAACGCCTGCATAGAGCGGGCGAAGCTGCCGAGTTGAATGTCGAGGCGGATTTCGTGACCCGCTTCGAGGTGCAGGCCGCCTTGCATCCCCAGCGTACCGCAGTGTTCTGCCGCGACCGGCAACTGAGCTATGGGCAGTTGCAGGCACAGGCCAACCAGCTTGCCCACTGGCTGCTGGCGCAGGGGGTGACGGCGGAATCGACTGTTGCCTTCTGCCTGCCGCGCGACGAGCGTCTGCTGGTTTGCCTGCTGGGTATCCAGAAGGCCGGGGCGCAGTACCTGCCGCTCGATCCGAGCCATCCGCCTGCGCGGCAGGCGGCCATCGTGCAGCGGGCACGGCCGCATCTGCTGCTGTGCGAGCGTGAGGATGAGCATTTCCCGGCCGAGCTGCGTTGTCAGCGCTGGCAGGACCTGGCCTTGTCGGCGCAGCCAACGCACGCACCAGCGTTGCCGAGGCACCTGCAGCAACTGGCCTATACCCTCTATACCTCCGGCTCCACCGGGCAGCCCAAGGGCGTGCAGATCAGCCGGGGCAACTTCGCCAACTTCCTCCTGGCGATGGAGCGCGCCTTGCCGCTGCACGGCGTGCAGCGCTATCTGGCATTGACCACCGTGACCTTCGATATCAGCGGCCTGGAGCTGTGCCTGCCACTCGTGCGTGGCGGCAGCGTGGTGCTGGCCGATGACGAGCAACGTCAGGACCCGTTGCTGCTGGCGCAACTGATCCGTGAGCGTGAGGTGGATCTGATCCAGGCCACCCCGGCGACCTGGGCCATGCTGCTGCAGGGCGATCGCCAGGTACTGGACGGGCGTATCGCCCTGGCCGGCGGCGAGGCGTTGGCGGCAGAAATGGCCAGCGAGCTGAAGCAGCTCGTGGGCTGCCTGATCAACGTCTACGGGCCGACCGAAACCAGCGTCTGGTCGACCCAGACGGCGGTGACCGAATTGCATCATCCGGTAGTACCGATTGGCCGGCCGCTACTCAACACACGCTGCCATGTACTCGACGAGTTTCTCTGCGAAGTGCCACCGGGCCGCGCCGGCGAGCTGTATATCGCAGGCGAAGGGCTGGCTCGTGGTTATGCCGGGCAGCCGGCGCTGAGCGCCGAGCGCTTTATCGCCGACCCGTTCGGCACAGGCGGGCGCCTGTACCGCACTGGTGACCTGGCCCGCTGGCAGGCCGATGGCCAGTTGTACTACCTGGGCCGCAGCGACGATCAGATCAAGCTGCGCGGTTTCCGTATCGAACTGGGCGAGATCGAGGCGGCGCTGCTCAGCCACCCGGATGTCGCCCAGGCGGTGGTGGCGGTGCAGGGCGAGCACCTGGCCGCGTTCTGGGTCGCCAATCCTGGCGCCGAGCCGAGCGCAGACGAGCTGCGTGAGCATCTGCAGGCACGCCTGCCGGTGTATATGCTGCCGACCCATCTGCAAGCGCTGGCCGCATTGCCGCTCAACAGCAACGGCAAGGTGGATCGCAAGCAATTGCCGCAGATGAGCGACGCGCCTCGCACGGCAAGTAGCGTGCAGCGGCCGATAAGCGCCAGCGAGGCGTTGCTGAGCGAGATCTGGGCGCAGGTGCTGCAGCTCGAGCAGGTGCCGCTCGACGGGCATTTCTTCCAGCTCGGCGGGCATTCGCTGATGGCCGCGCAGGTGCGTTCGCGGCTGCGCGAGCAGGGCTTCGAGGTGCCGTTGCGCTGGCTGTTCGAGACGCCCGTGCTGACGGAGCTGGCGGCGCGCCTGGAGACCCAGGCCGCCGCCATCGACCCGACCACATTGAGCATCGCGCGGGTCGATCAGTACATCGATCAGCCGCTGTCGCCTGCGCAGCAACGGGTCTGGCTGATGCAGCAACTGCAGCCGGACGACAGCAGCTTCAACATGAGCAGCAACGTGCGCCTGCGTGGCCAGCTCGATGTCGAGGCGTTGCAGCGTGCCTTGCAGCGCGTGGTACGGCGCCATGCGATCCTGCGCACTACCTACCATCAGCAGCAGGGCGAGGCGCGCCAGCGTATCCATGCGCAGTCGGCGCTGACGCTGCAGGTGGAGAGCAGCAGTGAAACCCGGTGGGCCCAGGCGGCTCATGAGCTGGCCACGCGCCCGTTCGACCTGAGTGCCGAGGCGCCGCTGCGCGCGGTGCTCTATCGCCTGGGCGAGCAGGAGCATGTGCTGCAACTGGTGCTGCACCATATCGCCTCCGACGGCTGGTCCGGCTCGGTGCTGATCGCTGAACTGGTGGAAGGTTACGAGGCCTATAGCCAGGGCCAGGCACCCGTGGAGCACGAGCTGGCGATCCAGTACGTCGACTATGCCGCCTGGCAGGTTTCGCCGGCGCTGCGTGCCCGTCAGCGCCAGGGCCAGCAGTTCTGGCAACGTACCCTGGCCGGCATACCGAGCCAGGTGCCCTTGCCGTTCGACTTCCAGCGTGGCGAGCGCGATGGCAGCGGTGGTGCGGCATTGGACTTCCAGTTGTCGGCGGCGACGCTGGCGCGCCTGGAGGCCTTGCAGCGTGACAGCGGCCTGTCGCTGTTCATGCTGCTGCTGACCGTGTATGCCGCCGTGTTGCAGCGTGAAACCCAGGGCCGCGATCTGGTCATTGGCACCGACGTGGCCAACCGCGAACACCCGGCCACCGAGGCGCTGATCGGCTTCTTCGTCAACCTGCTGGCCTTGCGCATCCGCGTGCAACCGGAACTGAGCTTCCGTGAGCAGGCGGCCTTGGTGCGCGATGTCTGCCTGGATGCCTTCGCCTGGCAGGACACGCCGTTCGAGCAGGTGGTGGAATGCCTCGACCTGCCGCGCGTGGCCAACCAGCATCCGCTGCTGCAGACCCTCTTCGTGCTCGACAACACGCCGCGTCAGCCGCGCCGCCTCGGCAACCTCGAGGTGACGCCGCTGAGCGGCGAGCAACAACACTCCAAGTTCGACATGGCGCTGTTCGCCAGTGCCGACGGCGATGCCCTCAGCCTGCGCTGGGTGTACCGCACCAGCCTGTTCCGCCCGGCCACCATCGAGCGTTTGCGCGACAGCTTCCTGGCGCTGCTCGACGCAGCCCTCGGGGCGCCGGACAGCCCCATCGATGCCTTACCTCTGCCTTCCAAGGGAGCCGCTGCCATGTCCACCCCCACGGACAACCCGATGCAACGCAAGATGAGCAAGCTCGGCAAGCTGCGCCAGAACGGCCCGGCTGCCGCTGCCACACCGATCGAAACCCGGCCGCTGCGCGCCGGCTCCAACTTCCCCTTGCTGGTGCAACTGCGCGAGCGCGAGCTGGCGCCAGCGGTGTGGGCCGAAGCCAATCGTGAGCAGGTGGAAGGTTGGCTGCGCGAGCACGGCGGGATTCTTTTCCGCGGCTTCGATCTGCCCACCCCGGCGGACTTCGAGCAGTTCTGCCAGGCCTTGTGCCCGGAGCTGTACGGCCAGTACGGCGACCTGCCGAAGAAGGAGGGTGGCAAGAAGATCTACAAGTCCACGCCTTACCCGAAAGACCGCATGATCATGTTCCACAACGAGAGCGCCCACCAGCATCGCTGGCCGCGACGGCAGTGGTTCTATTGCGAGACGCCGGCTGCCAGCGGCGGGGCCACGCCCATCGTCGACAGCCGTGAGGTGTACCGCGAGCTGCCGGCATGGCTGCAGGACAAGCTGCGCCGCAAGCAGTTGATGTACGTGCGCAACTTCAGCGCCAGCCTGGACGTCAGCTGGCAGCACTTCTTCCAGACCGAGGAGCGTGCCGAGGCCGAGCGCATCTGCCGCGAGGGTGGCATCGAGTTCGAGTGGCGTGGCGCCAACGAGCTGCACACGCGCCAGGTCTGCCCGGCGGTGATCCTCCATCCGCTGACCGGCGATGCCAGCTTCTTCAACCAGATTCAGCTCTACCACCCGGCGTTTCTCGATGCCGATATCCGTGAGCAATTCCTCAAGGGCCGCGACAGCGTCATGCCCCGGCAGGTGTTCTACGGTGATGGCAGCGAGCTGGAAGAGGCGGCCATCGAGGCGATCAACGCCGCCTACGAGCGTTGCGCGGTGCGTTTCGACTGGCAGCGCGGCGATGTGGTGATGCTCGACAACATGCTCGCCGCCCATGCCCGCGACCCCTTCGAGGGCGAGCGACGCATCGTCGTCGCCATGGGCGATATCTACCGCCGCGATCAGGTGGCGGCGGCACCGGCTACGCCTGAGGAAAACGCTTTGGAGATGACACCATGATGGATCTTGGTCTGCCTCTTTCCCCGGCCCAGAAGCAACTGGCCGAGGCCAACCCGCAGGCGTATCGCTGGGTGCGCATGACGCTCGCCGGCGTTGCCCCGCAGCGGGTCGAACAACGTCTGCGTGAGCTGCTGAACAGCCATGAGGCGCTGCGCCTGCACTACCAGCGCCCGCTCGGCGCCACTGGCCTGCGCCAGCGCGTGGCCGAGCCAGGCGAGCTGCGTTTTGACTGGCACCAGGCGGATGCCGGTGTCGATGCGGCTACCTGGCAGCGCGAGGCCCAGGCCAGGTGCCAGGCGCAGCAACCCGACCTGCTGGCCTGGTGGCGCGACGAACAGCTATGGCTGGCAGTGCCAGCCTACTCGCTGGATCTGCGCAGCCTAGAGCAACTGCGCCGTGAGCTGCTGGGGCAGGGCGCGACACAGCAGACCGAGCCGATGCAGTACGGCGACTACGCCGAGTGGATCGCCGGCCTGCAACTGGACGAGGACGCCGAGCAGGGCGTGCAGTTCTGGCGCAACCTGACCCTGCAGGAGGTGCCGGGGCTGCGCCTGATCGAACGCTATGGCATGGCCAGCGGTGCCCGTGGTTGCGTGCAGCAGGCGCTCGATCCTGCATTGCGTTCGGCCGTGCAAGCACTGGCCGAGGGCGAGGCGCTGGCCGTCGAGCCGCTCGCCCTGGCGGCCTGGGGTGCCTTGCTTGGCCGTCTCAACGGTCAGCGCCATGCGCAACTGGGCCTGCAGCACGATCCGCGCGACGATTATGAAGAGCTGCAGGGCGCCTACGGGCTGTTCGAGCAGACCCTGCCCATGCAGGTGCATCTGTCCGAGCACGCCAGTTGGGTCAGCCTGGCCCGGCAACTGGCCCGGCAACTGGAAAACGCCGTGCTCTGGCAGGAGTACCTCGGCCAGGCCGAGCTGCTGCCGGAGTGGCGCGCCAGCTATCAGGCCGGGCTGCGCGTGCAGCATCTGGCCGAGGTACCGGCGCTGCAGGCCCTGTCGTTCGACACACCGGTGGAGCTGCAACTGCACTGGCTGCTGGATGAGTCCGGCCAGGGCCAGTTGGCGCTGGTGTACGACACCGGGCTGTATCGCCGTGAGCAGATGCAACTCCTGCTGCGCCGCTACGCGCATTGGCTCGGCCAGCTGCTGCAGGCACCGCAAGCGCCGCTGGACAGCCTGGATACCTTGCTGGCGGAAGAGGCGCAGCCGGTGGCGACTGGCGGAGAGCTACCAGCGGACATGGATATCGTCGAGCGCTTCCGTGCCCATGCGCGCAACCAGCCGCACAGCCCGGCGCTGCGCGATGGTCGGTGGGTGCTGTCTTACGCGGAGCTGGACGAGCTGAGCGAGCGGGTGGCCGGCAGCCTGCAGCAGGCCGGCGTTGGCCCGGATCAGGTGGTGGCGCTGCTGCTGCCGCGCGGCGCGCAGATGCTGGTGGCCATGCTGGCCTGCTTCAAGGCCGGTGCGGCCTACCTGCCGCTGGATCCGGCGCTGCCACCGCTACGCCTGGCCAGCATTCTTGACGATGCCAGACCAGCGCTTGTGCTGTATCTGGATGAGCTGACAATGGCCTGCGAGGTGCCCAGCCTGGCCTGGTCGCAGGCCAGCAGCGCTGCGCCACTCGCGGCGCCTGTAGCCAGCGCGCCGCAGCACCTGGCCTATGTGCTCTACACCTCGGGAACCAGCGGCAAGCCCAAGGGCGTGCAGATCGAGCAGGGGCAGCTACGCCACTATGCGAGCCAGATCACCCATGCCCTGGATTTGCCGGCCGGTGCTCACTACGGGCTGGTGTCCTCGCTGCTCGCCGACCTGGGCAACACCGTGCTGTACCCGGCCTGGTTGCAGGGCGGCTGCGTGCACCTGCTGAGCCAGGCCAGCGTCACCGATGCACAGGCCTTCGCCGAGGAGCTGCGCGAGCATCCGCTGGATGTGCTGAAGATCGTTCCGTCGCACCTGGAAGCCTTGATCGGCGAGCATCCGCTGGAGGGCGTGCTGCCCCGTCAGGTACTGGTGCTTGGCGGCGAATCGGTGGGTGAGAGCCTGCTGGCGCGCCTTGTACAGGCAGCAGCTGGCTGCCGCCTGTACAACCACTACGGGCCGAGCGAAACCACGGTCGGCGTGCTCTGGCGCGCCATCGATATCGAGCAGGGGGCGAGCGGCACGGCCCTGAACCAGGTGCTCGGCAACAACCGCATCTACCTGCTCGACGAACAACAGCGCCCCGTGCCCTGCGGGCAGGCGGGCGAGCTGTGCGTGGCCGGGGCGAGTGTCGGCCGTGGCTACCTGGGCAATGTCGGTAGCTCGGCATTCGGCCAGGACCCGCTGTCCGGCGCGCGCCTGTATCGCACCGGTGATCTGGCGTTGCGCCAGGCCGATGGCGCCTTGCGCATCCTCGGGCGCAATGATCAGCAGGTGAAGATTCGCGGTTTCCGTCTGGAACTGGCGGAGGTCGAACAGGCACTACGTGACCTGCCGGGCGTGCAACAGGCGGCGGTGCTGCTCGATGGCGAACGCCTGCTGGCCTTCATCGTGGAGGAGGAGGGGCAGAGTCGGGCAGCGAACCTGCTGCGCGATGACCTGGCCCAACAACTGCCGGACTACATGCTGCCCGCCGGCATCTTCGCCTTGAAAGCCCTGCCGCTGAACAGCAATGGCAAGCTGGATCGTCAGGCGCTGCTGGCGCGTGCCCGGCAGCGCATGCAGGGCGCGCGGGTGGCCCCGGTCGGCGAACTGGAGGGGGCAGTGCTGGAAATCTGGTGCCGTGTGCTGGGTGTCGAGGATCTCGGCGTGACCGACAACTTCTTCGCCATGGGTGGGCATTCCCTCGCGGCGATCAAGGTGGTAGCGCTGATTCGCGAGCAACTGGGGCTCAACCCGCCAACCAATCTGCTGTTCGAGCGGCAGACCGTGCGCGAACTGGTGTATAGCCTCGACCAGGGCGCGAGCAGCGAGGGCTGGCAGGTGCTGAACGAGGTGGCCGGTGATGCACCAGCCTTGCTTCTGGTACATGGCGCGGATGGTCACCTGAAAGACTACCGACCGTTGCTGGCGCAACTGGGCGAAAACCAGGCCGTTTATGGCCTGGCGGCATTTGAAGAGGGTTGGCAAAGCAGGGATCTGGACGCGCTGCTGCAGCGCTATGTGCAGAGCATTCCCGAGTCGCTCAAGCAGCGCCCGCTGGTGCTGCTTGGCTGGTGTCTGGCGTCGCGCCTGGCGCTGCTGTTGACGGCGCATCTGCAGGCCGCAGGCTTCAACGTCCAGGCCCTGGCGGTGGTGGATCATGATTCGCAGCGCAGCCTGGCGGGTGATGGCGACGAGGGGGGGCAGTTGCTCGCCGACCTGGTGTTCCTGTGTGGCAGCCGTGCGCGGCCGCTTGGCGATACCTTGCGCGAGCGGCTGGCCCGGCAACTGGTCGATTGCGATTATGCCGAGGGGGTGGCCCGCCTGCTGGCCGACGCCGAAGTGCGCGAGCATCTGCAATGGGAGGGTGCCGAGGCCGAGTTGCAGGCCGCGATGGTGCGCTACCGGACGATCAAGACGCGCCTGTACGAACAGGCTCTACCGATGGTCGACGTGCCCATCTGGTTGTGGCGCAGCAATGCCCACGGCGACCTGCGTGCCGCCTGGCAGGCGCACACGCGCAAGGCGCTGCATTATCGGAGCCTGGATGTCGGCCATCATGCGATCCTTGCCGAGCCGCGCCTGAGTGCGGAGCTGTTGTCCTTGCTGGCGCCGAGCATTACGCCGCAACACCGAGCCGAGAGGGTATCGAACTGATGATGTTATTGAAGGAGCTGCTGATTGATGCGCGCTGGCGCATTTTCCTGGCGGTGCTGTGCAGTGCTTTGAGTGCGGCCTGCAGCATCGGCCTGATCGGCTATATCAACCGCAGCCTGGAGCAGGGGCTGGATGACCTGAGCCAGGCGCTGGCGCTGTTCGCCGGCCTGCTGTTGCTGCTGTTCGTCAGCGGCACCCTGGCCCAGTGGCTGCTGGTGCAGATCGGCCATCGCCTGGTCTATCAGTTGCGCCTGCGCCTGGTGGGCAAGGTGCTGGGCACAGCACTGGAGCGCATCGAGCGGCTGGGCAGCCCGCGCATCTACAACGCTCTGACCAAGGACGTGACCACCGTGGCCACGGCCTTCAAGCAACTGCCGATCTCCCTGTACAACGGCCTGCTGCTGCTGGCTGGCCTGGCCTACATGGCCTGGCTGAGCCTGCCGTTCTTCGCCCTGACCCTGGCGGTGATCGCCTTCGGCGTGGCGCTCGACGTGCTGCTCGGGCGCAAGGTCAAGCGCCTGATGCAGCAGGTGCGGCAGCAGGATGACCGCTTGACCGAGCAGTTCGAGGCGACCATCAGCGGCCGCTGCGAACTGGCCTTGAGCCGCGAGCGTCGGCAACTGCTGTACAACCAGCGCCTGGAGCCTATCGCCCGCGATTCTCTGCAGGCCTCGGTACGCGCCGATACCCTGTGGGCGATCAACCTGAACTGGACCTCGCTGCTGGTGTTCCTGCTGATCGGCACGCTGTTCTTCCTCGGCCAGGGCCTCGGGATGCTGAGCCAGCAGGTGGTGGTGGGCTACGTGCTGGCGATCATGTTCCTGCGCACGCCGATCTCGATGATCCTCGATGCCGTGCCGGCGGTGATCCGCGGCCATGTCGCCTTGCAGGCCATCGATGACCTGGCCCTGGGCGAGACGGTGCAATTCACCCTGCCGGCCAAGGCCGCCGAGCCTTTCCGTGAGCTGCGCCTGAGCAAGGTGCAATACCGCTACCCCGGGCAGAGCGACGAGTTCGCCTTCCAGCTAGGACCCATCGATCTGCATGTTCGCCGTGGCGAGCTGATCTTCATCGTTGGCGGCAATGGCAGCGGCAAGTCGACCCTGGCCAAGTTGCTGACCGGGCTCTACCAGCCCAGCGAAGGGACGGTCACGCTCAATGGCGTGACGCTGGAGGCCGCGCACAGCGAGTGGCACCGTGAGCATTTCGCGGCGATCTTCGCCGACTTCTATCTGTTCGCCGATGTGCTCGGTGAGAACGGCCAGCTCGATGGGCTGGAGGAGCGGGTCGAGCATTACCTGCAACGCCTGGGGTTGGCGCACAAGGTGCAGTTCGTGGAGGGGCGCCTGTCCACCACGGCGCTGTCCCAGGGGCAGCGCAAGCGCCTGGCCCTGCTGTTGTTGATGATGGAAGGGCGCGAAGTGCTGCTGCTCGACGAATGGGCGGCGGACCAGGATCCGGTGTTCCGTCACGTCTTCTACCACGAGCTGCTGCCCGAGTTGCAGGCTGCGGGCAAGACGGTCATCGCCATCAGTCACGATGACCGCTACTTCGACGTGGCCGATCGCATCTACCGGCTCGACTACGGTCAGTTGGTGGACTATGACCGCAGCAGCGAGAGCCCTTTCCAGTTGGTCAGGTAGTGGGTTACTCGGGCGTCTTGTCGCGATCGAGCGGGCAACTGCTGCAATAGTCGACGCCGGGCAGGCGGTAGCGAATGCAGCAGATGCGCCGTAGCCGCCGCGGTTCGCTGGTGCCGACGTCCTTGTAGTACACCGGGGCGAACAACGGGTTGCGTCGGCCATCGGGGCGCAGGCGGCTTTCCAGCACGGCTCTGGCCGGGGCGGAGCAATCGGGCGTTGCCAGTGGATGCAGTTCGATTTGCGTCGTGGCGGATTCAAAGAGGTTGCCGGCGTTGCTCCAGAACAGTCGTGGCGAGGCTTTCGAGACGCTGGCCATCACCTCGATCACCGGTTCCAGATGCCCTTGTATCAAGGCACTGAAGCGCTCGAAGGGTGGGCAGGGCGACAGACTGCTGCCGTCATGGGGCAGGCATAGGCCAAGCGGTTTGCCTTCTGCCGAAAGGGCGACGCCGATATCGCTCAGGGCGATAGGCAGTTCGCGCTGCAAGAGCAAGCTGGCCGCTACGGTGGGGGCCAGGAAGCAGAAATACCATTTCGACCAGATGGAGGTCAGCGCCAGCAGATCGTCTGTGCCATGGCGGGCTGCCAGGTCACCAATGAACGCGGCGAAATAGTCCGGCTGAAACAGTTGCGAGCCGGCAACTGTCTGCTGTTGATCACTGGCTAGCTGCAGGTTTTCCCCATAGGCCGCCAGCGGGCCGCTGAACAGCGGGGCAAGACTGGCGATCATCAGAGGCGCTCGTTGCCGCCGCAAGGCAGCGTTGGAGGTGGGGCGAGAGGGGAAAGGGTTATCTGAGCCATGCTTGATATTTGCTGGTGAGACTCGTTATCACTTGAGGTGGCGGCAGTATAAACACACCTCATCCTGCAAGCGAACCGGACAGTGGTGTCGGGGGTGAGAGGAAGGTTAAATTTGGTTAATGATAATTGTTATTGACTGTATTATTCTGCCAACGCTCGTGTACAAGGCTCAAGCGGGCCCACGGGCATTCGCATCGTCAGTGAAAAACGGAGTGGAAAATGAGTCTGGACAGTCCTGAAACGCGATTTTTGGTTGTGGTCAACGATGAGGAGCAGTACTCCATCTGGCCCGACTACAAGGAGATACCGCAAGGCTGGCGCGCGGCCGGCAAACAGGGCAGCAAGGAGGAGTGCCTGGCCTATATCGAGTCGGTCTGGACCGACATGCGGCCTTTGAGCCTGCGTAAAGCCATGCAGGGGCAGGGGCGCGGCTGATGCAGCGAGCATCCAGCCCCTGGTTTTCCCTGTTGCCGAGCGGCAGCCATGCACCCGCGCTGCGCTTGTACTGTTTCCCCTATGCCGGGGCAGGGCATACGGTTTTTCAGCATTGGCGCGCTGGGTTGCCAGGTGATATCGAGCTGGCTCTGGTCAAGTTGCCGGGGCGCGGGGCGCGCTTCGGCGAGCCTCGGGCGGCTGCGCTGGCCGAGTTGGCTGAAGCCCTGGCCGTGGCCATCACCCAGGCCAGTACCGACGGCATTCCCTTCGCTTTCTTCGGCCACAGCATGGGCGCGTTGCTGGCTTTCGAGACGGCGCGCCGGCTGGCTCGGCAGGGGCTGTCGCCGACCCTGTTGCTGGCCTCGGCCCGCACTGCGCCGGTCGCCCATGGCTGGCGCGAGCGGGTGGCGGATCTGCCGCCTGCACAGTTTCTCGAGGTCATCCGTGACATGAACGGGATGCCTCGGGAGTTGCTGGACAACCCTGAGTGGGTCGAGCTGTTCCTGCCGATCATCCGTGATGATTTCGCGCTGTGCGAAGACTACCGTTACAGCGCTGCGCCACCTTTGTCGTGTCCCATCCATGTGTTGGCTGGGCAGACGGACGCCAGTGTACCCCTGTCACTGCTCGATGGATGGGCTCAGGAAAGCCAGGTCGACTGCCGGACATGGCTGTTTCCCGGCGGTCATTTCTATCTGTTCGAGCAGGAGGCTGAGTTGCTCGCGCTCATGCAGCGCCTGTTACTGGGCGAGTCGCTCAAACGGGCGGTTGGCTGAGCCCAGGGCTATCGCATTCCTACCTCAAACTTTCTGTTGAGATCGCCGGCTGCTGCCGACCCGTATCCTTTGCACGTTCGTGCTGCATGTCTCACTTGTGTCATTTGATTAATATAATGATAGTAATTATCATTTGTAAATTGACGCTGGCCATGGACTTTGCACGGGGCGCTGTCTGACATCCGATAGCAGCAACTTGGAATCGCCTGAGTTGACTGATCGTTCGTTGCACTACGCTCGATCCGGCGGCGTCGTCAGATAACGCGCTATCCGCGCGACACGAGGATGCACTCATGAATGCGATCACCCCGATTTCCACCACCGTAGTCGATCTACAGAGCCGGCACAGCGGGCTCCGTCAACGCTACTGTCTGGACAGCACGCCGGCGCTGCAGCGGCAAATGCAGCGCGAATCGAATGCGCGCAGCTACCCACGGCGCATACCGCTGGAGCTCAAGCGGGCGCAGGGGGTGTACGTCGAGGACTCGCGCGGGCAGGTGTACATCGATTGCCTGGCTGGCGCCGGCACCCTGGCGCTGGGGCACAATCATCCGGTGGTGGTCGAGGCCATTCAGCGAACCCTGGCATCGGGCATCCCGCTGCACACTCTGGATCTGAGCACGTCGGTCAAGGATGCCTTCGTGCAGACCCTGTTCGAGCTGCTGCCGGGGGACTTCGCCAAGGACGCGCGCATCCAGTTCTGTGGCCCGACCGGGGCGGATGCGGTGGAGGCGGCGCTCAAGCTGTCGCGTACGGCCACCGGGCGGCAAAGCGCTCTGGCTTTCCATGGCGCCTACCATGGCATGACCCTTGGCACCTTGTCGCTGAGTGGCAACCTCGGGCCGAAGAATGCCCTTGGCGGGCTTCTGGCGGGCGTGCAGTTCCTGCCGTATCCCTATGACTATCGTTGCCCGTTTGGGCTATCCGGCGAGCAATCGATCGATGCCAACCTGCATTACATCCGCCACATGCTGAGCGACCCGGAAAGCGGAGTGACCCAGCCGGCGGCCATGATCCTGGAAACGGTGCAGGGCGAGGGCGGCGTGATTCCCGCGCCCGATCGCTGGCTGCAGGGGCTGCGGGCGATCACCCGTGAGCACGGCATTCCGCTGATTCTTGACGAGATTCAATGCGGCATCGGCCGTACGGGCGATCTGTTCGCCTTCGAGCGCAGTGCGATCACACCCGATGTCATGACGCTGTCGAAGGCCATCGGCGGTGGTCTGCCGCTCTCGGTGGTGGTCTATCGGGGCGAGCTGGATCAATGGCAGCCTGGCGCCCATGCCGGCACCTTCCGTGGCAACCAACTGGCCATGGCCGCTGGTGATGCCACCTTGCGTTTCATTCAGCGTGAAGGCATCACTGGCCATGTACGCAGTGTCGGCGCACGCCTGCAGGGGCTGCTACAGGGGCTACAGGCCGAGTTCGACTGGGTTGGTGACGTGCGTGGGCGTGGCCTGATGCTGGGCATGGAGATCATCGATCCTGCCAGCCAGGATGCCCTGGGCCGGCCGGCCGCCGATGGCGACAGGGCGCGCAAGCTGCAGCGGGCCTGCCTGGAGCGTGGCCTGATCGTCGAGCTGGGTGGGCGACATGGCGCGACCGTCAGATTCCTGCCGCCGCTGATCATCAGTGAGGCCGAGATCGAGCTCGTCGGGCAGATTCTCTACCAGGCTGCCCAGTCCGTTCAGGGATTCGCTTTCGCCGCGCAGCAATGACCTGAGCCCGATAGCGGCAGGGGCAAGCCCCTTTTCATGGAAGGCTTGTGCGGTAGCGTACAAGCCTTCTGTCGTTTCAGCCCTGGCGGCGTTCTTCTGCCAGGCAGGCTGCCGCAGTGAACAGTACGTCGGTGGAGGAGTTCAGCGCGGTTTCCGCCGAATCCTGGACGATGCCGATGATGAAGCCGATGGCCACCACCTGCATGGCCACGTCGTTGGGGATGCCGAACAGGCTGCAGGCCAGCGGAATCAGCAGCAACGAGCCGCCGGCTACGCCTGAGGCGCCACAGGCGCTGATCGAGGCCAGGACGCTGAGCAGCAGGGCGGTGGGCAGGTCGACCGCGATGTTCAGGGTGTGCACGGCCGCCAGTGTCAGCACGCTGATGGTGATGGCGGCACCGGCCATGTTGATGGTGGCACCGAGCGGGATGGACACCGAGTAGGTTTCCTCGTGCAGGCCCAGGCGCTGGCACAGTTGCAGGTTGACCGGGATGTTGGCCGCCGAGCTGCGGGTGAAGAAGGCGGTCAGGCCGCTTTCGCGCAGGCAGGTGAAAACCAGCGGATAGGGATTGCGGCGAATCTTCCAGTACACCAGCAGCGGGTTGACCACCAGTGCCACCAGCAGCATGCAGCCGACCAGTACCAGCAGCAGGTGCAGGTAGCCGAGCAGGGCATCCAGGCCGGAAGTGGCCAGCGTGGAGGCCACCAGGCCGAAGATGCCCAGCGGGGCGAAGCGAATGACCAGTTTGACGATTGCGGTCACACCATGGGACAGGTCACCGAGCAGTTGCTTGCTGCTGGCGTTGGCGTGGCGGAAAGCGAAGCCCAGGCCGATGGCCCAGGCCAGTATGCCGATGAAGTTGCCTTTGAGCAGGGCGTTGACCGGGTTGTCGACGATGTTCAGCAGTAGCGTCTTGAGCACCTCGCCGATGCCGCCGGGTGGGGTCAGTTCAGCCGCCGAGCCGCTCAGTACCAGGGTGGAGGGCAGGGCGAAGCTGGCGGCGACCGCGACCAGTGCGGCGCTGAAGGTGCCGATCAGGTACAGCAGCAGGATCGGGCGGATATGGGTCTGCTGGCCTTGCTGGTGATTGGCGATGGAGGCCATGACCAGAATGAACACCAGAACCGGGGCGACAGCCTTGAGCGCCGAAACGAATACGTCACCGATGAAACCTACGGCCAGCGCGGCCTGTGGGGCGACCAGGGCCAGGCCGATGCCGATGAGCAGGCCGATGAGGATTTGCACCACCAGACTGGTGCGATTGAGCAGTTGCAGGAACGGGGTGACGGCTTGTGGCATGACGCAGGTCTCTATCTTGTTGGCCGCGCGTGATTCGCTGGCCTTTTCAGAGGCTTTCCGGCTAGGGGCTGTTGACGTTTCGGCGCGGCCGCGAGCGAAACGTCAACAGACCCTAGGGGCGGAAAAACAAGCGCGCGACTCTAGCACAGTCTTGGCAGGCAGTTGCCTTGCCCCAGGGCGCTGGGCGAACGGGTGCAACACTCTGTCGCATCCACGGAAACCTGACGGCCCAAGGCTGCGCCGGCTGGGCTTGTGTCGCGAGCAGTGCATGCCTTCACCGCATCCGCCACAGACGTGCCCTGGCGATTGGCGCTACCCTATGACCATGCGTGGCCGCGTTAGCGGCGCTGTCGGTTGCGAACTGTTCGAGCCCGAGCCCGTCGAAGCTCAGAATCGCTGCATACGCCAGTCAAGGGCCTTCCCTTATCGCCGTTTCACGACATTCCGCTGTACTGGGCGTGAGCCGTTGGCCACGTTACGCAAAAGGAGCTCTACC